>DASQMB010000001.1:0-1780 GCA_035645715.1 Pyrinomonadaceae bacterium
TTGGGATCGAGCTGCGATGCGCTATGCCACGAGCCTCACCACTCGCGGCGCCGCCGTCGCGTTCCCTCAGGAAGGTCCACATGAACCTGCGTGCCACCATCGTCGCCGCGACCCTCGCGGCGGCCGTCTCGGCGCCGGCACTCGCCAGCCAGTGCCCCACGCACGTCAAGAAGATCGATGCGGCCATGGCCGACGCGAAGCTGGGCCAGGAGCGGATGGCCGAGGTCCACCGGCTGCGCGACGAGGGCCAGAAGCTGCACGGCGAGGGCAAGCACCAGGCGTCGATGGAGGCGCTCGTCAAGGCGGAGAAGATGCTGGGCTTGTGACGTAGCGCACCCGCGTGCCGTCCGGGCGCGGGTCGGCGCCCGGACACGGGTCCGCCCCAGGGTTCACGCGTGAGTCGGTCCGGTCGCTGATCGAGGTGGTCGGGGACGATGGGCACGGCCGATGGTTCGGCGGCGGGCCTCGCGGGGATCGCTGATCCGCGCGAGACGAGCGCGGTGATCGCTCGCGCGGAGGGCTGGGAGGACCTCGAGGCCCGCGGGCGAAAGGGATGCGGGGGGAGTGGCGTGTGACGAGGAGGGAACCCTCCCGCCCTGCGGGCACGAGGACCTGCCGTCCGCCGCGCGACCTTCCGGCCCGGCCGAGAACCGGCGACCGCCCCCGGGTCAGCCGCCGTCCAGGCCCCGAGCCGGGCTGCCCGGGGGAAAGGCGGCGGCCACCAGGCCGTTGAGGTGTTCCTCGAGGTTGGTGTACCCGTCGCCATCCGCGTCGCCGTTGCGGTCGGCCGCGTCGCGGGGATCGAGCCCGTTGGCGATCTCCCACGTGTCGGGCATGCCGTCGTCGTCCCCGTCCTGGGGCGGCGTCCCGGCCGCCAGCCGCGGCCAGCCGCCGACCTGCGCGACATCGTCGATGATGCGCCCCGTCCCGTTCCTCACGTCGCGAAGCACGCGTTCGTCGACCGCGTCGCGCGTCGGCACGGACGCGCCCGCGTGCTGCAGCACCTCCTCGAAGGCCTGCGCCGCCGAGGTCGTGCGCACCTGGGGCGCCTCGTCCCATCGCGCGGCGGCGACGAGGCCGCGGTACCGCGGCTCGACGACGAGGCTCTCGGCCAGGGAGGCGTCGGACCGGTTGCGGCCTACGTTGTCGCGCAGGAAGATCGGCTTGAAGCCCGGGCACCTCTGCGGCCAGCTGCCGAGGAGGTCGACCTCGTAGCCCGTCTTGTTCCTCGTGCTCGGAGGATCGCTGGGGATGCCGTTGGGGCCCGGCTTGAAGTAGTTGCCGACGAAGTTGATCTTGATGCACATGTTCTCGGGATAGAACCGCGCGGCGCGCCATCCCCAGTTGTAGACCACGTTGTTGACGTAATCGGCAACGTCGCCGCCGTCCGATTGCGGGTTTCGGGCGCTGTTGTGCGCGAACAGGTTGTGGTGAAACGAAAGCTTGTTGCCGTAGGCCAGCAGGCCCTTGCTGTGACACTCGCCCCTGAACGCGCAGTTCAGCGCCTCCGACGAGATGCTCCACTGGATCGTCACGTCGCTGGACTCCAGGACGTCAGCCTCGTCGGTGCCCGGGATGCCGTCGCCGACGGTGGAGATGTTCTCGTCGACGGCCCAGCTCACCGAGAGGTGGTCCAGGACCACCCTGCGCCCGCCCTCGCCGACGGTGATGCCGTCCTGACCGCCGCCCTTCCCGGCGCGCAGCCGGATGAAGCGGATGACGACGTCGTGGGTGTCGACCTCGACGAGGTCGGCCCAGTAGTTCCCCTTCCTGAGCGTGA
>DASQMB010000002.1:0-54605 GCA_035645715.1 Pyrinomonadaceae bacterium
CACGCAGCTCCACGTCCTCGACCGGGGCCTGCGCCCGGCCCCGGTGGGCGTGGCCGGCGAGCTCCACATCGGGGGCGTGCAGCTTGCGCGCGGGTACCTGAGGCGGCCGGGGCTGACGGCGGAGAAGTTCATCCCGGACCCTTTCCGCGGGGCGGCGGGAGCGAGGATGTACCGCACGGGCGACCTGGCGCGTTTCCTCCCCGGCGGCGAGATCGAGTTCCTGGGCCGGATAGACCATCAGGTGAAGTTGCGCGGCTTCCGCATCGAGCTGGGGGAGGTGGAGGCGGCGCTGGCTGCGCACGCGTCCGTCGCCGAGTGCGCGGTCGTGGCGCACGAGGACGACCGCGGTGACAAGCGACTGGTCGCCTACCTGGTCGGCACGCCCGAAGCAGAAGGCAACGTCACGATCTGGCGTGAGCATTTGAGTCGCCGTCTACCTGAGTACATGGTGCCGACCGAGTTCGTCGTGCTCGACGAGTTTCCGCTGACCCCGAACGGCAAAGTTGACCGGGGGCGGCTGCCGCAGCCGGGCGCGGGACGGCTCCAGCCGCGCGGCGAGTACGTGGGGCCGCGGACGGCGGTGGAGGAAGCGTTGAGCGGGCTGTGGGCGGAGGTGCTCGGGGCGGAGCGGGTGAGCGTGGAGGATGGCTTCTTCGAACTCGGGGGGCATTCCCTGCTCACGGCGCAGCTCGTCTCGCGCGTGCGGCAGGTGTTCGACGTCGAGCTGAGCCTGAAATCCTTCTTCCTTTCGCCGACGGTTGCCGGGATGGCGCGGGCGGTTGAGCAGGCGTCGCGGGGCGACGGCGAAGGGGCGCCGGTGCCGCCACTCGTCCGCGTCCCGCGCGACGGCGAACTCCCGCTCTCGTTCGCGCAGCAGCGCCTGTGGATCGTCACGCAACTCGAACCGGAGAGCGCGGCCTATCACATCCCGTCCGCCGTGCGCCTGACGGGTGCGCTCGACGTAAACGCGCTCGCCCGCGCTCTCGACGCGCTCGCCGAACGGCACGAGTCGTTGCGGACAGTCTTCCAGAGCGCCGAAGGACCGCCCGTGCCGGTCATTCTTCCGGCGGGCGGGGTCGGCCTCGCTCGCGCGGACTTGAGCGGGCTCGAAGCGGCCGAGCGCGAGTCGGCGGTCAGGGCCTTGTCGGAGGAGGAGGCGCGGCGCCCGTTCGACTTGCAGCGCGGCCCGCTCTGGCGCGTGAGCCTGCTGCGGCTCGGCGAAGAGGAGCACGTGCTGCTGCTCGTCATGCACCACATCATCTCCGACGGCCGTTCGCTCAACATCCTCGTCGAGGAACTCTCGACGCTCTACCGCGCGTTCGCCGAAGGGCGCCCGTCGCCGCTCGCGGAGCTGCCCGTGCAGTACGCCGACTTCGCCGCGTGGCAGCGGCGCCGGCTGTCGGGGGAGGTGATCGAGCGTCTCGTCGAGTACTGGCGTCGCCGCCTGGCCGGCGCGCCGCCGGTGCTCGAACTCCCGGCGGACAGGTCGCGCCCGCCGGCGCAGTCTTTCCGCGGCGCGAGCCACACGTTCACGATACCCGACGACCTCGCGCGGGGGCTCAGGGCGCTCAGCCGCCGCGAAGGCGCGACGCTCTTCATGACGCTGCTCGCGGCCTTCCAGACTTTACTCTACCGCTACACGGGGCAGACCGACGTTGTGGTCGGCGCGGACGTGAACGGCCGCGGCCGCCCGGAGACCGAGAGGCTGATCGGGTTCTTCGTAGACATGCTCGTGCTCCGCAACGACCTCTCGGGCAACCCGGCCTTCGTCGAACTGCTCGCGCGAGTGCGCCGGACTTCGCTCGGCGCCTACGCGCACATGGACGTGCCGTTCGACAAGCTGGTCGAGGAGTTGCAGCCGCGCCGCAGCCTCGCCCACACGCCGATCTTCCAGGTCGTCTTCAACTTCGAGAACTTCGCGCCGCGCCCGCCCGACCTGCCCGGCCTGCGTCTGGAGCAGCAGCCGTTGGAGGTGAGGGAAGTCAGGTTCGATCTCTCGCTCTTCATGTCCGACCGGCGCGACTCTCTGGCGGGCATGTGGACTTACAGCACCGACCTCTTCGACGCGGCCCGCGTCGAGCGCATGCACCGCCAATTCGAGGCGCTGCTCCGCGGCATCGTCGAGAACCCGTCGGCGCGAATCGACGCGCTCCCGATGCTCGGCGAGGAGGAGCGCGCGCGGCGGGCCGAGGCGAAGGACGCGCTCAGGCGCACCAACCTTCAGAAGTTCAAGAGCGTCAGGCCGAAGTCCGTCACGCAGTCGCGCCTCGGCCTCGTCAGGGCCGAGAGACTGCCGGGCGGCGGGCCGCTGCCGCTCGTCGTGCGGCCCGAGGCCGAAGACCTCGACCTCGCGCTCTGGACGAAAGACAACCTGCCCGCGGTCGAGCGGCAACTGGCAGAGCACGGCGGCCTCCTGTTCCGCGGCTTCAACGTCAGCACGCTCGAAGACTTCGAGCACGTCTCGCGCGCCGTCGCCCCGGAACTGCTCGACTACGGCGAGCCGTCGTCGCCGCGCACGGAGCTGAGCGCCAGAATCTACACCTCGACCGAGTACCCGGCCGACCAGCGGATTCAGCCGCACAACGAGCTGTCCTACGCGCACCAATGGCCGAAGCTCCTCTTCTTCTTCTGCCAGCGGCCGGCGGCGCGCGGGGGCGAGACGCCGCTCGCCTACAGCCGCGAGGTCTACGAACTGCTCGACCCGCGCCTCAGAGAGCGCTTCGTCGAGAAGCGCGTGACCTACGTCCGCAACTTCGGCGACGGACTCGGCCTCGGCTGGCGGCAGGTCTTCGGCACGGACGACAGGGCGGCGGTCGAGGCTTACTGCCGCGCGGCGGGGATCGAGTTCAGGTGGAAGCCCGGCGACCGGCTGACGACGCGGCAGACGCGCCAGGCCGTCGCGCGCCACCCGGCGACGGGCGAGACGCTGTGGTTCAACCAGGCACACCTGTTCCACGTCTCCGGGCTGGAGCCGGCGTTCCGCGAGTCGCTGCTGCGGCTGTTCGAAGAGGAAGACCTCCCGAGCAACGCCTACTACGGCGACGGGTCGCGGATAGAGGACTCCGTGATCGCCGAGATCGTCGAAGCCTACGCGCGCGCCGCCGTCAGCTTCCCGTGGGAGCCGAACGACGTGCTGGTGCTCGACAACATGCGCGTGGCGCACGGGCGCGCGCCCTACGAGGGGCCGCGCCGCGTGCTGGTGGCGATGGCCGAGCCTTACGGCGGCGACCCGGGCGTGTCGAACTCTTCTGGAGCGGTCAACTGAATGACGCAGGAGATGCTCGAAGGCTTCCGCCTCTCGCCGCAGCAGAGGCGTCTCTGGCTCCGGCAGCGGGGCGGCCCGGCCTACCGGGCCGCGTGCGCAGTCCGGCTCGAAGGGCGGCTCGACCCGTCGGCGCTGCGCGAAGCGGTCGCGCGCCTCGTCGCGCGTCACGAGATTCTGCGCACGACCTTCGAGTGGCTGCCCGGGATGAAGCTGCCCGTGCAGGTGGTGGGCGAAGGGGCCGCCCACGGGTGGCGCGAGGTTGACCTCGGCGGCGAAGCCGAGCCCGCCCGACGACAGGCCGCCGTAGAACATTTGATGAGGGAGGCGCAGGCCGACGGCTTCGACTTCGGGCGCGGCCCGCTGTTGCGCTGCACGCTCGTCCGCCACTCCCCGGCCGAACACGTCCTGCTCGCCGTCGTGCCCTCGCTCTGCGCCGACGCGCTCTCGCTCGCCAACCTCGTCGGCGAAGTCGCCCGCGGTTACGGCGCGCGCGCGGCGGGCTGCGAGTCGCCGGATGAAGACGACGAGCCCGTGCAGTACGCGCAATTCTCTGAGTGGCAGACCGAACTCCTCGCGGGCGGCGACGGGGCCGGGCCGGACTTCTGGCGCGAGCACGCGAAGGGCGCCGCCGCGCCGCCGTCTCTCGCGTCTGAAGCGCGCCGCGCGGCGGAGCCGAGCTTCGAGCCCTCGCGCGTGTCGCTCGCCGTCGGCGGAGAGACGGGCCGCGGCCTCGACGCGCTGGCCGCGCGCCACGGCGTTCCGGTCGGGGCGGTCGTGCTGGCCTGCTGGCAGACGTTGTTGTGGCGGCTGGCGGGCGGGCCGGTTGTCGCCGTCAACGTCCGCTGCGACGGGCGCGTCTACGAAGAGATGGGGCCGGCGCTGGGGCTCTACGAGCGGTGGCCGCCGCTGCGGTGCGGCTTCGCGCCCGGCCTCGGCTTCGCCGAAGTCTTGCGGCAGGTGGGGGCCGGCGTCGCGGAGGCCCAGGGGTGGCAGGAGTACTTCACGGCGGAAGGTTACGAGGAACTGCGCCGCGCCGCCGGGCGCGAGTCCGGCGGCCTGCCCGTCGGCTTCTGCTTCGGCGGGAGGCCGCCCGAGGTGAGCGCCGGCGGCGTGCGCTTCTCGGTCGCCGAACTGCACGCCCGCACCGAACCCTTTAAGCTCCTGCTCGACTGCGCGCGCGGCGGCGACGGCTCGCTCGCGCTCGACTTCCACCACCACCCGGCGCTCTACACGGCGGAGGAGGTGGGGCGACTCGCGGACGGACTCGCGGCGCTCCTGCGCGGCGTGCTGGCCGACGACTCGGCGCCGGTCGAGCGTCTCGACATTCTGAGTGAGGCCGAGCGCCGCCGCCACCTCTTCGAGTGGAACGAAACGTCGGCGCCGTTCCCGCAGGGGCGCTGCGTCCACGAACTCTTCGAGGAGCAGGCCGCCGCGGGGCCCGCCGCCGAGGCCGTCGTCTTCGCGGGCGAGCGGCTGAGCTACGCGGAGCTGAACGCGCGGGCCAACCGCCTGGCCCACCGCCTGCGGCGGCTCGGCGTCGGGCCGGACGTGCCGGTCGTGCTCGTCATGGAGCGGTCGGTCGAGATGGTCGTGGCCCTGCTCGGCACGCTCAAGGCGGGCGGCGCCTACGTCCCCCTGGACCCGTTGCAGCCGAAGGCCCGCCTCGCGTTCATGCTTGAAGACGCGGGCGCGCGAGTCGTGCTGACTCAGACGGCTTTGCTCGGCTCGCTGCCGGAGCGGCGCGGCGAGCTCGTCTGCCTCGACGCGGAGCGCGAGTCGCTCGACGCCGAGCGCGCCGACAACCCGCGCCCCGCCGCGGCGCCGGACAACCTGGCTTACGTCATCTACACGTCGGGCTCGACCGGCAGGCCGAAAGGGGTGATGATCGAGCACCGCTCGGTCGTCAACCTCGCCTTCGCGCTCCGCCGCGCCGTCTACGACGGCGGGCCCGTGCCGCTGCGCGTGAGCGTCAACGCGCCGCTCTCCTTCGACTCGTCGGTCAAACAGATTATCCAACTGCTCTTCGGGCACACGCTCCACGTCCTGCCCGAGGAGGTGCGGCGCGACGGGCCGGGCTTGCGCGAGTACGTCGAGCGGCACGGGCTGGACGTGCTCGACTGCACGCCGTCGCAGATGCGACTTCTGATTGACGCGGGCTTCCCCGGCGCGGCCCGCCGCGACGGGACGCGCGCACGCGCGCTGCTCGGGGGCGAGGCCATCGACGCGGCGCTCTGGTCGCACCTCGCGTCCGCGGGCGAGGCGGTTGATTTCTACAACGTCTACGGCCCGACGGAGTGCACTGTGGACGCGGCCGTCTGCCGGGTGGAGGGCGCGGCGGGGCGGCCCTCGCTGGGGCGCCCCGTGTCGAACGCCCGGCTCTACGTGCTGGACGCGCACGGCAACCCCGCCCCGACGGCCACGCCCGGCGAGCTGTACGTCGGCGGCGCGGGCCTCGCGCGCGGTTACCTGCGCCGCCCCGGCCTGACGGCTGAAAGGTTCGTCCCCGATCCGTTCTCGGGCCGGCCGGGAGCGCGCCTCTACCGCACGGGCGACATGGTGCGGCACCTGCCCGACGGGCAGGTCGAGTTCATCGGCCGCACGGACGATCAGGTGAAAGTGCGCGGCTCGCGCGTCGAGCTCGGCGAGGTCGAGGCCGTGCTCGCGCGTCACCCGGCGGTGCGCGCCGCGGCCGCCGCCGTCAGGGAGGACGCGCCGGGCGGCCAACGTCTGGTCGCCTATGCGGTGCCGAGCCGCAGGCCCGCGCCTTCCACGAGCGAGCTGCGCGACTTCCTGCGCGAGCGGCTGCCGGACTACATGCTCCCGTCGGCCTTCGTCCTGCTCGACGCGCTGCCGCTGACCGCGAACGGCAAGGTGGACCGGCGGCAACTGCCCGCGCCCGACCACCTGCGCCCCGAACTGGGGGGCGAGTTCGTCGCGCCGCGCACGCCGACGGAGGGGCGCTTGGCGGCCATCTGGGCCGAGGTGCTCGGCGTCGAGCGCGTCGGCGTCGAGGACAACTTCTTCGACCTCGGCGGACACTCGCTGCTCGCCACGCGCGTCGTCTCGCGGACGCGGCAGGAGTTCGACATCGAGGTTCAACTCCGAAGCATCTTCGAGACGCCGACCGTCGCGGGACTCGCCGCCTGCATTGAGGGCGCGTCGGGAGAGCAGGCCGGGGCCGCGCCGCCGCCCTTCGTGCGCGTGCCGAGGGAAGGGCGGCTGCCCCTCTCCTTCGCGCAACTGCGCCTCTGGCTGCTCGACCGGCTCGAACCCGGCGCCACGGTCTACAACAACCCCTACGCGCTGCGTCTGAGGGGCGCGCTCGACCTCGCGGCGCTGCGGCGAAGCCTTGACGAAATCGTGCGCCGCCACGAAGTGCTGCGGACCAGCTTTGCGGCCGCCGGCGGCGAGCCCGTGCAGGTTATCGAGCCGGCGACGCCTCTCGAACTGCCCGTGCTCGACCTGTCCGAGCTTGACGAGGGCGGGCGCGATGCTTCCGTCCGGCGCGTCTTCCACGAACAGGCGGGGAAGCCCTTCGACCTGAGGCGCGCGCCGCTCGTGCGCGCCGCGCTGATGCGCCTCGGCGCCGAAGAGCACGTGCTGGTGCTCGTCGTGCACCACATCGTTTTCGACGCGTGGTCGATTGACGTGCTCATGCAAGAGGTCAGGGCGCTCTACGGGGCCTTCAGAGAGGGGCGCCCGTCGCCGCTTCCCGAGCTGCCCGTGCAGTACGCGGACTTCGCCGCGTGGCAGCGCGCGTGGCTGCAAGGCGAGGTGCTGCAAGCCCAGACCAATTACTGGAAGGAGAAGCTGGGCGGCATGCCGGCGCTCGAACTCCCGACCGACCGGCCGCGCCCGCGCCAGCAAACTTACACGGGCGGGCACCTGACGTTCGGTCTGCCGCCGGGCCTGACGAGCGCTCTTTACGACCTGAGCCGCCGCGAGAACGCCACGCTCTACATGACGCTGCTGGCCGCCTTCCAAACCCTGCTCCACCGCCTCACGGGGCAGACCGACTTCGGCGTCGGCACGCCCCTCGCCAACCGCGGCCGGGGCGAGGTGGAAGGGCTGATCGGGTTCTTCCTCAACACGATTGTGATGCGCTGCGACCTCTCGGGCGACCCCACGTTCCGCGAGCTTTTGGCGCGCGTACGCGAGACTTCGCTCGGGGCTTACGCGCACCAGGAGTTGCCCTTCGAAAAACTCGTCGAGGAGTTGCAGCCCGAGCGGAGCCTGAGCCGCAACCCGCTGTTGCAGGTCATGTTCGTCCTGCGCACGATTTCGGACTCGGCGCTCACCCTCCCCGGCATCACGATTGAGGCGCTCGGGCTCGACACCGGAACCGCGCGGTTCGACCTGGAGACTTTCGTGAACGAGTCCGAGAGCGGCCTGAGCGTCCTCTTCAAATACAACACGGACCTGTTCGAAGGCGCGACCGTCGCCAGAATGTGGGGGCACTTCAGCAACATCCTCGAAGGCATCGTCGCCGACCCCGAACAGAAAGTCTCCGCCCTGCCGCTGTTGACCGAAGACGAGCGGAGAACGCTCGCCGAATGGAACCGGACCGGGCAGGACTATCCGGCCGAGCAGACCGTCGCGCAACTGTTCGAGGGGCAGGCCCGCCGCGCCCCCGAGGCCACCGCCCTCCGATTCGCCGGAAATCATTTGACCTACCGCGAATTGAACGAGAGGGCCAACCGACTGGCGCGTCACCTGCGAAGTCTCGGCGTCGGGGCCGAGTCGCTCGTCGCCGTCTGCATGGAGCGGTCGGCCGAGCTTGTCGTGGCGCTGCTCGGCGTGCTCAAGGCGGGCGGCGCCTACGTGCCGCTGGACCCCGGTTACCCGCAACAGCGCCTCGCCTTCATCCTCGAAGAGACGCAAGCCTCGCTGCTGTTAACGCAGGGGCACCTGCGGGAGAGAGTAGCGACCCGCCGGGCGCGTGTCGTCGCCGTCGACGCGGACGGCGAGGCATTCGCCGGCGGGCCCGCCGACGACCTCGCCCCGCAGGCGAACGCCAACAACCTGGCCTACGTCATCTACACGTCGGGCTCGACGGGCAAGCCGAAGGGCGTCGAAGTTCAGCACGGCGGGCTGGTCAATCTGGTCACGTGGCACCAGCGCACGTACGACATTACGCCGGACGACCGCGCCACGCAGATCGCTGGAATCGGCTTCGACGCCTCGGTGTGGGAGATCTGGCCGTATCTCGCCGCGGGAGCGAGTGTCCATATTGCCGACGACGCGACCCGCTCCGACCCCGGCAAGCTTTTGCGTTGGCTCGCCGCAAATAGAATTTCCGTCTGCTTCCTCCCCACGCCGCTCGCGGAAGTTGTCTTAAAGGAACGCCTGCCGGACGACCTGGCCCTGAGGTTCATGTTGATCGGAGCCGACGTGCTCCACCGTGCGCCGGAACGCCCGCTGCCATTCACGCTGGTAAATCACTACGGGCCGACTGAGAGCACCGTCGTCGCGACCTGCACCCCGGTTGCCCCTGCGGACCAGAGCGATAGGGTGCCGCCCATCGGGCGGCCGGTCGCGAATACTCGCGTCTACGTGCTCGACGGCCGGCAGCGGCCGCTGCCGGCCGTCGCTGCCGGCGAGCTCTACATCGCCGGCGACGGCCTGGCGCGGGGCTACCTGCGGCGGCCCGCCCTGACGGCCGAGCGGTTCGTCCCCGACCCCTTCTCGGCCTCGCCCGGCGCGCGCCTCTACCGGACGGGCGACCGCGTACGCTTCCTCGGCGACGGGCTGCTGGAGTTCCTGGGGCGGCTCGACGACCAGGTGAAGGTGAGGGGCTTCCGGGTGGAGTTGGGGGAGGTGGAGGCGGTGTTGGGTGGGCACCCGGACGTGGGCGATGTGGTTGTGCTCGCGCGGGCGGACGAGTCGGGCGGGAAGAGGCTGGCGGCCTACGTCGTGGCGCGAGGAGGAGGCCCTGCGGGCGCGGAGGAGTTGCGGAGCTACCTTCGCGCGCGGCTGCCCGACTACATGGTGCCGTCGGCCTTCGTCACGCTCGACGCGCTGCCGCTGACGGAGAACGGGAAGGTGGACCGGCGGGCTTTGCCCGAGCCGGTACAGGAACATCTCTCGCCGGGGAACACTTTCGTGGCGCCCCGCACCGCGCTCGAAAGAGTGATAGCCGGCGTCTGGGCCGAGGTGCTCGGCGCCGAGCGCGTCGGCGCCGAGGACAACTTCTTCGACCTCGGCGGGCACTCGCTGCTGGCGACGCAAGTCGCCACGCGGCTGAACGAAATCTTTCAGGCCGAGTTGCCGGTCCGTAACATCTTCGAGTCGCCGACCGTCGCCGGACTCGCGCAGAGCATGGAGCGCGACCCGGAACACGCGTGGCAGTTTGAACAGGTCGCCCGGACTCTGGGGGAGCTCGAAGGGCTTTCAGACGAGGAGGCCGAGGCGATGCTCGAAGGCGGGCGTCTCACGGCCGGCGGGGGCGAGGGGATGGGCGACGGCGGGAAACGCCCAGCCCCTCTCTCCCCGGCGAAGCGCGGGCTGCTGTCGCTGCTGCTGCGGAGGAGAGGCGTCGGGGGTGAAGAGTCCGGCGCGATCCCCAGGAGGCCGGAATCCGCCCCCTGCCCGCTCTCCTTCGCGCAGGAGCGCATCTGGTTCTTCGAACAGCTTGAGAGCGGGACGGCTTCCTACAACGTGCCGGCCGCCGTGCGCGTCAGCGGGCGTCTCGACGTGGACGCCCTGCGGCGAAGTCTGGGCGAGATACTGCGGCGGCACGAGGCGCTGCGAACCGCCTTCGAGTTCGTCGGCGGGAGGCCGTTGCAGCGGGTCGTGCCGGCCTCGCCGCTGCCGCTGCCCGTGTTCGACTTGCGCGGCCTCCCGCCGCAGGAGCGCGACGCGCGGGCCGCGGGCGTTATCGGCGAAGAGGGGCGGCGCCCCTTCGACCTGACCGGCGAGCCGCTCCTGCGTTGCGCCCTGTTGCGGCTCGACGAGGACGACCACGTGTTGCTGCTGACGCTGCACCACATCGCGTCGGACGGCTGGTCCATGCACATCCTCGTCGAGGAGTTGGGGGCGCTCTACGAGGCGTTCGCCGCGGGCCGCCCCTCGCCGCTCGCCGAGTTGCCGATTCAATACGCAGACTTCGCCGCCTGGCAGCGCGGCCGGCTGCAGGGCGAGGCGCTCGAAGGTCTCTTCGCCTACTGGCAGAAACAGCTCGAAGGCGCGCCGGCCAAACTCGCACTCGCCACAGACCGGCCGCGCCCGCAGACCCGCACGCTGCGCGGCGGGCGCAGGTCGCTGCCGCTCTCGCGGGAGTTGACCCTCGCCCTCAAGGAGCTGTGCCGGCGCGAAGACGTGACGCTCTTCATGCTGCTGCTGGCCGCCTTCAAGACGCTGCTCTACCGCTACACGTGGCAGGAGGACATCGTCGTCGGCACGCCCATCGCCAACCGCCGTCACCGCGAGGTCGAAGGGCTGATCGGGTTCTTCGTCAACACGCTGGCGCTGCGCACAGACCTGTCGGGCAACCCCCCCTTCCGCGCGCTGCTCGCGCGGGTGCGCGAGACCACGCTCGGGGCTTACGCCCACCAGGACATGCCCTTCGACAAGCTGGTCGAGATGCTTCGGGCCGAGCGCGACCCGTCCCACGACCCGCTGTTCCAGGTCTTCTTCGCGCTCAACAACAACCCGACGCGCGAGGTCCGGCTGCCGGGCGTCACGCTCGTCGGATACCCTGCGGACAACGGCGTGGCGAAGTTCGATCTCGAAGTCTGGCTCGCCGAGGGGGACGGGCGGCTCGTCATCAACGCGACTTATAAAGAGGCGCTTTTCGACGCCGCGACCATAGACCTGAAGCTCGAACGCTACCGCGCGCTGCTCGAAAGCGTCGCCGCCGACCCCGAAGCGTGCCTGCTCGACCTCCCGCTCGGCCGGGGCGTGCCGACGGCGCCGACGGCCGCAGCCGCCCCGGCCTTCGATCTCGCCGACGAGTTTACGTTCGACGACTGGTGAAGAGCCCCGGCCCCGCCGTCTCGCCGACTCGCCGACCGTCTCACCGACCCGAGGGGACAACCTATGGAACTGACACCGGAGCAGCGCAGCCTGCTCCCCACCGACGAGGACGTTGAGTCCTACCGGCGGCGGGGCTACTACGTCTCGAAGAAAATCTTCGACGACGAGCATATCGAGGAGGCCGTCTACGGCAGCGAGCGGTTCTACGCGGGCGAGCGCGACTTCGCCGTGCCCGCCGCCGTCAAGCCGTTCGAGGGCTGGAAGCCGGGCGACGGCGACGGGCTCCGCATCAACGACTACGTCTCGATCCAGAACCGGGAGTTGTCGGCGCTCGTGCTCAACCCGCTGCTCGGCGCCATCGCCGCGCGGCTCGCCGGCACGCCGTCCGTCCGCCTCTGGCACGACCAGATGATCTACAAGCCGTCGGACGAGGCGGGGCGCGAAACCTGCATCGGCTGGCACACCGACCGCGCCTACTGGCGGACGTGCACGTCGGACGAGATGCTGACGGCGTGGATCCCGTTCCAGGACTGCGACGAGGCGATGGGCCCTTTAATGGTGGTCGCCGGGAGCCACCTGTGGGGCGGCAACGAGAACCTGAAGGAGTTTCACACGAGCGACCCTTCGGGCCTGCGCGAGATGTTCGAGACCGGCGGGAGGCGGGCCGAGGTCGTGCCCCTGACGCTGGAGCGGGGGCAGGTCAGTTTTCACCACTGCCTGACCGTCCACGGCAGCGGGGCCAACCGCGGGCGCCTCCCGCGGCACTCCATCTCCGCACACTTGCAGGACGAGGCGAACCGCTACCGCGAGTGGCGGCGCGAGGACGGCAAGCTCGCGTGGCACCGCAACGACGTGCTCTGCCGCATGGAGGGCGGGCGCCCCGACTACGCCGACCCGGACTTCTGCCCCGTCCTGTGGGAGGAGTAAGAGGCGGGGCGGCCATCTCTTCGGAGAACGAACATGACAGACACGTTGATCCTGACGACGGCCCTGAAGGAGGAGCGCGACTACTGGCTCTCCCGCCTGTCGGGCGAGCTGGACGGCGCCGACCTCCCCGGCGATTTCAGGCGCTCTAAAGTCTACTCGGACAAGCGGGGCGAAGTCGCCATCCCCCTGCCCGCCGACCTCGGCCGCAGACTGCTCGCCTTCACCAAAGAGTCCGCCTTCCTGACCTGCACGACCTTGATGGCCGCGCTCAAAGTCTGCCTCCACAAGTATACGGGCGCGGGGCTGGTCGTCGTCGGCAGCCCGCCCTACAGGCCGGCCGGGGCGCCGCCGCAGGGGCCGAACGTGCTGGCGATTGCCGACCGCGTGGAGGGCGCCGAGTCGTTCCGCGAGCTGCTCCTCAAGGTGCGCGAAAGTCTGTCGGGCGCCTACGCGCGGCAGGGCTACCCGTTCGCGCAGCTCGTCAAAGACCTCGGGCTCGAGGAGGCCGGGAACAGGTGCCCGCTCTTCGACGTGGTGCTCGTGCTCGCCGACATCCACGGCGAACTGCCCGAGCTGAAGAACGACCTTACTTTCACCTTCGCCAGGACGGGCGGCGGCATCGAGGGGGGCGTCGCCTTCAACGCCAGGCTGTTCAAGCGCGGCACCGTCGAGCGGCTGGCCGGTCATTTCGTCAACGTGCTGCGCGGCGCGCTGGACGACAGCGGCGCCCCCGTCTCGCGGCTCAGTCTCCTCGGCGACGACGAGCGCGAAGAGATAGTCAGGCGTTGGAACAAAACGCGGGAAGACTACCCGCGCGAGGCCTGCCTTCATCAACTGTTCGAGCGGCAGGCCGCGCGCACGCCCGACGCGCCGGCGCTCGTCTTCGAGGGCGGCCGGTTGACCTACGGGGAGCTGAACGCGCGCGCCAACCAGTTGGCCCGCCTCATGCGCCGCCGCGGGGTCGGGGCGGACGCCCCGGTCGCCCTGCTCCTCGGCCGCTCGTCGGAGCAGATGATCGCGCTGCTGGCGGCGCTCAAGGCCGGGGGCGCATACCTGCCGTTCGACCCCGCGCTGCCGGCGCGCCGCATCGCGCTGCTGCTCGAAGACGCCCGCCCGCGCCTGACCGTGACGCACCGGCGGCTGCTCGACCTGCTGCCGCCCGAGCACGGCGAGGTCGTTTGTCTCGACGCAGACCGTGACGCGATCTCGCGCGAGGAGGCGTCCGACCTGCGCCCCGAGGCGAGCCCCGAAAGCCTCGCCTACATCCTCTACACGTCGGGATCGACCGGCAGGCCGAAGGGCGTCGCCATGCCGCACCGCCCGCTCGTCAACCTCATGCACTGGCAGCTCAGACACGCGGCGGCCGGCGAGTCGGCGCGCACGGCGCAGTTCGCGCCCCTGTCGTTCGACGTGTCGTGTCAGGAGATCTTCTCGACGTGGTGCGGGGGCGGCGCGCTCGTGCTCGTCACCGAGGAGGTGAGGCGCGACCCGACCGCCTTCTGGCGGCTGCTGGCCGAGGAGGCGGTCGAGCGCCTGTTCGTTCCCTTCGTCTACCTGCAACAGCTGGCCGAGGCGATGCCCGCGGCCATCGCGGCGGGCGCGGACGGCGGGCCGGCGGCGGGCGTGCGTCTGCGCGAGGTGTTGACGGCCGGCGAGCAGTTGCAGGTGACGCCCGCGCTCGTCGAGATGTTACGCCGCCTGCCGGGCGGCGTGCTGGTGAATCAGTACGGGCCGACCGAGGCGCACGTCGTCAGCGCCCACAGCCTGACCGGGGCGCCGACGCGGTGGCCCGTGCTGCCGCCCATCGGCCGGCCCGTCTCCAACGCGCGGCTTTACGTGCTCGACGCGCACGGCCGGCCCGTCCCCGTGGGCGTGTCGGGCGAACTGCACATCGGCGGCGCGTGCGTCGCGCGCGGCTACCTGAACCGCCCCGGCCTCACCGCCGAGCGCTTCGTCCCGGACCCCTACGGCGACGAGCCCGGCGCGCGTCTCTACCGCACGGGCGACGTGGCGCGGCTCACCGCGGAAGGCGAGATCGAATACGTAGGGCGCGCCGACGAGCAGGTGAAGGTGCGCGGGTTCAGGGTTGAGCTCGGCGAGGTGGAGGCGGCGCTGGCGGCGCACGCAGACGTTCGCGCGTGCGCGGCGGCGGTGCGCGGCGAGGGCGCGGCGGGCAAGAGGCTGGTGGCTTACGTGGTGGCCGACGCCGGGCAGGCGCCTTCGGCGGCGGTGCTGCGCGGCCACATGAAAGAGCGCGTGCCGGAGTACATGGTGCCGTCGGCGTTCGTCATCCTCGACGCGCTGCCCCTGACGGCGAGCGGCAAGGTGAACCGGCGCGCGCTGCCCGAGCCGGACGCCGCGCGCCCCGAACAGGGTAAGGCGCACGTCGCGCCGCGCACGCCCACCGAGGAGTCTCTGGCGCGCATCTGGGCCGAAGTGCTCGGCCTGGAGCAGGTCGGCGTCAACGACAACTTCTTCGAGCTCGGCGGCGACTCCATCCTCACGATCCAGGTGGTCGCGCGCGCGAATCAGGTCGGCCTGCGACTCATCCCCCGCCAGCTCTTTCAGTGTCAGACGATAGCCAAGCTGGCCGCCGTGGCGGGCACCGCGTCGCGCGTCGAGGCCGAGCAGGGGGCCGTCACGGGCGACGTGCCGCTGACACCCGTCCAGCACTGGCTGTTGGAACAGCGACTGCCCGCGCCGCACCACTTCAACATGAGCTACCTCTTCGAGCTGCGGCAGGAGGTTGACGAGCGCGTGTTGCGGGAGGGCGTGCGCGCGCTCTGCGAGCACCACGACGCGCTTCGCATGCGCTTCGTGCGCGAGGCCGACGGCTGGCGGCAGTTCAACGCCGCGCCGGACGACCGCGTCCCCTTCGAGAGTTTCGACTTGGCCGGGATGGACGAGGCCGGGCAGCGGCGGGCCGTCGAGTCTGAGGCGGCGCGGCTGCAAGCGAGCCTCGACTTGACCGACGGGCCGCTCGTCCGCGTCGCCCTCTTCGGGCGCGGCGGGGAGCGCCGCGCGCTCTTGCTGTTCGTCGCGCACCACCTCGTCGTGGACGGCGTCTCGTGGCGCGTCCTGCTCGAAGACTTGCAGACGGCGTGCGGGCAGATGCGCGGCGGCCAGCCTGCCAGCCTGCCCGCCAAGACCACCTCGTACAAGCGCTGGGCCGAGCGGCTGGAAGAGTACGCGCGCTCGGAGGCGGCGCGCGCCGAGCTCGACTACTGGCTGAGCGAGCACGGCGGCGCGGCGGCGCCGCTGCCGGTCGATTTCGTCGGAGGCGAGAGGCTGGAATCGTCCGCCGAGGTCCTCGCCGTCGCGCTCGACGTTGAGGAGACCGAGGCGCTGCTGCGCGAGGTGCCGAAGTTCCGGCGGCTGCGCATCAACGACATCCTGCTCGCGGCGCTCGCCCGGAGCTTCGCGCGCTGGACGGGCGGCGCGCCGCTGCGCCTGGAGCTAGAAGGGCACGGGCGCGAGGAGGATGTCGTTGAGGGCGTAGACATTTCCCGCACGGTCGGCTGGTTCACCTCAATCTTCCCCGTGCGTCTCGACCTCGGCGGCGCGGCGACGGCGGAGGAGGTCTTGGAGACCGTCCGCGAGCGGCTCGAACGGATACCGCACGCGGGCGTCGGCTACGGGCTGCTGCGTTACCTCGGCGGCGAGGAGGCGGCGGCGAAACTCGCCTCGCTCCCCCGCGCCGAAGTGAGCTTCAACTACCTGGGCCAGGCCGACCAGTCGTTCGGCGAGAACTCGCTGCTCAGCCTGGCGCAGGAGTCGGCGGGGCCGGCCGTGGGGCCGGAGACGGCCATGCCGCACCTGCTCTACGTGGCCGGGATCGTCTACGACGGGCGGCTCAACGTCAGGTTCAAGTACAGCAGAAACGTCCACCGCGCCGCGACCGTCGAGGCGCTGGCGCGGAGCTACGTCGAGGAGCTGCGCGCGCTCATCGCGTACTGCCGGGAGGCGGGCCGGGCTGAGGCCGGGGAGGCGCCGCGGGAGTTCCCGCTCGCGCGGCTCGGCGGCGCGGAGTTGGAGGCGGCTCTCTCTCTCGTCGAGTTCGCGCGCGAGGGCGGCGGCTGGAGCCCCGCGCGCGACAACGTCGAGGACGTTTACCCCCTCTCGCCCGCGCAGGTGGGCATCCTCTTCCACAGCATCTACGCGCCGGAGTCGGGCGTCTACGTCGTGCAGATTCACTGCTCGCTGCGCGGGCTTGACGCGCCCGCCGTCGAGCGCGCGTGGCAGGCGGTCGTCGACCGCAACCCCATCCTGCGCACGGCCTTCGTTTGGGAGAACGTCGCCCGCCCGCTACAGGTCGTCGGCCGCCGCGTCGCCGTCCCGTGGCAGCGTCTCGACTGGCGCGACGCCTCGCCCGACGAGCAGGCCGAGCGCTTCAACCGGTACCTTGAGGACGAGCGCGCGCGCGGGTTCAAGTTGACGCAGGGGCCGCTGATGCGAATGGGGCTCATCCGCGTCGGCGACGACGCGTACAAGTTCGTGTGGACCCACCACCACCTGCTGCTCGACGGTTGGTCGATCTACCTCGTCCTCAAAGAGTTGTTCACTTTCTACGACTCGCTCGCGCTCGACGCCGCGCCCGGGCCGGAGTCGACGCGCCCCTTCGGCGACTACATCAACTGGCTTGAGTCGCGCGACCCGGTCGAGGCCGAAGAGTTTTGGCGCCGGACGCTCAGGGGCTTCGATTCGCCGACCCCTGTAGGGCGCGAGACGGGCGCCGCCCCGGGGGACGGCGAGGAGCGGCACGGCGAGCTGCGCGTGTTCCTTTCGGCGGCCGACTCGGCGGCCGTCCGCGACTTCGCGCGCCGGCACCGGCTGACGGTGAACACGGTGGTGCAGGGGGCGTGGGCGCTGCTGCTCGGCCACTCCGGCGGGCGCAGCGACGTGGCCTTCGGCGCCACGGCCTCGGGCCGGCCGGCCGAGCTGCCCGGCATCGAGACGATGGTGGGCATGTTCATCAACGTGCTGCCGATGCGCGTCAAGCTGCCGGACGGGGAGACGCTGGCCGCCTGGCTCGGCGGGATTCAGGAGGCGCAGTTCGAGGTGCGGCAGTACGAATACAGCCCGCTCGTTCAGGTGCAGCGCGCGAGCGACGTGCCGCGCGGCGTGCCGCTGTTCGACAGCATCCTGAGCTTCGAGAACTACCCCGTAGACAACAGCATCCAGGAGCACACGCGCAGCCTCAACCTGAGCGACGTGTACAACGTCAGCCGCACCAACTACCCGCTCACGGTCATCGTCGGCCCCCGCGCGGAACGGATGGCGCTGCGGTTCGTCTACGACCGCCGCCGCTTCGACGCCGCTTCGGCAGGGCATTTGGCCTCACAGTTCGCATCACTGCTGCGCGAGTTCACAGAGCGCCCCGACGCGACCCTCGGCGAGTTGCGGCAGGGCCTCGCGCGCGCCGACGAGGGGCAGCGCCACGTCGGGGAGGCGCGGGCCGAGGAGTCCAAGCGCGCGCGCTTCAAGGCGGTCAAGCCGAAGGCGGTGAGCCTGCCGTCCGATCCGGTCAGGACCGCCCCGCTTCAGGACGGGTCGCCCCTCCCGCTCGTCGTCGAGCCGGCGGCCGCGGACGCGGACCTCGCGGGCTGGGCCGCGCACAACCGCGAGTGGATCGAGCGCCGGCTGTGCGAGCACGGCGCGCTGCTGCTGCGCGGGTTCCCGGTGGACTCTGTGGAGAAATTCGAGCGCGTCGCGGCGGGCGTTTGCCCCCGCCTCTTCGGCGAGTACGGCGACCTGCCGCGCGAGGGCGAGGGCGGCAGGGTCTACGGCTCGACGCCGTACCCCGCCGACCAGGCCATCCTCTTCCACAACGAGAGCTCGCACCTGCACCGTTGGCCGATGAAGATTTTCTTCTACTGCGTGCGGGCGGCGCAGGCCGGGGGCGAGACGCCCGTCGTCGACTGCCGCGAGGTCTACAGGCTGCTGCCGCGCGCCGTCGCCGGGCGGTTCGCCGAGAAGGGGCTGATGTACGTCCGCAACTTCATCGAGGGGCTCGACATTAGCTGGCAGACCTTCTACGGCACCGCCGACCGCCGGGTGGTCGAGGCGCGCTGCCGCGAGTCGGGCACGGAGTTCGAGTGGCGCGGTGACAATTGGCTGCGGACGCGGAGAGTCTGCCCGGCGGTCGCGCGCCACCCGCGCACCGGCGAGACGGTCTTCTTCAATCAGGTGCAGCTGCACCACGTCTCGTGCCTTGAGCAGTCCCTGCGCGAGACCCTGCTCTCCATGTACGGCGAGGAGGAGTTGCCGCGCAACGTCTACTACGGCGACGGCTCGCCCGTCGAAGACTCTGTCGTCGCCGAGGTCGTCGAGACCTACCGCCGCGCCGCCGTCAGCTTCCCCTGGCGCGAGGGCGACGTCCTCCTGCTCGACAACATGCTCACGGCGCACGCGCGCAACCCCTACACGGGGCCGCGGAAGATCGTAGTCGCCATGGGCGAGATGACGGACGGCGACGCGGCGACGCCGGAGCGGGGCGCGTGAGCGGCGCGGCGTCGCCCGCGCTCGGCGGCGCGTGGCCCGGGGCATTCCTGAATACGGGGGCGCAGACGAGACGTGGTTGAAGGCTTCCGACTCTCACCTCAGCAAAGGCGGCTCTGGCTGTTGCAGCAAGGCGGCGGTGCGGCGTACCGCGCCCGGTGCGCGGTGCTCGTCGAGGGCGAACTCGACGAGGGCGCCCTCCGCGACGCGCTTCGCGCCGTCGTCAACCGGCATCAGATACTCGCGACCACCTTCCGCAGCGCGCCGGGCATCAGCCTCCCTGTGCAGGCCATCGCCGACGGCGAGGCCGCGGCCCCGCGACTCGAACGACTCGGCCCGCCGCCCGACGCCGGCGCCGCGGAACATTTCGCCGCGGAACTCTTCGCGGCCCGGCCGCCCGCCCCCTTCGATTTCGAGCGAGGGCCGCTCCTGAGCGCCGCCCTCGCGCCCGCGCCGGGCGGCGCCCACGTCCTGCTGCTCGAACTACCCGCGCTCTGCGCAGACTCGCGCTCGCTCGTCAACCTGGTTCGCGACCTCGCACGACACTACGCGGCGCGCGGCGGCGAAGAGGTCGAGGAGCCTACGCAGTACGTCCAGTTTTCAGAGTGGCAGAACGAACTGCTCGAAGAGCCGGAGGCCGAAGGCGCCGAGTTCTGGCGGCGGCGCGACTACGCCTCGTTGCCCGCGCTCGCGCTGCCCCGCGAGAAGCGGGACGGCTCGCGCGGCGCTTTCGCGCCCGCCGGCTTCACGGTCGGGATCGACCCCGACCTCTTCGCGCGCGTCGGGGCGGCGGCGAAGAGACACCACGCGCGGCCCGACGCTTTTCTCCTCGCCTGCTGGCAGACGCTGCTCTGGCGCCTGACGGGGCAGGACGAGCTGGTCGTCGGCGTGGCGTTCGACGGCAGGAAGTACGAGGAGCTGCGCGACGCGCTCGGACTCTTTGCTAAGACCGTCCCCGTCTACGCCGACTTCTCACGCCCCCGGACTTTCGCCGCGACGCTCGGGCGAATCGGCGAGGCGGCGCGCGAGGCCGACCTGTGGCAGGAGTACTTCGGGCCGGGCGCGACGCAGGCGGCGCACGCCTTCCTGCCGGTCCATTTCGAATTTGAAGAACAAGAGACGGTGGCCTTCGAAGCGGGCCGCGTCCGCTTCACGCTCGCGCGCCACGAAAGCCTCTTCGACCGCTACACCCTCAAGCTCGGATGCCGGCGCGTCGGGGCGTCGCTGCGCGCCTCTTTCGGCTACGACGCGAGCGTGCTCGGCGAAGAGGACGTGAGACTCTTCGCGCGGTGCTTCGTCACGATTCTGTCGAGCGCCGCCGGGTCAGCCGAGGCCGGGGCCGGCGCCCTCGACATCGTCGCCGACGATGACTGGCGGCGTGTGCGTGCCGCGCTCACGGGGCCGCGGCGCGTCCCCCCGCCGGGCGGACTCATCCACGAGCTGTTCGAGGAAATTGCCGCGCGCACGCCGGACGAGCCGGCGCTCGTCGCCGCGGGCCGCCGGATGAGCTACGCGCAACTGAACGCCGCCTCAAACCGGATCGCGCACTTCCTCCGGCGCCACGGCGTCGGGCCGGACGCGGCCGTGGGGCTCTGCGTCGAGCGTTCGCCGGAGATGATCGCCGGGCTGCTGGGCGTGCTGAAGGCCGGAGGCGCATACGTCCCGCTCGACCCGGAACTGCCGGAGGCGCGGTTGACCCACCAACTCGCCGACGCCTCGGTGCGCGTGCTCATCACGCAGCGACACCTCCGCGCGCGGTACCCGAACTTTGAAGGCGTCGTGCTCGACCTGAGCGACGACGCGGCCCGGCTCGAAAGTGAGGAGCACGACAACCCGCGGCGCGCGCCCGTCGCCCCCGGCAACTTGGCTTACGTCATCTACACGTCGGGCTCGACCGGCACGCCGAAGGGCGTCGCCGTGACGCACGGCGGCCTGTCGAATTACACGCGCTACCTCTGCGAGAGGTTGGGGCTGCCCGAAGCGATGCGGCAGAAGCCGTGGCACTTCGCCGTCGTCACGACGATCAGCGCCGACCTGGGCAACACCTGCATCTTCCCCTCGCTCGTCTCGGGCGGGTGCCTGCACGTCGTCAGTCACGAAACGGCGACCGGCGCCGTGAAGTTCGCCGACTATCTGACGGAGCACGCCATCGACGTTCTCAAGATCGTGCCCTCGCACCTCGGCGCCTTACTGGAAATGCTCGAACAGGCGAGCGTCTTCCCGCGCAGGTACCTGATTCTCGGCGGCGAGGCGCTGCCGTTCGCGCTGGCCCGCAGGCTGTCGGCGCTCCCCGGGGGCCCCCGCCTCGTCAACCACTACGGGCCGACGGAGACGACCGTCGGCTCGTTGACCTACGACGTGGGCGAAGACCTCGCGGAAGTGGGGCGCGCGGCGACCACGGTTCCCGTCGGCCGCCCCATCGCGAACACGCGGGCCTACGTCCTCGACGCACACCTCAGGCCGGTGCCCGAGGGCGCCGGCGGCGAACTCTGCATCGGCGGCGACGGGCTCGCGCGCGGCTACCTTAATCGCGCGGGGCAGACCGCCGAAAGATTCGTCCCAGACCCCTTCGCGGGCGAGGCCGGGGCGCGGATGTACCGGACGGGCGACGTGGCGCGGCTGCTGCCGGAGGGCGCCGTGGAATTCCTCGGCCGCGTGGATCATCAGGTGAAGGTGCGCGGCTACCGCATAGAGCTCGGCGAGATCGAGTCGGCCCTCCGCGGGCACGCGTCTGTGCGCGAGGCGGTCGCGGTCGCGCGCGAGGACGGGGCCGGACAGAAGCGTCTGGTCGCCTACTGCGTCCCGCAAAGCGAGCCGGGGCCGACGCCGGGCGAGCTGCGCGACTTCCTTACGACCAGACTCCCGCCGTACATGCTGCCCTCGGCCTTCGTGACGCTGAAAGCCCTGCCGCTCACGCCGAACGGCAAGGTCAAGCGCGGCGAGCTGCCGGACCCCTCCCTCGCGCGGCCCGAAACCGGCGCGGCCTACGAGGCGCCGCGCGGCCCCGTGGAAGAGACCCTGTCCGCCATCTGGAAGGAAGTGCTCAAGCTGGAACGGGTCGGGCGCGACGACAACTTCTTCGAGCTCGGCGGCGACTCCATCCTCAGCATCCAGATCGTCGCCCGCGCCAACCGCGCCGGACTGCGCCTCGACCCCCGGCTCATCTTCGAGCACCCGACCGTCGCGTCGCTGGCGAAGAACACGGCGCTCGGCGAATCGGCCGCCGCCGAGCAGGGCGAAGTGGTCGGCCCCGTCCCGCTGACCCCCATCCAGCATTGGTTCTTCGACCGCCGCCTGAGCGCGCCCGAGTTCTACACACAGTCGCTGATGCTCGAAGCGCGGCAGCCGCTCGACGCGGGGGCGCTCCGCGGCGCCGTAACGCACCTCCTGCGCCATCACGACGCGCTGCGGATGCGCTACACGCCCGACGAGGACGGCACCTGGCGCCAGCACAACGCCGGCCCCGACGACCGCGTGCCCTTTACGAGTTACGACCTGTCCGGCCTCGCGGCGGACGAACAGCGGCGCCGCGTCGAAGAGGCGTCGCGCGAAGCGTACTCCGTTATCAACCTGCCGTCGGGGCCGCTCGTCAGCGCCGCCTGCTTTGATCGCGGCCCGTCGGCTCCCGCCCTGCTGCTGCTCGTCGTCCATCACCTCGTCGTGGACGGCGTCTCGTGGCGCGTCATCATGGAAGACTTGCAGACGCTCTACGCTCAGTTGAGCGGCGGCCAGGTCGTCGAGCTTCCGCCGAAGACGACCTCGTTCAAGCGGTGGGCCGAGCAGCTCTGCGAGTACGCGCGCTCCGAAGAGCTGGCCCGCGAGGCCGACTACTGGCGCTCCCTCGCCCGCCGGGCCGAGGGCGCCGCCCGCCTGCCCCGCGACGGCCGCGGCCCGAACACGCTCGGGTCGGCCCGCACGGTGACGGCGGCCCTCTCGGCCGAGCAGACGCGGGCGCTGCTCCAGGGCGTGCCGCAGGCCTACCGGACGCAGATCAACGACGCGCTGCTGGCCGGGCTGGCCGACTGCCTGTGGGGGTGGGCGGGGGGCGGCGCGGGGTGGCGGGTGGCGGTGTCGCTGGAGGGGCACGGGCGGGAGGCGTTGGGGGGCGCGGCCGGGGAGGCGGATGTGACGCGGACGGTGGGGTGGTTCACGACGCGGTACCCGGTGGTGCTGGAGAGGCGGGGCGGCGGCGGGGAGACGCTCAAGGGGGTGAAGGAGGCGCTGCGGGGCGTGCCGGGGCGCGGGGTGGGGTACGGGGTGCTGCGGTACATGGGGGGGGCGGAGGCCGGGGGCGTGGCGTGGCTGGGGGAGTTGGAGGAGGCGGCGGAGGTCAGCTTCAACTACCTCGGTCAGTTCGATCAGGTTCTCCAGGAGTCTTCGCTCTTTAAGTTGTCCGACGAGTCCCTGCACGTCGCGCAAGCCCCGGGCGGGATGCTGAGCCACCTGCTGCGCGTCAACGCACACGTGGCCGGGGGGCGGCTGGAGGTGAGCTGGACTTTCAGCGAAAACATTTACCGGCGCGCGACCGTCGAGGAGCTGGCCGAGAGTTACCTCGCGTCCCTGCGTGCCCTCATCACTCATTGCCAGTCGCGCGAGGCGACTGGCTACACGCCTTCGGACTTCCCGGACGCCGAACTGACGCAGAAGGAACTGGACCTGCTGGTCGCCAGAATCGGCGACGAAGACCCCGGCACCGGGCGCGACAACCTGGAGGAAGTCTACGCCCTCTCGCCGATGCAGGAGGCGATGCTCTTCCAGACACTCTTCGACCCGTCGTCCGACGCCTACTACAGACA
The DNA here is from genome assembly GCA_035645715.1 of Pyrinomonadaceae bacterium. GTDB lineage: Bacteria > Acidobacteriota > Blastocatellia > Pyrinomonadales > Pyrinomonadaceae > QHXN01. The sequence continues at coordinate 23,461 of DASQMB010000002.1, forward strand.
GATCAGCTTCAGGCTGCACGGGCGGCTGGACGCCGCGGCCTTCCGGAGCGCGTGGGGGCAGGCGGTCGAGCATCACGCGACGCTGCGCACCTCTTTCTTCTGGGAGGGCCTCGGCAGCCCCGTGCAGGTCGTCCGCCGTCACGCCGAATTGCCGCTTGAGGAGCAGGACTGGCGCGGCCTCGCGCCGGCCGAGCGCGAGGCCCGTCTCGAAGCGTTCCTCGCGTCCGAGCGGGCGCGCGCCTTCGACCTCGCGCGCGCGCCGCTGGTGCGGCTGGCGCTGCTGCGGCTGGAAGACGACCTCTATCAATTCGTGTGGAGCTACCATCACCTGTTGATGGACGGGTGGTCGCGCGGGCTGATTAACCGGGATGTGCTGTCGCTCTACGAGGCGGGCCGCGCCGGGCGCGGGCTGCAACTGACGCCGCCCCGGCCCTACCGCGAGTACATCCGTTGGCTGCGGCAAACGGGCCTCGCCGGGGCAGAAGCCTTCTGGCGCAGGACGCTCGCAGATTTCGGCGGGCCGACGCCCCTGCCGCCCGGCCGCGGTCAGGCGCACGCGCAGGGCGACTCGACCGCGGTCGTCAGGGCCGGCCTTTCGGCCGACGAGACCGGGACCCTGATCGCCCTCGCGCGGCGGCACCAGTTGACGCCGGGCACCGTGATGCACGGCGCGTGGGCGCTCCTGCTCGGGCGCCTGAGCGGCAGCCGCGACGTGGTGTTCGGGTCGGTCTTCTCGGGCCGCCCGACCGGGCTGCGCGGCAGCGAGGAGATGGTCGGCCTGTTCATCAACGCACTGCCGGTGCGCGTGCGGCTGACGCCGGACGAAGAATTGATGACGTGGCTCGGCCTCTTCCAGAGGCGGCTGGCCGAGCTGCGCGAATACGAACACAGCCCGCTCAGCGAAGTGCAGCGGCTCGGCGGCGTGACGCGGGGCGGACCGCTGTTCCACAGCACGCTCAACGTCGGCAACTACTTCGTCGATCCCTCACTGCACGAGCCGCGCGCCGACTTCCAAATTAGCGACGTGCGCTTCGTCGAGCGGATTCATCAGGCGCTGGTGCTGGCGGTGGAGATGGGGCCGAGCGTCCGGCTGTCGCTGCTCTACGACGGCAGACTCTACGAAGAGCGGGAGGCGGCACGCATCCTCGACGGCTTCGTCGCGCTGCTCGGCGAGATGGTCGCCGGCCCGGAGCGGCCGCTCTCCGCGCTGCTGGCGACGGACGGCCCGCACGGCGATTCGCCCGCCGCGGACCGGGCCGCGGACGACATAGACGACTCAACGGCGCGGTTCGCGTTCTGAGCGGCGGCGCGCGCCCGGGGCGACGCGGCGGCGCGGAGGCACGCGGGGAGGTCTGAGGCATGGCGGCTGAAACGAGATACAGGTTGGCGGACACGACGGTGGCCGAGCCGCTGGTTGACGGCTGGTCGGCCTGGGCGCAGCTCATCTCGCCGGTGCCCGCCGCCTTGCACCTGCTCAACTTCCAGACGTTCGCCCTCTCGTCTTACCTCGAAGACCCGGAGGCGCACGTCGCGGCGTCGCGCGACCCTGACCTCATCGGGGGGCCGTTCGTGGACGTTCCTCCCGAACGCGCCGGAGAGGTGCGCGGCCTTTTGGACGACATGCGCGCGCGCCGCGGCGCGGCGCTTGAGCTCGCTCGCTCGTTCACGGACTTCCACAACTGGCTCGTGGGTGAGGCGCAGGGGCAGAGCCTTGAGCCTTACTACGCCGCCGTGCCCGAGGCGTTGCGCGGTTACGTCGAGCTGGTTTACGACTACTATAACCGCCCCATCGTGCGGCTCCACGAGAACCTGCTTTACCACGGCGACCACTACGACGAGACGCTCCAGTCCCTCAAGCTCTGGCGTCTCGAACGCGACCTCACGCGCCCCTTCTTCATGAGCACGCCGCGCTTGGCCGGCGAAGGACAGTTCGACTGGCGGCGGCCCTTCGCCGACTCGTCGCTGGACGAGCTGTTCAGGACGGACGTGGAGCCGCAACCGCTCGGGCGCATACGCGAGGCGCTCGGCCTCGGCGCCTCCGAGGAGGCGCTACTACTGCCGCTGCTGACGACCGAGCCCGCGGCCCCGCCGCCGCCGTGGGAGGGCGACGAGGTGCGCGTCCGCTACTTCGGCCACGCCTGCCTGCTCATCGAGTGGCGGGGCGTCTCGATTCTGACCGACCCGTTCGTCGGCGCCGCGCCCGCGGCGGGCGGCGTGGAGCGATTCTCCTACCGCGACCTGCCCGCGCGCATCGACTTCGCCCTCGTCACGCACAACCACCAGGACCACTTCGCGCTCGAAACGCTGCTCCGCCTGCGCCACCGCATCGGCCAGCTCGTCGTCCCGCGCAACCAGGGGCTGCTCTACGGCGACATGTCGCTCAGGCTCTTGACGAAGAGGGTCGGGTTCCCGCGCGTCGTCGAGCTTGAGGCGCTCGAAGCCATCGGCTTCCCGGGCGGCGAGATCGTGGCGGTGCCGTTCCTCGGCGAGCACGGAGACCTCGCGCACAGCAAGTCGGCCTACGTCGTCCGCGCGGGCCGACAGCAGATGCTCGTCGCCGCCGACTCCGACTGTCTCGACCGCGAGCTGTACGCGAACGTCCGCCGCACGCTCGGCCCCGTCGAGACCGTGTTCCTCGGCACGGAGAGCGTCGGCGCGCCGCTCTCGTGGGGCTGCGGGCCTCTGTTCCCGCGCAAGATGCAGCGCGCGCATGAGCAGGGGCGACGCTACCACGGCAGCGACGCGGCCCGGGGCCTGGAGTTGTTAGAGACGGTCGCCGCGCGGCGCGTCTACAACTACGCGATGGGACTTGAGCCGTGGGTCGAGCACCTGCTCGGGCTCGGCCTGACCGAGGACGCGCCGCAGTTCATCGAGTCGGAGAAACTCCTCGCGCGGGCCGCGGAGCGAGGCTTCCTCGCCGCCGAGCGCCTGTGGGGCAAGACTGAGTTCTTCCTCGAAGAGCCCGACGCGGTCGCCGCCCTGCCCGGCGTCGAGCGCGCCGCGCCACCCGCCGCGCTCGAAGCGGACGACGCGCGCGACGCAGACGATCAATTCGTTTTTTGAGAGCGCGGCTCTTTTCCCGAAAGCGCCACCGGCGCGCGGAGCTCCAGGGAAGATGACGAGGCGAAATGACGGCAACGGTTCACGGCGACGCGGCGATGCGTAAAGGGCAGGACTACTGGCGCGCTAAGCTCTCGGGGCTGCGCGGCTCTTCGGGGCCGCCGCTCGACTTCCCGCGCCCGGACGCCTACGCGGGCGCGTCCGCCGAGGCGGATTTCGGCCTGCCCGCGGACGTGCAACAAAGCCTGCTCAAGCTGACCGGCGACTCCCCCTTCCTGCTCTACGTCGCGCTCTTGACGGCGCTCAACGTCTGCCTCCACAAGTATGCGGGCGGCGAGACGGTCGTGGTCGGCAGCCCCGCCCGTCGCAAGCAGGCGCCGCAGCCGCCGAACGCGGTCGCGGTCGTCAGCGAGCTGAGCGGCCGGACGACCTTCCGCGAGCTGCTGATGGGCGTGCGCGCGACACTGCTCGAAGCCTACGCCGAACAGTCTTACGATTTCCGCCGCCTGCTCGAAGACCTGCGGCTCGACCACGTCCGCGACAAGTGCCCGCTCTTCGACGTGGTGCTCGTGCTCGAAGACATCCACGGCGCGCCGCCCCCCGAGTTGAGGAACGACGTGACGATCACCTTCGCCCGCGGGGACGGAGGGCTGGTCGGCCGCGCCGAGTTCAACGAACGACTATTCACCGGCGCCGGGATAGAGCGGTTCCGGCGGCACTACGAGCAGGCGCTCAGGCAAGGGCTGGCGCGGCCCGACGCGCGCATGGACGACATCTCCATCCTCGACGACGAAGAGCGCCGCCGGCTGCTCGTCGAGTGGAACGCGACCGAGGCCGACTACCCGCGTGACCTTTGCATCCACCAACTGTTCGAGCGCCAGGCGGCGCTGACGCCGGGCGCGACGGCCCTCGTCCACGGCGACGCCGCGCTCACCTACGCCGAGCTGGACGAGCGCGCCGACCGGCTCGCCTCGCACCTCCGCTCGCTCGGCGTCGGGCCTGAGGTCGTCGTCGGCCTCTGCGCCGGGCGTTCGGTGGAGGCCGTGGTCGGGCTGCTCGGGATATTAAAAGCGGGCGCGGCCTACCTGCCGCTCGACCCCGAGTACCCGCCCGACCGCCTCCGCTTCATGCTCGAAGACGCGTCCGTCTCCGTGCTGCTGACGCAGGAAAAACTGAAGGACCGTTTGGGCCACAACGCGTCGCGCGTCCTGTGCCTCGACGCCGATTGGGAGCCCGCGTCGCGGCAAGGCGGGGAGGCGCTAACGGGCGGGGCGACGGTTGATAACCTGGCTTACGTCATCTACACGTCGGGCTCGACGGGCAGGCCGAAGGGCGTGATGGTCGGGCACCGCGGGTTGAGCAACCTCGTGGAAGCGCAGCGCGAGTTCTTCGGCGTGGGGCCCGGCGCGCGCGTGCTGCAATTCGCCTCGCTCAGTTTCGACGCCTCTGTGTCCGAAGTCTTCATGGCCCTGTGCGCGGGCGCGACGCTGTGCCTGGCGCCCGCCGATAAACTCCTGCCCGGCCCCGAATTGATCGAGTTGCTCGGCGCGCAGGGGATAAACATCGTGACGCTGCCGCCTTCCGCGCTGCTCGCGCTGCCGCCGGCCGAGCTGCCCGAATTGAAGACCGTCGTGGCCGCGGGCGAGGCGTGTCCCGCGGAGGCGGTCGAGCGGTGGGCCGCGGGCCGGCGCTTCGTCAACGCCTACGGGCCGACCGAGGTGACGGTGATGGCGACGGGCGCGCTGTGTCGCGCGGGCGATTCACAGCCGCACATCGGTCGGCCGATCAACAACAAGTCGGCCCACGTCCTCGACGGCGCCTCGCAGCCCGCGCCCGTCGGGGTCGTCGGCGAGCTCCACGTCGGCGGCGAGGGGCTGGCGCGCGGCTACCTCGGCCGCCCCTCTCTGACGGCCGAGCGGTTCGTCCCCGACCCCTTCTCGGCCTCGCCCGGCGCGCGCCTCTACCGGACGGGCGACCTCGTGCGCCGTCGCCCCACGGGCGATCTAGACTTCCTCGGCCGCGTCGACCACCAGGTTAAAGTCCGCGGGTATCGCATCGAGGTTGAGGAGGTCGAGGCGCGCCTCGGCCAACACCCGTCGGTGGCGCGGTGCGTCGTCGCGGCGCGCGCGGACGGCGGCGGCGAGCGGCTGGTGGCCTACGTGGTCGGCCGCGGGGACGAGCTGCCCGGCGCCGGAGAGCTGCGCGGCTTTCTGTCCGAGCGGCTGCCGGACTACATGGTGCCGTCGGTCTTCGTCGCGCTCGACGAGCTGCCGCTCAACGCCAACGGCAAGGTTGACCGCGGCGCGCTGCCCGCGCCGGGCGCGACGCACGAACGCGGCGCGGTCGCGCAACTGCGGACGCAGGCTGAAGGGGTGTTGTCGGCGATGTGGGCGGAGGTGCTCGGTCTAGAGAGCGTCGGCGCGGAGGACAACTTCTTCGACCTCGGCGGCCACTCCCTGCTGGCGACGCGCGTCTTCTCGCGCGTGCGCGAGGCGTTCAAGGTCGAGCTGCCGATCAGGACCATCTTCGAGGCGCCGACGGTCGCGCAGCTCGCGCGCCGCATCGAGGGGGCCGCCGGGGGCGGGCTTGCGCAGAGCGCCCCGCCCATCCGCCGCGCGCCGCGCGCCGCCGGGCTGCCGCTCTCGTTCGGACAGCAGCGGCTCTGGTTCCTGCACCGGCTCGACCCGACCACCCCGCTCTACAACATTCCGGGGGCGATGCGGCTGACGGGCCGACTCGACGTGGCGGCGATGGGGCGCTGCTTCACCGAGGTCGTCCGCCGGCACGAATCCCTGCGCACCACTTTCGAGACCGACGAGGCGGGGCGGCCCGTGCAGGTCATCGCGCCGCCGGCCCGGTTCGAGCTGCCCGTCTTCGACCTCTGCGCGCTGCCCGCGGACGAGCGCGAGGCCGAGGCCGAACGCCGCGCCAACGAAGAGGCCCGGCGGCCCTTCGACCTCGCGCGCGGGCCGCTGCTGCGCGCGTCCCTGCTGCGACTCGGGCCGCAGGATCACGTGCTGACGTTCGCCATGCACCACATCGTCTCGGACGGGTGGTCACTCGGCATCCTGGCGCGCGAAGTCAGCGTGCTCTACGAAGCCTTCTCGGCGGGCGCGCCTTCGCCGCTCTCGGAGCTGCCCGTTCAGTACGCCGACTACGCCGTCTGGCAGCGCGAGTGGCTGACGGGCGACGTGCTGGAGCGCGAGCTCTCGTACTGGAGGGGGCAGCTGGCGTCGGCCCCGCCGCGGCTCGACCTGCCGTTCGCGCGCCCGCGCCCGCCCGTCTCCTCGCCGCGCGGGGCTATGCGCCTGGTGCGGCTCCCGGAGTCGTTGACGCAAAGCCTGCGCGCGCTCAGCCGCCGCGAGGGCGTGACGCTCTACATGACTCTGCTGGCCGCCTTCCAGACGCTGCTCTACCGCTACTCGGGGCAGCCCAACGTCGTCGTCGGCTCGCCCATCGCCAACCGCGACCGGCCCGAGGTCGAAGGGCTGATCGGGTTCTTCATCAACGTCCTCGCGCTCCACACGGACCTGTCGGGCAACCCGACCTTCGCTGAGTTGCTGGCGCGCGTGCGCGAGACGACGCTCGGCGCCTACGCGCACCACGAGGTGCCTTTCGAGAAGCTCGTCAGCGAGCTCCGGCTGGAACGCGAGCCGGGCTTCGCCCCGGTGTTCCAGGCCGTCTTCGTCCTTCAGAACATGCCGCTCTCGCCGCTGCGCCTGACGCGGTTGACGTTCGGCGGGGTCCGCATCGACAAGGGCACGACGCAGGCCGACCTGTACCTCTCGCTGACGGAGGCCGAGGGCGGGCTGACCGGCGTGCTCAAGTACAACACGGACATTTTCGACGCCCCGACCGCCGCGCGCGTCGTCGAAGACTACGAGGCGCTTTTGACGGAAGTGGCGGCGCGCCCAGAGATGCGCGTGCTCGAACTCGAGCTGAGGCCGGAGCGGGCCGCGGGCCGGGCCGCCTCACGGCCGTCGCAGGTGCTCAGCTACCGCGACGATCAATTCGCTTTTTGACGACCGGGCCGAGGTGCGTGCGGCAGTCAGGCGCCGCCCGACCGGGAACTGTTTTTATGGATACGACCATCCCTGACATCTTCGCCTTCGACGCCGCGCTGCTCGAAGAGCGTGACTACTGGGTCGGGCGGCTCGCGCGCGGGCGCGGCCCCTCGAACCTGATCGCCGAACACCAGCGGCCGGCCTTCTACCCGGCCGACCGGGACGCCTTCGAGTTCGCCCCGCCCGAGGACGCGCTGCGGCTTTTGACGGCCCTCGCGGGCGGGTCGCCCTTCCTCACCTACACGGCGCTCGTCGCCGCGCTCGGCGTCTGCCTGCAACGCTACACGGGCGGCGAGGGCGTCGTCATCGGCAGCCCGGCGCTGAAGGAGCACGGCCGCCCGAACGCGCTGGTCGTCGCCTTCGACCTGGACGAGCGCGCGTCGTTCCGCGACCTGCTGCTTAAGGTGCGCGAGACGCTGCTCGAGTCTTACGAGCGGCAGAGCTACCCGTTCACGCACCTCGTGAGGGCGCTCGGCCTCGAACAGTCGGGCCAGCGCTGCCCGCTCTTCGACGTGGCGCTGGCGTACACGGACATCCACGGCGAGCTGCCCGACGGGGGCAACGACCTCACCATCACGTTCGAGGGGGAAGCCGGGCGACTGCGCGGGAGGGTCGATTACAACAAGGCGCTCTTCGGCGGGCCGCAGATCGAGCGCTTCGTCGAGCACCTCTTCAACGTCCTCGGCCGCGGCATCGAAAACAGGGAGGGCCCGCTCCGCGACATCCAGCTGCTCTCCGAGGCCGAGCGCGCACGCCTGCTTTACGGGTGGAACGAGACGGCGCTCGACTACCCGCGCGACCTTTGCGTCCACCAACTGTTCGAGCGTCAGGCGGCGCTGACGCCGGGCGCGACGGCCCTCGTCCACGGCGACGCCGCGCTCACCTACGCCGAGCTGGACGAGCGCGCCGACCGGCTCGCCTTGCACCTCCGCTCGCTCGGCGTCGGGCCTGACCTGGTCGTCGGGTTGTGCGTCGCGCGTTCGGTGGAGGCGGTGGTCGGGCTGCTCGGGATATTAAAAGCGGGCGCGGCCTACCTGCCGCTCGACCCCGAGTACCCGCCCGACCGCCTCTCCTTCATGCTCGAAGACGCGGCGGTGCCCGTGCTGCTGACGCAGGAGAGTCTGGTTGACGAGCTGCCGTCATACTGGGGGCAGGCGATTTGTCTGGACGCGGACTGGGACGAAATCGCGGCGACGGGCGCGGCGGCGGGCGAGGGCGCGGCGGTCTCGCCGGGACATCTGGCCTACTGTATCTACACGTCGGGCTCGACGGGCAGGCCGAAGGGCGTAATGGTCGAGCACCGCGGCCTGTGCAGCGTGGTGGCGGCGCAGATCAAAGCCTTCGGCGTCGTCGCAGAGGACCGCGTGCTGCAATTCGCCTCGCTCAGTTTCGACGCCTCCGTGTCGGAAATCTTCACGACGCTCGCCGCCGGCGCCGCGCTCGTCGGCGCCGACGCCGAGTCGCTGCTGCCCGGCCCCGGCCTGCTCCGGCTCCTGCGCGAACAGTCCGTTACGGTCGTCACGCTGCCGCCTTCGGTGTCGGCCTCGCTGCCCGCCGAAGACCTGCCAGCCCTGCGCACGGTCATCGCCGCGGGCGAGTCGTGCCCGGCCGACGTGGCCGCGCGCTGGGGCGCGGGCCGCCGCTTCCTCAACGCCTACGGGCCGACCGAGGCCACCATCTGCGTCACGGTCCACGAGCACGCGGGCGCCGACGGGAGACCGCCCATCGGACGACCCATCGGCAACGCCAGGGTCTACCTGCTGGACGGCGACATGAACCCCGTCCCCGTCGGCGTGCCCGGCGAGTTGTGGGCCGGCGGGCTCGGCGTCGCGCGCGGCTACCTGAGGCGACCCGGCCTGACCGCCGAGCGGTTCGCGCCCGACCCCTTCTCGGCGGAGCCGGGCGCGCGCCTGTACCGCACGGGCGACCTCGCGCGCTACCTCGAAGACGGCTCGGTCGAATACTTGGGGCGCGTGGATCATCAGGTTAAGGTGCGCGGTTTCCGCATCGAGCCCGGCGAGATCGAAGCCGCGCTCGACCAGCACCCGGCGGTGCGGCAGTGCGCCGTCGTCGCGCGCGACGAGACGGGCGCCGGCAACCGCCTGGTGGCGTACCTGGTCGGCGGCGAGGGTGGGGCGCCGAACGTCGGAGAGCTGCGCGGCTTTCTGTCCGGGCTGCTGCCGGACTACATGCTGCCGTCGGTCTTCGTCGTGCTCGACGAGCTTCCGCTCAACGCCAACGGCAAGGTGGATCGCCGCGCGCTGCCGGCGCCCGACGCTTCGCGGCCCGAGTTGGCCGAAGCCTTTACCGCCCCGGCGAACCCGGTGGAAGAGGCGCTGGCCCAGATTTGGTCGGAGGTCCTCGGCGTCGCCGAGGTCGGCGTTCACGACAACTTCTTCGAGCTCGGCGGCGACTCCATCCTCAGCATCCAGATCGTCGCCCGCGCCAATCAGGGCGGGCTGAGCCTCCAGCCGCCGCAGCTTTTCGAGCACCAGACGATTGCCCAGTTGGCGCTAGTCGTCGGCACGGCGGCGCCCGTGCAGGCCGAGCAGGGCGAGGTGGTCGGCGCCGTCCCGCTGACCCCGATCCAACACTGGTTCTTCGAACGACGCTTGAGCACGCCGCACCACTTTAACCAGTCCGTCTTGCTCGAAGCGCGGCAGCCGCTCGACGCGGCGGCGCTCGGCGGCGCCGTGTCACACCTGCTGCGCCATCACGACGCGCTGCGGATGCGCTTCGCGCCCGACGAGGACGGCACCTGGCGACAATACAATGCGCCCTTTGTCGGCTCCGAGGACGCCTTCAGAGTCTTCGATCTGAAGGCTCTGCCCGTCGCCGATCAACCCGCCGAGATCGAGCGCGAGGCGGCGCGGCTGCAAGAGGAGTTTGATTTGTCGTCGGGGCCGCTGATGCGCGCCGCCTACTTCCACTGCGGCCCGTCGGCTCCCGCGCGCCTGCTGCTCGTCGCCCATCACCTCGTCGTGGACGGCGTCTCGTGGCGCGTCATCATGGAAGACTTGCAGACGCTCTACGCTCAGTTGAGCGGCGGGCAGGTCGTCGAGCTGCCCGCCAAAACCACCCCGTTCAAGCGCTGGGCCGAGCGGCTGACCGACTACGCGCGCTCCGAAGGGCTGACGAAAGAGTCCGACTACTGGCTCGGCCTCGCGCGCGAGGTGAAGGGCGCGGCGCGGCTCCCGCGCGACGGCGACGGCGCGAACACGCTCGAGTCGGCGCGCACGGTGACGGCGGCGCTGACGGCCGAAGAGACGCGTGCGCTCCTGCAACGTGTGCCGGAGGCGTACCGCACGCAGATTAACGACGCGCTGCTCTCGACGCTCGCCGATGCGCTCGCCAACTGGTCGGGCGGCCGTCGCATCCTCGTCCAGTTGGAGGGGCACGGGCGCGAGGCCGTCTTCGACGACGCGGACGTGACGCGCACGGTTGGCTGGTTCACTTCGCGCTACCCCGTCATGTTGGAGCGGCGCGGCGGGCCGGGCGAGACGCTGAAGTGGATGAAGGAGATGCTGCGCGCGGTGCCCGGCCGCGGCGTGGGCTACGGCGTGCTGCGCTACATGGGCGAGGACGCGTCGGTGCGCGCCGAGTTGGGCGGGCTGGACGCGGCGGCCGAGGTCGGCTTCAACTACCTCGGCCAGTTCGATCAGGTGCTGCAGGAGTCTTCGCCCTTCGCGCCCGCCAAGGAGTCGGGCGGGCGCACCTACGGCCTCGGCGGCGAGCGCGAGCACGTCCTGGAGATTAACGGCAGCATCGTCGGCGGGCGGCTGCTGATGACGTGGACTTACAGCGAGAACCTGCACGAGCGCGAGACGGTCGAGCGGCTCTCCGAGAGTTACATGGCGGCGCTGCGTGCGCTCACACAGCACTGCGCCTCGCCGGAGGCGGGCGGCTACACGCCCTCGGACTTCCCCCTCGCGGGGCTCGACCAGCAGGAGCTGGACCGCCTGCTCGACGGCGGCCGCGGGGTCGAAGACGTGTACCCGCTGACGCCGCTGCAACAGGGCCTCCTCTTCCACACGCTCTACGCGCCCGACTCCGGCGTCTACTTCACGCAGCTCGTCTGCACGCTCCACGCGGACCTCGACGCCGTAGCCTTCAGGCACGCGTGGCAGCAGACGCTGGACCATTACCCGGTGCTGCGCACGGCCTTCGCCTGGGCCGGCGTCGAGGAGCCGTTGCAGATCGTCCACCGGCGCGTGACGCTGCCGTGGGAGGAGGAGGACTGGCGCGAGGCCGCGCCCGCCGAGCGCGAGGCGCGGCTGGCTACTTACGTCGCCGAGAACCAGCGCCGTGGCTTCGACCTCTCGACGGCGCCGCTGACGCGCTGCGCACTCTTCCGCGCCGAAGACGCCGTCTACCAGGTCGTCTGGAGCTTTCACCACCTGCTGCTCGACGGGTGGGGGCTAGCCATCGTCGTCGGCGAAGTCTTCGCGGCCTACGACGCCATCTGCCGGGGCCACGACCTGCTCGTCAAGCCGAGCCGGCCGTTCCGCGACTACGTGGCCTGGCTCAAACAGCAAGACCTGCCGGAGGAAGAGTTCTGGCGGCGCACGCTCGCGGGCTTCACCGCGCCCGTCTCGCTCGGCGTCGAGCGTGCGCCCGGCGGCGCCGACGGCGAGGGCGACTACGGGACGCTGCGCGTCAGGCTGCCGAAGCAGACCACGGCGGCGCTGCAGGCGCTGGCGCAGGCCCACCAGTTGACGCTGAACACGGTGCTGCAAGGCGCCTGGGCGCTGCTGCTCAGCCGCTACAGCGGCGAGGAGGACGTCGTCTTCGGCGCGACCGTCTCCGGGCGGCCCGCGGCGCTGCCGGGCGTCGAATCAATTGTCGGCATCTTCATCAACACGATCCCGGCGCGCGTCGTTGTCGAGCCGGGGGCGCGGCTCGTGCCGTGGCTGCGCGAGATACAGGCCCAACAGGTCGAGGCGCGGCAGTACGAGCACAGCCCGCTCGCGCAGATTCAGGCGTGGAGCGACGTGCCGCGCGGCCGGCCGCTGTTCGAGAACGTGCTCGTCTTCGAGAACTATCCCGTCGACAGCGCGATGAAGAACGCGGGCGGCAGCAGCCTCGTCGTCGGCTCGGTGCGGGCCGTCGAGAAGATGAATTACCCGCTCTCGCTGACCGTCATGCCCGCCGAAGAGTTGTCGCTGCGCCTCTCCTACGACGAGCGGCGCTACGGCGCCGCGACCATCGGGCGGATGATGGGCCACCTCCGCACGCTGCTCGAAGAGATGGCCGCCCGGCCCGACGCGCGGCTCCACGAGCTGGGCACGCTGACCGCGCCCGAGCGCCGCCAGTTGATTCACGAGTTCAACGAGACCGCGGCCGACTACCCGCGTGACCTCCTCATCGGCGAGCTGTTCGAGCGGCAGGCCGCGCGCACGCCCGGCGCCGTGGCGGTCGTCTCCGGCGGCGGCTCTTTGACCTACGCCGAGCTGAACGCGCGCGCCAACCAGCTCGCCAACCACCTGCGCGCGCTCGGCGTCGGCCCGGAGGTCGCCGTCGGCCTCTGCGTCGAGCGCTCAATCGAGATGGTGGTCGGGCTGGTCGGCATCCTCAAGGCGGGCGGCGCTTACGTCCCGCTCGACCCCGCGTACCCGACTGACCGCCTCGCCTTCATGATTGAAGACGCGGCCGTCTCCGTGCTTTTGACGCAGGAACGCCTTGAGGCTGAGCTGCCCGCGCACTGGGGCCACACGCTCTTCCTCGACTCCGAGTGGGAGGCCGTCGTCGCCGCCGAGAGCGAGGCGAACTTCGGGCCGACGTGCGCGCCCGAGAACGCCGCCTACGTCATCTACACGTCGGGCTCGACGGGCAGGCCCAAAGGCGTCGTCGTCTCGCACCGCAATCTGGTGCACTCGACCGCCGCGCGGTTCCGCTACTACCGCGAGCCGGTCGGCAACTTCCTCCTCATCCCGTCCTTCGCCTTCGACAGCTCGGTGGCGGTCATTTTCTGGACGCTGACGAGCGGCGGCGCGCTGACGCTGCCGCGCGAGGGCGGCCAGCGCGACCCGCGCCATCTCTCCGAGCTCATCCGGCGCGACGGCGTCACACACCTCCTCTGTCTCCCTTCGCTCTACGACATGCTGTTGGCGCAGTCGCGCGGCGCCGAGCTGGACTCGCTGACGACCGTCATCGTGGCGGGCGAGGCGTTCCCGAAAGAGCTGGTCGGGCGCCACTTCGCGCGGGCGACGCGGGCCGAGATGTTCAACGAGTACGGGCCGACTGAAGGCACCGTGTGGAGCAGCGCCCACCGCTTCGACTCGCCGGGCGCGGCGGTGCCCATCGGCAGGCCCGTCCCGAACGTGCGCCTCTACGTGCTCGACCGCGCGGGGCAAGTCGCGCCGGTCGGCGTCGCGGGCGAGCTGCACGTCGCGGGCGAAGGCGTCGCCCGCGGCTACCTCGCGCGCCGCGCGCTGACCGCGGAGCGCTTCATCCCCGACCCCTTCTCTTCGGAGCCGGGCGGGCGCCTGTACCGCACCGGCGACCTCGCGCGCTACCTCGAAGACGGCACGGTTGAGTACCTCGGCCGGACGGACAATCAAGTCAAGGTGCGCGGCTACCGCATCGAGCTCGGCGAGGTCGAGAACGCGCTCGCGCAGGCCGCCGCGGTCGAAGGCTGTGTCGTCGTGGCGCGCGAGGACGTGCCGGGCGAGAGGCGCCTGGTGGCCTACCTCGTCGCGGGCGACGGCGGCGCGCCGCCGCCCCCGCAGCTACGCTCGCAACTCGCCGAGCGGCTGCCCGAGTACATGATCCCCTCGGCCTTCGTCGTGCTCGACGAGCTGCCGCTAAACGCCAACGGCAAGCTCGACCGTGGGCGGTTGCCCGCGCCGGAAGCCACGCGCGACGGCGTCTCGGCGGGTTTCGCCGCGCCGAGCACGCCGGTCGAAGAGGCGCTGGCGGAGATTTGGGGGCAGGTGTTGGGCCAGGAGCGGGTCGGGGTCGACGACAACTTCTTCGAGCTCGGCGGCGACTCGATCCGCAGCGTCCAGATCATGGTCAAGGCGCAGGAGCGCGGCATCGGCCTGACGCTGCCGCAGGTCTTCGAGCATCCGACCGTCCGCGGCCTCGCGCCGCACGTCCGCATGCTCGGGGACGCGGAGGCCGACGCGCCCGAGAGCGGCCCCTTCGGCCTGCTCTCCGAGGAAGACCTGCGGGCGCTGCCCGCGGGCCTCGCCGACGCCTACCCCCTGACCATGATGCAGGCGGGCATGCTCTTCCACAGCGAGCTGAGCCCCGAGACTGCCATCTACCACAGCATCATCACCTTCCACCTGCGCGCCCCCTTCGACGCCGCGGCGCTCAAGGGCGCGGCGCAGCGGATGGCCGCGCGCCACCCCGTCCTGCGCACCTCTTTCGACCTGACGAGCTGCCGCGAGCCGCTGCAACTCGTCCACGAAGACGCGGACGTTCCCGTCGAGGTGTTTGACCTGCGCGGCCTCGCCGCCGACGACCAGCAGGCCGAGATCGCGCGCTGGCTGAAGGAAGAGGAGTTGCGCCACTTCGACTGGTCGCGGCCCCCGCTCTTCCGCCTCACCGCCCACCGCCGCACCGACGAGACGCTGCAATTCACCTTCACGGCGCACCACACGATCATCGACGGCTGGAGCGACGCGCTCTTCCTCACAGAGCTGTTCCGCCACTACCTCGCGCTAGCCGACCGCCGCCAGGCGCCGGACGAGCCGCCGCCCGCGGCACTCTTTCGCCACTACGTCGCGCTGGAGCGGCAGGCGCTCGCCTCCGCGGAGTGCGTCCAGTTCTGGTCGCGCAAGCTGTCCGACCGCACGGCGACGCAGTTGCCGCACCGGGACGACGCGCCCGGGTCGGGCGACGGCCCGCGGTTCGAACGTCTTCGCCCGCCCGTCCCGCCTGAGGTCGCGCGCGGCCTGAAGGGGCTGGCCCGCGCCGCCGGCGTGCCGATGAAGAGCGTGCTGCTGGCGGCGCACCTGCGCGTGCTCAGCCTGCTCGGCGGGCAGCGCGACGTGCTGACGGGCGTCGTCTGGAACGGGCGGCCCGAATCTCCGGACAGCGACCGGCTCATCGGCCTGTTCCTGAACACGCTGCCGTTCCGCCTCCGTCTCGCGGGCGGCTCGTGGGCAGACCTCGTGTGCCGGACCTTCGAGGCCGAGCGCGAGATGCTGCCCTACAGGAGATACCCGCTCGGCCGGTTGCAGCAGCTCGCGGGCGGCGAACACCTCTTCGACACGTGCTTCAACTTCACACACTTCCACATCTACGACAGCTTCGAGAGCTTCGACCAGCTCGACGTGCTCAGCGTCCACAGCGTCGTCCAGACTAACTTCACGCTGATGGCTAACTTCAACATCAACACGGCCGGCGGGGGCGTGGACGTTGACCTCGGCTTCGACCTCCGGCGGCTGAGCCGCGAGCAGTGCGAAGCCATCGCGGGCTACTACGCGCGCACGCTGGAGGCGATGGCCGCCGACTCGTCCGCGCCCGTCGAGGGCGACGCGCTGCTGCCCGAGGCCGAGCTGCGCAGGCTGCTCGTCGAATGGAACGACACGCGCGAAGAGTTCCCGCTCGACCTCTCCTTCCAGGAGCTGTTCGAGCAGCAGGTAGCGCGCACGCCCGACGCCGTCGCCGTCAGCGGCGGCGCGGGGCGGCTGACTTATCGCGGGCTCGACGACGCGGCCGAGCGCGCGGCGCGCCTCCTCGCGGCCGAAGGGTGCGGCGCCGAGTCTGTCGTCGCCGTCCTCGCCGAGAGGGGCGTCGGCCTGCTGGTCATGATGCTCGCCGTCTTCAAGGCCGGGGGCACCTACCTGCCGCTCGACCCGCTGCACCCGCCCGAAAGACTCCGGCAGGTGGTCGAACAGAGCGGCGCGGCTCTCGTGCTCGTCGCGCCCGAACACGCCGGGGCTCCGGCGGGCGCGGTCGAAGGCGCGCGCGCGCGCGTCCTGTCAATCTCGGAGCTGATGGCGGGGGGCGGACCCGCCCCGGCCGCCGCCGCGCGCCGGCGCGTCGAGCCGCGGCAGGCCGCCTACGTCATCTACACGTCCGGCTCGACCGGCGTGCCGAAGGGCGCGGTCGTCGAACACCGGGGCATGCTCAACCACCTGTTGGCGAAGGTCAAAGACCTGCGACTTACCGGCGCCGACACGGTGGCGCAGACGGCCCCGCAGAGCTTCGACATCTCCGTCTGGCAGTTCCTCGCGCCGCTGCTCGTCGGCGGGCGCGTGCACGTCGTCGAAGGCGACGCGGCTAAAGACCCCCGGCAACTGTCGAAGGAGGTGGAGTCCGAAGCGGTCACAATCCTCGAAGTCGTGCCCTCGCTCCTGAGCGTGATGTTGAGTGAGGCGGCTTCCGCCCCGCGCATGGACGCGCTGCGGTGGCTGCTGGTGACGGGCGAGGCGCTGCCGCCGGAACTCTGCCGCGGCTGGCTCGGCCTCTACCCGGAAGTCCCGCTGCTCAACGCCTACGGGCCGACCGAATGCTCGGACGACGTGACGCACCACCTCATCGCGCGCCCGCCCGCGCAGGACGCCGCGCTGACGCCCATCGGGCGGCCCGTCGCCAACACGCAAATCTACATCCTCGACGAAGCCCTGTGGCCCGTCCCCGCCGGCGTGCTCGGCGCGATTTACGTCGGCGGCGCGGGCGTCGGCCGCGGCTACCTGCACGACCCGCGGCGCACGGCAGAAGTCTTCCTGCCCGACCCCTTCTCGGCCGGCCCGGGCGCGCGCATGTACCGGACGGGAGACCTCGGGCGCCACCTGCCGGGCGGCGAGATCGAGTTCGCCGGGCGCGTCGATCACCAGGTGAAGGTGCACGGCTACCGCATCGAGCTGGGCGAGATCGAGTCGGCGCTGGCCGGCCACGAATCCGTGCGCGAGGCGGTCGTGCTCGCGCGCGAGGACGCGGGCGCGGACAAGCGGCTCGTGGCGTATCTGACGCCGCGCGCGGGGGCGGAGGTCGGCGCCGGCGAGTTGCGCGACTACGCCAGAAAGAAACTGCCCGAGTACATGATCCCCTCGGCCTTCGTCGTGCTCGACGAGTTGCCGCTAAACGCCAACGGCAAGCTCGACCGGCGCGCCCTGCCGGCGCCCGAAGCCGACGGCGCCGGCGCGCGAGCGTACGAGCCGCCGCGGACTCTCGCCGAGCAGGCCGTGGCCGAGGTCTGGGCCGACGCGCTCGGGCTGGAGCGTGTCGGGCGCGACGACGACTTCTTCGAACTCGGCGGCCACTCGCTGCTCGCCATCATCATCATCTCGCGCCTGCGCGAGGTCTTTCAAACCGACATCCCGCTCAGAATCATCTTCGCCGGCAGGCCGACGGTCGAGGGGCTGGCGCGGGCCATCGAAATCTATCAGATCGCGCAGGCCGACGAGCAGGAGGTGGCGGCGCTGCTCGAAGAGGTCAACCGCCTGTCGGAGGGCGAGGCGCGCTCGCTGCTCGCGGACGACGCCGAGCCGACATGAAGGCTACACATTGGAGGCGCGGCCCCTCACGGACGCGCCGCCCAGCCCGGTGTTTGAATCATGAAAATTCTTCTCACACAGAATGCAGGCTTTTTCCTCACCACCGTCGGAAGCTTTAAGGCGAACAGGATGTTGCTGCAAGCGCTGGCGGGGCGGGGTCACCGCTGCGCCGCGGTGACGAGGGAAGACTTCGGGGAATTGCGACGGCGCGGCGTGCCCGCGGGAGACGCCGAACACGTCGCGCTCAGGCACGAAGGGATCGAGGTCCACGCCGCGCCGAACCGCTACCGGCAGGCCGTCCTCCTGACGGAAGTGGTGCGCGCCTTCGAGCCGGACCTGACCATCGTTTCGGAGGAAGGTTGCATCCTACTCGAAGCGGCGTTAGAGGCTGACGCGTCGCCGGTCGTCTGCGTCTCCCACAGCGCGCAGGACTTACCCTTCGGCCCCGAATCGCGCGTCCCCAACCCACTCAAGTGCGGGATGCTGCGGCAGGTGGCGGCGCTCGTCACCGTCAGCCGCTACATGCGCGATTACATCAGGCGCTGGGGCGACCTCGACGCACGCGCGCTCTACTTCCCCGCCTACGGCACGCAACTACCGCCGCGCCGCGCGAGCTTCGAGCGCGGCTTCGTCACGCTGATCAACCCCTGTGCTTATAAAGGCATTTCGATCTTTCTCGAACTGGCGCGAAGCATGCCGGAGACCGACTTCGCCGCCGTGCCGACGTGGGGAACGACCGACGAAGACCGCAGCGCCCTGGGGCGGCTGCCGAACGTGCGGCTGCTCAACCCCTCAGAGCGCATCGACGAAATCTTCGCGCTGACGCGCGTGCTGCTCGTGCCGTCGCTCGGCGGCGAGGCGTTCGGCCAGATCGTCGTGGAGGCGATGCTGCGCGGCATCCCCGTGCTGGCGAGCGACGTGGGCGGGCTGCCGGAGGCGAAGCTCGGCGTCGATTACGTGCTGCCGGTTCGCCGCATCGTGCCGCAGGCGGGCGACGACGAGATGCGCTTTCGCCCGCTCGTCCCCCCGCAGGACACGGGCGGTTGGGTCGAGGCGCTTCGCCGTCTGCTCTCCGACCGCGAACTCTACGAGCGCGTGTCGAGGGATTCGCGCGAGGCCGCGGCGGCGTTCGTCTCCGACGCCGGCGTCGAGAAGTTCGAAGAGTTTTTTGAAACCCTCGCGCGCCCGCGGCCCGCGAAGGGAAGGGAAGACAAGGTGGCCCAGGACAATCACCTCCTCGAATGTTTGAACAGCCTCTCGCCCGAAAAGCGCGCGCTGCTGGCGCGGCGTTTGAAGGAGCGCGCTCAGCCGGCGGCCCGCGGCGGCGCGGCCCCCGAAGCCGAGCGCGCGACGCACGCCGACCGCACGGCGTCTACGCCGACGCCGCTCGTCAACCTCCAACCCGAAGGCGACGGCACGCCCTTCTTCTGCGTCCACCCTGTAGGCGGCAACGTCATCTGTTACGTCGAGCTGGCGCGCGCGCTCGGCAGCGCGCGCCCCTTCTTCGCCCTCCAGGCGCAGGGGCTTGAAGACGGGCAGCAACCCTTCGCACGCGTCGAAGAGATGGCGGCGCATTACGTCAACGCGGTTCGCGCCGCGCAGCCGCGCGGGCCGTACCTTCTGGGCGGGTGGTCTTTCGGCGGGACGGTGGCGTTCGAGATGGCGCAGCAGTTGCGGAAGAAGGGAGAGCGCGTCGCGCTGCTCGTCTTGATAGACAGCAGGCCGCCGCGGCCAGACGCGGCGCGCGCGGACGGCGAAGACGCTTCGGCGCGAACGTTGTTTTCGTTCCTCTCCGACCTGCGCGGCCTTCACGGCGCGAGCTTTCAGGTGTCTTACGACGAGTTACGAGGGCTGAGCGGCGACGAACAGTTGGAGCACATCGTGCGGCTCGCCATCAGCGCAAAAATCTTTCCGGGGGACGCGGGCGGTGAACAAGTGCAGCGGCTGCTCCGCGTCTTCACCGCGAACGTCCGCGCCGGGGGCGAGTACGCGCCGCAGCCCTACGGCGGCGGCGCCGCACTCTTCACGTCCGGGATGGGCAGCGGGGGCTGGCAATCGAACGGCGACGACCCGTCGGCGGAATGGGGCCGGCTGCTCGAAGGCCCCTTCGCCGTCCGCGCTGTGCCCGGCGATCACTACACGGTCCTGACCCAGCCCGGCGTCGCCGCGCTTGCCGCAGAGTTGGGGCGCCTCCTCGAAGGGGCGGGCGCGGACACCCCCCGCGGCGGAGGAGGAGTATGAACGGCAAAGAAGTTTATCTCAGACAGAACGTGATGGCAGAGCCACTGATCAACCAGTGGTACGCGTGGGCGTATCTCGTGGCGCCCGCTACCGCGGCGATGTACATCGCCAACTCGCACCTCAAGATTTTGCAGTCGTTCGTCTCGGCCCCGCAGATTCACATCTCGGCGCTGAAGAACCCGATGATGCGGGGCGGCCCCTTCATCAACTTCGACGCGGGCAAGGTGCCGCAGGTGAGGGCGCTGCTGGAGAAGACGGCGAAGGAGCAGGCCCACATGCTGGAGTTCGCCGCGGCGGTGCAGGCCCTGAACGGCGTGCTCGCCAACGAGGCCGACGGCTCCTCGCTCCTCAACTTCTACGCGCGGACGCCCGAGGCGCTGCGCGGTTACGTCGAGCTGGTCTACGACCTGAACAACCACCCGTCCGTCCGCTTCATCGAGGGGCTGCTCTACCGCAGCCGCTATTACAACCCGGCCGCGCAGAGCGTCTCGCTCTCGCTCATCGAACAGGACGAGCGCCCCTTCACGCTGAGCAACCCCAACCTCGGAGGCGAAGGGCGGCTGCACCTGCCCGTGCCCTTCGCCTCCGAGGCGCTCGACGAGCTGTTCAGGATGAAGTTCGAGCCGCGGCCATACGGCCACATCTCCGAGCTCCTGGGCGTGCGGGAGGAGGACGACCCGCTCTTCTCGACCTTCTTCACCGAGGAGGAGCCGCGCAGGCCCGAGCGCTACTCCGGCGACGGCGTCCGCGTCCGCTACTTCGGCCACGCCTGCGTGCTCGTCGAGTCCAGAGAGGTCAGCGTCCTCTCCGACCCGGTGCTCAGCTACCGCTACCCCTCGGACATCTTCCGCTACAGCTACGACGACCTGCCGGACGTGATCGACTTCGTCGTGCTCACGCACAACCACCAGGACCATTGCATGTTCGAGACGCTGCTGCAGTTGCGTCACCGCGTCAAGACCGTCGTCGTGCCGAAGAACAACGGCGGCGGGCTGGCCGACCCTTCGCTCCAACTCGTCCTCCGCAACATCGGCTTCAAGGACGTGCGCGAGCTGGACGAGATGGAGACCATCGAGTTCCCGGGCGGCTCGATCACGGGGCTGCCCTTCCTCGGCGAGCACGCCGACCTCAACGTCCGCACCAAGCTCGCGCCGCTCGTCCGCGTCGGCGACAAGTCCGCCATGTTCGCCGCCGACTCGAACAACATCGAGCCGAAGCTCTACGAGCACGTCCACCAACTCGTCGGCGACGTGGACCTGCTCTTCATCGGGATGGAGTGCGACGGCGGGCCGCTCTCCTGGCTCTACGGGCCGTTCATGACCAAGCCGTTGCAGCGCAAGCAGGATCAGTCGCGCCGTCTCGACGGCTCCGACTACGAAAAGGCCATCAACATCGTCGACCGCCTCAACCCGAAGCAGGTCTTCGTCTACGCGATGGGGCTCGAACCGTGGCTCACATACCTGACCTCCATCCAGTACACGCCCGAGTCGCACCCGATTGTCGAGTCGAACAAGCTGGTCGAGGAGTGCCGCCGCCGCGGGCTGGGGTCGGAAATTCTCAACGGCCACAAAGAGATTTTCTGAGCCGCCTTTGTCCCGCCCGCGAACCCGGCCCCGGACGATGAAGAAATCAATCTACAAGCGCGCCGGCGGATTTAAAATGGGGGGGGCGGCCGCGCCTGCCCCGCGAACACCGCCGCGCGCGTCGGCGAGCTTGAAACGCGCGCCCGCCGCGCGGCGGCGCAAACGAAGTACGACGCGCGAAGTGATGCCGCGGAGGCGCGCGCCGAAGGGTGTTGAGGCGGGCAGGACTTATCCGGCCCCCTCCCACTCTCGACAGACAGCGGACAGGAGGTAACTTTCATGAACGGTAGAGCATTGGTCCTGATGGTGACGATGGCGTTGGTGCCGGGCGTCGGCGCGCAGTGCCGGGCCGCGGACGGGGCGCAGGATGCCGGGTCGGCGCCCCGGCCCGACGTGGCAGGGAAGATCAGGGAGTTGTCTTCGGCGGACGCGTCGCGCCGCGCGGCGGCCGCGTGCGCGCTCGCGGGCATGGCGGCGGGGGCCGCGTCGGCCGTCCCGCCCCTCGTCCGACTCCTCGCCGACGAATCGGCGGTGAGTCCCGAACTGGTCTGTTACCGCGGCATAGAGCCTTCGTCGGGCGGCGAGTTCGAGGGGCTGCGGAAGCCTTCGCCGGGCGAGGCGGCGGCGCAGGCCCTCATCGCCATCGGCAAGCCCGCCGTCGAGCCGCTCGTCGAGGCGCTCGCCGACGGGCGACCGCAAGTGAGGAAGAACGCCGCCTGGGCCCTGGCCGAGATCAGGGACGAGCGCGCCGCCGACCCGCTCGTCAAGGCGCTCAGCGACGAGGCCTGGCAGGTGCGCGCCTTCGCCGCCATCGGGCTCGGCGAACTGGGGGGGGGGCGGGCGGTTGAGCCTCTGATCGCCGCGCTCCAGAGTGAGAAGAACGCGCAGGTGCGCTGGTACGCCGCGGCCTCGCTCGGGCGGTTCCGCGACCCGCGCGTCGTCGCCCCGTTGATCGCCGCGCTCAAGGAGGGTGAGCCGCGGGTGCGCGCGTACGCGGCGGCCTCGCTCGGGCAGGTGCAAAGCCTTCTCGCCGTCGAGCCTCTGATCGCCGCCCTCTCCGACGAGTCGGCGCAGGTGCGGATGTACGCGGCGGCCTCGCTCGGGCAGATGCGTGATCGGCGCGCCGTCGGGCCGTTAACCGCCGCCCTCAACGACCGCGACCGGCAGGTGCGGGTCTACGCGCGCGCCGCCCTGGATCAATTCAAGGAGTAACACTGTCGGAGCCGGCCGCGGCGGTGTAAGCGCACACCGCCGCGGCGCGGCCGGCGGCAGTCGAACGCGCAACCCGCAAAAGCCCTTCCGCCCTTTCCCGACCCCAATCGTAAGACGCCTGTTCTTCGTCCCCGACGCGTGGACTCACGGCCGCCTTCCGGCCCGCCGCGGGGGCGTGCGGGCCGCGAGGCGGCCCGCCGAAATGCCCCGGAGGTTATTTGACACATGGAAATCCCTGCGCAGGGCGGACCCCCGACGCCGGCGACCGCATCGCGGTCGCCGGCGATTATGGGCCCGATGATGTTCGCCCTTCTCGTGCTCCTCACCCTGGTCTCCTTGTGGCAACTGAAGCCGCCGGACGCGGTCGGCCCCGACGCGCCGGCTACCGAGTTCTCTTCGGCGCGGGCGATGACGCACCTGCGGGCCATCGCGCAGAAGCCGCGGCCCCTCGGCTCGGCCGAGCACGCGCGCGTGCGCGACTACTTAGTGCAGGCGCTGTCTGAACAGGGGCTCCGGACGGAGGTGCAGAAGACGGAGGTGGTCATGGCGCGCGGCTACCCCGTGCGCGCGGCCACGGTCGAGAACGTCGTCGGGAGGATGGGGGGCGCGGCGGCGCAAGGCGGCCGGCCGACGTTGCTGATGGCGCACTACGACTCGGTGGCGGGCGCCGTGGGCGCGGCTGACGACGGCTCGGGCGTCGCCGCGCTGCTCGAAACGGTGCGGGCGCTCAAGGCGGGCGGGCCGCTCCGGGGCGACATCATTGTGCTGCTGACGGACGGGGAGGAGTTGGGGCTGCTCGGCGCCCGCGCCTTCCTCGACGAGCACCCGTGGGCGAACGAGGTCGGACTCGTCTTTAACTTCGAGGCGCGCGGCAACCGCGGCCCCGTCATGATGTTCGAGACGGGCGGGCCGGGCGACGGCGCGTTAATTAAAGAGTTCGCCCGGTCGGCGCCGCACCCGTTCGCCACCTCGCTCTCGGATGAGGTTTACAGGCGGCTGCCGAACGACACCGACTTCAGCCTGTTCAAGCGGGCCGGGTACGCGGGTTTGAACTTCGCCTTCATCGAAGGGCTGACGCACTACCACACCGCGCTCGACAGCCCGGAGAACGTCGACGAGCGCAGCGTCCAGCATCACGGCTCGTACGCGCTGGCGCTGGCCCGCCACTTCGGGAACGGCGAGCCGCTACCGCCTTCGCCCGACCGCAGCGTCTACTTCAACGCGCTCGGGTCGGCGCTGATCTACTACCCGCGCACGCTGGTCATCCCGCTCGCAGCCGTCACGACGCTGCTGCTCCTCGGCGTCTACGCGCTCGGGCTGAAGCGGCGGCAGTTGACGATCAAGGGTACGCTCTTCGGCTTCTTCGCGACGCTCTTGACGGCGGCGCTCTCGGCGCTGCTCGGCGTCGCGCTCTGGTGGGCCGTGCGCGCCCTGCACGGCGGGTGGCTGCCGGGCGGCATCAACTACAAGACTCACTATTACGCCGCGGCCTTCGCCCTGCTGGCGGTCGCGCTCGCGGCGGCGCTCCACGTCCTGCTGCGGCGCTGGACGAGCGTGACGAATCTCGCCGCGGGGGCTTCGCTGTGGTGGCTCCTGCTGACGTGGGCGACGAGCCTGCTGATGCCGGGCGCGAGCTATCTGTTCGCGTGGCCGCTGCTCTTCAGCCTCTTCGGCCTGGCCTACGTCTTCGCGCGGAGGGGGTTGAGCCCGTCCTCGCCGGTACAGTGCGCGGTGCTACTCCTGTGCGCGGTGCCCGCGATCCTCCTGCTCGCCCCGACGCTCTACCTGCTCTACGCAGCCTTCTCGATGGGCCTCGTCTGGGTGATCCTCGCGCTGACCGCGCTCACGCTCGGGCTGCTCGCCACGCAGCTCGCCGTCGTCACCGCTTCGGGCCGCTGGCTGGTGCCGGCGCTGGCGGCCTCGGTCGGGCTGGGGCTGATGCTGACCGCGAGCCTGACGGCCCGCTTCGACCGCGAGCACCCGAAATTAAACAGCGCCTTCTACGCTCTGAGCGGCGACACGGGCCGTGCGCTCTGGGTCAGCCCCGACCGCACGGCCGACGCGTGGACCTCCCAATTCTTCACGGGGCAGACCGAAGTCGGCGCAATCGAGCAGTTCGTCCCGTCACGCTTCCCTTACATGAAGGCGGCCGCGCCCCCCGCGCCCCTGCCGGCCCCGAGCGTCGCCGTCGCCCAGGACGAGACGAGAGGCGACATCCGTTCGACGCGCCTGCGCGTCACCTCCGCGCGACGGGCGCCGAGCGTGGCCGTCTACCTCGGCCCGGAGGTCGAGGTCGTCAGGGCGTGGGTGGGCGGCAGGGTGGTAGACATGAAGGCGCTGCCGTCCGGCCCGCAGAGCCCGTGGTCGGTGCAGTACTGGGGCCTGCCCGCCGAAGGCTTCGAGCTGAATCTTGAGACCAGGACGGGCAGGCCGCTCAGCCTGACGGTCGTGGACAGGACGTACGGGCTGCCCCAACTCGACGGCTTCACCTACAGGCCGCGGCCCGCGGACACGATCCCCGCCCCCTTCCAGTACTCCGACGCCACCCTCGTCAACAAGACCTTCACTTTCTAACGCGCCGGGTGCCCGCGCGGGCACCCGGCGCGTTGACACGGCTAAACCCTCCCGTCGCCGAACAAGAGGGGCCGCGTCCCCCGCGCCCAGTAAGTGTACCTTGACAATCTAGGTAGGGCCCCGCATGATTCGCCGGACAGCCTTAACCATCCAGGTACTCCGGGAAGTCACTCATGCCCACGCCCGACACCAAGCTGCTGCAAGGCACGCTCGACATGCTCATCCTGAAGGCGCTCCTGGTGGGGCCGCTACACGGGTACGGGATCGGCCAGCGGATCGTCCAGATGTCCGACGACGTGCTGAGGGTGGAAGAAGGCTCGCTCTACCCCGCGCTCTACCGCATCGAGCGCCAGGGGTGGGTCACCTCCGTGTGGGGCGTCTCGGAGAACAACCTGCGGGCCAAGTTCTACAAGCTCACCAGGGCAGGGCGGAAGCAGCTCCAGGTCGAAGAGGAGAACTGGGGCAGACTGGCGGAGGCCGTTTTCAAAGTGATGCGAAACGCCTGACGAGGTGGGTGGGATGTATTGGCTGAGGTACGCACGGCTGCGGCTCAACGGCCTGCTGCGCAGGGAGCAGGTTGAAGAGGAGATGGACGCGGAGCTGCGGTTCCACCTCATGATGCGGGCGCGGGATAACGTCAGGAGCGGCATGACGCCGGAGGGGGCCATGCGGGAAGCGCGGCGGCGCTTCGGCAGCCTGGACCGCGTCAAGGATGCGGCACGCGAGGTGAAGGGAGGCGGGATGTTGGGAAACTTACTGCAAGACATCCGGTACGGCGTACGGATGATGATTAAAACCCCGGTCATCACCGTCATCGCAGTGCTCACGCTCGCGGCCGGAGTCGGCGCCAACACCGCCATCTTCTCGGTGGTCAACGCCGTGCTGCTCAAGGGCATGCCGTACCACAACTCGGACCGCTTCGTGTTCCTTTCCGGCACGAGCCTCGCCGGCGCGAACCAGGGCGGCGGGCCCGGGGTGCTCTCCCCCGCCGAGGTGCAGGACCTCGCGGCGCAGCTCACGACGCTCGAAGACTTCGCCGCGATGCAGTCGCAGAGCATTAACCTGACCGGCGGCGCCGAGCCGGAGCGGGTGCGCGGCGCGTTCGTGACGGCCAATTTCTTCGAGGTGTTCAACCTCTTGCCCGTCGCCGGGCGGACGTTCGCGCGCGGCGAAGACCAGCCGGGGGCCGAGCGCGTCGTGGTCGTCAACGAGGGGTTCTGGCGCCGCCGCCTGGACTCGGACCCGCGGCTGGCCGACCGGAAAGTCATCCTCAACGGCGAGCCGTACAGCGTCGTCGGCGTCGTCCCCGGCTCTTTCCGGCATCCGCAGGATGACGAGGTCGAGCTCTGGATGACGGTGCAGCAGTTCCCCGGCTACGCCGCGGCGCGGCGCGACACGCGGTTCCTCTGGGGCATGGGTCACCTCAAGCCGGGCGTGACGGCGGCACGGGCGCAGGTCGAAGCCGACACCGTCGCCGCGCGGATGGCGCAGGGGTACCCGGACGAGAGCGCCGGGCGCGGCGTGAAGGTGGAGTTGCTGGAGGAGATGACGGTGAGGAACATTCGCCCCATCCTCCTCGCCCTGTTCGCGGCGGTCGGCTGCATTCTGCTGATCGCCTGTTCCAACCTCGCTAATTTAGCGCTGGCGCGCGGCACGGCGCGGCAGAAGGAGTTCGCCCTGCGGTCGGCGCTGGGCGCGAGCCGGGGGCGACTCGCGCGGCAGTTGCTCACCGAAACGACGCTGCTCGCTTTGTTGGGCGGCGGCATCGGCCTGTTGCTCGCCTGGTGGGGGACGAACCTGCTGCTGGCGGTCAACCCGGACGTGCTGCCGCGGGGCGAGGTGCGGCTCGACGCGTCGGTGTTGCTGTTCACGCTCGGCGTGTCCGTGTTGACGGGGCTCCTGTTCGGCCTCGTCCCGGCGTGGCAGATGTCGCGCCTCGACCTGCACACGACACTGAAGGAGGGCGGGCGTTCCGTCGGCGACGGCGCGGGCGCGCTCCGTGCGCGCAGCGTTTTCGTCGTCGTGCAGATAGCGCTCGCCCTCGTGTTGCTGGTCGGGGGGGCGCTCTTCATCAAGAGTTTTTACAGGCTGATTCAGGTAGACCCCGGCTTCAAGACCGACAACCTGCTGACGCTCGAATACCGCCTGCCGCGCAACAAGTACGCCGAACCCCCGGCCCAGTGGGAGTTCCACCGTCAGGTCGTCGAGCAGCTGAGGGCCCTGCCCGGCGTGCAGTCGGCCGCGCTCGTCAGGGGGCTGCCCTTGACCGGCAACAGCGCCTCGGTGCGCGTCATCCCGCCCAGCGGCGAGACGCCGCCCAGGGGCCAGGAGCCGCAGGTTCAGCTCAACACGGCGACGCCCGACTATTTCGCCACCATGGGCATCCCGCTTGTTCAGGGCCGCCTCTTCAACGACGGCGACCGGCTGGACACCCCTTTCGTCATCATCGTCAACCAGACCATGGCCCGACGCTTCTGGCCGGGCGAGGAGCCCGTCGGCAAGCAGATAAAATTCGTCGGCGACGACACGCCCGGCACGGTCATCGGCGTCGTGGGCGACGCCAAGCACGACTGGCTGACCGAAGAGCAGCGCCCGCAAATCTACGGCGCCTACAGCCAGTCCCCGGGCACGTTCGCCACCGTCGTCGTGCGCACGAAGGTCGAGCCCATGAGCCTCTCCCAGCCCGTGCGCGAGGCCATATGGAAGGTGGACAGGGACCAGCCGGTGTGGAAGGTGCGGACGGTCGAATCGCTGCTGGCCTACAGCGTCGCCGACAAGCGTTTCCTCATGCTGCTGATGGTCGTCTTCGCGGCCCTCGCCCTGATCATCACCGCCATCGGCCTGTACGGTGTCGTGAACTACACGGTCGGGCGGCGGACGCACGAGATCGGCGTCCGCATGGCCCTCGGGGCGCACGCCGGCGACGTGTTGAAGCTGGTCATCTCGCAGGGGATGCGGTTGGCGCTGGCGGGTGTGGCCGCCGGGCTGATCGCGGCCTACGCCTTGAGCCGGTTCATACAGAGCCTGCTCTTCGGGATCAGCGCGACCGACGCTTTAACTTTCGTGAGCGTTTCGGCGCTGCTGTGCGGCGTGGCGTTGCTGGCGTGCTACTTCCCGGCGCGGCGGGCGACGAAAGTTGATCCGCTGGTCGCGCTTCGGCAAGAATGAATCGAGAAACACTGCGGGGCTCGCCGGCCCCGTTCCCCCGCCCGTAAGCCCGCGCCGTTCTACGCGGAAACGCCAAGCCCCGCGCCGGGCATAAACTCCGTCGCCCGGCCGGAGACTCCTCCGCTCCGCCCGGACACTTCCACCCTGTGCCGGCTCTCATCTAAGTCTCGCCGAGCCGATAAGACGCGCCCGCCCGTCTTCAGATAAGGGGCCGCGCCGCGCGAGTTCTTGCGAGGGGGAGCGATGAGCGAGGCGAGCCTGCTCGGAGCCGCGAAGGCCGGTGACCGCTCGCGGGCCGGGGCGGCGCGAGGTCGCAAACGTGAAGACGAAGAACGTTGAAGACATCTACCCGCTGACCCCGCGCCAGCGCGCCGTCCTCGACGCGTCCGTCTCGGGCGCCTCGCCGTCGCCCTACGCGGAGGTCGCGGCCTGGGCCATAGAGGGGCCGCTGGAGGTCGAGACCTACGAGCGCGCCTGGCGGCTGGCGGCCGAGCGCCACGCGGCGCTGCGCACCTCCTTCGCCTGGCAGAACCTCGAAGAGCCTTTGCAGGTCGTGCGCGTGAGGGTCAGCCTCACGCTGGCCGTCGAGGACTGGCGCGGGCTCGGGGCGGGAGAGAGTCGCGCGCGCGTCGCCGGCCGCCTCGCGCGCGAGCGCGAGACCGTGTTCGACCTGTCCGACGCGCCGCTCGTACGCCTGTCGCTGCTGCGCACCGCCGCCGCCGCGCAATACCTCGTCTGGTCACACCCGGGCATCCTCTTCGACCGCCGCTCAGTCGCGCTCGTCTTCGACGAAGTCCTCGCGCTCTACGAAGCCCTCTTGGCGGGCGTCGAAAGGAAGGATGCGCCGCCCGTCCCCTTCAGCCGCTTCGTCGTCTGGGGGCGCCGCCAGGACTTCTCTCGGGCCGAGGACTACTGGCGCCGCGCGCTCGACGGGCTCGAAGCGGGCGCCCCGCTACTCGCGCCCGAGCGTGCCGACGGCGAGGCCGGGCGCGCGGAGGAGCTTGTGGCGCTGCCGCCCGAGACGGCCGGCGCCCTCGCGCGGCTGGCCCGCTCGCACGGGCTCTCGCCTGAGACGGTCTACGCGGGCGCGTGGGCGGTCCTGCTGAGCCGCTACTGCGACGCCGGCCAAGTCCTCTTCGGCGAAGAGGTCGAAGGGCGCGCGCCGGGCCTGGCCGGGGCCGAGTCCGTGGTCGGGATGCTGGCCGACACGCTCCCGCTGCGGGTCCGGGTCGAGCCGGGCGCCCCGCTCGCGGGCTGGTTGAAGAGCCTTGAGCAGCAGCGCGCCGCCGCGGGCGAGGCGTTCGCGCCCCTGGAGCGCATCCGGCGCTGGGCCGGCGCGCCCGAGGGCCGGAGCATCTTCGACAGCGTCGTCGCCTTCGAGACTGACGGCCGCGCGGCGGCGTGCGCCGGCCTCACCGCCACCCCGGTCCAATCAGTAGGCCGCGGCGCGTCGCCTGACGGCCGCCTCACCGTCGCGTTGAAACTCGGCGAGCAGGCGCTCATCCGGGCCGTCTACGACGGGGCGCAGCTAGAGGCCGAGGCCGTCCGCCGGATGCTCGACCACTTCCTTACGCTGCTCGAAGGCGTCGCGGCCGACCCGGACCGCCGCCTCTCCGACCTGGAGATGCTGAGGCCGGGGGAGCGCCGCCGGCTCCTCTTCGAGTGGAACGAGACGGCCGCCCCCTACCCCGGCGGCCTCCGCCTCCACGACCTCTTCGAGGCCGCGGCCGCCCGCACCCCCGACGCCGTCGCCCTCGTCGCCGGCGACGAGCGGCTGACCTACGCCCAACTCGGAGCTCTTGCCGACCGGCTGGCCGCCCGCCTGCGCGCGCTCGGCGTCGGCCCCGACGTGCTCGTCGGCGTGCTCATGGAGCGCTCGGCCGAGATGGTCGTCGCCCTCTTGGCGGTCCTGAAGGCGGGCGGCGCTTACCTCCCGCTCGACCCAGAGTACCCGGCCGAGCGCCTGGGCCACATGCTCGAAGACGCCCGCCCGCCCGTCGTCCTGGCGCAGCGCCGCCTGCTCGACTCTCTGCCCGAGGGGGCGCCGCGGGTCGTCTGTCTCGGCGACGGCGAGGAGGAGTTGCCGCACGTCGAGGGGGCGGGGGCCGGCGCCGAGGCCGCCGCGGACAACCTCGCTTACGTCATCTACACGTCGGGGTCGACGGGGAGGCCGAAGGGGGCGATGAACACGCACGGGGCGGTCGTCAACCGCCTGCTCTGGATGCAGGACGAGTACCGACTCGGCCCCGAAGACGCGGTCATGCAGAAGACCCCGTTCAGCTTCGACGTGTCGGTGTGGGAGTTCTTCTGGCCGCTGATGACGGGGGCGAGGCTGGTGATGGCCGAGCCGGGAGGGCACCGCGACCCGCGGTACCTCGCCGACCTCATCCGGGGCGAGGGCGTCACCACCATCCACTTCGTCCCCTCCATGCTCCGGCACTTCGTCGAGGAGCCGGGGGCCGAGGAGTGCCGCGGGCTGCGCCGCGTCTTCTGTAGCGGCGAGGCCCTGCCGCGCGACCTCCAGCGGCGCTTCCACGGCCGCCTGCCGTGGGCCGAGCTGCACAACCTCTACGGGCCGACCGAGGCCGCCGTGGACGTTTCCTTCTGGGCCTGCCGGCGCGGCGGCGAGACCCGCCCCGTGCCCATCGGGAGGGCGGTGGCGAACACGCAGCTCCACGTCCTCGACCGGGGCCTGCGCCCGGCCCCGGTGGGCGTGGCCGGCGAGCTCCACATCGGGGGCGTGCAGCTTGCGCGCGGGTACCTGAGGCGGCCGGGGCTGACGGCGGAGAAGT
>DASQMB010000003.1:0-48481 GCA_035645715.1 Pyrinomonadaceae bacterium
CATCAGCCGCAACCACCCGGACGTCTACCTCATCGTGCTGCTCGTGGACGAGCGGCCCGAGGAGGTCACCGACATCCGCCGCACGGTCAAGGGCGAGGTCATCTCCTCGACGTTCGACCGGCCGAGCGACGAGCACACGCACGTCGCCGAGCTGGCGATCGAGAAGGCCAAGCGGCTCGTCGAGCAGGGCGAGGACGTCGTCGTCATCCTCGACGGCATCACCCGCCTGTCGCGCGCCTACAACCTCGCGGCGCCGGCCAGCGGGCGCATCCTGTCGGGCGGCATCGACGCCGGCGCGCTGTACCCCCCGAAGAAGTTCTTCGGAGCGGCCCGCAACATCGAGGAGGGCGGCTCGCTGACCATCATCGCCACGGCGCTGATTGACACCGGCTCGCGCATGGACGACGTTATCTTCGAGGAGTTCAAGGGCACCGGCAACTCTGAAATCCACCTCGACCGGCGCCTCTCGGACAAGCGCCTCTTCCCGGCCATCGACCTCCAGCGGTCGGGCACGCGCAAGGAAGAGCTGCTCATCTCGAAGGAAGACCTGGCCCGCGTCTGGGTCATGCGCCGCGTCCTCAACCCGCTCTCGCCCGTCGAGCAGATGGAGGTCGTCCTGGAGCGGCTCAGCAAGACCAAGACCAACGCCGACTTCCTCGCCTCGATGCAAAGCTAATAGGGCAGTGGCGAGTGGCGAGTGGGAGGCAGTTTTTAGTTGGTAGTTTTTAGTTTTTAGCTTTCGGAGCACGGGCGAAACTTCTTACCGCCCACGGCCCGCTAAAAACTAAAAACCGGAGACTAAAAACTGCTGCTTCACTTGTCACTCGTCACTGCTTTTACACAGGGATGCGGAATAACACCGTACCCCCACGGCAGTTTTGAATCCAGCTTCCTCTTGAACAACTCGTCGATATAGACCGGCGGCAGCGCGCAGATCGCCGGTGCCTCCTCCGCCTCCCTTTCTTGGATCAACTCCCACGGCGTCCTGCCTTCCTTCCCGCTGTTGCGTCTGCCGACGTTGAGCCACAGGTCGTAGGCCCCGGCCTTAGCAAGGAAGTCCGCTCTTGAAGTGAGCCGTTCGACCTCGTAGAACTCATCCTCAATCAGGCGGTTCGCCGTCTCCACGTCCGACTGACAGGTGTGCGCCCGCGGCAGACACCTCGCGTGGCGTAAACCTCTGACCGCCTCGACCGCCTTCGTGAATTCGCCGTCGGCCTTCGCCCGCCAGTTGCCGACGAATTCGCGCCCGTTGTCGCTCTGGGGACGCGACGAGCGGAACTTCACCTCGCAGCCCACAAGGTGAGAGAGGATGACCTTCGGCGAAGAGCTTCGTATAACAGCGCGTGCGCTCCCGTGCGTATGAAACCGTAGTGCCAGCCGAGACCACCTCTCCGGCCGCGTACTGGTAGTGCGGCAGCAGGTAAATGTGGTCTCTTCTGTGGCGCGGCACCGGGTAGTATCTGAGAGGACACATCGGCGGGATTACCTGCTCTTCCGGTTGGCGCATGAAGAATCGGTCACTCCCGTTGACGTGTCCAGCCTTTTTAGCTTACCGCTTCAATCATTCCTTGACCCGGTCCCGCACGGCCAGGAGTCCCGACGGGCCGAAGACGAGGAGCCTCCGCAAGGGGGATACCATGTTGGTTCCGTCTCCCGGCGGTCGGCACAAACGGCTATTGACATTCATCCGATTCGGGCATATCGTGCGCACGTTCGACCCCGGCTTTCCGGCCAACGGGCAGACTGTTCCTCGCCGACTCACACTTTCGGCTTACCGAGACTGTCACGCGGCCGCCCCGCCGAGCCGCACGTCCGCACGTTAATTTCGTTTCACCTGACGACAGGGCCGCGCCTCTCCGGCTTTACGCCGTCCCGTCACACACTGCTAGGAGTCGGAATAATGATTAACGCCAAGATCGCCGTGATCGCGCTGTTCGTGATCTTCGTCGCCGTGCTTGCCGGCTCACTGCCGGGAGAGGCGGGGTCGGCCGCGCCGCCGCCGGCCCCCACGACCGCCGCCGCGCAAGGCGGGGTCACTTTCCTCGAACAGGGGTGGAGCGAGGGTGACCGGCAGATGTTCTATCACACCACGCAGGGGACGCGCGTCATCCCTTACGCGTGGTTCCTCGCACTTGAGCGCAAGGGGCTCTCGCCTCAGCCGCCGTTCCTCTCCGACGACACGGCCGAGCGCTACCGGCTGATACCGGACCCTAACACGGTCAACAACCCCGACCGCCTGCCGGTCGGGCTGGTCAAGGAGGTCGCCGCGGACGGGACGGAGTACGTCGGCGTCACCTGCGCGGCCTGCCACACGGGGCAGCTCAACTTCGGCGGCGCCAAGATTCGCATAGACGGCGGCCCGGCAATGCACAACCTGAACGGGTATTTCAAGGAGATGTTCGGGGCCCTGGCGCAGACCGAGGTTACCGTTCGCAAGTTCAGACGGTTCTCCAAAAAAGTCCTGGGCGAGAGGGACAGTCTGGCCGAGCGTGCTCGGCTCAGGCTGGCGGTGGCGAAGGCGCTCGAAACGACGTTCTCCAAGATTTTGAAAGGCGAGCTGAGACACCTCTATCCCACCGAAGAGGGCTTCGGCCGGCTGGACGCGCTCGGCCGCGGCGGCAACCTCGTGCTCGGCGACGCGATGGGCAACAACGCCAATCTCGCCGTGGCGAACGCCCCCGTAGCCTTCCCGCATTTGTGGGGAACGCCCTTCTTAGACTGGGTGCAGTGGAACGGCTCGATACAGCAGCCGATGGCCCGCAACGTGAGCGAAGCACTCGGCGTCAACGCGCCCGTCACACTGCGAGGCGACGCGGGGGAACTCTTCAGCAGTGCGGTCAACGTCGAGAATCTGCACAACATCGAGATGAAGTTGCAGCGGCTTCAGCCGCCGCGCTGGCCGGAGGCGGTACTCGGGCCGGTAGACCGTGAGAAGGCAGCGCGCGGCGAGGTGCTCTACACTAAACACTGCGCCGGCTGTCACGAGAACGAGCAGACTCCCCCGAACTCGTCCGGCATCCGGCTCACGCGCGTCAAGATGATCCCGCTCGACGTAATCGGAACCGACAGGAGGGACGCAGAGAACTTCAACGAGCGCATGGTGAGCACGGGCGGGCTCGGCGGGCTCGCGCCGCGCGTCACGGCCGCGGCCGCCCTTCAAGCGGTTTCCAGCGCGGTCATCAAACGGAAGTACGACGAGCTAGGCATCCCGCCCGAGCGGCGGGCCGAGATGGACGGCTTCCGCCCGAATCTCATCCGCGCGCCGCTCGCATACCGCGCGCGCAACATGGACGGCATCTGGGCCACCGCGCCCTTCCTGCACAACAACTCCGTCCCCAACCTCTACCAACTGCTTCTCCCGGCCGCGCAGCGCGACACGCTCTTTTACGTCGGCAACCTGGAGTTCGACCCGCGCGTCCTCGGCTTCAAGTCCGAACGCTTCCCCGGCGGCTTCGAGTTCCGCACGAGCGTCGCGGGAAACTCCAACGCCGGGCACGAGTTCCGCGACGGCCCGCGCGGGCGCGGCGTCATCGGCCCGCTCCTGACCGACGCGGAGCGCTGGGCCATCATCGAGTTTTTGAAGACGAAGTAGTCCGATATCAAAAGCTTGATGCGCGGACGCGGGGACCGTCCGCGCATCGCCCTCGCCTGCGACCGCCGCCGGGGCGCGTGTACCTCACACGAAGCCCGCCGAAACCTGCACACGGGGGCGGGCGTCTCAGCCTCTCCCTGGCCGCTCAGTCACGCCCGAAAGTTGGAAGGAACGACTCATGTCATATCTCGAACAGTACGACAGTGTTCCGGCAGACCAGCCGCAGCAGAAGGTCTCCCTAGCCTCTCGTTGGCTGCGTGAGGAATGGCAACCTTTCTTCAAGGAGCTTCGGGAACACAGGCCGATTTTCCCCACGCCCGCCTTCACCCTCGTCACGCGCTTCAAGGACGTTCAGGAAATTCTTTCGCGCAACGAGGTGTTCAGCGTCCGGCTCTACGCGCCGAAGATGGACCCGGTCGCCGGCCCCATCATGCTCGCGCGCGACAACACGCCCTACAACTGGCGTGAAAAGTCCATCATGAAAGCCATGCTTCAACCGGAGGAATTGCCCGCCGTCAGAAGGATGGTCGGACGCCTTGCCGACGAAGCGCTCGACCGCCACGCCGCGGGCGGCAGGATAGAGCTCGTCAATCAACTGGCGCGGCTCGTGCCCGTTCAACTGTGCGGCGAGTATTTCGGCTTTCCCGGCCCGGACGTGCAGACGATGTTCAGGTGGTCTAAGACCGCGCAGACGAACATGTTCAAGAACCTCGGCAACAACCCCGACATTCAGGCCGCCTCCGTCCAGTCGGGCAAGGAGATGACCGTCTACCTCGAAGACCTTCTGTCGAAGAAGAGGCCGCCGCGGTCGAACGGGGTGTCCGGACAGGGTCAACAGCCGGAGGAGCCGGAAACCTTCTTAGCCAGACTTCGACGGCTCCTCGAAGAGTTGTTCCGCGGAAAACGTGCGGACCTGCCGCGGCCGTCGCCCGCCCCCGTCTCCCACAATCAAGAGAACGATGTCTTCGCCCGTCTGCTCCGGACGCATTTCCCGGCAGAGGTTCCTTTCGACGACCAAAGAATCATCGCCAACATGATGGCTCTTTTGATAGGGACGGTCGAAACCACCTCGCAGGCCATCGTGCAGTCGGTAGAACAGATTTTGTTGCGCCCCGACGTGTTCAAAAATGCGTTGCAGGCGGCCCGAGACGACGACGATCAACTCTTCGACGCTTACGTCTGGGAGGCCCTGCGCTTCAACCCCATCAACCCTCTGCTGTTCCGCTACTGCGAGTCAGACTACACGCTCGCGGCCGGCACGGACCGGGAGCAGCGCATCCCCGCCAGGACCACCGTCTTCGCCTGCACGGCCTCGGCCATGTTCGACGCGACCGAAATACCTGACGCCGACACCTTCCGCACCGACCGGCCGCCCTATCACACGATGCACTTCGGCTACGGCGACCACATCTGTCTCGGGAAATATGTCGGCATGGTCATGATTCCCGAAGCGGTCAAGCGCGTACTCCTTCGCCCCGGCGTTCAACTACTCCCCGGCGACGAAGGTAAAATCAATTTTCAAGGCGGCCCGTTCCCCGAGCAGTTCAACATCAGGCTCGGCGGCGGTTCTTAAAGAGAGAAGTTGTAGCTGGGTAGTGGCCTAACTGATGACAGTTCCCGACGACGGCGACGCGCGCCTCACTTGAGCAGCAGCCACTCGACGGCCTCCCTCCTTCCGCCGGAAACATCCGTTCGCTCGGGAACGTCCGTGCCCGGCGGTGCACCCTTGTGCCCTTCCCTGCCGCCTGGCCGCGGCAGCTTTATCTGCTGCCGCGGCCCTGCTCTCTCAGTCCGCGGCGGCGCTACTGCCCGAACCGTCCGCCGTACTCGATGGACTCGATGAATGCCCGCACCATCTCGGCCTCGACGAAGTTGCCGTTGAACTGGTTCACCAGCGCGTCTCGCTCCGCCTGCGCCAATGCGCCGCCGGCGTTCTGGCTCAAGGCGTCAACGTACTGCCCGTTCGTCAGTCCGGCGTAAAGGGCGTGAACCTTGAGCCGTTGACGAACTGGTCGGGGGCGTAGCCCCACGCTGCCGCGACGGAGAGTTCGTCCCCATTTATCTCATCATTCGCCTCCCGAAGTGGGGTTAACATCCAGTCAGTTTTTTCGTCTTTTGTGGGGAGGTTTATCTTCAACCGTAGGAGAATGATTTTATGAGGAAGTTAATGGTCATCCTGTTATGTTTAGCGATGCCGTCGGGCGCGTCGGCCGCGCAGCCGAACATTGCGGCACCGCAACGCAACTTCCAGTTTTTAAACGGGCGGTGGTTCGACGGCAGGAAGTTTACCGTCCGCATCTTCTACTCGGCCGGCGGGACACTAACCTCTAAAAAACCGGCTCGCGTTGATTCCGTGATTGATTTGAAGGGGGGCTACGTGGTCCCACCCTTCGGCGAAGCTCATAACCACAACGTCGAAGGCGCCAGGCCGGAGAAAGTAATTCGCACATACCTGGAAGACGGCATCTTCTACGTTAAAAACCCGAACAACCTCCCCCGCAGCAGGACGGCCCTGGCCGGTAAAGTAAACATCCCGACGAGCGTCGATGTCGTTTTCGCCAACGGCGGGCTGACTTCTGCCGGAGGGCACCCGGCCGGCCTCGTCCGGCGCAACATCTCACGCGAGATTTTCACCGAGGCGGATGCCGAGGGCGCATTTTATTACGAGATCGATAGCGAGACCGACCTGGAGCGCAAGTGGGGCGCCGTCCTGGCGGGAAAGCCCGACTTCATCAAAACCTACCTCCTCTACTCAGAAGAGTATGCGAAGCGTAAAGGCGACGAATCGTTTTTCGGGCGGAGGGGGCTTAACCCGGCGCTCCTGCCCGGGATAGTTAGTAAGGCTCACTCGGCAGGGCTGCGCGTCTCGGCGCACGTCGAATCCGCGGCAGACTTTCACAACGCGCTCGCAGCCGGGGTTGACGAGATCAACCACATGCCCGGCTTCCGGGGTGACGCTAATAACGAGTTCCCCGATCCCGCGGTTTATGAGATCGCCGAGGCGGATGCGAAGCTGGCCGCCCGGAAGGGGACTTTCGTCGTGACGACTTTGGGCGGATTTCGCCAGTTGGGAGAGGAGAATCCCGCACGGCGCGCAGCGCAAGCCTTATTCGTGAGGAATCTCCGGCTGCTGAGTAAACACTCCGTCCGCATCGCCATCGGGAGCGACTCTTACCGAGAGACATCCGCGCCCGAAGCCAGATTCCTGGCTTCGCTGAAGGTCTTCGACAACCTTACGCTGCTGAAGACGTGGTGCGAAACGACCGCCGAAACTATTTTCCCCGGTCGCAGAATAGGGCGCCTGAAGGATGGATACGAGGCCAGTTTTTTAGTACTGGCAGGCGACCCTCTGAGGGATTTCGCCAATACGGGGAGGATAGAAATGCGCTTCAAGCAGGGCGAGTTGCTATCCTTAAAGTGAGCGACGTAACAACGGCATGCGCCCGGCCGCGAAGCCGCGATACGCCACGACTTTTCGGAGGTAGTCTGACTGTGGGAGAACGCTGATTGTGACTGACCGGATACGCTTCAATGACGGGGCCGCCTACGAGCGCTACATGGGTGAGTGGAGCCGGCTCGCGGGTGAGACCTTCCTCGACTGGCTCGCCCCGAAACCAGGTCTGCGCTGGCTCGACGTGGGTTGCGGCAACGGCGCCTTCACCGAGATGCTCGTCGAGCGGTGTGCGCCGGCCTCGGTACACGGGGTAGACCCGTCCGAGGGGCAGCTCGCCTTCGCACGCGCAAGACCCGCGGCGCGCGTCGCACGGTTCCTCCGGGGCGACGCGATGGCACTGCCCTTCCCCGACGCCTCGTTCGACGCGGCCGTCATGCCGCTGGTGATCTTCTTCGTCCCAGACCCCGCCGGGGGCGTCGCCGAGATGGCGCGAGTGGTCCGCCCGGGCGGCGCCGTCACCGCCTACGCGTGGGACATGGAAGGCGGCGGTTTTCCTTACGAGGCGTTGCAGGAGGAGATGCGCGGGCTGGGCGTCTCGGTGCCGACGCCGCCCAGCCCCGCGGCGTCTCGGATAGACGTGATGCAGGATTTATGGATGAGTGCAGGTTTGGAGTCGGTCGAAACGCGGGAGATCACCGTGCGACGGGCGTTCTCCGATTTCGACGATTACTGGGCGACCGTCCTCGGGGGGCCGAGCGTCGGCCCACAACTTGCGGCGATGGCGTCCGGGGAGCTTGCGCTCCTCAAGGCGCGGATGCGCGAACGACTGCCGGCGGGTGCCGCCGGCAGTATCACCTATGGCGCACGGGCTAACGCAGCGAAGGGTTACACCCCAAAAACGTGATGCGCTCAGCCTTCGCGCAAGTTGCGGAAGGTGATCGAACAGCGAAGTGTGTCTGCCGGAGGGATGCTGTGCCCCCGCTGCGCCCACGACGGCGCGCTCGGCAGGTAGAGCCGCCCGCCCACCCGAGGCGGTCAATCTTCCCCATTCAACAGAGGAGTTATTTTGTGGACTTCGGCGCATCCCCTTAGAACAGAATCAAATAATGGAACTGTGTAAACGGTGGGGCAGTGAGCGAGTCAGATGAGTTCTTTTGTCCCGCACTCTAAAACTCTCGGAGGCGCTTCTCTACGGGCCGCGCCAGAAGCTGAAAATTGAAAGAGGGGCCGTCGCACGTCGTGCGCTCCGGCCCCTCTTTCTGCGCTGACTCCCTCACGGGAGTGTTCAGTCTACCGCCCCGGCGCTGGCGGCAACCCCCGGCAACTGCCTCGTTACTGGTTGCGGTTGTTGCCGCCCCGGTTGCCGTTCGTGCTCCTCACGCCGCTGGTATTCTCGTTCTCGTTGTTGTTGACTACCACGGCCGTGTTCGACGGCGCCGAGCGCGAGTTGGCGTTGGCCGGGACGTTCGCGTTCGTGTCCACCACGCCCTCGCGCGCGAAGCCGTTGGCGTTGTTCCCGTTGGCGTTCGCCCGCGCCGCGTTGGTGTTGTTGGCGTTCGAGCGCGACCCGGAGTCGTCCCCGCCACAGGCGGCGAGGGCGCCCCCCAGGGCCGCCGTCGCCAGTAGAGTTGCTAACCGTCTCATCCTCTTTGTCCCCCCACGGAATCGGTCATTAGCTGAAAGCCTCTTACCGGTAGACGTGCTCGCCGCGGCTGTTGCGCCACTCGCTCTCGAAGTATTCGGCGTCCTCATCTGAGCGGGCGTTGACGCCCATCACGATGCCGCCCTCGCGGACCCCGCGGTCATACTCCTTGGCGCGATCCTCTGGGATGCCGGAGCCGACCAGTCCGCCGATCAGGCCGCCCGTCGCCGCCCCCGCGCCGGCGCCCGCGAGCGCGGCCGCGATAGGCCCCGCCACGAGAAGCCCGAGGCCGGGCAGCGCCACGGTCGTGCCGATGGCGGCGATGGCGGCCAGCGTCCCGCCGGTCAGCCCGCCGATGGTCGCTCCTTTGCCAGCGCCCTCCCAGGCCTTCGTGCCGAGGTCGTCATCGCCCCGGTCATTCTTGTCGTCGGCGAAGTGCCTGTTGCGCGTTTCGTCCGACATCATGATGTTGAAATCGTCGTTGCCGTAGCCGCGGCCGCTCAGCGAGCCGTAGGCGCGCTCGGCGCTCTCCCTGTCCCTGAAGAGCCCGGTCACCATCCTGCCGCGTCCGGTTGAAGCACCTGTCGTTTCTGCCATGCTATTTCTCCTTCTAGTCAGCTACTCAGTTAGTGTGTCTTACTAGAGCACGACTATGCACACACGTCGTCGCACCCTTTCCGTACTGTAAAACCATGCTCACTTGCCTTAGAGCAAATAGCCTGCCAAGACCCGCCGGGAAGGAAATAAGAAGGCGGCGGAGGGCATGAGAACCTGTCCGGCCCTACTTCTTTTGACAGGTTGACTATATTTCGGGGGCGCACCCGCCTTTTACTCACTAAGAGCCAGATGCGGTAGCAGATAGCCAACTCCACAGAAAGGTTCTTCTGTGGAGTTGAAAGCTGTCTTTACGGTACGCGAGAAATAATGGGTGAGCTAACTATATTGTCGCGCTTTCTAGGGAAGGTGGGTATTACCGACGAGGGCGCGCCCGGCGAGGAGAACCAGGAGCCGGCCCGGGCTGCGGGCCGTTCGGGGCTGCGGGCGGCGGGCGGGGCGGGATGCAAAGGGAGCGATGACTCTCAAGTCAGGTCGCCGCGGTTTGCGCGGACGACCGCCGTGTGCAGTTCCTTAAGGCGCGCGGCCTGGCCCTTGTGGGCGACGAGCAGACAGTCGCCGGCGTCGATGATGATGAGGTCGCTCACCCCGAGGGTCGCTATCAGCCGGTCGGAGCCGTGGATTAAACACCCGGAGGTGTCGACTGCCACGACCTCGCCCGAGGAGGCGTTCGCCCCCGGCTCGGGGGCTGAGAGCTCGTAGACGGCGTCCCAAGAGCCGACATCGCTCCAGCGCAGGTCCGCGGGTACGACCGCGAGTCCTTCGGCCCTCTCGAAGACGGCCGTGTCAATCGGCTCCGGGTCCAGACCCCTGAGCGCCTCGGCCGTCGCCTCGCGCTCGTGCGGTGTGCCGATGACGGAGTCTATCTTCGTGAGGGCGTCGTAGTGCTCGGGCTTGTGGAGGCGAATCTGCTCCAACAGGCGCGAGACGACCCAGACGCTCATCCCGGGGTTCCAGTAGTAACCGCCTTCGGCCAGAAACTCTTCGGCCCGCTCGGCCGTGGGCTTCTCCTCGAAGCCGTCGATGTGGAAGGCGCCGTCGTGCCCCGTGAGCCCTGAGCCCGCGCGGATGTAACCGTAGCCCGTGGCCGGGAAATGGGGCCGCACGCCGAGGATGACGCCTGAGGAGGCGCGGGCTACATCTTCGGCGAGCCTGAGGGCGCGCAGGTACTCCTCTTCGTTGCCCACGAACGAGTCGGCCCAACCGACAAAGAGCGTGGCCTCCGGGTCCTGCCGGGCTATGTGCAAAGCGCCCAGCCCCACCGCCAGATTGGTGCCGATGGGGAAGGGCTCTCCGATTATCTGGCCGGGGGGAACGTCGGCGGCGTGAGCGGCCGTCATCTCGACGTGCCGGGCGGCCGTGACGACCCACGTGTCTTCGGCGCGGACGAGTGGTCGCACGCGCTCGATTGACTGCGCGAGCAGCGAACTCTCTCCGGCGAGCGCGTGGAACTGTTTGGGCCGCTCGTTGCGAGAGAGAGGCCACAGGCGAGTGCCGGCCCCGCCGGCTATGAAGAGGGCCTTCATTCCTATACCTCAACCTATCGTCCCGGAAGGAGGTGCGCTTCGTGCCACAGCCCCCTCGACGGGCGCGTCCAGCAGAGAGACGGCCTGCAAGAGGTCGTTCTCGTAGTAACGGGCCGGCTCCGCGACCGACTCTCCGACGTAGGCGAAAGCGGCGAAGTGTATGCAGGCTTCAACCTCTTGCTCTCGGAGAATTGATGCGACCAGCGCGGGGGCTCCGCGTGATTCGACTCAACCCCGTCATCGGGGCGCTTTCCGTCAGCGGTGTGCCCCGCCCCTGTGGGCCAGCCCGCCGCCCGTCAAAAACCGCACGGCTCGGAGCGGGCGCCGGGCCGCCCGGAGACGGAACACCCCTTTCCCTTGCTTCCGCAAGAAGTACGCTCATTTTCGCCTAAGCAGCTTAAACTGCGGCCGGGGGCCGTTGCATTTGCATCCGAGCGTGCGCTCGTCGCAGACTGTACCCCGTCTTAGCCATCTACTTCAAAGCCGCCTGGAACCCCGTGCGGTTCATGGACGATGACTGGAAAAACCTCTTCATAGCCTTCGGCCCCACATGGCTCGAACGGCCCGTCTGCCGCGGGCGCAAAATCGAATGAGGGGGAAGAGGCTGCGGGGAGGCGGGAGGGGGCGGGCTGACTAAAAGGAACCTTCGATGAAGACCCTAGCGCAGATCGGATGGAGGATGGTTGCGCCGCTGATGGCTCTGCTTTTCATGGTCGTTCCGGCCTCGTCCACGCCGGCCGTCTCACCACCGGGCCAGATCATGCCGAGGGCTGAGCGGGAGTTTCGCGCCGTCTGGATTGCGACGGTAGATAACATCGACTTCCCGACCCGGAAGACGCTTTCGGTCGAGCAGCAGAAGGCGGAACTACTGCGAAACCTGGAACTCGCCGAATCCTTAAGACTGAACGCCGTTGTTTTCCAGGTTCGCCCGCAGTGCGACGCGCTCTACAAGTCAAACATCGAGCCCTGGTCGGAGTTTCTGACCGGGGAGATGGGCCGGCCGCAACCGTTTGACCCGCTCGAATTCCTGGTCGCCGAGGCGCACCGGCGCGGCATACTTGTGCACGTCTGGTTTAACCCCTACCGCGCCCTGCACCCCGCGGCCAAAACCGTCTCGCGGGGGCACGTCTCGAAGCGGCGCCCCGATTTGGTCAGACCCTACGGCAAGTACCTGTGGCTCGATCCGAGCGACCCTGAAGTGCAGCGCTACAGCCTCGGCGTGGTCGCCGACGTGGTGAGAAGATACGACGTGGACGGGGTCCACTTCGATGATTACTTCTACCCGTACCCGGAGCGGGACGCCGGCGGCGCAAAGGTGGAGTTCCCTGACGACGCCAACTGGCGGAAGTATCAGAACCTCGGCGGGAAGCTGGCGCGCGACGACTGGCGGCGCAGCAACGTCACAGCTTTCATCGAAGCGGTCGGGCGTGAGATCAGGCGGATCAAGCCGGGCATCCTCTACGGCGTTTCGCCCTTCGGCATCTGGCAGCCCCTCCCGGAAAAGGGGATCACGGGCCTGAACGCCTACGAGGAGTTGTACGCCGACGCGAGGAAGTGGCTGCGGGACGGGACGATTGATTACCTCGCGCCGCAGCTCTACTGGGAGACGGCGCGGAGGAACCAGTCTTTCCCCGTTCTGCTGGACTGGTGGAAGTCGCAGAACATTCTGGGGCGGCACGTCTGGGTGGGAATCGCGCCCTACCGGATCGGCTCGAACGAGAACTTCACCGCCGGCGAGATCGTCAGCCAGATCAAGCTGACGAGGCTCGCGCCGCAGACGCTCGGCGCCATCCATTTCAGCTTCAAGTCGCTGCTAAACGATTTGGGCGGCATCCAGAGTTCGCTCCGCCGGGAAGCCTACGCCCGGGACGCGCTCGTCCCGACCTCCCCGTGGATACGGGCGAGGAGACCGCTCCCGCCGAGGGTCAGGGTCACGCGCGGCGCAGACCTGGTCCGCGCCGCCTGGAGTGAGCGAGGCGCGCCGAGGGCCTTCCGGTTCGTCGTCTACGTCGAGGACGCGTCGGGGTGGAGTTACTCAATTCTGCCCGCGGCGCAGAAGTCGATCTCGCTGTCGTCGGGAAGAAGTATCAGGAGGATCGCCGTCGCGGCCGTTGACCGGCTGGGGAACGAGTCAGCCCTCCAGTATGTCCCGCTTTAGGATTACCGCGGAGCGGGCGCCGGTCTCGTTCGCGTGATGAGTCCGGG
The DNA here is from genome assembly GCA_035645715.1 of Pyrinomonadaceae bacterium. GTDB lineage: Bacteria > Acidobacteriota > Blastocatellia > Pyrinomonadales > Pyrinomonadaceae > QHXN01. Next base: position 12,975 of record DASQMB010000003.1, read on the forward strand.
TTAGAGACGATGCCGAAGTTGTGCGGCACGGTCAGGCTCTCACGAATCAGTCGCCGCAGCCGCTCGCCGGTGCCGACCGCGACCGTGGATTTGGAGACCACCACCTTGTAGCCGTTCATGTGGCGGGCGGCCGAGCGCGCCGCCTCCTCGATGAAGCTGAGGTCGGCCGAACCGCCCTCTCTGGCCGGGGTGCCGACGGCGAGAAAGATGACGAGCGCTTCCTCGACGGCCCGCCCGAGATCGGCGGTGAAGCGCAGACGGCCCGCCTGCGTGTTCCTCTGCACCAGAGCGTCGAGGCCGGGTTCGCAGATGGGGATTCGTCATTCGTTCAAGCGATCCATCTTCCCCGAATCGATATCGAAGCAGGTCACGTTTACGCCGAATTCAGCGAAACATGTTCCCGCGGCGAGTCCGACGTAGCCCGTCCCGATGACTGCGATGTGTAATGGAACTACTCCTGAATGAGTGGGGGTTTAGTTGATAACTGGCTTCGAAGCGCGGAAGAGGTCACGATATGGCGGGGCGGCCTCAGGCGTGGCTATCCTCTCAGCGAAGTAGGCGATTGTGTGCCTGAGTCCTTCGCGCAAGGGAATGGCCGGCTCCCATCCGAGCAACTCCCGCGCCCGCGAGATGTCGGGCCGGCGCTGTCTGGGGTCGTCCTGCGGCAACGGACAGTGGCGGAGCTTGACCTCGACGCCGGCCGCCCGGCCGACCTCCTCGGCCAGCTCCCGCATGGTGAACTCGCCCGGATTGCCCACGTTGACCGGGTCGTGGACGCTGAACTCTGGATGCGCCCCCTCCTCGACGTTCATCAGCCTGATCATCCCCTCGACGAGATCGTCCACGTAGCAGAAAGAGCGCGTCTGGCTGCCGTCGCCGTAGATGGTCAACTCTTCCCCCTTGAGCGCCTGGACGATGAAGTTCGAAACCACCCTCCCGTCCTGTTCAATCATGCGGGGGCCGTAGGTGTTGAAAATACGAATGATTCTGGTATCAACCCTGTTCTGCCGGTGATAGTCCATCATCAAAGTCTCGGCCAGCCGCTTGCCCTCGTCGTAGCACGAGCGCGGGCCGACCGGGTTGACGTGGCCCCAGTAGTCCTCCCGTTGCGGGTGGACCTCAGGGTCGCCGTAGACCTCCGAGGTCGAAGCCTGGAGGATGCGAGCCCTGACGCGCTTGGCGAGCCCCAGCATGTTGAGCGTGCCTAAGACGTTGGTCTTGACGGTCTTGACCGGATTGTACTGGTAGTGGACGGGAGAGGCCGGGCAGGCCAGATTGTAAACCTGGTCCACTTCGAGCAGGATCGGCTCGATCACGTCGTGGCGAACCAATTCGAAGCGCTTCGAGTCCATCAGGTGAAAGAGGTTCTCGCGCCGGCCGGTGAAGAAGTTGTCGAGGCAGACCACCTCGTGCCCCCCATCGAGCAGCCGCTCGCACAGGTGCGAGCCGATAAACCCCGCCCCGCCCGTCACTAAGATGCGCATACTGATTTTGTCCTTTTCCTGATCTGAATTCGCTCCGTCTATTTGGCAGTGGCGTGAGCGCGGGCCGGAGAAACCGCACTTTCTGTGAAGACCCTTTCGGCCGAAGCGTCCAGTTCCTTCTGGACCAGGTTGCTCAGGTAGTTGACGTTGAGGAGCAGGCCGTCGCCCCCGAACGACGCGTCGCGTCATACTCGGCCACGGCGACCTGCGGGTCCGGGTTCAGGCGTCCCAACATCTTAGCGAACGCTTCGGGCGTTTGGACCCGGCCTTTTTTCAGTCTCTGACCCACACCCACTCTCGTCTGTTCTCCGGGGCTAAAGAGATTCTGCCTCTTCCTTTTCGCATGATGTTCGGACTGACACAGGTTAATGTATCTCCCCTCGCGGGCAAAACCGGGCCGTCGGACCCGGCCCGCCACGCCCCCCCCCGTTACGGTCTACAGTTGGTGTGAAGCTGACGGCAGGGCTGTAGGCTCAGGCGCGTGAAGTACCCGAATAACATCATCGAGCAGGATCGTCGGGCGGTCAGGAGGAGGTGGCGAGCGTGTGAATGCCCCGGCGCCTTCCACACAGCAGAACGAACGTTGGAAGGCATCGAAGCTTTACATATGATGAGGAAGGGCTAGGTCAGGAGGGGAGGCGGAAGAGATTCATCAGGGCAGGCAAAGTTCGTCGCGGGCCTCTTCGGTGTCGCCTCGAAGCCGAAGGGCCGCCTACGACCTCGGTGTGCCTCGGATCAGTTTTTGTAACACAGCCCGTCTTAGCGTCTCGGGCTTTCCGCTTCTGAAACCCGCCTGCCCGTCCCGCGAAGTAGGTCACCGTCCGCTTCAGACCCCCGCGCGAGTGCACGGCCGGCCGCCGGCCGAGTAATTCTCGCGCCCGCGTGATGTCCCGGCCGTCGCCGCCTGGGGCCGTCCTGCGGCAGCGGGCAGTAGCGCACCCTGACTTCGACATTCACTGCCCGCGAGACCTCTTCGGCCAGTCCCGCATGGTGAACTCCGCGGGACTGGCCGACGTTCAAAGGGTCGTGGGCGCAGACGCCCGGCCCCGCCCTAACCAGGACGCGCATAACGCTTCTACCCATTCTTACTACAGCTTCACCCCGTCGCCCTCTTCGCCCAGAGGCCGCGCGGACCCGGTGGAGGCTGACCGCACGAGCCCCTGTCTGCGGCGGACGATTCTTTCGCCCCTGATGTAACCCCAAATGTAGGCCGAGTATTTGTAGTGGTCTAAGAAGGAGAAGAGTGCGGATTTCTTCAGGCCGTAAGCGGGCCGGTAACTGAAGCATCTTCTGACCATCGAGCGCACGGCGAAGGAACTCCTGACCAGGGCTTGGAAGGGCCGGGCGATGCCGTTGATCTCGGGACGCTTCGCGCAGAGGATGTAGTGCCCCTCCCCGTAGTTCGTCATGGTTCTCAGGAGGGCGCGCAGGCTGTTCTTATGGTGGTGGAGGACGACGGCGCTTTCGGAATACCTGAGTTTGTAGCCCAGGTCGCGGACGCGAATGCAAACGTCCACGTCCTCGGCGCCCGGCTTCCTGAAATTCTCATCGAAGGCACCGGCTTCGAGCAGAACGTCAGCGCGGAAGCAGACGTTGGCGGTCGGGAAATACATGATCTCGCCGTCGGCATTAACCTCGGGCGCGAGCACGCCGTAGATGTCGGCGTACTCGCTGAAGAGACAGTTATCGGCGCGCCTCACGCACCCGCCGACCCCGCCCACGTCGGGCCCGCTGAACCCCCCGATCAGCTCGGAAAGCCAGCCGGGTTGCGGTAAACAGTCGCTGTCGGTGAAGGCGATAAAGTCTGCGTCGGCGAAGCGCAGGCCGTGATTCCTCGCCGACGACGGCCCCCCGTTTCGCTGAGACAGCAGGAGTATCTCGTTGCCGAAACCCTTGAGAAGGGCGAGCGTGTCGTCGGTCGAGCCGTCGTCAACCACGATGATTTGGGCGGGCCGGAGCGTCTGCCGCAGCAGGCACCGCACAGTTTCACAAACCGCCCGCCCGCCGTTGTAGACCGGCACGATGACTGAAACCCGCGCGGCGTGCCTTTGTTCAGCCAAGACTTTTCCTCCTCTTGAGAAACGCCCCCACCCGCCTGAGTGGGCGCCCGGATTGCAACACGCCGCGGGAGGCCAGCGGCCGAAACGCCCCGGCCAGCGATCTGAGGACGAGGTGCGCCATCAGCGACGACTGCAAACGCCAGAAAGGGACTTTCATGGGCGAACCCCAGAAACGCGGGGCGTTGCGCTCTAACTCCCGGTGGTAGGATTCGTAGCCGTCTCCCGTCTTGGCCCCCTCGTGGTACGTGGCGCAGGCCAGAACCCGGTCCACGTTCGCAAAGTCGAAGTGACGGGCGATCCGCACCCAGTAGTCGTAGTCCATGATGTAGTGCTGCGACTCGTCCAGAAAACCCACCTTCTCGAACACTTCCCTGCGCCAGAATATTGAGGGCTGGTGCATGGTGTAGCCTTTCCAGAACCGCAAGAGCCGCGGCAGCCCCTCGAACCTGCCTTCGAGCAGGTGAGGGGGCCTGCCGTCCGCGTACACCTTCAGCGCGTGGCCGACGACGGCGAAGGCGCCGCCGCCCGCCAGCGATTCGGCGACTGTCCTGAGCGCGCCGGGCATGAGGAAGTCGTCGCTGTTGAGCCAGCACATGATCTGGCCCGTCGCTATTGCGAACCCCTTGTTAATGGCGTGGCTCTGGCCGCGGTCGGGCTCGCTCACCCAGTAAGCCAGGCGGTCCTCGTAGCGGCGGATGACCTCGACGCTCTCGTCCGTGCTCCCGCCGTCTATGACGATGTATTCGACATCGGGGTAACCCTGTAGTAGCACCGACCTGATGGTCTGTTCGAGGAACCTACCCTGATTCAGAGAGGGCGTGACCACGCTGATGCGGGGCCAGCGCGCGCCGTCGAGCGAACCCGGTCCGGGCGCGTAAGGCCCGGCCGTCCAGGGCCACCCGGTCCTTCCGGGCGGGGGGGCGGGCAGGTTTAACGCGCCAGGGCTCGGCATCAATCTACGCTCCGCTGTGGTGTTGTCAATCCTTCGCCGCCGGGCCGTCGGGCACGCGGCTGAGGTGCCTACTGACGGCACGCCAGACGCCGGCCTTCTTCACCCAAACGTCGGTGAAAACGAAGTCGCCGGCGGCCGTCCCGGGCGCCGCCGGCTCGCCCTGCCTGTAGAGCCCGCTGACGACCGCCGTGTCCTCGTAGACGCGCACCCTGAGTCGGTCGATGGCGTGCGAGCCGAGCTTCGGCTCGCGGAGGGTATGCGCGACGTACTCGGCTTTTCCGAGGATGAGGGAATCACCCTCGCCGTCGCCCCCGGCGTGGGCGAAGTCGGCGGCGAGTATCCGCCGGAGCGAATCGGCGTCGCCCGCCCTGATGGCGCCCATCCAGTGCTGCTCCAGCTCGCTTAGCCTTTTCTCGATCTCCTCGCGCCTCTCTTCAGGCGAGCCCCTTCTGATGTCGTTCGTGACGGCGGCGGAGGGGTCCGGCTCCTCGTGCTGTGGGAGCGCCTGCTTCCAGGCGTCCGCGGTGGACCTTGGTTGCTGGCCCCCGGCGCCCTGAGCCGCCGCGCCATTCGCGGCCAAGCAAACGAAGGCCGCGGCCGATACGATGAGAGGGCGAAGGCGCCTTGATACGGATGTCATTCGAGTAATCTCCCCTTGTTTGTCCGGGCGCCCGGGCGGATCGGCGGCCGGCTTCTTTAACGCGTCAGCGGGCCCCGCCGCCTTTGGCGACGCGTAACTCGTTCCTGACGCCTTTGACCCCTTCGACGCCGCGCGCCAACTCGGCCGCCTTCGCCTTTTGCGTTTCGTCCGGCACGGAGCCCGACAGGATGACGACGCCGTCGCTCACGTTCAGGACGATGCCCGCACCCTGCAACTCGCCGGCCCCGGCGACCGCGGCCCGCACTTTCGTGAAGAGAAACATGTCGTTGCCGCCCGAGCCGACTTTGGGCTCGGGCATCCTGGCCGTGGGCGCGTTGCCGGTTCCCGGCGTCGCGGCCGTCGCGGGGGAATTGGCGGCGCCGGCCGTCGGGGCGGCGCCGCCCGCCGTTGCGGGTAGCGCCGTCGGGCCGGGCTCCGCGCCCGTCGTTACGCGTGCCGGGGCTTCCGCCGTGCCTTTGCCGCTGTCGCCGCCCGGCGGCGGCCCGGAACACGCGACGGAGGCGATTAAAAGTGTGCCGAAGAAGATGGGCTTAATTGTTCTCTTGCTCATAGCTCTTTGAGTAGCGCGTCAGGATGTTCCGCGTGAAAATCACCAAAGCCGCGTCCGTCCGAGTGCGGCGGCGGGCCGTCCTCCTGCAAGGATTCGAGCAGGGCGTCGCATACGTAATCAATGTCTTCACGCCCGAGGCCGGCCCAGGTCGGGAGACTGAGGCCGCGGCGCGCCAGCCCTTCCGCCACGGGGTAAGCGCCGCCCCCCGAGCCGTCACGGTAGGGCGGCAGGACGTGCATCGGGTAGAAGACCGGGCGCGTTTCGACGCCGCGCTGCTCTAGTCGTGACATGACCTCGTCGCGGCCGACGTGCGAGGCGTCGGAGAGCGTGACGGTAAAGAGCCAGCGGGCGTGCCTGGCCCACCCCTGTTCGCCCTGCCAACTGAGGCCGGGCACTCCGCCGAGCCGCGCCTCGTACCAAGCGGCGACCTCGCGCCGCCGGCCGAGGTGCCAGTCCGCGCGCTCCAACTGTGCCAGCCCGATGGCCGCCGGCAGGTTCATCATCCGGTAGTTGTAGCCGACGACGGGGAACCAGTAGCGGCGGGTGGGGTCATACCCCTGCCCGCGGAGCTGCGCCACGCGGCTCGCCAGCACGGCGTCGTCCGTTGCGACCATGCCCCCCTCGCCGGTTGCGATGATCTTGTTGCCGTAGAAACTGAAGCACGAGATGTCGGCCAGCGCGCCGACCCGGCGCCCCTTGTACTCGGCCCCGTGGGCCTCGGCGGCGTCTTCGACGACGAAGAGGTTGTGCCGGCGCGCGATTGCCGAGACGGCGTCCATGTCGGCCGGGTGCCCGTAGAGGTGGACGGCGATGATGGCCTTCGTCCGCTCCGTAATTCGCCCTTCGATGAGGGAGGGGTCGAGCGCCCAGGTCTCGGGGTCGGAATCTACGAAGACAGGTCGCGCGCCGCAGTACGTGACGGCGTTGGCCGTAGCGACGAAGGTTAGCGTCGGCACTATCACCTCGTCGCCGGGCCCGACGCCGAGCGCCGCGAGCGCCAGGTGCAGGGCGGCCGTCCCGTTGCAGCACGAGAGGGCGCGGCGCGCTCCGCAGAACTCGGCGAAGGCCGACTCGAACCGCCCGACGTACTCGCCGCACGACGAAATCCAGGACGACTCCATGCAGTCGGCCACGTACCGCTTCTCGTTGCCGGCGAAGACGGGGGCGGAGACGGGGATGGTTCGCTCTCTCATAGTCGGGCCGCCTCCGCCGGCACGGCCTCGGGCGCGCGGTTCAGGCCGAGCAATTTTCTATCTTCTTCGCCCAAGGGCCGGCCGGCGGCCCGGCGGTAGACGGCGCGGTATGCCCGCGCCGTGCGTTCAAGACTGAAGTCTTCCAAACGCCTGAAGCCATGCCGCCGCAGTCTCGCGCGCAGTGCGCCGTCAGTCGCCATCCACGCGGCGGCGGCGGCGATCTCCTCGACCGAGAGTGGGTCGAAGAACAGGGCCGCGCCGGACGCCTGCTCCGGCAGCGAAGTGACGGCCGCGCACGCGACAGGAGCTCCGGCCTGCCACGCCTCGAAGAGCGGCGCGCTGGCGGCCTCGAACAGCGTCGGGACGATGACGAACTGCGCCGCGTGATAGACGGCGCACAAATCCTCGTAAGGAATCATGCCGAGGAACCGCGCCTGGTTTTCCAGACGCAACTCCGCCAGCCGCCGTTCGACCTCGGGCCAGAACTCCGTCTTCTGACCTGTACAGATCAGGTTGATCCTCAGGCCGTCGCGGTCGCGCAGCAGGGCCAGCGCCTCCAGCAGGCGCCGGTGGTTTTTGTGTTCCCACGTCATCGCCGGGTAGAGCGCGAACGGCCCCTCAGGCAATTGGTGCTTCTCCCGCACCTCCCGCACACTCGCCGGCCTCGTCTCGGGCGCGGGCGGCGGCGCCCAGGGGATGACCTGCACTTTGTCGGGCTCAAGTTCATACCGCCGTAGGAGGTCCTGCCTGACGAACTCCGAGGCGACGGCAACCGTGTGCGCGTCGAGACACGCCGCCTTATAAGCCGCCTCGCGCCGCGCTATCTCGTGCTCGGGAAAGAACTCCGGGAAGTGCAGGTGTTGGAGGTCGTGCGGGTTAAAAATCGTCGGCACGGCGCAGGGCTCGAAATGCTGGAACGGGAAGTGGACCACGTCGCAACCCAAACGTTCGTAGAAGTTGCCGGGCCGAGGCGCGGGGCCGCTCGCGGGCAGCACTGTAAACGAACGCAGGCCCCCGGCGAGGCGGGCCGCCGCCGGCCGCAGCGGGCCTAATGCCCTTTTCAGCGGCTCAGACCAACCCCGGCGAGGCGGCGGGGGCGACTCCGGGGACGGCCCCGCCACGATTTGCGCACGTGCCCCGACCCAGGGGCGCAACCATTCGGGCTGTCGCCAGTGGCTGACGAAGACATACTCCTCCGGCCCGTCGTCGAGCAACGCGACTGACCCGAGCACCCGCAGCGCCGTCTCGATTCCGCCCGCCCCGCCGTCGGGCGCGAGCTGCGCGTTGACGGCGACGCGTAATTTTTCGTCCGAGGATTTCATCACGGCTTCGTCGTCAGAGTGCTCCGCGGCCGGCCGCCCCTTTCTCCGCGGCGGGGCAAGCGCCGGCCATCCGGCGGCACCATTGTTCGAGGACCAGCGCTTTGAAAGAGAGCGGGCAGGTGGCGCTCTCGGGGAAGTGCCCTTTGGCTAGATGTGCGCCGGCCTCCGGCTTCAGGATGCCGGTCTGCGTCAGGTAGCCGTCGCGCAGAGAGTTGCCGTGCGCGGCGAAGATCGCCTCGTGCCAGCGCCGCACGGGCGGCTCGAAACCGCGCTTGGGCCGGTCGAGGACCGCGGCGGGCAGGAGGTCCGAAACCGCCTCCTTGAGCCAGGTCTTGGCCGGCAGGCCGGCGTCCGACCGACTTTTGCGGAGCCCGACAATTGTTTCGACCAACCTGTGGTCGACGAGCGGGAGCCGCAACTCGACGGACGAGGCCATGCCGAGACGGTCGCCCTGCGCGATGCCGTTGACGCGCAGGTAGGTGGCGCTGACGAGGCTAGTCAGCGCCACGTCCACGCGCGGCCACGGGCGCGGGAAGGTGAAAAGCTCGGCGGGGCCGCCGCCCTCCAGCCGCTCGGCGAACTCCGCCGCGTAGAGGCCCGGCGTCTCGCTTATCGCAGAGCGGAAGTCGGGCGAGAGGTCGTAAAAGACCATGCGGTCGAGGGGCTGCGCGCGGTGCTCTCGCAGCAGCCGCCACCCGGCGCGCAGATCGGCCGCCGCGCGCCCCAGGGCCGGCCGGCCCGCGGCGGCGAGGGCCGGCAGCGCCGCCGTCGAGAGGTAACTGAGCGACGCCGCGACCGGCGAGCGGCCGAGCGCCTCCTTTTGCGACGACTCGCGCGCCGCCTGCCTGAGCAGGGGGTATCCCCAGAACAACTCGTCGCCGCCCTGCCCCTGAAGCATGACGGCGACGCCCTGCTCGCGCGCGCTGCGCATCACGGCGAAGTAGCCGTGGCCGGAGATGTCTGCGATGGGCTCGTCGCGCCAGTAGTTCAGCTCGGGGAAGAAGTCTGCGACCTCTTCGGTCCGCAGCTCGACCTCGTGAAAGGGCATTCCGAAGGCGCGGGCCAACTCGCCCGCCTCGGACCTTTCGTCTGAGCGGGGCCGCCCCTCGTAGCCGACGCTGAAGGCGCGAATCTCGCCGGGCCGCTCGCGCGCCGCGAGCGCGGCGACCGCCCCGGAATCGACGCCGCCGCTCAGGGCCACGCCGACGGGCACGTCCGCGCGTGCTACGAGGGCGCTCACCTCCGCCAGCCGCTCGCGGATGAGCGAGGGCGCGTCGCCCTCGACGGGCGGGGCGTCCTCCATGCGCCAGTAGCAATGCTCCTCGACTCGCCACGGCTCGACGCTGACGACGAGCAGGCGGGCGGCGTCGAGCTTGCGCACCCCCCGGAGCGGCGTGCGCGGCTCGGGCACGTACTGATAGTGGAAGAAGAGGTTGACGGCCTCGGGGTCAAGCTCGAAGGGCACTTCACCCGAAGCCAGCAGCGACTTCAACTCCGAGGCGAAGAGCAGGCGGCCCGGCCTCTCGTAGAGGTAGAGCGGCTTCTCGCCCATCCGGTCGCGCGCCAGCACGAGGCGGCGGCGCGAGTCGTCCCACAGCGCGAAGGCGAACATGCCGCGCAGGTGTTCGACGCAGTCGAGGCCATACTCTTCGTAGGCGTGCAGGATCGTCTCGCAGTCGCTGAGGGTCGAGAACTCGTGGCCGCGGCCTTCGAGCCGGCGGCGCAGGGCCGCGTGGTTGTAGATTTCGCCGTTGGCGACGAGCGCCAGCGTGCGGTCTTCGTTGTAGAGCGGTTGCGCGCCGCCGGCCAGATCGTTGATGGCGAGGCGGCTCGCCGCGAGTGTGGCGTGGGGCGCGCAGTGGGCGCCCGCCGCGTCCGGGCCGCGGTGGAAGAGGGCGCGGCTCATCCGGCCGACGCGCGCGTCGTCTTCCCGGCCGAGGTGCTCATGGCTGACGAGTCCGCTGATGCCGCACACAGCCTGTGGCCTCACTTGCCCCCGAAGCGAAAGGTCACGCCGGCCGTGACGCCGAAGGGGAACCCGGGCGTGGCGTGGATACGCTCGGCCGGCTCATCCTCGGGACGCAGGCGCGACTCGAAATAGTTTTGCGTCTCGAAGTATCTTTTGTTGAAGAGGTTGTCCACCGCGAGGTTGAACTCAAGATAGCGCCGCAGCCGCTTGTTGACGCTCAGGTCCACCACGTCGAGTCCGGCCGCGCGTATGCCTGCGTCGAGCGGGTCGAGGCGGTAGCTGCTCGTGTGCCGGTAACGGAGCGACCCGCTGAAGCCGCGAAAGCCGGAGAGCGTCAGGCCGGCGTTGCCGACACGGTGCGGCGCGCTCTCGACGTACTCGCGCGGGCTCGTGCCGCGATAGAAGGCGTTCATCACGCGGGTCAAACCGGCGTTGAAGGCGAGGTGACGATGGAGGCGGACGGAAGTCTTGGCCTCGTAGCCGTAGGCGCGGCTGGGGCCGGCGAACTCGATGGTGCCGTCGTCGGGCACGTAAACCTGCTGGTTCGAGTTGTCGATCAGGAAGAGGTCGGCGCTCAGGGAAACGCGCGCGGCGTTGTAGGCGAGGCCGGCCTGGTAAAAATCGGTCGTCGCCACGCGCGGGCTCTCGGGCCGGCGCGCCACGCCGCGCGCGTCCTGGCTGCTGATGCCGCGGCCGTAGTTGAAATGCAGCGTCACGGGCAGCCCGCGCGAAGGCGTGTAGGCGACCGCGGCCTTCGGCTGCAAACGGCCCTCGCCGCGCACGCCCGAGAAGGCCGGCCGGATGAGGTCTTCGACATCGAAGCGGAAGCGGTCGTAGCGCAGTCCGCCTTCGAGGTGGAGCCGGCCGTCGAAGAGGTCCACGGCCTGCTGGACGTAGAGGCCGGCGTTGGCGACCCGCGCCAGCGCGTCGGTCAGCAGAAAACAGGGGGTGCTTAAGCGGTCGGGAAGGTCGTCCGTTCCCGGCAATCGGTCGGCCGGACAGTCGCCCGGGTTGGCGCGCGCCAGTTGCGCGCGGTTCGGGTCGCGGCCGATTGAGGGGTAGAGGCCGACGCGCGTCTGGAAGGACTGAAAGTTCGCGCCCGCGACGAGCAGTGCCCGCGCGCCGAGCAGCGTGTGCGGGCGGACGTACTGCGCGTTCGCTCCCTGTTGGAGGCGCGAGTCGTGCTGCTGGATTTCGTCGCCGAACTCCGGGTCGGCGAGGAAGAAGGTGAAGTTCGACCAGAGGTCGAAGAGCGAGCGGGTGAGAAATCCGTCTATCTTGAAGACGGCGCCCTCGTCCGACTCGCGGCGGTAATAGACGCCGACGGTGCCCGAGCGGACGCGCCCGCCGTTGTCCGGGTCGAGGAATCCGAAGCGGTCGAGGCGGCCGGCCGCCACCTCGTCCAGAGGTATCTGCCCCGACGAGAAGAAGTCGTTGCGCCCGCCGTTGAGCTTGAAGCCGAGGGCCGAGCGCGCGCCGAAGTTTCTCGTGTAGCTCCCGGTCAGATTGTCGCGCCGGTAGCGCAGAGGGCTGAGGAAGGGGCCGTCGGTGCGCGAAGACTCGTAGGCCAGGAAGCCGACAGCGTTATCGAGGGCGGGACTGTAGGCGAGAAAGGCGCGGCGAGCGTCGAACGAGCCGGCCTGCAAGCGGGCCGTCAGCACGTCGGGCAGCGACTCGGCCGTGCGAACGTGGACGACGCCGAGGCCGGAGAAGTCGCCGTATTGCGCGCTGAACGGACCGTTGATGATGTCCACCTCGGCTACCAGTTCCGGCGTCAGGCTCTTGAGCTGGCCGAGATACCCCTGCCCGTGCCCTTGCGTGCCGTAGTTTTGCTGTACGTCGTCCACCAGCACCTTGAGCCCGCCGAAGAGCCCGCCGTGATCCATGTTGAAGCCGAAGCGCCGCACCTCAAGCGACTTGCCGCCGCCCTCGTGCTGGCCGGCGTTGATGCCGGCGGCGAGAGTGTCGAAAATCTGATCGTCGCGCGAGAAGAGGCTGCCGCGGTAGACCGCCTCGTTGCGCCGCTCGATGCCGGGTTGAAGCGACGAGTCCACGATGACGACCGACTCATGGACGGGCGGCACGACGAATTCAATTACGATCCGGAGCCCCTCGGCCCGCGCGTCGGAAGCGACCCCGCGCTCGACCGCGGGGATATTTTCGCCCTCCACCCGCAGCGTCAGCGCCTCGCGCGGCGCGAGTAAACGGAATGCGCCGTCCTCGCCCGTCGTCGCCCGCGACACCTGCGCGCCCGCGGGCGCAGTCAGCGTCACGACCGCGCCCGCTACGGTTTCGCCGCGCCGCGTGACGATGACGCCGGAGACGACGCGCCCCTCGTCACGGCCGACGGCCGCCGTCTGCCCGGCGACGGCGGAGAACGAGAAAAGCAGCGCCGCGAGCGCCGTATACGCCCCGGCCGCTCGCATTAGTCCTGTCGGCACCTGGCCCATCATGAGTGTTCCTGATTCCGTCCGCCGTCGGATGAAGCGCTCAAATCTTCGCCGGGCGGCGGCAGATCACCAGCCGGCCCTCAGAAGGGCGGCCACGACGAGCAGGGTTACCGCGACGGCGCAGAGGAGCGCGAGCGGCGCGTATGACCACCCCCGAAGCGAGTAGTGTCTGCACAAAGGGCACCGCAGGGCCGCACGCCTGAGCCGCGACCGACACTTCGCGCAGTACCTCTTCCGCCTGTTCTCCATAAAACGTTTCCGCACCGTGAGGGCAGCAACGCGCTCCCGTCTGAAGCTCACCGGCCTTCAGGATATGGACGCGAGTGTGCGGCGGGCGTCGTCGGCGAGCAGGGTGTCGAACGCCGGGTTGATTTCGAGTGCGAGACGCAGATGTTCGGCGGCAGCGCGGCGGTCGCCGAGGGCGCGCGCAATCATGCCGGCATGGTAGTGAAGACGCGCGTCGCGCGTGCCCAGACGCAGGGCCTCGTCAATCGCGGCTTTAGCTTCGGCGTGCAGGCCCTTCTTGTAGAGAGCCCAGGCCAACGCGTCGCAGGTGTAGATGTCATTGCGCCGCGCCCGCTCCTCGCGCGCGAGCCGCAGAGCCTCGTCGAGGTTCTTGTCGTGGTCGGCCCAGTAGGCGACGAGGTGGTGCATGTCGTTTTCCGCCGCCGCGTTTTCCGGCTCCAACGTCTCGAAGGCCGAATAGAATTTGGCGGCCTCTTCGGAGCGGCCGAGGCGGGCGTAAAGGTCGCCGAGGGCGAGCGCCGTGTCGGCGTCCGCCCCGGCCTCGTGCTCGCGCAGGTATATTTGCATTGCGCCTTCGAGGTCGCCGGCCGCGACGCGGGCGCGGGCCTTCGCCGCGAGGGCCGCGCCGTAGTCGGGGAAGACGTAGAGGGCACGGTCGAACTCGCGCTCGGCCTCTGCGCGACGGCCCGAGTTGAGCAGCGCGTCGCCGAGCTGGACGTAGCACCAGGCTTTCTTCTCGGGGTCGTTCGGGCCGGCGGCCTCGGCCGCGAGCCGCATCATCTCGATTGAGCCCGCCGTGTCGCCGTGCAGCCAGCGGAGGTAGGAGACGCGCGAGTAGGAGGCCGTGTCGGGGCGCAGGTCAACCATGCGTTGCGCGGACTCGACCGCGGCCGGGTAGTCGCCCAGCTCCACGAGCGCGTCCGTCATCGCGCCGTAGTTGTCGTGGTCTCGCGGGTTGGTGCTTTGCGCGCGGCGCGCGACTTCGAGCGCCTGCTCGAAACGGTGGAGGGTGAGCAGGACTTTGGCGCGCAGCTTCAGCCCGTCGTAGTTGTCGGGCACGAGCTTGAGCGAGCGCGCGAGCGCCTCCTCGGCCTTGAAGTTGAAGTCGAAGTCTTCGGCCTCGCGCGCCTTCTGCATGTAGGCGGCGGCGAGCAGGTTGTAGCCTCCGGCCTCGGACGGCCGGCGCTCGATGAGAGAGAGCGCGGCGCGAAGCTGCCGGTCGGCGGGCGTCGCGCGCCCCGCTTCGGCCGCTACGGGCTGAAGTAACGAATCCGCCACCGGACGTGCCCCGCTCGACGAGCAGGAGGCGGCGGCGAACGCGGAGGCGGCGACGCAGAGGGCAGAGACGAAGGATTTCCCCAACATGATCTTTATTGTCTGAGAGAAGAGGTTCGGCGGGGGCTCGCGTTTGAACGCGTAGCCCCCGCCTTGTGAACGTCGTTTGATGAGCGACGCTCGTTTATTCCGGCTGTTTCGACCGGCCGAGGCTTACGGCCTCGGCGTCGGGCTGGGCGTCGGGCACGGAGCGTCCGGCGTGCTTGAGCACTCGCGCCCGTGGAACGGGTTGCTGTAGCCGTCCCACGGCGTGGCGAGGTACGGGAACGTCGTGCGCAGCGGCCGGTCGTTCTGCGTCACGCCGTCGCCGAGCTGGTTGTTCGGCGCTTGGTTGCAGCTCGCCGTGCCGTTCGCGCAGGCGTTGCCCGGCAGCAGGACGCCGGCGGCCGCGCGTAGGGTGATGTCAACCGTGTCGTCGGCGGGACGGCGGCCGTTCGGGTAGCCGGCCAGGTCGCCGCCGATAACGCCGAGGCGATTCTGCGAGCCGAAGGCAGTCGCCGGGACGGCCACGTTCAGGCGCATCAGGTCTGACGGCACCGCGCCGGGGCCGGCGGACGGGTCGGCCGGATCATTCTGCACGGGCGGGCGGTTGAGGCCGGGCACGCCGGTCAGGTAGACACGGACGAGGTCAATGCGGTTCCGGGTCGGCGCGTCGAGCACCGGCGGGTAGAGCAGGTTGATGAGCGCCACCGGCTCCACGTCGCGCGTGTCGCCGCGGATGAAGTTGACGCGATTGATGTCGGTCGCCGGCAGTTGCGCGTTGTAGAGGTCCTTGTCATTCTCGGAGACGGTCTCCGAGACGCCGCGCGGGATGAACAGCTCGTTGACGAGCGGGTTGGCGAGGCGCGAGACCTGCACGCAGGAAGGGTCGGCGCCGGGCAGGCCCTGGCCGTTGGCGCAGTTGCCGGTCTGCGTCGCCGTCCCGTTGGTGTTGAGCACGCGCGTCGAGGGGCGGCTCGCCGTGGAATAGACGCCGATGATCGCGTTCGGGTCGTTCGTCCCCGTGGGAAGCGCGCCCGTGGCGGTCAGGAGCTGCGTCGGAATCTGGACGGCGATGGTGTGGACGTTGTAGCCGGCGGTGGCGTCCACGCCGTTCGAGACCGGCCGCGGCGCGACGTGCGCGTTGTTGAAGGGGCGCAGGCCGAGCAAGTCGAAGATCGAGCCGAGATCAATGTAGAACGCCTCGTCGCGCTGGCCGGCGAAGACGCGGATGTCGCCAGCGCCGGTCGGGATGTTGCTGATCGAGGGCTCGGCGAGGTTGGTCTCGTAGTTCGGCGTCGAGCGCGGGCCGATGTTGACGGGCGGCGTCGGCAGATTGGTGCCGAGCGAGAAGGTGGTGAACGAAGGGTTGTTCGGGTCGCCCTGGCGGATGCGCGCCGTCACGTCCATGAACTGCTTGACGTTCCAGTCGGGGTCCGAGAGGTTGTCAATGGTGTTGGTGTTGTAGAGGAACGTGTCGCCGTTGCCGACCACGGTGCGGAAGCGGAACTCCAGCGCGAGGTCGAGGCGGCCGTCGCCGTTGTTGTCGAACCTGATCTGGTAGAGCACGTTGTCGTCGAACTTGAAGAAGTTCGGCCCCGAAGCCGGCTCTTCGAGCGGGATGAAATTGGCTAGGACGGTGACGGTGTTCGGCCGGTCGGGGCTGACGAAGGCGTAAACGTCCGTGTTGTCGGCCAGCGGGTCGGCCGAAATCAGCGGCGCCTCGCGGTGGCTCGAAGCCTCGGCCACGGGCAGCATGACCGGGCCGGCCGCGAGCGCGAGGCCGAGCACCGCGAGCGCGGTGGCGGACAGCGTTCTCCTGAAGAATCTTCTCATTGGTGTGACTTCCTCTCTGCTTCCCTTGTATGTCCCTGTGGGGCACCGCGCAGTCCGCCGAGCTTCCGGACGTACGACGCGCGGTATTTTCGTGTCGGGCCGCCGGTCCCGCCCCCGCATTCGGAGAGACGGCGGCGGCGGAGAGACGGCGGCGCTCTCAGTTGTCTTCCTCGCTTACCGCGATATACGGGCGTGAGCCGTCCTGCGGATTGGCGCCGCCCGGGACGGGCGCGAAGACCGCCGCACACATTGCGCCTCGGCCTCGTGCCTCCGACTTCCGTTGCCTGAGCTGCGGCTGCGCGAGGTGCGACGTGTGTTGGGGGATGCGGGGATTGTAAAGGAGGGAGGAAAGGTTGTATGTCCGCAACTGCTGCGCCCGCCATCGGAAAAAACGGAGGCCGCGTCAGGGAATTCCCTGACACCTCTCCGCCGAGTGAGGGGCGAAAGTCTCGATGCCGAAGCCCGGGCAGTCTTAGTGCAACGGCTTCGGCTGCTCGCCGGTGGTCGTGTCGTCCTGAAGCCAGCCCTGCCTGAGGGCGTAGCGCACGATGTCCGCGCGGCTGTGCAGGTCGAGCTTACCCATCAGGCGGACCTTGTAGGTCTCGACCGTCTTGACGCTGATGTCTAGCTGCGCGCTTATCTCCTTGTTGCTGTAGCCGAGGGCGACGAGCCGCAGGACCTGCTCCTCGCGGTCGCTCAGGTCGTCGGCGCCGGCGCGGCCGGCCTTACCCCCCTGACTGATGTAGCTGCTTACGAAATGGCCGGCCAGCGTCGGGTCGATGTACGAGCCGCCCTTCGCCACCGCGCGGATGGCGCGCGCCAGCTCTTCCATCACCGTCCGCTTGAGCACGTAGCCGGAGGCCCCGGCCTTGAGCAACTGGCGCAGGTAGCCTTTGTCCTCGTAGATGGTCAGCGTCAGCACTTTAACCTTAGGGCACTCCCTGTGGATGCGCTCGGTGGCTTCGGAACCGTTCATCTCCGGCATCGACACGTCCATCACGACCACGTCCGGCTTCAGCTCTTTCGCCATCTGCCAGGCCGCGTGGCCGTCCTCGGCCTCGCCGATCACGCGCATGTCGGGCTGCGCGTTGACGAGCGTCTTCAGGCCCTCGCGGACCACCTGATGGTCGTCCGCGATGAGGATGCGAAGTTTATTCACGTCTGCCTCCTGTCGTCGCGCCCGCGGGGCCGAGGGGAACGCGGACGAGGACGGTCGTCCCGGCCCCCGGCGCCGACTCGATGTTGAGCGAGCCGCCGAGCATCGCCGCCCGCTCGCGCATCCCCAGCAGGCCGAGCCTGCCCCCCCGGGCCGAGGGCCGCAGCGCCGCCTCGGCGTCGAAGCCCCTGCCGTTGTCCTCGATCATGACCACGACGTGGTCGCTGAGTCGCTCCAGTATGAGGCTCGCCCGGTCGGCCCCCGAGTGCTTGAAGAGGTTGGTCAGCGCCTCCTGCGCGATTCGGTAGAGGGCCGTCTCGACCTCCACGGGCAGGCGCCGGCCGCCCTCGATTCCGGTGCTCTGAAAATCCACGGTCACGCGCGTGCGCTCGGCCCACTCCTCTGCGTAGTTGTAGAGCGCCGTGTGCAGGCCGAGGTCGTCGAGGGCGGGCGGGCGCAGCCCCCAGGCGAGCGCGTGCAGCTCGCGCGTCATCTCGTCGGCCAGCCCCTGGAGCTTTCGCAGGGATTCGAGGGCGGAGCGACGGCCGCGCGAGTCGGCGCTCAAGGTCTTGAGCCCCATCATCAGAGCCGTCATGCGCTGGCCGAGCTGGTCGTGCAGCTCGCGCGAGATGCGACGCCGCTCGTCCTCCTGCGCGTCCACGAGGCGCCGCAGCAGCTCCTCGTGGGCCTCCTCGGCCTGCCTCCGCTCGGTGATGTCCATGGTGACCCCGACCATGCGGAGGGGCGAACGCCCCTTGCCGAAGACGCACCGGCCGCGCGAGATGAGCCAGTGCGTGGACCCGTCCGGCCAGACGACGCGGTACTCGGCGTTGTAGTCCTCGCCGCCGTCGAGGGCGCGATTGACGGCCTTGAACACCCGGTCTCGGTCCTCGGGGTGGATGGCCGACAGCACGGCTTTGTGGGACAGCTCGGCGTCTTCGGGCAGGCCGAAGTTGGCCTTGTTAACGTCCGAAGCCTCCACCTCGAAGGTGGTGAGGTCGAGCTGCCATGAGCCGAGCCTGCCCGTCTGGAGCGCGATCCTGAGGCGCTGCTCGCTCTCGCGCAGCGTCTCCTCGACGCGCAGCCGCTCCGCGATCTCGGCCTTCAGAGTCTCGTTGGCGCGCTCCAGCTCGGCCGTCCTTTCCGCCACACGTTGTTCCAGCTCGTCGTGCGCGCGGCGCAGCCTCTCCTCGGCCAGCTTGCGCTCGGCGATGTCGCGGACCGTCGTCGTGATGTAAGGCCGGCCGCCGACGACCGAGACCGAGACCGAAGCCTCAAGCCCGGCCGTGCTCCCGTCCCTTCGCCTGCCCTCGAACTCGTAGACGGGGGGCGGCGCTCCGCCGCCCAGCCGCATCCGGCCGTACTTCAGCATCCGTTCCGCGTCGCCCGGCGCCACCACGGACGAGACGTGCCGGCCCTTCAGCTCCTCCGGGTCGTCGTAGCCGAGCATGCGGGCGTAGGCCCGGTTGACGTAGTAGATCGTTTCGCCGTCCTCGACGAGGATGCCGTCGCGCGAGGCGTCGAGGATGGTCCTCAGCCACTCCTCACTCTGCTTAAGTCTGTCGTCGGTCCGCTTCTGCGCGGTGATGTTCTCGTGGGAGACGGCGAAGCGCGCCGGCTCGCGGTCGTGGAAGCGCGTCACGCGCCCGACGAACCACAGCTCCTCCGACGGCGTCCGGCAGAGGTATTCGCGCGCGAACTGGCTGACCTCGCCGCGCATCACCGCCCGCAGGCCGGCGGCGAACAGTGCGGCCTCCTCGCACCCGCGGGCTGCGGCGCGGTCGCAGGCCGCGAGGTAGTTCACGCCCTCGCAGAGGTTCGCCGGCGTGGCCGCGTTCTCGGCCGCGAAGTCGCGCCAAGCCTGGTTGGTGGCGATGATGGTGCCCGCCCCGTCCAGCACGACGATGTGCTCGACCAGCGCGTCGAGGGTCGAGACGGCGAAGCGCTCGGCCTCGCGTAGCTGCTCCTCCACCCGCTTGCGCTCCGAGATGTCGCGGATGATGGCCTGGAACAGCCCGCCCGGCAGCATCTTCCCGCTGATCTCGGCGGGCAGCAGCGTGCCGTCTTTGCGGACCAGATAGCGCTCGCTGATGAGCGTGTTGCCCGCGCTCAGCTCCCCGAAGCGGATCGGCTCGGCGGTGAGGTCGCCCGCCGGCACGAGGTCGTGCACCCTCATCCGCAGCAGCTCCTCGCGCGTGTAGCCGAGCATCTCGCACAGCCTCTTGTTGACTTCGAGGAAGCGGCCGCGGCGGTCGTAGGTGTGGATGCCGTCGGACGCCTCCTCCAACAGCATGCGGTACTTGGCCTCGCTCTCGCGGAGGGCCTCTTCCGCCTTACTCAGCTCCTCGGGGTTTGCCATCGGTGCAAGTCTTTTGGGCGGCGTCGGCGCGCCGCGGCGACGAGTCCCCACTTGAAAATTCAGGCAGTATAGTGCCATCCTCCCCGGCACGTGAAAAGCCGCGAAGGAGGAACGCGCCCGCCCGCGGGGGCGCCCGGGCGGCCGGGCCGGTCTCCCCAAACCCCGGGCAGGCAATCTTTTATGTCCGCGCAGGAAGCCACCGAGTACCTGACCGTGCGCCCCCTCTCGGCCGGCGATGCGGCCGAAGTGTCGGCCCTGCTACGGGCGCAGCCGCCCGACTACGCCCGCTTCTTTTACGCCCTCGGCCCCGGTGAAGAGGAGATCGCCCGCGCCCTCGCCGGGCGGTCGCGCGACTACTACGCCGGGATGTTCTGGCGCGGGGAGCTGGTCGCCTTCTTCATGCTGCGCGGGTGGGACGCGGGCTTCGAGGTGCCGTCCTTCGGCGTCGTCGTGGACGAGCGGCAGAAGGGCCGCGGCTTCATGCGGCTGGCGCTCGACATGGGGAAGCTGGTCGCCAAGCTCAGCGGCGCCCCGCGCCTGATGGCGAAGATTCACCCCGACAACGTCTCGCCCAGGGGCGCGCGCCGGCTCGGCCTCGTGCAGACGGGGGTCGAGGAGGAGACCGGCAACGTCGTCTACCACATCGAGCTGTAGAAGGGGCCGGCCCGCTGGAGCCTTATGCGCCTGCTGAAAATCGGCGTCTACTACCCGGACTACCTGGCACAGTTCTACGCCGAGCGGCCCGGCCTCGCGGCGCAGAGCTACGCCGAGCAGCACGCCGCGCTGATCGACGACTGTTTCGGCTCTTCCGACTTCTGGACGAGCGCCCTCTCGGCGCTCGGCTACGAGACCTGCGACCTCATCGTCAACGCCGGCCCGATGCAGAGCGCCTGGGCGGCCGAGCACGGCTTCGACTTACGCCCCCCCGGCGGGGCCGACCTTTTCGCCGGGGGCGACTGGCTCTTCCCCGTGGCCGCCGCCCAGATCGAGGCGTTCCGCCCCGACGTTCTGCTCGTGGCCGACTACACGACCGTCACGGCCGCCTTCATCCGGCACCTCAGGGAGAGGTGCCCGACCATCCGCCTCGTGCTCGGGTGGTGCGGCGCGCCCTACCGCGACGGCTCGGTCTTCGGCGCCTGCGACCTCGTGCTCTCGTGCGTGCCGGAGTTGGTCTCACACTTCCGCGACAACGGGCACCGCAGCCGCCACGTCAACCACGCCTTCGAGCCGCGCGTTCTTGAGAAGCTCGGTCAGGGCGGCGCGCCGCGCGCCGACTTCCTCTTTATCGGCTCCGTCATCAAGTCAGACAAGTTCCACCTCGAACGCGAGGCGATACTCCTGAAGCTGGTCGAGGAGACCGGGCTCGAAATCTTCTCGAACGTGGGCGCGGCGGTCGGGGGGCGGCAGGGGGCCGCGCCGCCCTCCGCCCGCGAGGACGGGCGAAGCTTCCCGCGGCTCCGGTCGCTTCCGCTCGTCGGCGCGGTGGCGAGGGGCGCGGCCCGTGCGCTGCGGGGCGCGGGCGAAGCCGGTCAAGCCCCCGCGCCGGCGGCGCCGGCCGTGGACGAACGCATCGTGCGCCGGTCCCGCCCGCCGCTCTTCGGCCTGAAGATGTTCCGGCAACTCCGCGCCGGCCGTGTCGCGCTCAACACGCACATTGATGTCTCGCCCGTCAGCGCCTCGAACATGCGCCTGTTCGAGGCCACGGGCGTCGGCACGTGCCTGCTGACCGACTGGAAGGCCAACCTCCCCGAGATGTTCGAGCCCGACGCCGAGGTCGTCACCTACCGCGGCGCCGCCGAGTGCGTCGAGAAGGTACGATACCTGCTCGACCACGAGGCCGAGCGGCGGGGCATCGCCGAAGCCGGGCAGCGGCGCACGCTGCGCGACCACACGTTCGCCGACCGGGCCTCGCGGATTGACGTGCTCGTCCGCGAGGCTTTATCTAACGCCTGAACCGATTCCCTGCGCACGGCCCGGAGAGTTGATGAAGCCCATCGTCAGGGTCGAGAAGGTCAGCAAGGCGTACCGTCTCGGCGCGCGGCGCGCGGCGCGCGCCACCCTAAGCGAGGCGCTGGCCCGCTCGGCCCGCGCGCCCCTCGGTATCTTCGGGCGAGGCCGGCCGGAGCCCGAGACTTTCTGGGCGCTCAGGGACGTGAGCTTCGAGGTCTACCCCGGCGAGGTGGTCGGCGTCATCGGCCGCAACGGCGCCGGCAAGTCCACGCTCCTGAAAATTCTCTCGCGCATCGTGGAGCCGACGGCGGGGCGCGTCGAGCTGTACGGACGCCTGACCAGCCTGCTCGAAGTCGGTACAGGTTTTCACCCCGACCTGACGGGCCGCGAGAACATCTTCCTCAACGGCGCGATCCTCGGCCTGCGGCGGCGCGAGGTCGGGCGCAGGCTCGACGAGATCGTCGCCTTCGCGGAGGTCGAGCGATTCCTCGACACGCCGGTCAAACATTATTCGAGCGGCATGTACACGCGTCTGGCCTTCGCCGTCGCCGCCCACCTGGAGCCGGAAATTCTGGTGGTTGACGAGGTGTTGTCGGTCGGCGACGCGCAGTTCCAGAAGAAGTGTCTGGGCCTGATGGGGGGCGCGGCGCAGGAGGGGCGAACGGTTCTTTTCGTCAGCCACAACATGGCGGCGGTCAGTAACCTGTGCCGGCGCGGCCTGCTGCTTGAGGGCGGCGCAGTGGCGTACGCCGGTTCGCAAACTGAGGCCGTGACCCGTTACCTCAGGAACCCGCTCGCCGGCGCGCACTCTCTCCGCGACCGGACGGACCGCGCGGGAGACGGGCGGGCGCGGGTCGTCGCGTTGGAGGTCAGAGACACGCGGGGGGCGGCGCTCGACGTGGTCGCCTCCGGGCAGGACGTTGACATCTACCTCCACTACGAGTCAGCGCCCGGCTTCGACGCCTCAAGAGTCACGGCCGGCCTCTGCGTCAAGACGCAGTTAGATGTGCCGGTCTTCCTTCAACACAGCCGCCTGACCCGGGACAGTTGGGTGAGCCCGCCCCGGCGCGGGGCCTTCGTCTGCCGCATCCCCCGACTCCCACTCCCGCCCGCCACCTACAGCGTCACGTTCAGCCTGATGCGCGACGGCGAATACCTCGACGCGATGGATAGCGCCTTCAACCTGAACGTGACGGACGGCGATTTCTTCGGCTCGGGCGAGGTGCCGCCTGCGAGTCACGGCTGCTGCCTGGTGGATGCGCGCTGGCGCGTGGAGACTTCAGAGTCGCCCGCGGAGGGGCCGGCGTTCGACGGGTCCGGGGCCGCGGCGGAGGAGCGCACGTGAGCGGGCGCGTAAAATCACTCATCCGGCGCCTGCAAGGCGTGAGCCCTACGGGCGGCCCTCCCGCGAGGAGGGCCGCCGCCTCGTTCATGGAGGTCGAACGCGCCGAGCGCGTCTTCTACCTCGATTACATCCGCGAGGGCATGACCGTCTTCGACGCGGGCGCGAACGTGGGCGAGCTCACGCTGCTTTTCTCGCGTTTCGCCGGCCGGGCCGGCCGCGTCCACGCCTTCGAGCCGAGCCGCGAAGGCTTCGAGCGGCTGTCGGCCGTCTGCCGCGCCGCCTCGCTTCTCAACGTCACCCCGAACCGGCTGGCGCTCGCCGAAAGCGAGGGCGCGGTGCGCCTGAACGTCTACGACGGGGAATACCTTAGCTGGACGACGAGGGCGGCGCGCCCCCTGGAAGATTACGGCATCGCCGTCAGGCCCGTGGCGGTCGAAGAGGCGCCCGCCACCACCGTCGCGCTTTACTGCGAGAGGCACGACATCAGGGAGATAGACCTGCTGAAAATAGATGTCGAGGGCGCCGAGCTACAGGTGATGATTGGGGCCGAGGGCCTGCTGCGCGACAAGCGGGTCCGCTGCCTGACGTTCGAGTTCGGGCAGACCACCTTCGACATGGGGAACAGCCCCGAAGCCATCGAAGCCTTTTTGGAAGGGGTGGGTTACGAGGTGCGCAACCTCGTGCCGGGAGACCCCGCCTTCCCCGGCCGGGAGAGCGCGCAGGCCGCCCTCTACTCCATGCACCTGGCGGTGCCGAAAGGCGTCAGGTCGTGAGCGGCGCCGGCTGCGGGAAAGCGGGCCGGTTCCGTCACCACACTTTGAGAGCCCGCCGCCAGGTGATCGGGGGCGGTAAATGATCCGTCTGCATCCGCACCCGGAAGCCGAGCACGACTGTCCGCATTGCCGCGTGCGGCTGGGGGTCTCGGGCTGGCTGATGCCTGGGATGCGGGCGCTGGCGGACCTCCGCTGCCCCGCCTGTGGGCGCGAGTTCTACGGCGACTTGAAAACCGGGCAGGCGCTCTACACCCCGATGCTGTTGGAGAAGGACACCGGGGCGGTGCACGACGCGCACGGCGTCGGCTGGTACGCCGGGTGGCTGCGAGACTCTTACGCGCGGCGCACTGACGCGCCCGTGCCGTTTAGCGTGCGCGAGTCCAGGGCCGTCCGCCGCCCGGTCGTGCTTCTCAACTGCCTTGATACCCTCTACGGCCATTCGCTCCTCAAACTGCTCAACGCGCAGCACTACCTGGACCGCCGGCCCGACGTTGACCTGATAGTGGTCGTCCCCGATGCGCTCGCCTGGATGGTGCCGGACGGGGTCGCGCAGACTTGGGTGGTCGGCCTGCCGCTGCGGCGCGGCACGGAGTGGAACGATTGGCTCGCGCGCGAGATCCGCCGCCGCGTCGAGACCTTCGGGAGCGTCAGCCTCAGCACCGCGCCCTCGCACCCGCGGCCGGTAGACTACGACATCGAGCGGTTTACTCGGGTCCGCCCATTCCCGCTCGAAGAGTGGGGCGCCCGCCTGCTCCGGCCGCGGGTGACGTTCGCCTGGCGCGACGACAGGTGTTGGGAGGTGCCGCGCGACCGTAGCGCCGCCCAGAGGCCCGGCGGAATCCGAAGGCTGACCCGGCGTTCCCCGGCCGCGCCCGCCGGCCAGGCTTCGCTCGTGTCCGAGTTGGCGGAGGCTTTGCGGGCCGGCCGGCCCGCGCTCGATTTCGCCGTCGCGGGATTGGCGGAGAGCGTAAGCCGCGGCGAGTTCCCGCCCTGGGTCGAAGACCTGCGCAGCACCGGCGTGAGCGAGGAGACCGAGCGCCGCTGGTGCCTGCTCTACGCGGGGAGCCACGTCGTCGTCGGCGTCCACGGGTCTAACATGCTGCTGCCTTCCGGCCACGCCGGCTCGGTGGTCGAGTTGCTCGGGCCAGAGCGTTGGGGCAACTTCACGCAGGACATACTCTTCCGCCAGCACGACGACTGCCGCGAGATGTTCTTCCGCTACAGGTTCATCCCGACCACGACACCGCCGCGCGAAGTGGCAGGGCTGGTAGAATCACTGCTCGGCGGGCGCGAGCCTTTCCGGCGGCTGATGAACACCGGGCCACACCACCGAGGCTAATTTGCTAACGGGGCCGCAGAGCCAGCCCAGTCAGCTTTGAGGTGGGTCGTCAAAAACGGGCGCCCTGCCGATTTGAAGTCCGGCTCGATCAGGTTCGGCGTGACTGGCAACCGGATTCCTCGGCCACGTCCGCAGCTCGGTGGCGACCGACTCGGGACTGAGGCGGGCGATGAAGTTCCCGGCGGGGCGAGAAGGGACCGACGCGGAAGTCCCCACGCAAGAAAAACGGCCGCCATCGGCGGCGGCAGTAAGTGCTTAAAAAATATGGTAGCGGGCGGCGGGCCTGAACCGCCGACCCTGGGGTCATGATTCCCGCCCCCGCTCGCGCACG
The DNA here is from genome assembly GCA_035645715.1 of Pyrinomonadaceae bacterium. Lineage (GTDB taxonomy): Bacteria > Acidobacteriota > Blastocatellia > Pyrinomonadales > Pyrinomonadaceae > QHXN01. The sequence continues at coordinate 38,265 of DASQMB010000003.1, forward strand.
TAGGCTCACCTAACGAATAAACCTACATCTCAACAGGATTGCAGCCGACCAAAAGCGCCCGTACTTTATTTGATCCTTGATGCAGGACGGGAGAGGCAGAGGGGGGGCTCTAACCAAACTTCTCATCATTACGGGTGAAATTCATTATACGAGGTAATACAAAGATGTACGTCTTTAATATGAGCTCTAGAGTGGCAAAGCTGAGCCGGAGCGGCTTCACGAGGCTGATTCAAGGAAAGTAATGGCCGAGCTGGAGGGCGGATTTATAGCTCAACGCGATTCGGGACTGGGGGCGCGCGGGGACGGGTAGGCGGCGACCGGCCGCATTCATGTCGAGCTGACGCGGATCAACCTCGCGGGTAAAAACTTCGGCAATCAACCGCGCAACAAACCCGTGAAAGATAGCGCACCCTTTCTTTGTATCTGTCTCCTGCTATGAATTTCGACCTCCTGTTCGTCGTCGTCGGCGTGCTGCTGATCGTGATGGCGCTGTCCGACGCATTACTCAAGCGCCTTCCGCTGACGACTTCGATCCTGTACCTCGGCGTGGGACTTCTGCTCGGGCCGTTCGCGTCGGGGATGATCCGGCTGGACGCCGTCGAGTGGTCTGCGCTGCTGGAGAGGTTCACGGAGGTGGTGGTCATCGTCTCGCTCTTCACGGCGGGGCTGAAGCTCCGGCTACCATTCTCCGACGAAGGCTGGCGGTTACCGCTTCGGCTCGCACTTCTGTCGATGACGATCACCGTCGGTCTGGTGGCGGTGGCCGGGGTCTACGGGCTGGGGCTCCCTGTGGGGGCGGCGGTACTGCTCGGCGCGGTGCTGGCCCCGACCGATCCGGTGCTCGCCTCGGACGTGCAGACGGAGAACCCGTGGGACATGGATCGCCTGCGCTTCAGCCTGACGGGCGAGGCCGGGCTCAACGACGGCACGGCCTTCCCCTTCGTCATGCTGGGGCTGGGGCTGCTCGGCCTGCACGAGGTCGGGGAGTACTGGTGGCGCTGGCTGGCGGTGGACGTTCTGTGGGCCGTCGCCGGCGGGGTCGGCGTCGGCGGTCTACTGGGGACGTGCGTGGGGCGAATCGTCCTCTACCTTCGCCGTGAACACAAAGAGGCCGTCGGCACGGACGATTTCCTCGCGCTCGGCCTGATTGCTCTCTCCTACGGCGCGGCGCTGCTGATTCACGCCTACGGCTTCCTCGCCGTCTTCGCGGCGGGTGCCGCGCTGCGACGCATCGAGCGGCGACACACCGAAGGGGCGCCGGCGAGGGAGGTGGAGAAGATGCTTACTGAGGGGGAGGACGAGGAGGTCGCGTCCCACCGCGAGACGGCGCCCGCGTACATGGCCCAGGCAGTGCTCGGGTTCAACGAACAGTTGGAGCGCATAGGTGAGGTCGCCGTCGTGGTGCTGGTCGGGAGCATGCTCTCCGCGCGCTACCTGACCGCGGAGGCCCTCTGGTTCGTCCCCGTTCTGCTCGTTGTCATCCGCCCCGTCTCGGTCTGGCTGGGGCTGCTCGGCTCGTCCACCACCGCCGCCCAGCGACCCCTCATCGGGTGGTTCGGCATCCGGGGCATCGGCTCAATCTATTATTTGATGTACGCCATCAACCACGGCCTTTCACCGGAATTGGCCCACATGCTGACGGCGCTCACGCTGACGGTGGTGGCCGTATCCATCGCCGTTCATGGTATTTCGGTCACGCCTCTGATGAGCCTCTACAATAAGACGCGGCCCGAACACCCTTCGGCAGGCCCTTTGAAATAGTCGCGTCGTGAGCGTTGATCCGGCCCACAGGCATGCAGAGGCGACCGGGCCGTCCTCACGGCGACGACTGTTAAAGCATAAGAATCTCCCGCCGTAAGAACAGCGCGGCGATTGTCGCATCGCCTCCCGCTCTGACCGCAAGGTGGCCGAAGAGGATCAGAAATGTGTGACAGAGCACGTCAGACGGGTGTCCGCGAGAACGACTAACCGCACGACCGCCGTGGCGGGCTACCGCTCAGTAGAGTCGGCCTTCAAGGCGACAAGTTTGACTGCCTTTGCCAGCCCGAAAAGCTGGAGCGTACGTATGCCCCACCAGTTGAAGTCCACCTCATACCAGGCCATTCCGTGGCGCGCCGACGTTGGGTGCGCGTGGTGGTTGTTGTGCCAGCCCTCACCGAATGTGAGTAGCGCCACCCACCAACTGTTGGTCGAATCATCATTGGTGGCGAAGCGTCGGCGGCCCCACATGTGCGTCACGGAGTTAACCAGCCAGGTCGCGTGCAGGTTAAAGACTATCCGGAAGAAGATGCCCCACATGAAGACAGACCATCCGCCGAAGGCCAGCAGCAGCAGCCCGCAGATCACCACCGGCACGTAGTAAAACTGGTTGAGCCTGCGATGAAAGCGATCCCTCATCATGTCGGGGGCGTAGCGCCATAGGACCGAAGTTTCGTGCCTCTGCGCCGTGCCCGAGAGTATCCAGCCCACGTGCGCCCACCAGCCGCCGTCGCGCGGCGTGTGCGGGTCGCCCGGCGCGTCCGTGTGCGCGTGGTGAAGGCGATGGGTCACGACCCAGTTGATGGGGGGGCCCTCGAAGGCCAGCGTCCCGCAGACCGTTAGCCCGTACTCGACCCATTTCGGCGTCTTGTACCCGCGGTGAGTTAACAGGCGGTGGAAGCCCATGCCGACGCCCGGACTCCCGGCCACCCACCAGAGGGCGACGGCGGCGATCAAGGCCGTCCAACTGAACATGAAGAGCGCGGCCACCGCGCCCAGATGAAAGATGATCATCCAGATGGCGGTAGTCCAGTTGATGCCCGCCGCCTTTTTATCAATGCTTGATTTGCTGCTCATGAAATTCCTGAAGTTAAAGTTCGGCCGCCCTCATCCGAAGGTTATAACCCGCCAAGAACCGTCTCAGACGCCGAGACGCAGCTCTGTTTCTAACAGTCTTCTGTGTCTTTTCAAATGAGGAATAAAATGGTTTGGGTTACGTAGGATGAACACCCGGCCCCCTTCCCTGCGTCCAGTCCGCGACAGGCTAGGCGCCGGCCTGCGGGCCGTGCCGCTTTACCCTTTCATTCCAGCCTGAAGAGGCCCCGGTTCTCCGGGCGCTGCGAGCGCCTTCCTGATTGTATTGCTCGTCCGGGTGGTCAATTCCTACGCCTTTATAGCTTGCCTCGCAGACGTAACAGATCGAGGTGCGCCCGAGAAAGGAGAGATCGAGCGGCGATTCGAAATAGAAGTACCTGCTTCCGCAGAAGATACACTCTTCGGATTGGGAAACATCAGGTCCGGGATATTTCGCCAGGACGAAGCCGCAACCGGCACACGTAAAATCCCCGTCCGGCCGCTCAAGTTGGAAGCAATTTCCCGAGTAGCAGACCGGGCAGGCTATGAATACTTCCCTCTTAATTTGCGGCCTCTTTCTTCTTTCAGCCCGCCAACCGTTTATTTATTGAGCATGAATAAGACGGCGCATACGGTCCGGGAAGAGCACGTCAATCTTCCGGGGCTCGACGAGCGCTGTCACTTCGCCCATACCGTAAGTCGTATGCATCAGGGTCTGCCCGGCCCGGTAGGTGAGTGTCCGGTCATAAGGTGAGAGTTCGTGCGCCGGCGGGCGAGGCGAGGTACGCGCACTACTTTTGAGAGTGCTGATTGTGCCGCACTTCGGACAACTCACGCGTGAAATCTGGCCGTGCCGAGTGACGGACGTTACGATGTGGCCGCGCTCCTCGTCGCACACCGCGCATAACTTGTCCGCCCTCTCGCCGACCGTGTGTGTTTGCTTTTCCATAGAATTCTCCTCACGCCCTTTCATGTATAGATCGAGCTGATTCATCACCTGGTCAAAGTAAAAGCCTCCATACGAAGAGTCGTGCCGGAGGCTTTGTGTCAGAGAAGTCGCCGGAATTAGCCAGCGCCGAGTTAGAAGCGAGAGCCGCGGCCGTAGTCCCCACGGTTTCCACTGTCGAAGTGGTTCCCGCCTGACCCGCCGCCGCGGTCTTCACGTGGCTTGGCCTCGTTAATCTTCGGCGGGCGGCCACCGACTTCGTGGCCGTCGAACTGCTGGATGGCAGCGTCGCCTTCTTCTTTGGAAGACATCTCGACGAAGCCGCGCGAGCGGCCCGTATCCTGGTCTTGGATGACCGCGATAAAGCGCCGCCGCCGTTCGGTAGAGGGGCGCATCAACCGTCGATGCGCGATAGAAGGGGTCTTAATTATGATGCCCCTGGCAGCGATTTAGTTGTAAGGCAACAGAGTGATACTATTGGGTTTACGACTATACTGTGGTTCTACCTGACCGGAGCGGCCATCCTCATCGGCGGCGAGGTGAATTCCGAGATCGAGCGTGCGGCTGCCGCCGCGGGTGAGAAAGACGCCAGGCTGCCTGGCGAGAAGAGTCCCGGCGAGAAGGGTCCTGGCGAGAATTAGGGAAAGGGCACGGGGGCGACGCCGGCGAGGCCGCGGCGTAGGTGAACACATCTACGCCCTCTGAGTAATCGCACTGTTGTCGCGGGCCGGCCTAACCTCTCCCCTGTTTCTGCGGGGTTTTCAGCCGGTCGCCCGCCGCCGAGGTCATTTGAGCGGCGCCGTGTAGTAGGCAAAGATGCCGAACGCGAGGATGATGAGGGCGGTGAAGATGGCCGTCCACACGCAGCCCGTTCGCGTGCTCTCTTCCATATCCGGGAATATGCGCCGCCCCTTTTTCTTCATGCCGTGAAAGCTACTAAGTTCGTCTTCGGCGATCTTCAACACGTTCTGAATTCCGCAACGCCGCAACTCCCGGCCCTTGATTCGCCATTATAAGAGGGGTTTCTCAAGTGCCCGTTGAATCCTACAACGTAAGGTTGGGCGCCCGCGGAGGACTTCATCCACCGACTGCCTTGCGGTACGCCACATACAATTCGGACACCCTGTCTGCGGAAGCGGGGTCGCTCCGCGAGAGCAAGGTGATAATCTCGTCGCGGTCGGCCAACAGCGCCTGCACGCCTGCCCTTTGAGCCCGTGTGAAGTCCGAAGTATCCCCCTCGTCGATTTCTGCACGTAAGGACGTGAAGAACTGGCTAGTGGCCTGGCGGGCCGGCTCGTAATCGCCTCGCCGCGCGTCAATCGCTGCCGAGGCAAGGTTTCCCTGCATGCCGGCGAGTGTTAACCGGCGCTCGGCGTCGGCAAGCCTGCCGGCCGTCGCCCTGGACTGAAGCCACATCGGGACAAAACCGAGCAGGAAGCCGAAGAGCAGCACGCCGCCGTAGATGACGAAGCGCCGCATCACGGAAGTTGACTTGACCACGGGTGTTGACTTGTGCGAACCGCGCTCTACGTCTTCACTCATAATTTCTCCCGCACACGCGAATAAGTTAAATCTCGGTTTTTCGGTGTGCGATTAACCGCAGCAATCCGTTGATGCCGGCGTGCACCAGCGCGTAGACGATGATCGCAATCACGATGGGCAGGGCGAGCGTGAAGCCGCCCTCGGCCGTCGGGCTCGCCACGATTCCCCGGAACGGCCTGTAGAATGGGTCCGTCACGGAGTAGATGAGCTGCACGAACCCGGCGCTCGAACGGGCCGCCATCAACGCCAGCAGCAGACGCACCGCGAGCAGCGCGTAAATGACGTAGAAGATGTAGTCAACTACCTGCGAGACGCGCGCCGCGCCGCGCGCGCGTTCGACCTCACGCTCCGTGACCACGACCTCTTCAATCGCCTTGCCGCGGAACTCGCCGGCGACCTGCTCCATCTTCCGCGCTTCGGCGGGCGTCGTGCGGTCGGCACGCGCGGCAATCTCGGCGTTCACGTCGCCCTCAACCTCCGCCTTAACGGACTCGTGCTGCACCTCGCGGCGGGCCTCGTCGGCGGCCAGTTTGTTGTCCTGCATCCCTTGTCCTCCCGTCTCAGGAATCCCCGCGAACCGGCTCCCTCGTCTCGCCTTCATCTTTCAGTTCCCGGCCCAGTTCGTTCCCGGCTTTCCAGTTCTTCGTGTCCTCTTCGGAATTCAGCCCGGCTTCGACCCCTTGCTTGAACTCCGCCGAATTCGCATTCACTTTCTTTTCGTCTTCGCTCATCACTGGCTCCTAATTAAGGCAGAGTCGCCCCTCATTCCTGTGAACTGGCTAGCCGCGTTTCTTGGCCGGCTTCGGCTGAAAACCACGTTGCTGTTGGAGTTTACCTGAAGCAGGGTGCTTCTTTTCTTCACGAACCTTTTCACGTTCCAGGTTGCTCTTCTCTATGGCCTCTTTGACCCGTTTTTTAGCGCGCTTATTCATAAAGAGATTATACAGTAGAAGTTTGATTGAGCGGTGGATTCGGCCGGCCAGCCAACCGAGCTCATGCTGAACGCGAAGCGTGACGTTTCCGCGGCAAAACGATTCTTCAGGAGGGTCATGAGGGCTCATCACCGTAGACTGCGCTTAACAATCGAAAGACGGACGAACATGGCTCATATCCGGAGGGTTTTACCTTTGCGCGAACACGCGCGACCAGCCAGTCCCGGCGCAGTTCAAACACGAACCGCTGCCGCCACGTCTGCCGGAGCCTCCACACTGCCGGCAGTGCTCCGACGATTTGAGCATCATGACGTGTCCCTTCCCGCCGCATACCAGACACGAGATGACGTACCCGACGGAGAGAGCTGTTCTCCCGGTCCCCTCACACCAGGCACACCGTTGCGGCGCGTGAGTGCTCTGTGTTTTGCTCTTCATTCGCTGCGCTTCTCGAACCCTCACCGGCCGCGCCCTTTTAAACGCGCATGCCGACGCCCTCTGAGCCGAACAGCGGCTCAGAGGGCGAGGTTCTTACATGCCCATGCCGCCGCCCATCCCGCCGGACATCGCCCCGCTGCCACCATCTTCCCGGATTTCGGAGATTAAGGCTTCGGTCGTGAGCATCAGGCCCGCGATTGACGCCGCGTTTTGCAGCGCACAGCGTGTTACCTTCGCCGGGTCTATGATGCCCGCTTCGACGAGGTCTTCAAACTTATCGGCCGCCGCGTTGTAGCCGAAGTTGGCGTTCTTTTCAGCGCGCACCCTCTCGACAATCACAGCGCCCTCTTTACCCGCGTTCCGGGCGATCTGACGCAGCGGCTCTTCCAGAGCCCGCCGAACAATCGTGACGCCAATCTGCTCGTCCACGTCGCCGGTAACTTTACCCTCTTCATCCGGCTCGAAAATCCTGAACTTGTCGAGCACCCGGCCCGCGCGAATCAAGGCTACGCCGCCGCCCGGCACGATACCTTCTTCGACGGCGGCGCGCGTTGCGTGCATCGCGTCCTCGACGCGGGCCTTCTTCTCTTTGAGTTCGGTTTCGGTGGCAGCGCCGACGCGGATGACCGCGACGCCGCCGACCAGCTTCGCCAGACGCTCCTGCAACTTCTCGCGGTCATAGTCCGACGTGGTCTCTTCGATTTGAGCTTTGAGTGTCTTCACGCGGCCCTGCAAGTTTTCGGCGTTCCCCCCGCCGTCAATGATGGTCGTGCTCTCCTTGTTGACCGTCACCGCCCTGGCGCTCCCCAGGTCTTCGACGCGGACGTTCTCCAGCTTGACGCCGAGGTCTTCACTGATGACATGTCCCCCGGTCATGACGGCGATGTCTTCGAGCATCGCCTTGCGGCGGTCGCCGAAGCCGGGCGCCTTGACGGCGGCGACGTTCAGAGTGCCGCGCAGCTTGTTGACGACGAGCGTGGTTAGCGCCTCGCCCTCGACATCCTCCGCGATAATCAAAATCGGCCTGCCCACCTTGGCAACCTGCTCAAGCAGGGGCAGGATATCCCGCATCGAAGAGACCTTCTTCTCACACAGGAGAATGAAAGGGTTCTCAAGCACGGCTTCCATACTCTCCTGATCGGTCACGAAATAGGGCGAGAGATACCCGCGATCAAGCTGCATCCCTTCGACGAACTCCAGGTCCGTCTCCATCGTCTTCGACTCTTCGACCGTGATGACGCCGTCCTTGCCGACCTTGTTCATCGCCTCGGCGATCAGCTCGCCGATGGTGCGGTCGCCGTTGGCCGAGATGGTGCCGACCTGCGCGATGGCGTCGCCCTTAACGGGCTTCGACAGACGCTTGATCTCGGCGGTCGCGCGCTCTACGGCCTTGTCGATGCCGCGCTTCAAAGCCATCGGGTTGGCGCCGGCCGCGACGGTCTTGACGCCCTCGCGGAAGATGGCCTGTGCGAGCACGGTCGCGGTGGTGGTGCCGTCGCCGGCCACGTCCGAGGTCTTCGACGCGACTTCCTTCACCATCTGCGCGCCCATGTTCTCCATCGAATCTTTGAGTTCGATCTCTTTCGCCACGGTCACGCCGTCCTTCGTGATCGTCGGGCTGCCGTATTTCTTATCCAGGACGACGTTGCGGCCCTTCGGGCCGAGCGTGATCTTGACCGCGTCGGCGAGCTGGTTGATGCCGCGCAAAATCGCCGCGCGCGACTCGCCGCCCTGAACTATTTGCTTTGCCATAATCTTTATCTCTTCCTCTGCAAAACCGTTTGTGACGCTCCCCGCATGGGACTCTGTCGCTCAATTCTTCTGACGCCGTAAGGTTTACTTGCCGCTCTTCTTGCCGCCGCCGCCGGTCGCCGCGCCCGCGCGCCGGATGACGCCGAGAATCTCGTCCTCGCGCATAATCAACAGCTCTTCACCGTCGATCTTGATTTCCGAACTGCTGTACTTGCCGAACAAGACCCGGTCGCCAGCCACAACGTCCAGCGGTTGGCGCGTTCCGTCTTTCCTGTATTTGCCTTCGCCGACGGCGAGCACTTCACCCTCCTGCGGCTTCTCCTTGGCCGAATCGGGGATGATGAGGCCGCCGCGCACCTGCTCGCCTTCCTCGATTCGCCTGACGATCACTCGGTCATGTAAAGGTTTGATATTCGTCGTCATAACTTTCTTCCATCTCCTTATTTCCGGGAACTGCGGATTCAAGTCGAGCTTCATGCCCACCTCGTGTTTCGGAATCGTCGTGTCGGGCGGAAAGACTTGAAACCCCCGGTGGTTGAGCTGTGGGCTTCAGATGATCCGGATGATTCCGGAGGAGCTGAGAAGAGAGTTGAGCTGTACTCGGTTCCGGATGATTATATTGTAGATGTAGGATATATGTCAAATGTAAGATATACTGCACGGGCGATATCCCGCTGGACGGTTGATACTCGGAATAACAGATAATGGTCGCCGGAGGGAGGATGTGTATCGTGATTGAGGTCCGACTCGACGAACTACTGGAAGAGCAGGGGCGGTCTTTCTATTGGCTGGCTAAAGAGACCGGCATCAGCCACACGACGCTGTGGCGGCTCAAGAAGGGCAAGGCGCTCGGGATCAACTTCGACACTCTGGAGAAAGTGTGCCTGGGACTTAACTGTCAGCCGGGCGACGTGTTGATGCTGGCAAGCGAGAAGAAAGCGGGCAAGAAACGGACAGCGAGCAAGAAGCGATGAGCAGAGGCGGAAGACGCCGAAAGGTGAACATGGCGATAGATAATTTAATGGGTGCGACGGTCAGGATACGCCGGGGCCGGCACGGAGGAAGGACCGGGGAAGTAGTCGCCTTCGACCACCGGCCCGGCCCGCCTTCTTCATACACCTTGATAAAAGTTCAACTCAAGGGGAAAACCCAGCCGTTGATGATCTACAGCCTCGACGAGATAGAGAGACTCTCCGACCCGCCGGGCGTCTCAGACGCTTCCCACAACCCCGTCTGAGTTGTCGAAAGTCAGGTGAACTTTGAAAGCAGCCGACAGGGTGGGCGCCGGCGGGGTATTCTACTCCCAGCGCGCAGGCTGCCCACACTACCGTCGTTGGATTGATGGTATGGACCCGGCCATCACCTCTATCCCGTAAGACTGGGTTTAGCCGTCTCACCCAAGAGTGGCGAGCAAACACGTCGCGTCAAGACGCGTCGGCTTCTATTGTGACTTTGGCGTTTTGCCTCTGCGCTTTGCGCAACTTGCCGGTTGCTTCCTTTACGAGCTTGTAAATCACCCGCCGGTTGTCCGCGATCAGTTTCAGCCAGGCTCTTTTCGTCATCTGCGGGAAGTAGATGCCGCGGAAGAAGAGGCGCGCGACCAGATGGCCGGCACGATACTGAAACGGCCTGTCCGCGATTGCCGCGATGGCCTCGGCGTTCCTTTCGGGGCTGTAGGAGCGCTCCCAGGCGCTGCGCGTCTCCTGCCTCGCCTCCTCGATTGTCATCTTCAGCGGGTCGTGGGCCATCACGAACGGGGCGAAGTCGAGCCAGTGCTT
>DASQMB010000004.1:0-137756 GCA_035645715.1 Pyrinomonadaceae bacterium
GCCCATGACCGGATCGCCAGCGCCCGAAGAACCTACCGACGTTTGGGCCATCTCCGCGCTCGCCTCGCCTGATCGCGTGCCTAAGCACTTCGGGGAGTTCAGAGACATGACAATGGTTCGCGTGTCTCAGTTTAAGTGGGAGCCGCGCAAGAACGCCGAGCAGATAGTTGCCGACATGCTACGCGGCACGGTCGTCAGGTTCACTCGTGACGAGTGCTTTGATCTGCCGCCCACCGTCGTACACACGCATGAAGTGGCTATGACGGCGGAACAGAAGAAGTTAATTGACACGCTCCGCAAAGAAGCCGCCGCCGAAGTCGCCGCCGGTCTCATCAAGGGAGTCAACGAAGCGGTTGTGATCTCGAAGATGCTGCAAGTCACTTCGGGAGCAGTTAAAGCGATCAACGCCGACAAGGTTGAGACCATCCATCAGGTAGATTGCGCGCCGAAGTTCCAGGCGCTTCAAGAACTGATGGACGCGACCAGCGGGCCGGTGATCGTCTTCGCTGACTTCATCGGCGCAATCGCGCGGCTGGCGCAGTACGCGGAGATCAACAAGGTTCCCTACTCGATGGTAGTAGGCGACACGCCCGGCGCGAAGCGAAAGGCAATCTTCGACGCCGTTCAGCGCAATGAAATAAAGATGCTCGTCGCGCACCCTAAGACCATCGCCCACGGCGTTGATCTGACGACATCGAACGTCATTGCTTGGTGGAATCCGATCTATTCGCACGAGATTTACGAACAGGCGTGCGGGCGGATCACACGCGCAACGCAGAGGCGCAAGACCTTGATCGTGCATTTCGTTTGTAGCGCACTCGAAAAGTTAGTGCTCCGCAAGCTGACCAAGAAAAGCCGGGTGCAAGGTCTGTTGCTCGATTATCTGCAAGGGGAGGCATGAGTGTACAGGAGACCGTAAGCGACGCAGCGAAGCTGCCGGCTCTCGACGTTGAGCAGATGGTACGTGATTACATCGCCCTGCGCGACGCGCGGGAAAAGCTCAAAGACGAGTTCGACCGGCGAGACTCTGAACTGAGAAAGGCGCAAGAGCGGATCGAATCGGCCTTGCACCTGCACATACAGGAGACCAACGTAAAATCGCTCTCGACGGCAATGGGAACGGTTTTTATCCAGCCTCAAAGTTCGGCGCGGGTGGAGGACCGGCAAGCCTTCTTAGAATACGTCCGAAACAATGAGGCGTGGCATCTCGCACAGGTAGGGGCGAACAAAGCGGAAGTGACTAAGCACCTGGAAACCCATCAGGGTACGTTGCCGCCAGGAGTCACCTATACGCAACGCCTCAACGTGCAGATCAGACGAAAGTAACCTTTCGGAAAGAGGTCAGTGAAGCAACGATGAACAGACAAGAACTCGTACCACTCGGCAGCGCACCGCTCGCAACGACGGCCGCCGCCGATGTCAACAACAAGTTTGCCGCCGGCATAAAGGACGGTGGCGATTTCCTGCCGTCGCTCTCGCTCAAGGGCCGGCAGTTTCACATCAAGAGCGGCGGCCAGCTTGTGAGTCTCGACAACCGCACGCTGGATGTCATTCTCGTCACCGCCCGCGACGGCCTGAGCAAGAGTTACTACGTCGGCCCGTACGTGCCGGGCGAGAACAAGAAGCCCGATTGTCAGTCGAGCAACGGTCTCACTCCCGATGTCACGGTTGCCGCCCCTCAGTCGGAGACGTGCGCCCGCTGCCCTCAGAACGCCTGGGGCAGCAAGATCAACGCCACTACCGGCGCGCAGGGTAAGGCGTGCGCCGATACGAAGGTGCTGATTCTCGCGCCGCCCTCGCTCGACGGCGACAAGCCGTTACTCCTGGCGCTGCCCGCTGCGTCGCTCAAGAACTTCGCGGCGTACATCAAGCTCCTGAACCACAACGGGCTTAGGGCCGATCAGGTCATCACGCGGCTGGTCTTCACCGCTGACGCCTTCCCCAAGCTCGATTTCCAGTACGTTCAGAATCTCGACGCCGCCAGCATCGCCGCTGCCGCCGGGATCGCGGAGCGTGACGACGTTCAGGCCGCCGTCAACCCGCCCGTTGCTGCCGCTCCTACGCTCGTTCAGGTGGGGCCGGCGGTCGCGCAGACTCCGACCAGCACGCCGCCGGTCACGATCCAGCAACCGAGTTCCGCGCCCGTTGAAGTGGCGTTCAGGGTGATGGAGCAGACTCCCGGCGCGGTTCAGCCGCCTCCGACCGTGGGCGCGGACGTGGGAGCATCCGGCGTCGTCGCTGCCTCCGTTGCGGGCGAGGCCGGCACTACCGATGAGGTTGCCGACATCCTCGGACGGTGGGGCGCTCAGGCGAAGTAAGTAGCCTGCGCGAGTGGACGGAGGGGAGCGGACGGCAAACCGCTCCCCTCCAAACTAACCGGCAAGTGAAGACGATGGAACTTATTACTACTATATGGGCCGCTGGCGAAGGCAACCGCGTTGTGCTGTATAAGCGCGGCGGTCAGAAGCGCGGCGGTCAAAATCAATTCTTCAAACGTAATGAAGACGCCATCGAGTTCATGCAAACGATGAACACGAAGGGTTACGATGTATGGTTCGCACTGGCATTATTCGGAGAAGATACTAAACGCACCCAGGCTAACGCCGTTTCAGCATCATCGTTCTGGCTCGATATTGACGTAGGCGAAGATAAGCCTTACCAGTCGGTTGCGGAGGCCGCCGAAGCGTTAGGCGAGTTCTGCAAGCGCATCAAGCTCCCCATCCCTACCGTCGTCGGTTCCGGCACGGGCATACATGCACACTGGTTGATTGACCAGCGCATCACCCGTGAAAGGTGGGAGCGTTCGGCCAAGTCGCTCAAGCGGGCGTGTCAGGTGCTCGAACTCAAAGCCGGCCCCGAACGCACCGCCGACATTGCCAGCGTGCTCCGCGTGCCGGGAACCAAGCACCTTAAAAACCCTCTCGAACCAAAAGACGTTACGCTGTACGGGCCGATCACCCCACCCGTCGCCCTGGCCGCCTTCGAGCAAGCTGTTACCCCGTATGTCGAAGTGGACAACGTACAGGCGGCTAACAAGGTCTTCGAGACCACGTTGCCTAAGCTGCCCTACGACGCCGAGAAGATAGCCGAAGGTTGCGCCGTCGTCCGAGAGATGAGGGCGACGCGCGGGCAAGTCTCAGAACCGCATTGGTACGCCACACTTCAAGTGCTGGCCCATTGCGTTGACGGTGAGCAGTACGCGCATGAGTGGAGCAATGGACACAAAGATTATACCCACGGAGCAACACAGGAAAAGTACGAGCGAGCCGGAAACTTCGGCCCCACTGTCTGTGCTCGTTTTGCAGAACTGCAACCGTCTGCGTGCGCCGCATGTCCACACAACGGAAAAATTACTACCCCGCTTCAACTCGGAGCAACACTTACACCTGTCAAAATTAGTCGGCCTGCCGGTGTTCATAACCCCGCTCCTGCCGGAGAACACAGTGATTCTCTGTCAGTAGGCGAGTGGCAACCGACCTACATAACGCCGCCTCACTATCAGGTGGGGGAGCAAGGTGTGTACTTCGTTGATGACGAGAACGCGAAGCGCGTACCCGTTCTTGACGTGCCGCTGTGGGTTTCCCAGGTCATTGACTCCATCCATGAAACCGACATGGAGGCCCGCATTGAGTGGGTGACGCGCACCGGCAGACACCGCCAGTCAACCATGCGCGTTGACACCCTTATGGACATCCGCGCCACCGGCATGTGGCTGGCGTCTCGCGGCATCACTGGCTTTAGCCCTCGGGCACTCGAAGCCGTCAAAAACTATGTTTGGGCGTGCGTACAAGTTTACCTCGCCGGAAAGGACACGGAGACAGTCTACGAGCATTTTGGGTGGTATCGGGATGGTTTTGTGTTGGGTGCTCGCTTACTTGTGGGTGACAAAAACTTACCAGCGCAACTAGCCGGCCGCGTGCCGACGAAGATGAAAAAGTATCTCGTCACGCGCGGAGACTTGGACGCCTGGGCGCAGGCTACCGAGAGCATAGCCGAAGATAAATACTGGCCCCATCAATTCACGCTCACCGCCGCCCTGGGATCGGTGCTGTTTCAACTGATGGGCGTGCAAGGTGCTGTGCTCTCTCTAGCCGGCGATTCGGGCGTAGGCAAGACGACAATCGGACAATTCGCGCTTTCGGCTTTCGGTGATCCCAAAGCTCTTGAGATGTCGCCTCAGAGTACCGAGAAGTCGTTTCACGAAATATGGTACATCGCCAACAATTTGCCGGTGCTCATCAACGAAGCCGCGACGCTCGACCTGTTCAAGTTGAGTTCTTTGATATATGCGGCGGCTAATGGTCAGGCGCGTGCGACGCTGACGCGGAACAGCGAGTTACGCGAGTCTGACGGGTGGCAGTTGCTTACCATCTTCACGTCAAACGCGCATCTGATGTCGCTTGATGAAAAGTGGCTTAATGAAGCGAATCGCCGCCGCATACTAGAGATCACGATGAGCCAGGGCGAGCACGAAATGGACCGGCACGTTGCCCTTGTGCTTCACAGGACGATGGCCGATCACTACGGGCACGCGGGAGAGGCCTTCATTCAATACGTCGTGGAGCACCGCGCCGAGATCACTTCCCTTCTCCGCGAGATATATGAGGCGTACTGCAAGGGCGACATACCGGCCGAGCATCGCTTTTGCCTGTGGATGATCGCCGTTGCGCGCGTGGCCGGCATCATCGGTGAGCGGATCGGCATACTGCGCTTCAACACCGAGCGTTGTTGCACGATGGCCCAGGGTGTCGTTAAAGCCCAGGCCCGCGCCGTAGTCACCGTGGAGGAAAAGGTTAAAGACGTTCTCGCGGATTACATCTCCGACAATCAAGGTTCGTTCACCCGGTACGACGGGAAAAATCGCCTGTGGAGTCAGGACATGCGCGGGATATGCGCCGGCAAGTACGTCAAAGATGAACAGGGCAAGTGGAGCTTGTCAGTGCCTCAAACTCGCTTCGCAACCTACTGCCGCGAGCGCGGAGTAGATAAGCAGCACATAGCACGGTGGATCAAAGATGCAGGCGTGAAGTCTCAGAGCGTCAAGCTCGTTCCGCTCGGCACGCCTACCCGTTCGTTAGTAATTCCCATCGAAGGAGACCTAGACACAGAATGAAAGAAACCATTGCTCAGTTAATCCGCGATAGAACCGAAGCGTTCGAGCGAGTACACAGTATTGAGAAAGCCATCCGTGCGCTTCAAGACTTGTGTACTCACACATGGGAAGACGACGGTTACGACTCGCACAAGAGCTACAAGAAGTGCTCGACGTGCCACAAAGAGGATGAAGCGTAATGATGAAGCTAATACAGGGCAAGCTCTATGTCAGGTGTGACGGCGAGGGCTGTACGACATACGAGCCGCTTCCGTGGAAGGGCAAGGGCCGCCCCACAGACGAAGAACTGACCGCCGGCACGTTGCGCCTACAACAAAAGGGCTGGCGTTCGACGGACGGGAAAAGCGCGGTATGCCGTGCGTGCTTCGCTAAGTGGGAGCTTAAGAGGATGGGCCTGACGGGAAGAAAGAGTTAGGGCCGGGGAATTACGAGTGGCAAGCTCTCCCCGGCCCTAGTTCGGTAAGTGAAGTAACGCTAACTAACAGTCGCTTTTGGTTTGGGGCCATCAGCGACAACGTAAAGATAGCGGACTTCGCCCGGCGTGTCAATAGGTATGGAGAAAATTTTTCACTGTGGATGAAAAAATTACCGGCGCCGTAGAGGTAGAAGTTTGCGAGTGCGATTCAACGGAGGAACAGCGGGCGGCTTATTCTCTGTTCTGGCAACTCGTATTAGGTCGCATATTAAGCGGCGATATAGAAAATGCTCCTGATTAGTGGTATCTTACTCGCTAGAAGGAGTGCAATCCGGCAGCGAGTATTTCAACCACAATCAGGAGCGATGTAATGTTAGCTGAAAAGGAAATCACACGCAAGCGCCAGCCTCAAGCCGCCGCATACCTGGGCGAAGCCGCAATATACTCCCGCCAGTCGCGTACCGACGACTCCAAAAAAGCTAAAGCCTTACAAGCTCAGAGTGTAGAAACTACGCTCAAGACGCAGACCGGCGGCGGGCTGAAAGAAGCCGCGCGCCGGGGCTACCACGTCGCTGATAGTGCCATCTACGAAGAACGGTACACGGGCGCGGAGCTTTGGGATCGTCCGCTACTCACGCGACTCCGCGCCGACATCCGCGCCGGCAAGTACAAAGCCCTCATCTGCCACTCTACCGACCGACTAGCCCGCGAGCCTATCCACCTGGGCTTGATCGCGGAGGAATGTGCGCGGGCCGGATGCGAACTCATCTTCGTTACCGAGCCGCTGGATGACTCGCCCGAGGGCCAGCTTATTCTTTTCGTTCGCGGGTATGCCTCCAAGATCGAGCGGTATAAACTCAAGGAGCGCGTACAGCGCGGGCGCTCGGCTATCTTGGCCGCCGGCAAGCTCCTATGCTCCGGCACGCCGCCCTATGGCTATACGTGGAACACCGAGACGCGCACGCGGGAGATCAACATGGAGACCGCCAGCGTCGTCATGTCAATCTTCCGTTGGACCGTGGAGGGAGTCAGCGCACAACAGATAGCGAAGAAGCTGAACGCATTGCGCGTGCCTAGTCCGGCGGCTTACTACGGTAGAAAGTTCAAACGCTCCGGCGTGCCCGTGTGGAATAACAGCGCCGTGTCTCGCATACTCAAAGACGAGACATATACCGGCGTCACCTACGCCAACAAGTTCAGGGTGACGGAGAAGCGCCACAAGGCCACCGGCCGGATGTTCACCGAGCTACGCGACAAGAGCGAGTGGTTGACGCTGCCAGAAGGCGTAACGCCTCAGATCATCACTAGGGAGCTTTACGATGCAGCAAGAACCGCCGTGCAAGCTAACATTCGGAAATCTGACAACACACGTAACAGGAATCGTCCTTTTCTGTTGCGGGGCGTTGCATTTTGTGGCCGATGCGAACACCCCCTGTATCCGATGTCGGAGAGCACTTACAACGGCCCGGCTCGTGGAGTCTATAAGTGCTCATGCTCTCGCTCCAAACTCGCCGCCGTTTCTCCTGATAAAGTTTGCCGAGCCAAGCGGATCATAGCCAGCGAGATCGAAGCCGCCGTGTGGGAGAAGGTTTTGACCTTCTTCATGCAACCGGAGCTTATCGCCGCCGAAGTCGAAAAGGTGTTGTCTGAGATGCCTGACGACAACCTGAGCACCGACCTTGCGGCGGCCCAGGCGCAGCTTGAGAAGACTAAGCGCGTCAGAGATAAGATGCTGGCTAAGTACCGCGAGGCCGTTGCGGAGGATGACGAAGACTTAGCCGAACAGTTTGAAGCCAGCTACAAAGAAGCTAACTCGGACGTTAAGGCACTCACCGCCGTCATTGACGATCTGAGCGCGCGACTGAGCGCCTACAACAACGCCGCTACAACCGCCCGCGCTTTCCAAGACCAGTGCGCTCAAGTGCTGGATGGGATGAAGGGAGAGTTTACCTTCGAGGAAAAGCGCGCGGCCCTCACAGCCCTCAACGTGCGAGTCTTCGCACACACAGATATGCCCACAAAAATCAGATTAAATACCGGAGTTGTGTTGCAAACTGCTGCCGGTTCGACATCATCGAGAAGGCCATGTCGAGCGTGTCTTCGGCCGTCAGCCGCGGGGCGTCGATCATCGGGCGCAGCTCGCCGCCGACGCGCATGAACGGGTGCGAGCCGACCTTGCAATGGAGGTCCGAGGCGCCGGCCCGCGTGGCCGTGCGCAGCAGGTCGTCAATCTTTACGGGCATAAATTCGGTCTTCTGAAGGCGTCCGTCTTAAGGTGCGGGAGGGGCGTCAGGACTCTCGGGCGGGGCCGGAGGCGGGCGCGCCGCCGGAAAATTAGGCCCGGCCGACGCGAAAATCATTCTATCCGCCGGCTTCCGCGCCGGTCAACAAGTAATCCGGCCACACGTCCGCGAGGGCGGAAAAACCGGGGCGGGCGGTCGCGGATTGAACTCGCAACCGCCCGCCCCGGGCGCTGAAGCTGAACTGTCGGGCGCCGCCCGCGCCTGCGGCAGGCCGCTACTCGGTGAGGGTGACGTGGATGGCGTCGCTCGCCTCGCCGGAGGGAGTCTGCGTGGCGGCCTTCGAGGCCTCGCGCGGCTGGTGGCCGTTCGGGCCGGGCGCGGCGGCCTTGTACTCGTTGACGTAGGTGAGCCAGGGGCCGGGCGCCTCGCGCCGGCCGGAGGTGATCTCGAAGAAAGCCTTCTGGATGCGCTCGGTGACGGGGCCGCGGACACCGGCGCCGACCTGAATGCGGTCAACCGAGCGGATGGGCGTCACCTCGGCGGCGGTGCCGGTGAAGAACAGCTCGTCGGCGACGTAGAGGGCGGCGCGCTGGATGGCCGACTCGACGAGCGGTATCTCCAGCTCGCGGCAAATCTGGATGACGCTGTCGCGCGTGATGCCGGGCAGGATGGAGCTGGCGAGCGGCGGCGTGATCACCTTGCCCTCGTGGACGAGGAAGATGTTCTCGCCCGAGCCCTCGGAGACGTAGCCGCGGTCGTCGAGCGCGATGCCTTCGGCGAAGCCGTTGACCTTGGCCTCCATCTTGATGAGCTGCGAGTTCATGTAGTTGGCGCCGGCCTTCGCCATCGCCGGCATCGAGTTCGGCGAGAGGCGGTTCCACGACGAGACGCACACGTCCACGCCCTGCTCGATGGCCTCGGCGCCGAGATACTTGCCCCAATCCCATGCGCCGATGTAGCAGGCCATCGGGTTCGGGAACGGGTTGACGCCGAACGACGGGCGTTCCTCGTCGAGCGACCGGAACATGATGGGGCGCAGGTAACACTGGTCGAAGCCGCTGCGAGCGACGAGCTGGGCGGCGGCGGCGCAGAGCTGTTCGACCGACCAGTCGGGAGGCATCCGGTAAATCTTGGCCGAGTTGATGAGGCGCTGCATGTGCTCGCGCAGGCGGAAGACGGCGGGGCCGCGCTCGGTCTTGTAGCAGCGAATGCCCTCGAAGACGCTCGACCCGTAGTGGAGGACGTGCGACATGACGTGGACGCGGGCGTCGTCCCACGCGACGAACTCGCCGTCCTTCCAGACCTCCTGCACGATCTTCGGCACCGGCACCTGTTTTTTGGTCGCGTCGTCGGCAAACATATTATTCCCACTCCTTCGCTGTACTTATTTTTCGACCTTGCCAGATGTGTGCGAGGGGGCGCGCTTCTTTGCGTCCGCCGCGAAGCGCGGGGTGCGGGACAAGAGCGTGTCGCAGGATCGCGGCCCGTGATTGCGCACGATTTGCTTAAGGAAACTCACATTACCTTATGCCCGGCGCGGTTGGCAAGGATGGGCGGCGCGAGGTAGTGGGTCATTTACAATGTTCAACAGATAAATAATCTGTCACGCCGCAAAACCTGTTGCTTTCTGAGTCTTCCGAGTTTACTCTTCCGCCCGTGGGCGTCGCCTTCACTTTCCGACTCTCACGAAAGAACAAGCACACGAATACCTAGCCGCCGCTAGGCAGCTTGCCCCGCCTAGATTGGTGCGTACCTCAGAGCAGCGCCGGCAAGAGTGCGAGCAGGTCTAACAGGGTCTGCGTCAAGCTGTCGGGCGCATCGTTCTGCATGATGCCGCCTGCGCTCGCTGCGTCTGTCGGCTCTTGAACTATTCTGGCAGGCTGAGGCGGGGGCGCGGTCACGCCGGGCGTGCCAATTTCCCCCGCGAGCGCGGGGCAGCTAAGGGCCAGCAGTAAAGCGGCCGTCATCAGGGTCTTTCGCATCGTTCTTTCTCTCTCTCGTTGATGTGTTGTCTAGTGATTCAACCGTCCATCCGTGAGGATGTGACGGTTTTTTCGTAAGTGCCGAAGGTTCGGCAATTACAGGAAGGACTTGCCTCACATGACTTTAGCAGACGAGCGGTTGAAGCAACTAGGTACTGAGGACGAGCGCGCCTTGCTCCGTTGCGGAGTCGCGGCAGACCTTATCCACAAAGGCCAGTACGGGGCCGCACGCGAAGCACTAGGCGAGTTGTGGCGTGGAGTGGGCGAGCGCCCGAATGTAGAAGGATTAGGAGATGGTGCGGCGGCTGAAGTGCTGCTACAGGCGGGTGTATTGTCGGGTTGGCTCGGCCGTGTGAAAGGGGATCAGGACGCCGCGAAAGACTTGATTAGCGAAAGCGCCGCGCTCTTTGAAAGGTTAGGCGAGTCGAACCGGGCGGCGGCAGCACGCGCCGATATAGCCCTCTGCTACTGGCGGGAGGGCGCGTATTCGGAGGCGCGTGTCATGTTGGGAGAGGCCGCCGCGCTCATTAAAGACGACGCCTCATTGACGGCTAAGACGGTCTTACGCTTCGCTATGGTAGAGACTTTTGCTGGCCGATACAGTGATGCGTTTCACTTGCTCAGTGATTACGCGCCGCTCTTTGATGAGGGCGTGAGTCACACTTTGAGGGGCAGTTTCCACAACGAACTCGCCCGCGTGTTGCGGCGTCTGGGCGCAGCCGAGCGCCGACAGAATTACTATGACCGGGCGATCATCGAATACACGGCCGCTATCTATCACTTGGAACAGGCGGGGCATGAGCAATACCGCGCGGCTACCGAAAACAACCTAGCCTTCCTGCTCTACAAGCTGGGCCGCTACCGTGACGCGCACGAACACCTTGACCGGGCGCAGGTGTTACTAACGAAAATTAAAGACACGGATACGCTGGCACAAGTGGACGAGACGCGAGCGCGGGTGCTGATTGCGGAGCGAAGGTACAGGGACGCGGAGCGCGTGCTGTCGGGGGCTATGCAAACCTTAGAGAAGGGCGACAAGGCCGCGTTACTCGCCGAAGCGTTGACGGTTCAAGGCATCGTGTGGGCACGGCTGCACGCCTACGAAAACTCTATGAGTATCCTGCACCGCGCGGCAGGGCTGGCCGAAGCGTCCGGGGCGCACGCGAGCGCGGGAGAGGCCATACTTGCGCTCATCGAAGAACACGGCGCGACAGGGCGGATGCAGCCCGATGAAGTGTATGAGGCGTATATGAAGGCCGATAGGCTCTTAGAGGATACGCAGGAGGCAGAGAACATTATGAGGCTGCGAGCGTGCGCCCGCGTAGCGATGAAAAGGCTGGCGGTCGTGCAGTTAGGTGATGAGAACTTTACGCTCCCCGGCGCGGTTCATCAGTTCGAGGCCAAGCTGGTAGAGCGGGCTTTAGACGAGGCGGGCGGCATTCTCACGAAGACGGCACGGCTCTTAGGCATCAGTCACCAGACCTTAGACTCCATCCTCAACAAACGGCACAGATCGCTTGCCGGCAAGCGTAAGCCTCAGCAGACAAGGCTTAAAAGCATCATCAAGAAAGACGCTTAGAGAAGTGAAGTTAAGTTAATTCCTCATCACGGCGCGCGTACTTCGGATTATCCGCCAGAGCAACTATGTCCTTGATGCTCCACAGCGTCTTGGATACGCCAGCCTCCATAGCTGGCGCACAACGAAGCGTCTGATGGATTCTGGCGAAGTTGTAATACATATAGTGCAAGCTAATCGCGTGCATGTGGTTCTCTAGCTTCTTCGAGAAAGCATTTGTCAGGCGGGTAAAGCGGCGCATCCCCATCCGCATTGTGAGATTCTGCCGCTCGACGTGGCTTGTAGAGATAGCGGGCGGGAATGGATCGCCGGTAATCACTTCGTTGTAAGACCCGATGCACTTAGCGGGGCTGTATCTCACTTCCTCTTGTTCTTTGCCGTAAATCTTTATCAACTGCGCGTAATCAATGTCGGCACCGAACGCCCCCTCGACGGCCTCAAGGTAAGCTTTCAGGCCGTCCGTCGTGAGCTGTACGCGGTGCTTTAAACGGCTCGCCAAGTCGCGCATGAATACTTCCGCCGTTTCCGCGTCACGCCGGCCAACCAGCCAGCACGGGACGAGTTTTGTCTGATGGTCTATCGCCGTGAACGTCCACACATCGCCGTAACCCAAGATGCCCTCATGTTCGGGTGAGACGTTCTTTTTCTTGGCGTAGCAAAAACTCCAAATCTCATCACACTGTACGAACCTACAAGACAGGTCGCGGAGGTTTATGTCTTGAAACTTCGCACAGGCCGCGCCGACATCTTCCAGCAGCTTTAAGATGGTGTTCTTTGATGCGCCGGTCATTCGGGACGTAGAGCGGATAGAGCAGCCTTCAACAAGGGCGGCGATAATTTGGGCGCGGCGTTCGGTGGATAGCTTGTTCATCTTGAAAATGATTATATGCTTGCGCGGGCAAGAATGTCAACATAAAAAAGAGCGCACGACGGATTGTCCCGCCTGCGCTCGCGTGGTATCATTCGCGTGGATAATGGTGGAGGTGGAGGGAATCAAACCCTCTGGCCGGGGGCTCAAATCCAAGCCAGCGCGTCAGCGACCACCCCCATCTGAGTGCAACGGCTAGGGACTGTCCGCCAGACACCTCCCCTAGCCGTTTCGCTTTATTCTCTGCTTGCCTCCTGCTCCACCGCCCCCTTCGCGGCGAGCACCGCCGCGATGCCGTTAAAGAACGCCGCGATTCGCTCGGGCGCCCACCCTGAGAACTCCTGCATATCCACCTTGACACTGATGTTGAACTGAATCATCCCGCCGGTCATTTGAGTGAAAGCCGTCGAGACGCTACTGCGGGCGGGTAAGTGCTCGCGGGGCGGGTCGCGGTGCTCAGAATGACTCGCAGGAGGGGGCGCCGCGTGCCTTTCGGCGGGCGCGTTGCTCGCTTGGGTTTGGGGCGATGCCTTCTTTATGAACTCGCCATCACGAACCACTAGCCCCACCGCCTCCATGTAATCAATCAGCATTCTGACTTGGCTTCTGTACTCGGGGGCCGCCGAGGCTAGTTGCGCCAACTCCGCAACGGCATCGCTCTCCGACAGCTTGTCGTAAGCTAGACGCCGCAGAAGGTCTTTACCGAACCATGTCGCAGCGATCACCGGGGCCAGCTTGTGCGCGGCCTTGTCCGGCCCCCATTCGTAAGCTTTGGCGAAAGCCATCACTTCCGGGGAAGGCACGAAGCCGACATCCGACTTTTGAATCAATCCGGTTTCAACGAAGAACGCATTGGCAAGCGAAATTGACGTTGAAGAGGCTTTGCTTACGGACGCCACTTCGCCCACTTTGACGGCCTTGTTTTCATGGCCGCTGGCAGCCGCGTAAGCCCTCAGCACGCCTAATTGCTTGGGTACTACTATACGCTCAGTGGGTAGGGCCTGGGTAGGCTTGCTTTTGGGAGCTTTGGCGGGCGGTGGTGGTGACGCCGCCTCAGCATTTATAGGATGGATAGTGGCCGGTTCTTGGGCCATGTGACACCTCCTAGAGAATTTCCTGTCCGCCGAGGCAATGTATACGCCTGTCGCGGGGTGTCTGTCAAGACCGGAATTGCGTATAGCAAGTTTAGACTTGCCTCGCAATCACTCGAAATTCAGCCCTTCACCTTCCATCAACTGCCGTTCACCGGAAAAGCAAAAGGCGACCGACTGTAAATTGTAGAATGAATAAACTTACGAGGTAGAAAAACAGGGCTTGCCTTTCCGGTGAACGGCAGTTGATGGAAGGTGAGGAATTCAGCCTACAAAATCAGGCCGAAAAAAAATAATCGCTGGGTCTTATTCAGAGCCTTCACGGCGCGACCAGCGAGCCTCGGCGGCCTTTCGGGCAATTTCTTTCCGCTTCTTGGCCGACAACTTCGCGGCGCGGGCCTTGCCGCCCTTGCTCGCGCCCAATTTGCCCAAAGCGACCGCCGCCGGATTCTTCTCACGTTCCTGCGGCGGTTCTTCTTTGGGTATCTCGCCCGTTGACATATCCACTATCATCTTGGCGAGTTGATTAACGTCTCGCGGTCTTTTGCTTGCGCGTGTAGGCATATCCAAAGTATGCCACAGGCCAGAACGCGGCGCGAATCATTCTTTATCTGTTCAACATTGAAAATGACCCACTACCCGGCGCGACCGAAGGCGCAACGGAGGGCACAAACGAGGGCGCGGCGGGGCGGGGGCAGTCGGAGGCACATGCGCCGGCAGCGGGAAGCGTGCGGCGCGGCCGGCCGCGCGCCCTCCGCGGGGCCCGCGCTTTGACGGGCGCCGCCGCCCGTCGTGTACACTGAACCGACGCAGATGCTCCCGAGAGATGAAAGACGCGGGACGCGCGCGGGGCGTGCGGCGACCGTCGCGGCCGCGGCGGCGGCGGGCACGCTCCTGCTCGCGCTGGCCGCCTGCCGCGCGGCGGGGCCGACGCCGGACACCAAGATGAACGAACCGAACACCGACACCACGGCCGCGCGCGAGTCGGCCGCCGGAGACCACGGGGCCGACCCCCTCTCGGTCCACCGCCGCGCCATCACCATCGACCTGCACGCCGACACCGTGCAGTTCATGCTCGACGAAGGCGCCGACATCAGCCAGCGCCGCGCCGACACGCACCTCGACGCGGTGCGGATGCGCGAGGGCGGGCTCGACGCGCAGTTCTTCTCGATATGGGTTGAGCCTAATCTCTACGGCGCGGGCGGGCCGGGCGCCGTCAAACGCGCCGACGAGCAGATCGCGGCCGTCCGTGCCTTGGCCGAGCGCCGCCCCGAGACCTGGACGCTCGCCACCACGGCCGCCGACATCCGCCGCGCCGCCGGCGAGGGCAAGCTGTCCGCGCTGCTCGGCCTCGAAGGCGGCTACGCCATCGACGGGAAGCTGGAGAACGTCGGCCGTTACTTCGAGATGGGCGTCCGCTACATGTCGCCGACCTGGACTTACAGCCTGAGCTGGGCCGGCTCGTCGGGCGACGCGGCGGGCCGCACGCGCGGCCTCTCGGAGTTCGGGCGCGAGGTGGTGCGCGAGATGAACCGGCTCGGGATGATGGTTGACGTGTCGCACGTCTCCGACCCCACCTTCTGGGACATCGTCGAGACCTCGACCAGGCCCGTCATCGCCAGCCACTCGAACGCGCGCGCCATCGTCGACCTCCCGCGCAACCTGACCGACGAACAGATTCGCGCCATAGCGAAGACGGGCGGCGTCGTCTGCGTCGTCTTCTACCCGGCCTTCGTCGAGCCCGGCTGGCAGCAGAAGAAAGAGGCCGTTGACGCCGAGATCGCCGCCGCCGTGGACGAGGCCGGCCGGCGCGCCACGGGCCGCGGCTCCTACCGGCGCCTCGCCCGCGACCGCGTGCGGGCGATTGAGTACGGGCGCC
Source organism: Pyrinomonadaceae bacterium (assembly GCA_035645715.1). Lineage (GTDB taxonomy): Bacteria > Acidobacteriota > Blastocatellia > Pyrinomonadales > Pyrinomonadaceae > QHXN01. Next base: position 15,168 of record DASQMB010000004.1, read on the forward strand.
GCCTGCCGCCCGTCACGGCCGCGCGCGTCGCCGACCACATAGACCACATCGTCCGTCTCGTCGGCGTCCGCCACGCCGGCCTCGGCTCGGACTTCGACGGCATCCAGGCCGTGCCCCGCGACCTCTCCTCGGCGGCAGACTTCCCCAACCTGACGGCGGAGCTGCTCAGGCGCGGCTACAAGGCCGAAGAGGTGGAGCTGATACTCGGCGGCAACGTCCTGCGCGTGATGGAAGAGGTGGAGCGGAAGTGAGCGGCGCGGCGGCGAGGCCGAGGATCGGGTTCCACGCGCCCATCGCGGGCGGGCTGGCGAACGCGCTCGTGAAGGCGCGCGAGCTGGGCGCCGACGCGGTGCAAATCTTCTCGCGCAACCCGCGCGGGTGGAAGGCGCGCCCGCTCGAACGCGAGGAGGTCGAGCACTTCAGGCGCGTGCGGCGGGCGGCCGGCATCGCGCCCGTCGTCATCCACGCCAACTACCTCATCAACCTGGCCGCGGCCGACGAACAGGTCCGCGAGAAATCAATCGCCTCTTTCCGCGAGGAGGTCGAGCGTGCCCTCTCGCTCGGGGCCGACTACCTCGTCGTCCACCCGGGCAGCGCCCGCGGCGCCTGCGAGGCCGACGCCCTGCGCGCCTGCGCCGACGCGCTCAAGGCCGCCTGCGCCGGCCTCGCGTTCGGCCCCTTCCGCGTGCTGCTCGAAAACACGGCCGGGCAGGGCGAGTGCATCGGCCACCGCTTCGAGCACCTGCGCGAGGTCATCGCCGAGTGTCCCGGCCTCGACCTCGGCGTCTGCCTCGACACGGCCCACGCCTTCGCCGCCGGCTACGACCTCCGCGACGAAGACGGCCTCTCGGCCGCCCTCTCCTCGCTCGACCGAAACGTCGGACTCACGAACGTCCGCGCCGTCCACTTCAACGACTCGCGCGCCGCCTACAACTCGCGCGTAGACCGCCACTGGCATATCGGCCTCGGCCACATCGGCGCCGAGGCCCTGCGCCGCGTCGCCGCCCACCCCTCCCTCTCCCACGCCGCCTTCCTCCTCGAAACCCCGCAGGACGAGCACGGCGACGACGCGCGTAACCTGGCCGCCCTGCGCTCGTTCGTCGGCTCGGCTGACGATGGGGCGGGCGCGGAGGCGAGGGGCTCGACAAGCGGGGCCGCGGCGCGCTAGGATGTCCGAAATTTTCCTTTACGGAGAGCGTTCGGGAGAGGGCATGAGACGGTTCGGCCATCCGGTTAAACTCCTCCTTACGGTGCCGCGACGCGGGCGCCGCGCCTGAGCTTTACGGGCGCGCTCGCCTTTTCAGCGTTCGCGGCAGACTCGCCGGCGCAAAATCAGACCGACAAAAGGGCAACAGGGCGCGGGGCTTGAGAAAGCCTCGGGCGGTCGTTTACCGTAAGGGTAAAGGAAAGGCTTGCGAGACATCATGGACGAGAGATACTTCGCGGAGAAGATCGAGGAGAAGTGGCAGGCGCGGTGGGTTGAGGCCCGCGCCTTCGAGGCCGACGCCGACCCGTCGCGCGAGAAGCGTTTTTACTGCCTGGAGATGCTGCCCTACCCCTCGGGCTTCCTGCACATGGGGCACGTGCGCAACTACTCCATCGGCGACGCGCTGGCGTGGTTCAGGCGCTTGCAGGGCTTCAACGTGCTGCACCCCATCGGGTGGGACAGCTTCGGCCAGCCGGCCGAGCAGGCCGCCATCAAGCGCGGCGTGATGCCTCTGGACTGGACCGAGCAGAACATCGCCCACATGCGCGGGCAGATGCGGCGGCTCGGCATCGGCTACGACTGGCGGCGCGAGGTCGCCGCGCACCGTCCCGAATACTACCGCTGGGACCAGTGGTTCTTCCTGAAGCTGATGGAGCGCGGGCTGACTTACAAGAAGGTCTCGCCCGTCAACTGGTGCCCGCAGGAGGGGACGGTGCTGTCGAACGAGCAGTCGTCGGGCGGCGTCTGCTGGCGCTGCGGCGCCGAGGTCGAGAAGCGCGACATCGAGCAGTGGTTCGTCCGCATCACCGATTACGCCGACCAGTTGCTCGACGACATGGCGCAGATCGAGCGGGGCTGGCCCGAGCGCGTGCTGACGATGCAGCGCAACTGGATCGGCAAAAGCTCCGGCGCCTACATAGATTTTCAGATCAAGGACACGGACGAGCGCGTCCGCGTCTTCACCACGCGCATCGACACCGTCTACGGCGCGACGGCCGTCGTGCTGGCCGCGGATCACCCGCTGGTCCGCCTCTCGCCGCTGCGTGAAGACGTGGCCGCCTTCGCCGAGCGCGTCCGGCGCGAGCGCGCCGCAGCCAGTCGCGCTCACGGCGAGGAGGAGGAGGAGAAGGAGGGCATCAACACGGGGCTGCTGGCCGTCAACCCTTTCAGCGGCGAGCTGATTCCCGTGTGGGCGGCCAACTACGTGCTGCTCGAATACGGCACGGGCGCGGTGATGAGCGTGCCGGCGCACGACGAGCGCGACTTCGAGTTCGCGCAGAGGTACTCGCTGCCCGTCCGCCGCGTCATCGAGCGCATCTCGCACGACCAGCCGCAGATAGACCACGACCCGGAGAGCGAGGACCAGTCGGTTGCGATGGACCGGGCCTTCACCGAACAGGGCATCCTGGTCAACTCCGACCGTTGGAGCGGCAAGCTCAGCGAAGACGCCAAGCGAGAGATGGCCGAGCACGCTCGGGCCGAGGGGTTCGGCGAGCCGGCCACGACCTACCGGCTGCGCGACTGGGGCATCTCGCGCCAGAGGTTCTGGGGCGCGCCGATCCCCGTCGTCTACTGCGACTCGTGCGGCGCCGTCCCCGTCCCCGAGGGTGATTTGCCGGTCCTGCTGCCCGAGCGCGCCGAGTTCACCGGCACGGGCCGGTCGCCGCTGGCGGCGGTCGAGGAGTTCGTCAACACGGCTTGCCCGAAGTGCGCGGGCGCGGCGCGGCGCGAGACCGACACGATGGACACGTTCGTAGACTCGTGCTGGTACTACTTCCGCTACTGCGACCCCCAGAACGACCGCGCCCCCTTCGACCCCGAGATGGCGGCCTACTGGACGCCCGTGGACCAGTACATCGGCGGCGTCGAGCACGCCGTCATGCACCTGCTCTACACGCGCTTCTGGGCCAAGTTCATGCGCGACATCGGGCTGGTCCGGTTCGACGAGCCGGTCAGGAACCTGACGACGCAGGGCATGGTCGTCGCCGAGGTCTTTTACCGCGACGCGGACGAGGGGCGCGCCTACTTCAACCCCACTGAGGTCGAGGTCGAGCGCGACGAGAAGGGGCGTGTCGTGAGCGCGCGGCTCGCGTCGGACGGCGAGCCCGTCATGGTAGGGCCGTTCGAGAAGATGTCGAAGTCGAAGAACAACGGCGTGGACCCGGACGAGATGGTCGCGGCCTACGGCGCAGACGCCGTCCGCCTCTTCACGCTGTTCGCCGCGCCGGTCGAGAACGACCTGCGCTGGCAGGAGGCCGGCATCGACGGCGCCCTGAGGTTCCTGCGGCGCGTTCACTCGACCGTCGGGCGCTGGCGCTCGGCTCTGGTCGCGCCCCCCGCCGGGCCGGCCGCGGCCGGCGAGTTCTCCGAGGCCGCGCGCCGACTGCGCCACGAGACGCACCGCGCAATCGCCCGCGTCACCGCGGACTTCGAGGGCCTGCGCTTCAACACGGCCATCGCGGCGCTGATGGAGCTGTCGAACGCCGTCGGCGACTTTGGCGCCGCGCCCGAGGCGACCACGCCCTCCGATTTGTTCGCCGTCCGCGAGGCGCTCGAAGCCCTGACGCTGATGCTGGCGCCCATCTCGCCGCACGTCGCCGAGGAGATGTGGGAGGGCTTGGGCCATCCGGGCGGGATGCTCGCGGGCGGCGCGTTCTGGCCGGCGGCCGACGGGCAACTGGCACGCAGGGACGAGTTGGAAATCCCCGTCCAGGTCAACGGCAAGCTGCGCGGGCGCGTGCTGATGGGCGCCGACGCGACCGAGGAGGAGATGCGCGCGGGCGCACTGGCCGAGGAGAGGGTGCGCGCCTGGATCGAGGGCAAGGAGGTCGTCAAGGTGGTGGTGGTCCCGAAGCGCCTCGTCAACATCGTGGTGCGCTGAGACGACCCTGCATCGGAAGGGGAAAGCCGGCCACGTTACCGAAGTGGTAACGTGGCCGGCTTTCCCCTTCCGGGTTTACGGGCGCTGGTTAGTTCCAGTTTACTGGCCGAACCTGCGGCGGTACTCCAGGGAGGTGATGAACGCCTTAACCATCTCGGCGCGGCTGATGCGGGCGTGGGCCACGCCGGAGTTGCGCAAGTCTTCGCCGGGCAGGCTGTGCGAGTCGAGGTGGGCCAGCCAGAAGTCGAAGCCGGAGAAGTTCGAGTCGGGATGGTCGTCGGGGTTGCGGCGCAGGTAGCCGAAGTACTCGCTGAGCACGAAGCCGGGGTTGAACTGCCGGTTGAAGACCGAGCGGCTGTCGGCGACGCTGCGCAGCGCGGCGGCGCGCCCCTCGACGCCTCCCGGGCCGTAGGCGGTGAGCGCCTCGTTGCGCTCGGCGGCCGTCGGCGTCACCTCTGCGTTCTGGAACAGCTTGTCCACGAACGCCTCGGCGGTCATGTCGGCCGGGAACCGCACGACGAACTCGGGCCGCTGCACCCAGCGGCGGGCGAACTCCTGCTTGTTGGCTTCGAGCCGCTGCTCCCAGTCTCCGACGCCCACGACGACGCCCCGCCCGATCTCCTGCGTGTCGCGCAGGAACTCGCGGTAGCGCGGCATCCCGCGCGGGCGCTCGGGCGAGTCCGTGAAGGTCTCCTTGTAGAAGCGGTAGACGAGGTAGCCGGTCTGGCGGAACTCGATGGAGAGGAAGAAGGCCGACGAGACGTTGATGCGGGCCACGTCGCGGCACGACGTGTTCGCCCCGCAGTCCGAGATGATCTTCGTCCAGAAGGCCATGCCGGCGGGGTCCGCGTGGCGGTTGAGGAAGTCGTGGTAGTGCTGGCCGACGAAAACGTCTGTGTCGTCAATGGCGTTGGTCGCCGGCTCGGTCGCGTCGTCAGTGATCTGGACGGTGGCGGTCGGGACGGCGCCGAGCCCGAACCCGCCCGTCGGGTTCGAGAGCACGACGGTGAAGGACTCCTGCCCCTCGACGAACGAGTCCTCGCTGATGAGCAGCGGCAGGGTCATCGTCTCCTGCCCGGCCTCGAAGCGGAGCGTGCCGAGCGCCGTCGTGTAGTCGGAGCGCTCGCTGGCCGTGCCGTCGGCCGTGGCGTAGTCAACCGCGGCCGCCGCCGTGGTGTTGCCCGTGCGCGTGACGGTGACGTTGACGAAGGTCACGTCCTCCTGAACCGTGTAGGTCGCCTGGCTGAACTGGAAGAGCGAGAGCGGGACCGGCGTCGGCGTCGGCGTCGGCTCAGGCGTCGGCGTCGGGGTAGGCGTCACCGGGTCGGGGCCGATCTTTGTGATGAAGGCGTCCTGGCCGCCGCCGTTCGCGGCCTGCACGGGGGTGACGGTGGGAAAGTTGGTCGAGGTGGTGCGCCCGGCGACGTACATGGCGCCGGCCGAGTCGAGGACGATGGCGAGGGCCGCCTCGCCGCCGGTGCCGCCGAGATACGTGGAGAAGAGGACGGCCGAGCCGGCCGCGTTGAACTGCGTGATGAAGGCTTCGACGCCGCCGCCGCTCGCCGCCTGAACGGGGCTGGCGGTGGGCACGTCGGTCGAAGTGGTCCCGCCGGCGACGTGCGCGCGCCCTTCGGCGTCAACCGCGATGCCGTTGCCCGAGTCCTCCGCCGAGCCGCCGAAGTAGGTCGAGTAGACGAAGGCGCTCCCCGTCGGGTTGAGCTTCATCACGAAAGCGTCCGAGTCGCCGCTGAGGGTGGCGCGCAGGGCGTTGGCCGTCGGGAAGTTCGTCGAGCGCGTGACGCCGGTGAGGTAGGGACTGCCCGCAGCGTCCACGGCGATCTCGAACCCGATGTCGTTGGCCGTGCCGCCGAGGTAGGTCGAGTAGACGAAGGCGGTGCCGGCCGCGTTGACCTTCGTGAGGAAGGCGTCGCCGTCGGGCGCCCCCCCGCCGAAGGTTGACTGTATGGCGTTGACCGTCGGGAAGTTGGTCGAGGTCGTCTGGCCGGTGACGTAGGCGGCGCCGGTCGAGTCTACGGCGATGCTGAAGCCGGCGTCGAAAGCCTCGCCGCCGCTGCCGCCGAGGTAGGTCGAGTAGACGAGCGCGTCGCCGGCCGCGTTGATCTTGGTCACGAAGGCGTCGGCGAACTGGCTGGCCTGCGTCGGCTGGACGGCGTTGGCCGTGGGGAAGTTGGCCGAGGTGGTGCGGCCCGTGAGGTAGACGTTGTTGGAGGAGTCAAGGGCGATGCCGCCGGCCGCGTCGAAGATGCTCCCGCCGAGGTAGGTCGAGTAGAAGAGGGCGGAGCCGCTGGCGTTGAGCTTGGCGACGAAGGCGTCGGAGAGGCCGCCGCCGAACGTGGCCTGGAGGGCGTTGGCCCTGGGGAAGTCGGTGTTCGAGGTGGTCTCGCCGGCGACGTAGGCGTTGCCCTCCGTGTCAACGGCGAGCTTGTTGCACCGGTCGTCGCCGGAGCCCCCGAGGTAGGTCGAGTAGACGAAGGCCGTGCCCGCGGCGTCGAGCTTCGTGATGAAGCCGTCGCGCCCGCCCTCGAAGGTGGCGCCGCCGAAGGTGGCTTGCAGCGCGTTGGCCGTCGGGAAGTCGGTTGAAGAGGTGTTGCCGCAGACGTAGGCGTTGCCGGCCGAGTCAACCTTGATGTCGTTGCCGTCCTCCGTGCCGCTGCCGCCGAGGTAGGTCGAGTAGACGATGACCGGGTCGATGACGAGCGGGAGGCCCGGGTCGTACTCGCCGACCGAGAAGCCGACGAGGCCGTCGGCCCCGACCGCGTAGCCGGCCTCGACCTGTCGGCGCTCGCCCGACACTTCCTGGTAGACGAAAGGTTTCGGCTGGCGGACGACGCCCCCGCCGAGCGCGAGCAGCAGGTCGCCGGCCGCGTCCACCTCGACGCTATCCGCGCCCTCGAAGCGCAGGCCCACGACCCGCGGGTCGCGCCCCGGCGCGACCACGAAGTCATACTCCAACTGCCGCTGGTTGCCGTAGTAGACGACATCAACGCCGGGGTAGGCTTCGCGGTAGCGCACGCGCCCGTAGGTCGGCACGCCGGTCCGCCAGCGCGACGGGTCGTTGCCGACGAGGTAGTTGACCCGGCCCCCCAGCTCGTCGAGCCCTTCGGCCTCGGAGGCATTCGCCCCGGCGAGCCTCATCCGCAGCACCGCCGGTGACGCGGGCTCGGCGGCGGCATCCGCCCCCTTGTTCAGGACGAAGACGGCCTCGGTCGGTTGCAGGAAAATGGCGTAGCCGGCGCCGCGCGCCAGGAAGTTGACAGACGCGTCGGTCTGCCCGTGGTTGGCCTCGAAGCTCAGGGGGATGCGCCCGTAGGATTCGCGCGCGCGCGCGGCCGGGTAGGCGACGGCCGCCTGGGCGTGGGGGGCCGAAGAGTCCGGCGCGTAACGACAAAGTGCCAGGGCCGCGCCGCAGGCGAGCAGGCCGACTGTCGTTACCGTGAGCAGGAATCCGGGCCGGAGCACGAGACGCGAAACGAGTGATTTCATCGAAGCCTCTTTTCTTATGAGAAGGGCGGAACCCCTTGTTTGGCACAGAGGACGAAGGTCAGATTGAGCGCGCATTATAGGCGCGGACGGGCGCCGAGTAAATGTTTTTACGGAGCGCGGGTAAGGGGGGCGGCCGTCATTGATTCACAATAACGGCCGCCGCGCCCGTTTAGCCCGGCAAAGGGGGTTTAGTCCCGGCTTCGCCTTCCGCCGCCGCCTCGCCGCGCTCCACGAGGCGCGGCAGAAGCCCGACACGGCGGCTCGTTTCGCCGGGCACTAAGGGCCCGCCGCCTCGGCGCTCCCGACGAGGCGACCGAGCTTCCCCTTAAACTCTTCACTACAATTTCTCCGTTCATCACTCAACCGACCCACGCCCCTCCCCGCCCCTCTCCCAATAAATTTCAATAATTAAGGCCGCCTTCCCTTCCGCCACTCGAAGGCGGCCGCGGCGTGCCCCAAAAAAAAAGCCGGGCGGTGAGCGATTCGCCCGGCGGGTTGCGCATTACGCGGTGAAAGGGGATGCCGCCCCGCCCTGCGGCGACTCGGGGAGGCGGAGAGGAGTGGAGATGAAAAGCATTTCGAGGAGCGAAGAGAGAATCATGGGCGCCGTAGCTTTCGGCTGTTACTGCCTGGCGCTGGCGGCCTGCGGCGCAGCCGCCTATGCGCTCTTGGCGCTGGCGCCGCACTTCGACTTCGAGCGCGGCGGCGCAGCGACGGCGGCGATGCTCTACCAGACGCGTCCCGGGGGCCATTAACCGCCGGGCCGCGCGCCCGGCCCGGTCAATCAGGAGAAGAATCATGTCACTGAAAAGAGTCGGATTAATTTTTGTGCTGCTCGCCTTCACGGCATGCGCCGAAGTTTTGGCCGCGGCCCCTCCCGAGACGGGTTTCCTCAAGCGCTCGGTCGCGTTCGCGGGCGGGCAGCGCGGCTACCGCGTCTACATCCCTGAGAACTTCGACCCGAAGAAGAAATACCCCGTCGTTCTCTTCCTGCACGGGGCGAAGCAGTGGGGCGAGGACAACGAGGGACAGATCAACTTCGGGCTGCCGGCGATGATGCGGCCGGGCGGGCGCATCGAGACGAAGCTCGGCGCCGACGCTCTGGGCTCCTTCATCGGCGTCTTCCCGCAGACGCGCCCCGAGGAGTTCTGGATAGGCGAGATCGTGGAGTACGCCGTCAAAGCCCTCGACCAGACCGTGGCCGAGTTCGACGCCGACCCGAGCCGTCTCTACGCGACCGGCTTCTCGATGGGCGGCTACGGCTCCTGGTACGTCGCGGCGAAGCATCCGGGGAAGTTCGCCGCCATCGCCCCCGTCGGCGGCAACATTAAAATCCCTGAGCGGTTCCCGCGCGCGGAGATGGAGAAGCTCGTGCCGCCCGACATGCGGGCGCTCTACTTCGCTGCAGACCCGCACGCGGCCTTCGTCAAAGCGGTCGGCAAGACACCCGTCTGGGTTTTCCACGGCGATCAGGACGAAGCGGTGCCCGTCTCGGACGCGCGCGCCACGGCCGCGGCGCTCAAGGCGGCCGGCGTCAGCTTCCGCTATACCGAGTACGAGAACACGAACCACTTCATGTTCGACAGGGCCTACACCGAGCCGGGGTTCTGGCAATGGCTGCTCTCGCAGAGGCTCGCGCGCTGAAGGGAGCCTGCGCGCCCTCTTCCTTCGGCCGACGAAAGAATCTGTTGACGGGCGGTGCGGGAACCAATAGGCTCTGGCCGTTTCGCACCGCCCTTCAAGGCTAAAGGCCGCCGCCCGGCAACCGTATGACCGCCGACCCGTCCCACGAGGTAACGCGCCTGCTGCACGACTGGCAGGCGGGCGACCGCGCCGCGCTGGAAAAGCTGACGCCGCTCGTTTACGACGAGCTGCGTCGGCTCGCGGCGCACTACCTGCGCGGCGAGCGCGTCGGGCACACGCTACAGGGCACGGCGCTCGTCCACGAGGCTTTCATCAGGCTCGTCGGGCAGAGCGGCCTTGAGTTGCAGAGCCGGGCGCACTTCTTCGGCATCGCCGCGCGCCTCATGCGCCAGATACTCGTTGACCACGCCCGCCGGCAGGGGGCGGCGAAGCGCGGCCGGGGCGCACGCCCCCTCTCAATCGGCGAGGCGGCCGTCCTTTCGCCGGAGCGGGCCGCTAATCTGGTTGCGCTCGACGAGGCGCTCGTCGAGCTGGCGAAGTTCGATTCGCGCAAGAGCCGCATCGTCGAGCTGCGGTACTTCGCCGGCCTTCAGGTCGAAGAGATAGCCGCCGCGGAGGGCGTCGCGGTGGCGACCGTCCGGCGACAGATGCGCACGGCCGAGGCCTGGCTGCACAGGGAGATGGAAAGCCACAGTGACAAGTGACGAGTGACGAGTGACAAGAGTTTTTAGTTTTTAGTGAGGAGAGGCTTCCATTCTAAAAACTACAAACTGCTCTCCCATTCGTCACTCGTCACTCGTCACTTGTCACTCGTCACAACTGTCATGACACCGGAACGCTGGCGGAGGATCGAGGAGGTTTTCGAGGAGGCGGCCGAGCGCGCGCCGCACGAGCGCGCGGCCTTCCTCGACCGCGCTTGCGCCGACGACGCCGAGCTTCGCCGCGAGGTCGAATCGCTGCTCGCGCACCAGCAGCCCACGGGCCGCCTCGTCTCGACGCTCTTCCACGACGCGGCGAAGCTGCTGCCGAAAGCCGCGCCGAAAGCCGACGGCGGGGCGCGCTTCATCCCCGGCGCGGTGCTGGCCGGCCGCTACCGCATCGTCGGCCCGCTCGGGCGCGGCGGGATGGGCGAGGTCTACCGCGCCGACGACCTCAAGCTCGGGCAGGCCGTGGCGCTCAAGTTCCTCCCCGAACGCCTCTCGAAAGACGCGGCGATGCTCGAACGCTTCCACCGCGAAGTGCGCACCGCCCGCAAGGTCTCGCACCCGAACGTCTGCCGCGTCTTCGACATCGGCGAGACCGCGGGGCAGCACTTCCTCTCGATGGAGTACATCGACGGCGAAGACCTGTCATCGCTGCTCAGGCGCATCGGGCGGCTCCCCGAAGACAAGGCCACCGAGATCGCCCGGCAGCTCTGCGCGGGACTCTCCGCCGCGCACGAAGAGGGCGTGCTGCACCGCGACCTGAAGCCCGCCAACGTGATGCTCGACGGGCGCGGCCGGGCGCGCATTACAGACTTCGGCCTCGCCGGGCTGGCCGGAGAGTTTCACGGCCACGAAATACGCTCGGGCACGCCGGGCTACATGGCTCCCGAACAGCTCGCGGGGAGAGCGGTCTCGGTCAGGAGCGACATTTACGCGCTCGGCCTCGTGCTCTACGAGGTCTTCACGGGGCGCAAGGCTTACGACGCGGACACGCTAGACGAGCTGCTCCGGCAGCGCGAGTCGAGCGCCCCGCCGAGCATCTCATCCTTCATCAAGGAGATTGACCCTCTGGTCGAGCGCGTCATCGCGCGCTGCCTCGAAGCCGACCCGGAGAAGCGGCCGGCCTCGGCGCGGCAGGTGGCGGCGGCGCTGCCCGGCGGCGACCCTCTGGCGGCGGCGGTGGCGGCGGGCGAAACCCCCTCGCCCGAGATGGTCGCCGCCGCGCCGAAGGAGGGGAGCCTGCGCCCGTGGGTCGCACTCCTCTGCCTCGTGGCGATTCTCGGCGCGGTCGCGTTCAGATGTTTCATCTCGGACAGGGTGTCGCTCCTGCCGCTCGTCTCGCCGAAGAAGTCGCCCGAGGTGCTGGCCGACCGCGCCGCAGACCTCGCGCGTAAGACCGGCTACGCCGACCCGCCGGCCGACACTGCCTACGGCCTCGACGTTGACTACGATTACCTAGACTACCTCGAAGGGCGCGACCGCACGCCCGAACGCTGGCGCCGGCTCAAAGAGAATCGGCCCGCCGCGCTGCGCTTCTGGCACCGACAGAGTCCGCGCCCGCTCGAACCCCTCGGCAACATCCGCGTCAGCCCTCTCGATCCGCCGCCGCTCGCGCCCGGCATGATTCATTCCCTGCTCGACACCGAAGGCCGTCTCCTGCTGCTCCACGCAATCCCGCCGCAGGCCGCGCCCCCGCCCGCGCAGGCAGGGGCGCAAGGGGAGACCCAACCTCAGCCGACGCCCGAGCCGTCGGCCCCCGACTGGCGCACGCTGTTCGCGGAGGCCGGGCTGGACTTCGAGAGTTTCAGGCCCGTCGAGCCGCGGCAAACTCCGCTCACCTACGCCGACGCGCGCGCGGCCTGGGAGGGCGAGTTCCCTTCGAGGCCCGACATCCCTCTGCGCGTCGAGGCGGCGGCCCTGCGCGGCCGTCCCGTCTACTTCGAGGCGCTCGGCCCGTGGAGCAAGCCGCAGCGCCTACTGCCCGAGGAGCCCGACGCGGGGACGACCGGATTCTTCGCATTCATCTTCGCCGTCTTCGTGATCGCCTGTGCGGTCTGCGTCGCGCTGGCTCGCAGGAACTGGCGGCTCGGGCGCGGCGACCGCCGGGGCGCGTTCCGCCTCGCGCTCGTCGTCTTCGTCCTGAGCCTCGTCGGCTGGGGCTTCGGCGCGAGCCACGTCCCGACCTTCCGCGGAGAGTTGCGGCTCGTATGGTTCGCCTGCGCCGAGGCGCTCCTCAAGGCAGCGGTCCTCTGGCTCTTCTACGTCGCGCTGGAGCCTTACGTGCGCCGGCGCAGCCCCCGGCAGATCATTTCGTGGAGCCGTCTGATGGCGGGCCACTGGCGCGACCCGCTGGTGGGGCGCGACATCCTCGTCGGGATGCTGGTCGGCCTCGCCGGCACGCTGATTCTGGATGTCGGGCTTGAGCTGGTCGGGCGCCGGCTCGGCGCGCCCGCCTTCGTGGACACGCGGGGGATGGGCGAGGGCGCGGGCTTCATCGGGTGGACGTTCTTCGGGTGGCAGCCCTTCATGTCGCTGCTGCACGGGATGGGCTACGTGCTATTGCTGCTGCTCCTGACGCTCGCGCTCAGGCGCGAGTGGCTGGGCGCCGTTGCACTGTGGACGCTCTTCATGCTCCCGAGGCTTCTCTCCGTCAGCACCACCCCACCGTTGGCCTTAGTCGTGAGCGCGTTGATGTGGGGAGTGGTGGTTTTAGTCGTCGCGCGCATGGGTCTGCTTGCGATGACCGCGATTCAGTTCTTCTACTTCATGGCCTTCTTCTACCCCTACACGTCGGACTTCTCGGCGTGGTACGCGGACGGCACCCTCTTCGCGCTGGCCGTCTGCCTCGCCTTCGCCGTCTACGGTTTCCACGTGAGCACGGCGGGCCGCCCGCTCTTCCGCGAGGGCGGCTGAACCGGCGACATCCCTCGTCAATTAGACGACCCGCGCGCGCCGCGCCACCCTCACGCCCGCGCGCCAATCCTCGTTCAAGTCGAAGCGGTACATCTCTACTTCAGGCGTGATGGAGCGGGCCAGGGTCTCAAACTGGCGGTGGAAGCGGAGCATGGGCGAGACCAAGTAGACGAGCGGCGGCTCGTCGGAGATGTCGGCGTCGTCGAAGAGGCCCGCGCGCCTGATGTGGCCGGCGCGATGGTGTGTGTAGATTCGCCGCCAGTAGTCTGCGGCTTGGAGGGCGAAGGCCGCGTCCTCTGAGACCTTCAATTCGATGACGACGAGGCGGCCGTCGCGGCGCAGGGCGAGCAGGTCCACGGGGCGCGCGGCGCGCGAGGCGTCGGCGGGCGAGGCGCGGAACTGCGCGTGGAGGGGCGCGAGCCTGAGGCCGGGGTCGAGCCGCGTGATGTCGCGCCGCAGGAGGGATTCGAGCCAGGCTTCGGGCGCGGCGCGGTAGAAGTGGTGGCGGCGCTCGGGCGCGTCCGCGCGCCGGTGCTCGGAGAGGTCGGCGACGAGCTTTAACAGCTCCTCCTTATTCCCTTCCCCGAGCAGCCTCCGTCTCGGCCCGGCCCCGGCGCCGAACCAGACCGACTCGCGCCCGGCCACGCGGCGCGCGCGGGCGAACGGCAGCCCACGAAAGCGCAGCGTCTCGCCGTGGCGCGAGCGCACCACGTCAATCGCCTCGGGCGCGAGCGAGGTCAGGCTCTCGAACAGCGTGCCGGGTTCCGGCGGCTTCGGGCGGAAGAGTCGCGGCGCGGGCCGCGCGAGCAGTTCCGGCAGCGTCGGGCGCGGCGCGGGCATCATCTCGCGCAACTCCTCGTCGTGTTCGAGGAGTACGACCCGCCCCGCGAGCGAAGGGCACAGCAGCGCGAGCCGCTCGCCGACCGCCGCGGCCAGCTTCGCGTCCGACGCCAGCCACAACTCGCGCCGGGGCGCGGCGACGCCGGCTCGTCCCGGCGGCCTCTCGTCGTATCGCGCCAGCCACAACAGCGCGGAGGCCAGGAAGCTCTCGGGCTCGACCGTGCCCGGCGGGACCACAGGCCCGGTCGCCAGGACCTCACGCGCGCTGGCTCGCCCTCTGGCGCGCCCTCCGCGTCGTCCTCGCCTGCGTGCGCCGCCGCCCGCACCGCCCGTTTCGTCGCCACAGCGCAGGCAGACGCGGGCGTAACGGCCCGGCTCGCCGCGCCGCGCGCCGGCGCTCAGGCGCGCGCTCTCGACGCGCAGGCCGGCGTGGCCTGCGACGAGCTGCGCCAGCCTCTCGCAGACCGAGAGCCGGGCCGCGCGCACGACGGCCGATGTCTCGGCGGCCGCGGCGCGCGGCACGAGTTCGAGCGTGGCGCGCACGGCGCCCGTCCGGCGCGAGGCCGCGAGTCGCAGGCCGTCTCCGCGCGTCTCCCAATTTTCGACGCGCCAGAGGCGCGGGCCGTCCTCGCCCCAGTAGGAGAGCGCGAGCGCCCCGGCCGCGACCCCCACCTCCCACTCGCCGCGACGCAGGGCGACGGCCCGCGCGTTCGCCCCCTCGCGCACGAGCCATTCGCCGCGCGCTTCGAGAAGCCGCGACAACTCGCGCGCGGCCTCCTCGGGCTCGCGCGCGGCCACTTCGGGTTCGCGCCCGTCCGCCCGCCGCGCTTCCCTCGCGGGCGCCGGCCGCGGGTCTCGCCTGCTCGTCTGTCGCTTCATGAGAGCTTTCGTGTCGGGGGCGCGTGGCGGGTCGGCGCCGGCAGTCGTGACGGGTGGGTTTGAGCCGTGCGTCGGGCCGGTTCCTTGCCACCTGAGGGCGTGTGCTAACATCCAAAGGATTACTGCAAACTACCGGACGGCCGCGGCGCTCGGGTGGTGGAGGGTAGCATTTTACCGCCCCGCGGCCCGGAATTTTACCCGAAGGGACTGGATATGAAAGACGTTTTTCTCGCCGGCTCGGTGCGGACGCCCATCGGGCGTTACGGCGGCTCGCTGGCGCAGCTCACGCCGGCCGACCTCGGCACAATCGTGGCCGCCGAGAGCCTGAGGCGCGCGGGGCTCGAAGGGGCCGACGTGCAGGAGGTGATCTTCGGCTGCGCGCGACAGGCGGGCGCCGGCCCGAACGTCGCGCGCCAGATTTCCTACCGCGCGGGGTTCCCCGAGACCGTGCCGGCCCTGACGGTCAACCAGGCGTGCGGGTCGGGCCTGAGGGCGATCATTTTGGCCGCGCAGGAGGTAGTGCTCGGGCGGGCGCGGGCCGTGCTCGCGGGCGGCGTCGAGAGCATGTCGCGCGTGCCCTACTACGCGGAGGGCGCGCGCTGGGGCCTGCGCATGGGCAATGCCGAGCTGGTTGACGGCATGTACCGCGACGGCTTCCTCGACCCGCTCTCCGGCCTCTTGATGGGCGAGACGGCCGAGAACCTCGCGCGCCAGTACGAGATCGCGCGTGAGGAGCAGGACGACTACGCGCTGCGCACGCAGCGGCGCGCGGGCGAGGCCATCGCCGGGGGGCGCTTCGACCGCGAGACGGTCGCCGTCGAAATCAAAGGGCGCAAGGGCGAGACCGTCGAGTTCAAGACGGACGAGCACCCGCGCCCCGACACTACGCCCGAGGGGTTGCGCAAGCTCGCGCCGGTCTTCTCCGAGGACGGCACGGTGACGGCCGGCAACTCTTCGGGCATCACGGACGGCGCGGCCTCCCTCGTCGTCATGGACGAGGAGACGCTGAACGCGGCGGGCGGGCGCGGCGGGCGCGTCGGTCCCGTCGTGCGCGTCGTGGACTACGAGGTGGCGGGCGTCGCGCCCGAGATCATGGGCATCGGCCCGGTGCCGGCCGTGCGGCGCCTGCTCGAACGGCAGCGGCTCGCGCTCGGAGACGTTGACCTCGTCGAGCTGAACGAGGCTTTCGCCGCGCAGGTCATCGCCTGCGACCGCGAGTTGAAGTTCGACCCCGAGCGCCTGAACGTCAACGGCGGCTCCATCGCCCTCGGCCACCCCATCGGCTGCACGGGGGTCCGCGTCACGACGACCCTCATGCACGAGATGGAGCGGCGCGGGGCGCGGCGCGGCCTCTCCACCCTCTGCGTGAGCGGCGGCATGGGCTTCGCCCTGCTGGTCGAGCGCGTCTGACGAGTTGCGCCCGGCTGCGCGGTCGGCGGCCCGCGCCCGGCGCGATCCTGATTCGGACGGCCCTCGCGTCTTCTCCGGCCGCCTCGGTCCGGTCACGGCCCGAGGTTCGTGCCCTACGGGCCAACCGCGGCCGGCGCCTGGAGCATCCGAACCTCGCACTCCTCCCCCGAAAGACCGGAATTCTCCGGCCCGACACTGGCGGCGCACGCGGGCTTTCGCGCCGCCCTACTTTTTTAGACAAGGTGGTTAAGTTGATGAGAACTCTTTTCGCAACGACGGCGACGCTGGCGCTCGTTCTTTCGGCCGCGCAGGCGTCCTTCGGCGCCCAGGCGCGGGGCCGCGCGGGCAACTCGGCCGCGCGCCCGGCCTCGAACGCGACGGCCGCCGCGAGGCGCGCGCAGGCCACGCGCGCCTTTCCGCTGCCGGCCTCAGACGTGGTGCTCGCCGTGGACCTCGCTCGCCTCTTCGGCGAAGGCATGACGCGCGCCCTCGCCGGCCAGCCCGAGCGCGCCGCGCAGGTGGCGGCGGACGTGGAGCAGTTCAAGGCCCGCACCGGCATCGACCCGCGCGCCTTCGACACCCTGACGGCCGGCGGGCGCATCGTCAAGACGCCCTCGGGCGCCGCCAAGCTCGACCACCTGGTGGCCGTCGCTTCGGGCCGGTTCGACGTGGAGGCCGTGGCCGCCGCCGCGCGCCGGGCGCCGAACGCGCGCCTGACCGAGCAGAAGCACGGCGGCCGGACCGTCTACGTGCTGGCCG
Source organism: Pyrinomonadaceae bacterium (assembly GCA_035645715.1). GTDB lineage: Bacteria > Acidobacteriota > Blastocatellia > Pyrinomonadales > Pyrinomonadaceae > QHXN01. Next base: position 31,909 of record DASQMB010000004.1, read on the forward strand.
TGGGCGACCAGCTCAGGCTCTTCGGGCTGCTCAAGATGAGGGTCGGCGAGCTGGCCTTCGCCGCGCTCGACGCCGGGACGCTGGCCGTCGGCGAGCCGGCCGCCGTCCGGGCCGCAATTGACGCCGCGGGCGGGTCGGGGCGCGTCAGCGCCGCGCTGCTCGACGGGGCGCGCATCGGCGGCGACGCGCTGATCGCCTTCGCCGGCAACGTCCCGGCCGGCACCTTCGCCGGCGTGGACGTGGGGCTGCCGAACATCAACCGGAGCATCGAAGCCATCCGCGGCTTCTACGGCAACGTCGGGATGACGGCGGCCGGCTACCAGTTGACGACGGCATTGCGAACTGAGAGCGCGGCCGACGCGCGACAGCTCGGCGACACCGTCCAGGCGCTCAAGGCCATCGCGCCCGGCTTCATCAACGTCGCGGGCGACCGCTACAAGTTCGCGGGCCGCATCGTCGAGAGTTTGAACATCACGACGCGGAGTAACGAAGTTCACCTCCGCCTCGACCTCTCGCAGGACGACCTGGGGCAACTGCTCCGCGTGCTCTGAAACGGCGCCGCCGAACCGCCCTCGACGGGCGCAAGGTCGCGGCGGCCGGCGGCGAAAAGGCGCCAGACACTTGAGGGGCGGTAACGCTGGCCAGCGTTACCGCCCCTCAAGTGTCTGGCGCCTCAGTGTCCGGGGCCTCCGTTGCCTCGCAGGCGAAGGCCCGTTTTCGGGCGGCGGGTTAGGGCCGCCCTCCTACTTCGTGTCGTCCGTGACGGGCGGGATGTTGAGCGGCGAGCGCGGCAGGGCCGTCGGCGGCGCCTCGGCCGCCTCGATGCGGGCCAGCCGGTCTTGGTGAATCTCTATCTCGCCGGCCTGTTCGAGCCTTCGGCGGGTCGAGGCCAGGAACTCGTCGAAGAGCTGCGTGCGGCGCTCTTCGAGGGCCGACTCCATCAGTTGGCCGCGCTGCTTCTCGAACTCGGCCGGGTCGGCGTCCTTGCGGGCGTTGACGGCGACGACGCCGTAGGTGTCGCCGACCTTGACCGGGCTCTTCGTCACCTCGCCGGCCTTGAGGGCGTAGACGGCCGCGTCGAGCGAATCGTCGGTGCCGAGCGAGCCGAGCGGGCGGCCGAGGCGGAACCCCCCCTCGGTCTCGGCCTTGAGGCCGAGCCGCTCGGCCGCGGCCCTGAGCGCGTCGGCGCTTCCGGAGTTCGCGGCCAGCTCGCGCGCCGTCTGTTCGAGCCGCTCCTTCGCCCGCGCCTCGCGGAAGTCCTGCGCCACGCGGTCGCGCACCTCGGACAATTCGGGCACGCGCGGGTCGCGCTTCTCGGCCAGCATCGGCACGGCGAAGCCGCCCTTGACGCCCACGGGGTCGCCGACCTGGCCCGCCTCTTCGAGCGGCTGGATGGCGGCCTCGAAGTCGGGGCTGCTGCCGATCTCGGGCACGTCGTCCTGCGGCTTGACGAAGGGCGTCTCCCTGACCATCTCGGCCGGCGTCATGTTGGCCTCCGAGGCGAGCCGCCCCGCGACCTGCTGCGGGTCTTTGGTCTCGCGCAGCAGCTCGGCGGCGCGCCGCGCCGTCTGCTGCGTGACGCCGTAAGCCTTGCGGTTGCGCAGGGAGACCAGCAACTCCTGGCGCGCGTCCTCGAAAGTCTTCGGCACCGAGGCGCCGCGGCGGAAGATGTAGTAGGCGTTGCCGGTCTTGAGCGGGTCGCCGACGAAGCCCTCCTCCCAGTCGAGCGTGTTCTGCAACAGCTCGCCCACGTTGCCCGGCGCCGCGGCGCCCGGCCGGCGGTTCGGGTTGCGGCGGACGGGGTTCGGCAGGTAGCCGCCCTCGCGGGCCGTGGCCGGGTCTTCGGAGTTGCCGCGGGCGATCTCGGCGAACTCCTCCTCGGTGGCGGTGGTATCGTCGCCGCGGATGCGCGCGACGAGCTGCGTGGCGCGCGCCAGCACCTCCTGGTCTAGCTCGGGCCGCGCCACCTTGAGGACGATCTGCTGGACGCGGACGCCGGCCTGCTTGTTCTCGGGCCGGAGCGCGTCGAACTCCTGGCGCAGCTCATCGTCGCTGATGTTGAGGCGGGCGCCGGCCTTCTCGGTGCTGACGAAGACGTAGCGCACCTTCTTCTGCGACACGTTGAAGCGGTACCGGTCCTTGTGCTCCTCGAAGTAGCGCGCCAGCTCCTCGTCTGTGGGCTTGATGCCGGCTGCCAGGGCCTGCGCCGTGACGGGCACGTAGACCACGTCGAACGAGGTGTTCTCGCGCGTGTACTTGTCGCGCACCTCGTCGGGAGAGACCTGCGCGCCGGCCGCGACGAAGGCCCGCAGCTTCTGCGCCGCGAGCTGGTCGCGCACGCTCCGCTCGAAGAGCGCGACGCTGCCGTAGTTGCGCGTCACGGCGTCCTTGTAACGCTGGAACTCGAACTTGCCGCCCGGCGGCGTAAAGCCGCGCATGATCTCGGCCTGCACCTCGGCGTCCGACGGCAGGAGGTTGAGGCGCTCGGCCTCCTGGACTGCGATGCGGTCGTTCACGGCCTGGTTGAGCAGGCGCTCGCCGGTGAAGCCGAGCTGGGCGAGCGTGATCTGCCCGCCGAACTGGCTGTACTGGTTTTCGAGCATCTGCCGGCGCAGCGAGTAGTCGGCGACCGTGACCTGGTCGCCGCGCACCTGGGCCAGCGCCTCCGTGTTGCGGAACGGGTTGGCGACGGCCACGCTGGACCGATTGTAGACGCCGGCGACCACCAGGCCGATGACGAGCAGGACGGCGAAGAGGATGATAATAAGGCTGCGCGTCTTCTCCAGCCTGCGGAACGCGTTGAGCATGTGGGTCAGAACCTTCCTGAACGAGCTTTAGTGTCGGCGGGCCGGGGCCGGCGCGGCCGCCCGGCACTCTCCCGGCCGCGGCGCGGGGGCAAGGCGGGCGGGGAGGCCGACTCCCGAAAACGCGGATTGTAGCGGAGGCCGCCGACGGGCCGCAACCTACGGCCCGCGCCGCGCGCGGCGGCAACTTTAGGTGACCGAAACGACAGCCGGACTCGACGGCGCCGGGGAGTCAGCCCTCTGCCCTGCCGGCCGCTCCTGTGCTATATACATCTTTATATGACGAGCCACTCAATCTGGGCCTGGGTCGGGTTCAACGCCTTCATCCTGTTCATGCTGCTGCTCGACCTGGGCCTCTTCAACCGCAAGGCCCACGCCGTCACCTACAAGGAGGCGACCGTCTGGAGCGTGGTCTGGATCACGCTGGCCCTCATCTTCGGGGCCGGCGTCTTCTACTACATGGGCTCGGAACTCGGCCTCATGTACCTGACCGGCTACCTGATCGAGAAGTCGCTCTCGGTGGACAACCTCTTCGTCTTCCTTCTGATCTTCTCCTACTTCAAGGTGCCGGCGAAGTACCAGCACCGCGTCCTCTTCTGGGGCGTGATCGGGGCGCTGGTGATGCGCGCCATCATGATCTTCCTCGGCGCGGCCCTCATCACCCGCTTCGAGTGGATCATCTACGTCTTCGGGGCGTTCCTGGTCTACACGGGCATCAGGATGTTCAAGCAGGACGAGCAGGACATCCACCCCGAGGAGAACCCGGTCGTCCGCTTAGTGACGCGGCTGGTGCCGATCACGCGCCACTACGAGGAGGAGCGGTTCTTCACCCGCGTCAACGGGCGGCTGCACGGCACCCTGCTGCTGCTCGTCCTGATCGTCGTCGAGGTCACGGACCTCGTCTTCGCCGTGGACTCGATCCCGGCCATCTTCGCCATCACGACCGACACCTTCATCGTCTACACCTCGAACATCTTCGCCATCCTCGGCCTGCGCTCGCTCTACTTCCTGCTGGCCGGCGTCATCGAGAAGTTCCATTACCTGCGGGTCGGCCTCGCCATCGTCCTCACCTACATCGGCACCAAGATGCTGCTGCACGCCGTCCACATCAACATCCCGACGCTCATCTCGCTCGGCATCGTGGCCCTCGTCCTCGGCGCCTCCGTGGCGGCCTCCTTCATCTGGCCGAAGAAGGCCGAGACGCACATCGAGGTCGAGCTGCCGCCCGGCTTCAATTCGCCCTTCGACGACGACCAGGGACGCCTCGGCGGCGACGAGCGCGACAGGCCCGAAAAACACTGAGCCGGGACACAGCCGCCGCCGGGGCCACGAAATCTCGGCCTTGATGGCCCCGTCGCCGCTGTGTTAAATTGTTTAACGGAGGGCCGCAGGCTTGCTGCGGCCTTCCGGCTCGAACGTTCGCCGCCGCAGCTCTTTAGCTCTTTCCGTCAGACCTACCGCCCCGGCACGGCGCAGGCCGCTCTCCCGCGATTGGCGCGCGCCACGCACCCCTCAAAGCCCAGTCTCAGGCGACCCCGCTTCGGCGCGGGCCGCGCCCCACTCTCGACATGGAAACGAAAGCCAGCCGCATAGACCTCGAATGGTGGATCGTCTCGAAGCGCGTCATCTATATGGGCCTCGCGCTCGCCGTCCTGTGTTTGGCGGCGGGCGGGGCCGGCGTCTACGTCTGGGTTTACGGCAGCCCGTTTAAGGGCGCCGCGGCCGACGCGGGCGCCGCGGCCGGGGCGCGCTTCGTCTCGCTCGAAGGCGGCGTGCGGGTCGTGCGCGCGGACACGCGCGAGGTCTTGCAGGCCCGCGCCGACACCCGGCTGCTGCCCGGCGACGTGGTCCAGACGCAGGAGGACGGCCGCGCCCGCATCACCCTGGCCGACGGCTCGAACCTTCTGGTCAAGCCGAACAGCGTCGTGACCATCGCCGAGAACCGGCCGGCCGACGAGGGCAGTTTGCCGAAGGTGAGGGTCGCGGTCGAGAGCGGGCAGGTCAACGTCCGCACCGACGACCAGCCGGCCGGCGCCACCAACGTCGTCGGCACGCGGCTGACCGAGAGCCGCCTGACCTCGCAGACCGACGCCAGCTTCCACGTCCGCGACGACAAGACCGAGGCCATCCGCGTCTCGACCGGCGCCGTCGAGACCAGCACGCGCGGCGGCGACGTGACGACGCTCTCGGGCGGCGAGTACGTTTCGGTCAACGCGCAGGGCGGCATCGCCGAGCGCGAGCGCCTGCTGGCCGCCCCGTCGCCCACGAACCCGCGCAACCTCGAACGCGTCGCGGCCCGCAAGGGTGGCGCCACGGCCGTCGCCCTGCGCTGGCAGCGGCCCGCCATCGGCGCCCCGGCACACTACCGCGTCGAGGTCGCCACCTCGCCCTTCTTCGTCCCGGCGGGCAAGCTCATCGAGCGCGACCGCTTGCAGGCCAGCGAGCTGACGGTTGACGACCTGCGCGAGGGCAACTACTTCTGGCGCGTGCTGGCCGTCTCGCCCTCGGGCCAGGCGAGCGATTGGAGCGAGCCGCAGAAGTTCTCGGTCGTCGCCGAGGGCGGCACGGGCGAGCAGGTGCAGGTCTCGGACGTGTCGGTCGAGTACGTGGCCGGGAGCATTTACCTCGTCCGCGGCCGCACGCAGCCAGGCATTACCGTGCGCTGCGCCGGGCGCGAGACGCTGGCCGCGCGCGACGGCACCTTCAAGCTTCAGATCAACGCCCCGGCCGGCGCCCGCGACATCCAGCTCGAAGCCGCCGACCCGCAGGGCAACCGCGGCTCCTTCCGCCTCCCCCTGCCCGGATGAGGCCGCTTTCAGTTTTCAATTTTTAGTCTTCAGTCCTCGGCCCGCCGCCGCCGTTTTTAGTCTCTCTTTCCCCTGCACTCACATCAGCCATGCGCCACGTGATTCTCTACAGCGGCGGGCTGCCCGCGCCGGGGCTGGCGGAGGCCCTGCGGGCGGCACACTGCACGACCACGGTCTGCCTCCTGCCCCCGGCCGCGGCCGAGGCAGTTGAAGGCTGCGGGCACGAAGACGGCGCCGGAGAGGACGCGGCGCCGAGCCCTCTGGCCGTCGTCTTCGACCTGGCCGCCGGGGCGGAGTTGGCCGACCTGTACGCGGCGGCGGGACTGGCCGCCGCGAGGTGGCCGGGCGTGCCGCTGGTCGCGTGCCGGCGCGGCGAGCCGGGCGCGACGCTCGGCGGCGCGGCCCGCTTCGACGACGCGGTGCTGAAGCGGCTCGGCTTCCACGCCGTCGCGGCCAACCCGGCGCAGGTGGCCGCGGTGCTGCGCGACGTGGAGGACGGCGGGGCCGACGACGGGACGCAGGATTCCGCGGCCCGCGCCGACCTCGCGCCCGCGAGCCTGCTGCTGCCAGACGGGCTGGGGCGCGTACGGCTGCGCGCGGCCTTCGAGGTGGTCGCCTCGCTCCACTTCGCCCCCGATCAGGAGGGCGCGGCGCGGGCCGCCCTGGCGGGTCTGGCCGCGCTCGTCCGCGCCGACCGCTGGGCCGTCTACCTCGCCGGCGGCGGCGGCGGCGCGGCCGGCGAGACCCTCTTCGAGCCGCTGGCCGTGCGCGGCAGGCCCGCCGCGGGCGCGCCCTCGGCCGCAGCCCGCGAGGCGTTGCGCGCGGCCGAGACGCTGCGGCGGCGCGAGGCGGGCCGGTGCGTGCTGGCCGCCCCGCTCGCCGCGGGCGAGCGCATCGGCGGCATCATCGAGGCGGTACGTGAGGGCGCAGGGGCGCGACAGTTCTCGGCGTCCGACGCCTCCCTGCTCGCGGCGCTGGCGCTGCCCGTTTCGGCCGCGCTCTCGAACTCTGCGCGCGTGGCCGAGGCCGAGCGGCTGTCGCAGACCGACGATCTGACGCGTCTCCACAACGCGCGCTACCTGCGGCAGTACCTGACGGGCGAGATGAAACGCGCCCGCCGCTACGGCTCCGAAGTGACGGCCATCTTCCTCGACCTGGACGACTTCAAGCAGGTCAACGACCGCCACGGACACCTCGTCGGCTCACACGTCTTGATGGAGATGGGCTCGGTCATCCTGGCCTCCGTGCGCGACACCGACATCGTCTGCCGCTACGGCGGCGACGAGTTCGTCGTCATCCTCCCCGAGGCCGGCATCGAGCAGGGCCTCGGCGTGGCCGACCGCGTCCGCGAGCGCGTCAGTCGCCACCACTTCACCGGCGGGCGCAACCTCAGCCTCCGGCTGACCGCCTCGTTCGGCGTCGCCTCCTTCCCAGAGCACGCGCAGTCGCCGCAGCAGCTCGTCGCCCGCGCCGACGCGGCCATGTACCGCGCGAAGGCCGGCCGCAAAAACTGCGTCCGCTTCGCCGCCGAGGCCAGGGCCGACGCCTGAGCCGACCCGTCCGGGCCGCCGCCTGCGCCCCCGCGGGCCGCCCGAAAGGCGCTGCTCCCGCCCCGGCGAAAAAAGTTGTGGACAAATCCCGCCCCATACTGTAAGCACTTCCTTGACTCGAACTGGCCGGAAAGCCCCCCCGAAGGACTTCCAGAGGCAGCAACATCCTGAGTTTCAGGCCGCCCGGGCGCGTCGCTGCGGCGCCACGGCCGCGGGACCGCCGTGCCCCCTCGTCGTTAGCACTTCGGCCCCGTTTGGGGTATCTTTGTGTGTTCGACTCACTGCGGTGGGCCGCGACACGGGGCGGGCTTGGGCGGCCGGGGCGTTCTGAGGTCGGCCCACGACGGCCGGGCCGCCGGCGCACACAAGAGCAAAGCAGAGGTACGTCAGAAAACCCGAATGGCATTCAAGTCACTCTTCAGCCTTTTCTCCAGCGACCTGGCAATTGATCTCGGCACGGCCAACACGCTCGTCTACGCCAAGGGGCGCGGCATCGTCGTCTCTGAGCCCTCGATTGTCGCCATCAACAAAGTCACCAACTCGCCCGAGGCCGTCGGCAAGGAGGCGAAGGAGATGCTGGGCCGCACGCCCGGCAACATCGTCGCCATCCGGCCGATGAAGGACGGCGTGATCGCCAACTTCGAGGTCACGGAGAAGATGCTTCAGCACTTCATCCGCAAGGCCCACAACGGCAAGACCTGGGTCAGCCCGCGCGTCGTCATCGGGATACCTTCGGAGATCACGCAGGTCGAGCGCCGCGCGGTCGAAGACTCGGCCTACCGGGCGAAGGCGTCCGAGGTCTACCTGGTCGAGGAGGCCATGTGCGCGGCCATCGGCGCCGGCCTGCCCATCACCGAGCCCCACGGCAACATGATCGTGGACATCGGCGGCGGCACCACAGACATCGCCGTCATCTCGCTTTCGGGCATCGTCTACTCGCGGGCCGTCCGCGTCGCCGGCAACGAGATGGACGAGTCGATCACGCAGTACATCAAGCGCAAGTACAACCTGCTCATCGGCGAGCGCACGGCCGAGGCCATCAAGATCGAGCTCGGCTCGGCCTTCCCGCTCGACGAGCCGCTCTCGATGGACGTGCGAGGCCGAAACCTCATCGAAGGCATCCCGAAGACGATCACCATCACCGACGAGGAGGTGCGCGAGGCGCTGGCCGACTCGGTCGCAACAATCGTCAACGCCGTCCGCGTCGCCCTTGAGCGCACCCCCCCCGAGCTTTCGGCCGACATCGTCGAGCGCGGCATCGTCCTGACGGGCGGCGGCGCGCTTTTGAAGAACCTCGACAAGCGCCTCTCCATCGAGACGGGCCTGCCGGTCTCGATAGCCGACGATCCCCTCTCGTCGGTGGTGCTCGGCGCCGGCAAGATGCTCTCAGACTTCGACCTCCTGCGCCGTGTCCGCTGGGACAACAGCCTGACGAGCGGCGTCTGAAGTCAATTTTTAGTTTCTGGTTGTTAGTTTTTGGTTTTCAGCTGGCTCCGATGTGGAGCGCATCCCTGAAACCCAAAGACTAAAAACCAGAAACTAAAAACTAAAAACTCCTCTTCGCAATTCGCTAGCAGATGGTCCGGAGCACGCAGAAGGAGATACGGCAGCGCGCGCCCGTCTGGCTGCTCGTGCTGCTGGCCGTCAACTTCGGGCTGATGACGTGGGACGCGCGCGACGCCGAGACCCGCCAGCGCGTGATCCGCGTCTGGGCGCAGGCGGCCGCGGCGCCCGTTCAGCGCGCCGTGTCGGGCGCAGGCGGCGCGGGCGTGGACCTCTTCGAGCACCTCGGCAACCTCCGCGGCGCCGAGGAGGAGAACACGCGGCTGCGCGAGCGGCTGGCCGCGGCCGACAACGAGCTGAGCCAGATGCGCCAGGCCGCCGAGGAGAACGAGCGGCTCAAGGGGCTGTTGCAGTTCGCCGAGGACGTGCGCTACGAGACCGTGCCGGCGCGCGTCATCGCCCGCGACCCCTCGGTATGGTTCAACTCGCTCATCCTCAACCGCGGCACCACGAGCGGCGTCGATCTCGACATGGCCGTGGCGACGCCCGAGGGCATCGTCGGCCGGGTGGTGGCAGTCGGCCCGCTGACCTCGCAGGTGATGCTGATTACGGACGAGCGCGCGGCGGCGGGCGCCGTCGTCGGCCAGCTCGGCGCCAGCGAGGCGGTCGGGTCCGTGCGCGGTTACGGACGGAACGGGCTGCTCGAGATGCGCTACGTCTCGGGGCTGGCACAGGTCGAGGTCGGCGACCAGGTGGCGACGACGGGCCAGGACCGCATCTACCCGCCGGGGCTGCCCGTCGGGCAGGTGGTCGAGCTGACGCCGGGGTCGGCCACCACGCCGCACACGATCCGGGTCAAGCCGGGCGCGCGGCTCGACTCGTTGCAGGAAGTGCTGGTCCTGCGCTATCGCGCGCCCCAGCGCACGCCCCCCGAGCGGACGCTGCCGAACGTGGAGAGAAGAGGGCAGTGAGGTGGTTTTTGGTTTTGAGTTTTTAAGTTTCGAGTTTTGAGCCGGGGAGGCCCCCGGAGCAGAAAACTGAAAACTGAAAACTGAAAGCTGAAAACTGAAAACTCCGAATGAAGTTCAAGCTCGCCTTTTGCGTGGCGCTGGCGGTCGTCCTCCAGTCGAGCCTGCGGGCGGTCTGGCCGCCGCTGGCCTACGCCGAACTGCCGCTGATCCTGGTCGTCTACGTGGCGCTCCAGCGCGACGCGCTGCTGGCGGTGACGGCCGGGACGGCCGCGGGGCTGGCCTCGGACGTGCTGTCGAGCGGGCTGCTCGGGGCGCAGGGCTTCAGCTACACGCTGACGGCCTATTTAATCTCGGCGCTGGTGACGCGGGTGATGCTCGACAACCCGCTCCTGCGCATCCCGGTCTTCGCCGGGGCCGCGGCCTTCGAGGCGCTGGTCTACGTCTTCCTCCACCGGCTGCTCGGGCAGGACATCACCCCGATGGGGGCCACGCTCTCCGAGACGGCGGCCTTCTCGATCATCTGGACGACCGTGGCCGGCACCCTGCTCGCTTTCCCCCTCGACGCCGTCTTCAGCGAAAAGTCGCGCGCCCGCCGGCAGTTCGCCTTCCGCCGCCGCATCGCCCGCCGCGGCCGGAGGAAGAACTGACGCGGGTGGGCGGAGCTCATACTCTCCCCAACCGGGCGGCGCCGGCTCGAAACGGGGACTTGAGGCCGCCGGGGGCCGGAAAACCCGGAACCCGTCTCCCCTCCCCCGCATCCTAAAGACTTCCGACGGGAGTTTCGGCTAATGAAGTTCGAGGACGAGAGCCAAAACCTGAAGCTGCGGATGGCCGTCATCCACGCGCTGGTCTTCGTGATCCTGGCCGTGCTGGGCGTGCGCCTCTACTACCTGCAGGTGGTCAACGGCAGCTACTACGCCGAGCGCGCCGAGAACCAGCGCATCCGCCTGCTGAAGATTCCGGCCCCGCGCGGCGCCATCCTCGACCGCCACGGCAAGGTGCTCGTGGACTCGCGCTCGACCTACAACATCATCCTCCTGCGCGAGGACATGAAGGGCAAGGACTACAACGCCCTGATCGCGCCGCTCTCCGAGGGGCTCGACCTCGACCCGGACTTTTTGCGCGACCGCTTCGAGATGATGCGGACGCAGCCGGCCTTCGAGGACCTCGCCATCAAGGAGAACGCCGGCGCCGACGACATCGCTTGGGTCGAGGCGCGCTCGCTCGAATTCCCGATGCTGAGCGTCCGCGAGCAGCCGCAGCGCCGCTACCCCGATGAAGGCGTGCTGGCCCACGTCCTCGGCTACGTCGGCGAGATCAGCTCGACGCAGCTCAAGCAGGAGAGGTTCAAGGACTACACGGAGAACCCCTACCGGCCCGGCGACATCATCGGGCAGGAGGGCCTGGAATCCACCTACGACCGCTACCTGCGCGGGCGCGACGGCTACCGCAAAGTCGAAGTGGACAGCCGCGGCCGCATCCAGCGCGAGCTGGAGGTGGTGCCGCCGCAGCCCGGCCAGGACCTCCTGACCACCATCGACTTCGACCTCCAGCTCGCCGCCGAGAAGTACCTGCGCGAGACGCCCTCGGGCCGCGGCGTCATCGTCTCGATGGACCCGAACAACGGCGAAATCCTGTCGATGGCCTCGTTCCCGACCTTCGACCCGAACCTCTTCTCGCAGCGCATCGGCACGAAGGAAGGAAGGCGCGAGGCGGCCGCGCTCCTGAGAGACCCGCTGACGCCGCTTTACAACCGCGCCATCCAGGGGCGGTATCCTCCCGGCTCGACCTGGAAGCTGCTGATGGCCTCGGCCGGACTCGAGCAGGGCGCCATCACGCCGAAGAACTCGACGCTGGCCTGCGGCGGCGGCATCCAGATCGGCAGCAAGTTCACGCGCTGCATGGGCAACCACGGCAGCCCGGACGTGCGCGTCTCGATCCAGCGCTCCTGCAACGGCTACTACTACCGTCTCGGCCTCAAGATGGGGCTCGAAGGCATACAGGAGATGGTCAGCCAGTTCGAGTTGAACCGCCGCACCGGCATCGACCTGCCGCAGGAGCGCCTGAGCTGGACGCCCTCGCGCGAGTTCAAGGCGCGCTTCAACCCGCGCGACGCCGAGTGGCGCGACATCGACACCGTTTACTCTTCAATCGGCCAGGTCTACGACATCGTGACCCCGATGGCCCTCCTGCGCGCGGTCGCCTCGATCTCGGTCGGGGGCCGGCTCTACGTCCCGCACGTCCTGAAGGAGGCGCGGGCCGTCGCCGCGACCGAGCACTTCCCGGCCCGCGAGGCCCGCGGCTTCGACCGCCCCGACCCGAAGATCATCCCCATGCAGCCCGACCACACGAGGCTCGTGCTGGAGGGGTCATACAACGCCGTCAACGCCGGCGGCTCGGCGGGGCGGGCGCGCATCGAGAACTTCGACGTGGCCGGCAAGACCGGCACGGCGCAGGTGGCCGAGCGCGGCAAGGCCGGCGCCGGCTCGAAGGACCACGCGTGGTTCGTCTCCTTCGCGCCGGCCTACAAGCCCGAAATCGCGGCCGTCGCCATCATCGAGAACGTAGGCTTCGGCGGCACGCACGCCGCGCCGGCCGTCCGCGCCGTCTACGAGGCTTTCCTCGCCAAGCGCCACCCCGAGCTGCTGCCGCAGCAGCCCGGAGGCGAGGTGGCCGCACGGGCCCGCTAAGGCGTTAACCGACCGCCGACCGCCGACCGCTGACCGCTTCTGTTATGGCCGCGATTTTAGACAACCGGAAGATGCGCGACTTCGACTGGCTGCTGACGCTGCTGGCCGTCGCCATCGCCGTCTTCGGGACGTGGATGATTTATTACGCGCAGCCCGAGGCCGGCTACTGGAAGAAGCAGCTCATCGGCATCGGCGTCTCGCTGGTGGTGATGCTCGGCGTCGCCTTAACCGACTACCGCAAGCTGATCCACATCACGCCGGCCTTCTACGCCTTCGGCCTCTTCCTGCTCGTCATCGTCCTCATCCCCGGCATCGGCCTCAAGATTAACGGGCAGCGGGCCTGGATCGGCGTGCCCGGCCTGGGCCAGTTCCAGCCCTCCGAGTTCGTCAAAATCCCGACCGTGCTGATGCTGGCGCGCTACTTCGGCCGCCCGCGCCGGCAGGGCACGCTGACCTTCAGGGAGATGCTGACGGGCCTCGGGATACTGGCGCTGCCGGTCGGGCTGATCCTGCTAGAACCCGACGCGGGGCAGGCCATCACCTACTTCCCTCTGCTGGCTGTGGTCCTCTTCCTGTCGGGCGTGCGGATGTGGATGGTGATCGCGTCGGTGGTGCTGAGCGTCGTGCTGGTGCCGGCGGCCTACTACGTAGGCGTCGAGACGGGCAAGATCAAGAACTACCAGCAGCAGCGCATCCAGGTCATCCTCGACCCGGAGAACGCCGACCGCCGCGGCTACGGCTACCACACCTGGCAGTCGATCCTGACGGTCGGCAAGGGCGGCATCAACGGCTCGGAGACGGCCGGCGACGCCTCGCAGAGCCGCCTCAAGTTCCTGCCCGAGCCGCACACCGATTTCATCTTCGCCGTCACGGCCGAGAACACAGGCTTCATCGGCTCGATACTGCTGCTGCTGGCCTACGCGGTGCTGCTGACGAAGCTGATCCACGGGGCGCGGCGCGCGCCCGACCGGACGGGCATGCTCGTCATCATGGCTATCGTCGGCGGCCTCGCCTTCCAGATTTTCATCAACGTCGGGATGGCGCTCGGGCTGCTGCCGGTCATCGGCGTGCCGCTGCCGCTGATGAGCGCCGGCCTCTCGGCCATCCTCTCGACCTCGGTCGCCATCGGCTTCGCCATCAGCATCCGGCTGCGCCGCTTCGTCAATTGATTCCGGGAGTTTTTAGTTTTTAGTTGGTAGTCGAAGGCGGCCGAGGCAGGCGGTCGCCTTCATCGGGCTAAAAACTAGAAACTAAAAACTCCCGACTAAAAACTCTCCTCCGCGGCTCCGGTGCTCGCCTTTTGCGGAAGGGCTCGTTTATACTGTCGGCGCCTGTCCACTCGCCTGAAGACCATCTTTCCGGCACGGCGCGCGGCCGACCGACGGCACTAGAGAGCGGCACGGACGCCGCGCCAGTTCAGTGTAAACAGGGCACTTTTTTTGCGGTTGATTCCGGCGCGCGGCCGACGCGGCGCCGGACTGTTTGAATGTTTGCGGCGGTGGCCGCCGGCGGCGAGGCCGGCGCGAAGCCCTGACGGGCCGCGCCTACCCTGACGACGCCCGGCGCGGCGCGCGACCCGCGCCGGACCGCGGGCTCGCCCGGAGTGGCGCGCGCCCCTCGGGCCGGCCAAGACGCGCGCGTTTGCGCGGCCCCCGCGGACGGAGTTTTCGGTGAACAGTTCAGGACGCTTCCGCCGGGCCGCGGTCCATCCCGGCCCGGCAGGCGGGGCGAGCGCGGCCCGCGCCGCGGTCCGACGGCACGACCCGTCGCCCGCGCGCCCGGCGCCGCCCGCGCCGCGGCTTCAGACCTCGTCTCTCACCCACGACTCCGCCTGCCCGACCATCCCGCTTCCGGCCCGCGTGCAAAAACGCAGCGGGCGAAGACACACCACACCGGCCCAGGGCGCACGCCTCACGGCGGCACGCGCGGCGCGCCGGCACCTCCACAAGGGAGACTGTTTCAGTAAATGCCGAAAGAGCTAATCGTCAGCGTCAACGGACGCGAGAAGAAGATCGCGATTGTCGAGGACGGTCGCACCACAGAGTTCTACATCGAGCGCGGCGAGACCGACCAGGGCATCGTCGGCAACATCTACAAAGGGCGCGTCATGCGCGTCCTGCCCGGCATGCAGTCGGCCTTCGTGGACATCGGCCTCGAACGCGACGCCTTCCTCTACGTCTCTGACTTCTTCGACGAGGAGGAGGAGTTCGAGCGCATCGTCATCGACAAGAAGAAGTCGGAGGGCGCCGACGACGAGGCGGCCGCACGCGCCGCGCAGGAGCGCATCGAGCGAGCGCGCATCGAGCGCGAACGCCAGGCCGAGGCCGCGCAGGAAAGCGCCGAGCCCGAGCCCGCCGCGGCCATGAGGGGCGCCGCACCGGCCGACGACGAGGGCGAAGCGGACGAGGCTGAGGCCGAGGCCGAGGCCGAACCCGCCGTGCGGGCCAGGCCCGCCGGCCGCGAAGATAAGCCCGCCGGCCGCGAGGACAAGACCGCCGGCCGCGAGGACAAGACCGCCGGCCGTGAAGAGCAGCCTGCGCGCGAACGCGAAGAGCAGGGCGAGGGGCGCGGGCGCCGCGACCGCCGCCGCCGCGGGCGCGACCGCTCGGAGGAGGCGCCCGCGGCCGGCTCAGTGATGGCCGACGCCGGCGCGCACGCCGAGACGCCCTTCGTGGTCGGCGCGGACGGCTTCGAGCGCGTCAGCGACGACGAGGAGGATGCCGCCGAGATGGGCTCGATGTTCAAAGACGCGCGCGTGCAGGAGCGCCTGACCGACCAGACGCGCGCCGTCGAGTTCGACATCGAGCCCTCGACGCCGACGCTCGAGGTAGGCGCGCTGCTCGGCTCGGCCGGCGGGGCCGGCACGGGCTTCGAGCGCGTCAGCGACGACGAGGATGAGGGCGAGAGCGAGTCACGCCTGCGTTCGGTCCAGCCCGAGGTCGCCGCCTCGGTCGGCAGCATGGTCGAAGAGGTGACCGGCGCGGGCACCGATGCCTTCGCCGCCGGCGCGGGCGGCTTCGAGCGCGTCAGCGACGACGAGGACGTGCCGGCCGCCCCGGCCGACGACGAGCCCGCGGGCAAAAAGGCTTCCAAGCGCGGCGCGAGCAAGCGCGGCGCGAAGAAAGCCGCCGCGGCGACTGCCGACGAACCGGCCGCCGCGCCCGCCGCGCAGGAAGCCGCGGGCGAGACAGCCGACGAGGCCGCGCCCGCGGCGGAGACGGGCCGCGCCGCGAAGAAGTCGGCGAAGAAGGGCTCGGCGAAGGCCGCCTCGAAGAAGGGTGCGGCTAAGGGCGAGAAGGCCGCCTCGAAGAAGGGCTCGGCCAAGCGCGGCAAGGTGAAGACTGAGGCGGAGTCAGAGGCTGAGGACCAGGAGGGCGCGGCGCTCGAAGACGCCGACGCCGGCCTTTCGTCGCGCCCGGCTCGCGGCGAGTTCGCGCGCCGCGGCGGCCGACGGCGGCGCGGCGGCAAGAAGGGTGAGGGCAACGGCACTAACGGCACCAACGGCGGCGAGGAGCACGCCGACGGCCGCGAGGCCGACGGCGACGCCGGCCACGAGCCCGCGGAAGAGGTCGCCGAAGTCCAGGCAGCCCCCCCGGCCCCGGCCCCGGCCCCGGCGCCGGCCGAGGAGGCCGCGCCCGCGCCTGCGCCTGAACCGCGCACCGGCCGCGGACGCCGTGACCGCGAAGAGCCGCGCGGCGAGGGCCGCGGCAGGGGCTCACGCGCCGAAGGCCGTAGCGACGGGAAAAACGAAGGCCGTAGCGACGGGAAAAGCGAAGGCCGTAGCGACGGCAGGGGTGAAGGCCGCAGCGAAAGTCGCGGTGAGGGTCGCGGCGAAGGCCGTAGCGAAGGCCGTAGCGAAGGTCGTAGTGAGGGTCGTAGTGAGGGTCGCGGTGAGGGTCGCAGCGAAGGGCGCGGTGAAGGCCGCCGCGAGGGCCGCTCCGAGGCGCGTGAAGGGCGCGAGCGGGAAGGGCGCGAAGGACGCGAAGGACGCGAAGCGCGTGACCGCGACGGGCGCGGCGAGCGTGACAGCCGTGAAGTGCGCGAAGGACGTGACAACCGCGAACCGCGCGAGCGCGAGGGGCGCGAAGGGCGCGACAACCGCCGCGGGCGCGACGAGGCGCGCGGCTCCGGTCGGCGCGACCGCCACCCGACCATCACCGACCTCCTGCGCGAGGGCCAGGAGATCATCGTCCAGATTGCGAAGGAGCCGCTCGGCACGAAGGGCGCGCGCATCACGTCGCACATCGCCCTGCCCGGCCGCTTCCTCGTCTACATGCCGACCGTGGACCACGTCGGCGTCTCGCGCAAGATCGAGTCGGACTCGGAGCGGGCGCGCCTGCGCAAGCTCATCGGCGCCATCGTCAAGGAAGAGGACGTGCCCTCGGGCGGCTTCATCGTCCGCACGGCCGGCGTCGGCGTCAGCGAGCAGGACCTGCGCGACGACGCCCGCTACCTCGCCCGCACATGGCGCGACGTGCGCCGCGGCGCCGAGAAGCAGAAGGCGCCGGCGATGGTCCACAAGGACCTCGACCTCGTCCAGCGCATCCTCCGCGATCAACTGTCGGAAGACTTCACGGCCATCCGCGTTGACAGCGAGGAGGAGTACCTGGAGGTCGTAGAGTTCGTCAACCGCATCCAGCCGCGCCTCGTCAACCGCGTCAAGCTCTACACGCGCGACGAGCCGATCCTCGAAGCCTACGGCGTGCAGGCCGAGATTGATAAGGCCATCAAGCCGAGGGTCTGGCTCAAGTCGGGCGGCTACCTCGTCATCAACCAGACCGAGGCGCTCGTCGCCATCGACGTGAACACCGGCAAGTTCGTCGGCCGCGGCGGCTCGCGCCTCGAAGACACCATCACCAAGACGAACATGGAGGCCGTGGACGAGATCGCCCGCCAGATTAGGCTGCGCGACCTCGGCGGCATCCTCGTCCTGGACCTCATCGACATGGAGGAGCGGCGCAACCGGCAGAAGGTCTTGCAGGCGTTGCAGGAGGCGCTTCGTCACGACAAGTCGCCGACGAAGGTTCTCTCCTTCAACGACTTCGGCCTCGTCATCATGACGCGCAAGCGCGTCAAGCAGTCGCTCGAACGCACGCTCTGCGCGCCCTGCCCCTACTGCACGGGCGCCGGCCTCGTGAAGTCGCCGCAGACGGTCTGCTACGAAATCCTCGAAGAGGCGCGCCGCCTCGCCCGCGCCAACGGCGAGCGGTTCACCCAGACCACGCTGCGCGTCAACCCGGAGGTCGCCTCGGCGCTGCGCTCCTCCGAACGCGACGTGCTCGGCGAGATCGAGGTCTACCTCGGCCCGGTGGACATCACGGCCGACAAGCACGTCCACCAGGAGCAGTTCGACTTCGCCTTCATTTAAAAGGCGTGACGAGTGACGAGTGACGAGTGACAAGAAAGAGCTTGTCTTCCTCTTGTCACTCGTCACTCGTCACTTGTCACGGCTTTGCGATGAGTAGGCTCGGCAAACTCTGGAAGGGCCTGCTGGCCGGGGGCGCGGCGGGGGTGGCGGCGATGGCGGCCGTCAACGCGGCCGTGGCGCGCGAGGCGCCCGAGCCCGAGACGGGCGCGCTCGGCGGCGAGGCCGGCACCTACCCGTGGGCTCACGGCCGGGTCTTTTACCGCCACGCCGGCGAGGAGAACGCGCCCGCGGTCCTCTTCCTCCACGGCGTCGGCGTCGGCGCCCGCTCCTTCATGTGGCGGCGCAACTTCGAGCCGCTCTCCCGCGACTTCCGAACTTACGCCCTGGACCTGCTCGGCTTCGGCTACTCGGACAAGCCGGCCAACGTCCCCTACTCCGCCGACCTCTACGCGGGGCTCGTCGCAGACTTCCTGCGCGACGTGGTCGGCCGGCCGGCCGCCGTGGTCGCTCATTCCTTGAGCGGTGCCTTCGCCGTCAGGGTCGCCGACGAGTGGCCCGACCTCGTCCGCTCGCTGGTGCTAATCTCGCCGACGGGCTCGGGCAGCCTCGGCGGGGCGCGGCCCGGCATGAGGGGCGCGGCCTTCTACGGGCTTCTGCACTCGCCCGTGCTCGGCGCCTCGTTCTACAACGCCGTCACCAGCGAGCGGAGCGTGCGCGACTACGCACGCCAGCAGCTTTTCTACGAGCGGCGCTTCGCCACGCCGCGCCTCGTCGCGCACTACTACGCCGTCAGCCACCTGCCCGGCGCGCAGTACGCCATGACTGCCTACGTCTCGGGCTTCCTCAACACGGACCTCGGCGCGTCCTTCTCGCGCCTCACCCAGCCGGTCACGCTGGTCTGGGGCCGGCAGGACGTGACCAACCCGGTCGAGCAGGCGGCGATACTTCTGCGACTGAACCCGGCGGCGCGGCTCGAACTCTTCGACCGCTGCCGGCTGATGCCGCAGGAGGAGCACGCCGAACGCTTCAACGCCCTGCTCCGCGACGCGCCCGGGGGGCAGTGACGGCCGGCGAATCCGAGTACGGGAGGGCGACCATGAAAGGCAGGCGACCGGACCACAGGCGCGTGCGGGCGGCGGCGCTGGCCGCGCTCTTCTTCGGACTCTTCCAGAAGAGCGTCTCGACGGAAGAGCCCGCCGAGGAGCTGTCGGCGCGCGACGAGGCGCCCGACTGCGGCCGCATCCGCTGCCCGCTCTGCCGCTGGCGACCGCGCGCCTCCGACCGCTGGGTCTGCTACGGCGGCGGCACCCCGCCCGAGCACTTCAGCGGCGGCTGCCTGGCCGAGTGGAACACCTTCGAGACGCGCGGCCTCTGCCCCGGCTGCGGCCACCAGTGGCGCTGGACCGCCTGCCTCGCCTGCGAGGGCTGGTCGCCGCACGAAGACTGGTACGCCCGCGAGGAAGACTGAGGTTTAACTGTGGCAGAGCTTGGCGCGCAGGCCCGGCAGGCGCAAAAAGGGGGCCGCGGGAGACCGCCGGCCCCTTTCTCTTTTGCCGCAAGCCTGGGGGCGGCTCTTTAGGGCCGCTCAGGAGTAGATGTTCATGGGGCGCGTGAGGAGGGCGACGGGGTCGTGGACGTTGAGGGCCTCGCGGACGTAGAAGGGCTCGCCGGCGGCGGCGCCGATGAGCGAGCCGTAGTAGCGCATGCGGTGTTCGAGCTGCGAGAGGAAGCCCTCCTGGCTGATGCGCGTCTGCGGCTCGGTGGAGTTGGGGTCGAAGAACTGCGAGGCGTGGGCGCGGACGGCCTCGAACTTCTGCTCGACGAACTCCGACACGTCCACGATGAAGGAGGGCACGACGAGGCGCGAGTAGACCGCGTGGGCGATCATCGGCATCGGCACCGCGCCCTGCCCTTCGCCCTCGTCGTAGCGGCGCATCGAGGCCAGCCGCGCCGCCTGCCTGACGATCTGCGCCGTGTGGGCGTGGTCGGGGTGCGGGTCGTCCCAGTGGGGGGCGAAGAGCACCTTCGGCCGGTGGCGGCGGATGAGGCGGACGAGGGCGCGGCGCGCCTCCTCGGTCGGCCAGACGTGGCCGTCGGGCTGTTCGAGGTTGAGGCGCACGTCGAGCCCGAGAATTGCGGCGGCGCGGCTGGCCTCTTCGGCGCGGCCCTCGGGGGTGCCGCGCGTGCCCATCTCGCCGCGCGTCGCGTCGCAGGCTCCCGTCCGGTAGCCGAGCGACTTCAGCTTCAGGAGCGTGCCGGCCGCCGCCAGCTCCACGTCGTCCGGGTGCGAGAAGACCGCCAGCACGTCCAGTTCGATTCCCTGTTCTTCCATGATCTTCCGCGGGCGGCCGCCGGTGCCGGCACGCCCGTCCCGCCCGTCTGTCAGCCCTCGCCGCCGAAGTTGAAGCGGCAGCGGACGCCCTGTTCCCTGCCTGTGTCGTAGATGATGGCGAGGTTGTTGACCGTCACCTCCCAGTGAAAGTTGCGCTCGCAGAGGACGCGCACGATGTCGGCGAGTTTCTGCGGGTCAACGTCGCCGTGCGCGAGCGTGATGTGGGGCACCCACTCGTCCGGGTGGTAGTAGTGGGCGACGGGGCCGGGCACGTCCTGGGTCACGCTGTCCCAGATGGCGCGGTGCAGCTCGGAGAGGCGCGGGCTGCGTGCGATTGGGATGTAGAGGATCGGGGCCGAGACGGTGAAGACGCCGAGGCCGGAGGTGCGGACGCGGAAGGGCCTGGTGCGCGCGGCAAGCTCGCGCAGGTGGCTCTCGCACGCCGGGTCTTCGTAGCGCTCGGCGATCTGGTAGGAGAAGTGCGGGTAGTGGACCCCGTACATCCCGCGCACGTCGAACTTCTGGCCCAGCTCTTCCCAGAGGGCCGCGACGCGCGCGTAGTGTCGGTCGTCCAGGAGCGAGACTACTCCCTGCATCGGCCGGCGCCCTCCGACTCGAACAAGGTTGTGGACAGCACACGAAAGATGTAGCGCAAGCCTCGGCGGCAGGTCAAGGGGAGGCGCGGCGGGCGGAGTGGGGCGAAGGCGGGCTGGCGGCCGAGGAGGCGTCTCAGCGGGCGAGGGCGGCTTCGCGGCGGCGACGGTAGACGCACGGGGTCGCGGCGGGCCGGGCGGGCAGTTTTGCCTTTTGCCGCCCCTGTTGCTACTCTGCGGGTCGCTCCCCTTTTTTCGAGGTCAATCATTCATGGCGCTGAAGCTCACGGTCCTCGGGTCGGGCACGTCCGTCCCCCACCCGCGGCGCTCGTCCTCTTCGCACTGGGTCGAGTCGGCCGCCGGCTCGCTGCTGCTCGACCTGAGCGGGCCGGCCGTGCACCGCATGGCCGAGGAGGGCTGCGACTGGGCCGACCTCGACGCCGTCTGGATCAGCCACTTCCACCTCGACCACGTCGGCGGCCTCGCGCCCTTCCTCTTCGGCACAAGGCACGCGCCGCAGACGCAGGGACGCGCGAAGCCGCTCACGATATGCGGCCCGCGCGGCCTGCGCAAACTCCTCGAAAGCTTCGACGCGGCGAACGACTACGGCCTGCTGGAACAGCCCTTCCCGCTCGAAATCCGCGAGGTCGCGCCGCGCTCCGAGTTCGAGCTGTTCGCCGGCCTGAGGGCCGAGACCTTCTCGACGCCGCACACCAGCGAGAGCCTCGCCCTCAAGATCACAGACGCCGCCGGGGCGGCCCTCGTCTACACCTCCGACACCGGCTACACCGAGGCGCTGGCCGGCTTCGCCCGCGGCTCCGCCCTCTTCCTGATGGAGTGCAGCTTCTTCCGCTCGAAGCCGGTCGAGACGCACCTCGAACTCGAAGAGGCGATGCGGCTCGCGCGCCTCGCAGCGCCCCGGCGCGTCATGCTCTCGCACCTCTACCCGGAGTGGGACGACGTTGACCTCGAAGCCGAGGCGCGCCGCCTCTGGGGCGGCGAAACCGTCGAGGCCCGCGACGGCCTCCGCCTCGAAATCAGTTTTTAGTTTTTAGCTACAGTCTTCGTCACCAGCTTCAAACAGAGGCGCGGGAGCGCATCTCTCATTACCAACTGAAAACTGAAAACTGAAAACTGATAGCCGATTAATTCAGACATGAAGACCAGGCTCATCGTCAACCCCGTCTCGGGCACGGACACGGCGCCCGACTACCTGCCCGTGATGAACGAGTTGCTGCGCGGAGCCTTCGGCGACGTGGACATCTCGATGACGACGGCCGCAGGCGACGCCCTGCACCTCGCACAGCGGGCCGCGCGCGAGGGCTGCGCGAGAATCCTTGTGGCCGGCGGCGACGGCACGCTCAACGAGGCCCTGAACGGCGTGGCGAGCGTCGAGGGCGCGCTCGCGCGCACGACCTTCGGCATCATCCCGCTCGGCACCGGCAACGACTTCGCCGCCGCGCTCGGGCTGCCCGAGGACGTGGAGGGCGCCGTCGAGGTCCTGCTCGGCGGGCGCGAGCTGGCGGTGGACGTGGGCGTCCTCAACGAGCGTTACTTCGTCAACGTCTCGGCCGGCGGCTTCATCGCCGAGGTCTCCGGCGCCGTTGACCCACAACTCAAGAGTTGGGCCGGGAAGTTCGCATACATCATCGGCGGCGCGCAGGTGCTCCTCAACTACGAGCCCGTGCGCGCCCGCGTCCGCGCCGAGGACGGGCAGGGCCGCCCCTTCGAGCGCGACACGGCCATCGAGATGTTCGCCGTCTGCAACTCCCGTTTAGTCGGCGGGGGCCAGCCCATCGCCCCGCACGCCGTCATCGACGACGGGCTGCTCGACGTTTGCCTGGTCGAAGACATGACGACGCTCGACTTCATCGGCCTGCTCAGCAGCGTGCCCGGCGGCAGCCACATCGAAGACGAGCGTGTCGAGTACCTGCGCGCACGCGCCCTCGACATCGAGTTCGACCGCGAGATCAAGGTCAACACCGACGGCGAAGTCATGGAGACGAGGCGCTGCCGTTACAGCGTGCTGCCGCGCGCCGCGCGCTTCCTCGCCGGCGACGCCCCCTTCGCCGCCGAGCAAGGCGGCGGACCGCGCGACTGAGGCGCGCTTGAAAAAGGTTCGTGCGTCGGTTTAGAGACTGAAGGCCGGAGGGCGACTGCATGGAGACGGGATCGAGGTTCGCAATTATGAAGTTCGGGGGCGCTCTCCGAGGGCGCGCGTTGAGAGTCGAATCTCCCGCGGGCGGGCGGCGGCGTTCGCCCCGCGCGGCGGCGGCCTGCGCGCTCGTCCTGCTGACGTTACTGCTGCCTTCCCCCCTGTCGCCCGCCCCCGTCCGCGCGCAGCAAGGCGCGGACGGGGGCGAGAGGCTGCTGGAGGTCAGCGCGCGGCGCGGCGCGGCCCCGCCTGTTGCCTCCGGCCGGGAGGTGCTCAAGGTCGTCTCCTACAACATCCGCTGGCGCGGCGGCGACGACCTGCGCGAGCTGATTCGGCTGTTGCGCGAAGACCCGGAAATCGGCGGCGCCGACATCATCGGCCTGCAAGAGGTTGACCGCGACAAGCGGCGGACGAAGAACACCAACACCGCCCGGCTCATCGCCGAAGAGTTGGGGCTCAATTACGCCTGGGCGGCGCCGCCGACCGAGAAGGGCGAGAAGGAGGAGGAGACCGGCGTGGCGCTCTTCAGCCCGCACCCGCTCTCGGACGTGTCGCGGCTGGTGCTGCCGCACGAGGGGCCTAACGGCCGGAGGCGCGCGGCCGTCGGCGCCACCGTGCTAGTCGGCGACGTGCCGGTGCGCGCCTACTCGGTTCACGCCGAGACGCGCATGCCCCTCGAAAAGAAGGTCGAGCACTGGCGGGCCGTGCTGGAAGACGCCGCGCGCCACCCGCAGGTCGGGCACGCGGTCGTCGTCGGCGACTTCAACACCATCAAGGGCAAGGACGTGCGCGCGGCCCGCAAGCTCTTCGCCGACGCCGGCTTCACCACGCCCTTCCCCGACGACCGCTCGACCTGGCGCACCTTCGTCTTCGACCTCAAGCTCGACTGGCTCTGGCTGCGCGGCTTCGAGCACGCCGAGCACGGCATAGACAAGCAGGTCGGCCTCTCCGACCACTGGCCGCTCTGGGCCACGGTCAAACTCCGCCGGGCCGCGGAGCCGCCCGCCGCGGCCGGCACGAATTAGACGGGCCTTACAGTGCTGGTGAGACGGCCGGGGAAAAGAGGAAGCGGGCGGGGACGCTAGAAGGCCCCGCCCGCTTCTTCCGTTCCGGCATCCCGCCGGCCGCGTGAGTTTGGCCCGCCCCGCCCTACCTCAGTTGAATCTCGACGCGGTTCTGTTCGAGCGAGTTGCCGGTGGCGCGTTGCAGCTCGGCGATGGCCTTGTTCAGCTCGGTCTGTGCGCGCAGCTCGTTGCCGCGGGCGGCCGTCAGCGCGGTCTGGCGTTCGAGGACGAGGAAGACCGTTGACTGGCCCGCGTCGAGCTTGCGCTGCTCGGACGAGTACTGCTGCTCGGAGGCCGAGCGGGCCGCGGCCGCCGCGCGCAGCCGCGACTCGGCCGTCCTGACCTGCTGCAAGGCGTTGCGCACGTCAACCTGAATCAACTGCTCCAACTGCTCGCGCTGCGTGCGGACGCGCTCGGCCTCGACGAGCGTGCGCCCGTACTGCGCACGGGCCGTCGTGTTGCGGAAGGGGATGTTGACCGAGACGCCGACGCGCAACGTCGTGTAGCGGTTGGCCGCGAGGTTGCCGAGCGACTGGCCGTAGCCGCCGACGAGGTTGCCCGGCAGGCTCTGCGCGGGCGGCGCCGGCAGCGGGTCGAGGCCGGCGATGTTCGACAGCTCGTTAATGCGGGCGCGGAGCTGGTCGTTGGCGGCCGTGAAGGGGTTGGCGCCGGCCGAGGAGTTAATCGAGCCGGCGAGGCCCGTCAGGCCGTAGGTGCCGACGAGGTCAACCTGCGGACGCGTCTGCTCGCGCGCGAAACGCTGCTCGATCTCGTTGATCTCGCGGGCCACGTCCGAAGACTGTAGCTCGGGGCGGTTCCTGAGGGCCGCTCCGACGGCGTCGGCGAGCGGCACGTCGGGCGGCGCGAGGTCCACCGGGTCTACGGGGACGATGGAGACGTTCCAGAGCGGCGACTCGCGGTTCTCGGCCAAGAGGTTTTTAAGGTTGTTCTCGGCGCGGTTAACGTCGTCGAGCGCCGTGTAGACGCTCTGCTCGAAGCCGGAGATTTGCGCCTCGGCCGCGACGAGGTCAATCGGGGCGAGCTGCCCCTCGGCCAGCAGGCGGCGGTTGTGTTCGAGTTGCCGGCGGGCGTCGCGCACGGCGTCGCGCTGAATCTGCAAGTTCCGCAGCGCGTAGACCAGATCCCAGTAGGAGCGCTGGACGGCCGTGATGGTCTCGATGGCGCGCTGGCGGAACTGCGCGTCGGTGAGCGAGAGGCTCCGCCTGGCGATCTCGATGTTGCGGCGGGGCGCGTCGAACCGCAGGCCGCGCAGGAGCGGCTGCGTGTAGTTGAAGACGAGCGAGGTCGGGTACTGAGGGTTGAGCGCGGCGAACTGGCTGTCGGTCGTCACGCGGTTCGAGACGAAGTCAACGCGGTAGTTGCCGCCGAACCTCGGCGTCTGTCCCTGCACGGACGAGTTGCTGTAGAGGCCCGACTGCGTGACGGCGCCGGTGGCGCTGCCCGAGAGGAAGCTGGCGGCCGGCGTCTCCGAACGCTCGTAGTAAGTGTTCGAGACGAAGCGCGGGTCGTAGAAGCCGCGCGCGGCTTGCAGGTCGAACTCGGCGGCGCGGACGTTCTGCCGCGCGACCTCTATGTCCTTGTTGTTGGCGAGCGCCATCTCGATGGCCTCGCGCACGGTCAGCGGGCGCTGCTCGGCCATGTTGACGCCGACGCGTTCGAGGCCGGGCAGCAGCCTCTCGGCCGCCTCGTAGCCCGTCGCCACCGCCGGCACGGGCAGGGTCATGTCGTCCGGCGCCGGCACGGTCACGCTCTCGCGCCCCGGCGGGGGCGGCCCCTGCGGCGCGGGTATCTGCGTCGCGGGCGCGCCCGGCTGAGGTTGAGTCGTCGGCTGCTGCTGCGGCGCCGAGACGGGCGGCAACTGCGCCGGCTCGACCGGCGAAGGCTGCTGCGGCGAGGCGGTCGCCGTTGTTGCCGCCGGCTGCTGTGCGGTCGTCGTCGCGGGCTGCTGCCCGCCGACGAGCGAGCCGGTGAACGGCGTCGAGACGCCTGCCTGACCCGCCGCGCCCGCCGAAGGGTTCTGCGGCGGCCGCGCCTTGAGCGGCGCGCACAGCGAGCCGGCGAGCGCCGCGCACGCGAGGAGCTTCACGAACCGTTTATGAGTGCGACGTTTCATCACGTTATGTCTTGAGTCGAATCGGGACCGCGCCGGCGCCCGCGCCCGCGGCCGACTCGCGGCCGGCTCAGCTCCTCCCGATCAGGCCGAAGAGCGACTGCGCGGCCGCCGCCGTGCGCCGTCGCGCTCGGGCGAAGGGCGCAGCGAGCGTCGAGCCGACGCGCCCCCAGACGCGGCTGCGCCCCAGGTCGTCGAAGAGCGAGTAGAAGACCGGCACCGCCAGCAGCGTCAGCAGCAGGCAGAGGGTCTGGCCGCCGACGACGAGCACGCCGATGGAACGGTTGGTGCCGGCGCCCGGCCCGGTCGAGAGCGTCAGCGGCAGCATGCCGGCGACGAGCGCAATCGTCGTCATCAGGATGGGCCGCAGGCGGTCGCGGTTGGCCTGGATGATGGCTTCGAGCCGCTCCATGCCGTGAGAGCGCAGCTCGTTGGTGTGGTCGATCTGCAAGATGGCGTTCTTCTTGACCACGCCGAAGAGCAGCAGCAGGCCGAGGCCCGAGAAGATGTTGACGGTCTGCCCCGTGATCAGCAGCGAGACGATGCCGAACGGGACCGCGAGCGGCAGAGTCAGCAAAATCGTCACCGGATGGATGAACGACTCGAACTGCGCAGCCAGCACCATGTACATGAAGACGAACGAGAGGACGAAGGCCAGCATGAAGTAGTAGCCCGCGCGCCCCAGCTCCTTCGACCGGCCGGCGAGGCCCGTCGTGTAGGCGGGGTCCACGCCGACCTCGCGGACGAAGCCCTCCATCTTCGTGATCACGTCCGACTGCGAGCCGCCCGGCCGGACGTTGGCCGTCAGCGTCACCTGCCGCTGGCGGTTCAGGCGGTCAATGGCCGAAGGCCCCGTGCCCTCCTCGACGCGCACGAGGCTGTTGAGCGCGACGAGGCCGCCGCGCGCCGACGGGACCGACAAATTCGCCAGCGCATCGGGGCTCGTGCGCGCCTCGCCGACGGCGCGAACGCGCACCTCGTACTGGTCAGTCCCCTCGTTGTAGGTCGTCACCTCCTGGCCGGCGACCAGCGTGTTCAAAGCCTGCGCGATGTCGCCGACGCGGACGCCGAGGTCGGCCGCCCGCTGGCGGTCGATCACGATTCGCACCTCGGGCTTGCCGACGATGAGCGACGAGTCGGCGTCAACCACGTCCGGCACGGTCTTCATCTTTTCGAGCAGCCTCTCGCTGTACTCGGTCAGACGTTGGAGGTCCGGCCCGCCGATGACGAACTGGATGTCGGCGTTGCGGAAGCCGCCGCCCGAGATGGCCTGCACCTGCCCGACGTTGGTGCGCAAATCGGCCGGGTACTTCGCCAGCAGCTCGCGCGCCCGCGACATCAGCTCGTCCTGCGACAGGTCGCGCTCCGCAATCGGCGCCAGCTTGACGTAGACGTTGGCCTCGTTGACGAGCTGCTGCTGGCCGCCGCCGATGGTGACGAGCGTGTCGGTGACGCCCGGCAACTGGCGCCGGATGTCCTCGGCCACCCGCTCGACCACGCGCGAGGTCGCGGCCAGCGTCGAGCCCTCGGGCGCGCGCACGTTGACCTCGAACTGCGACTGGTCGTCCACGGGCAGGAAGTTTTTGCCGACGAACATGAAGAGCGGGACGATGCTAAGGATGACGCCCAGGCACATCAGGACGACGGCCCAGCGGTGGGCCATCGCCCAGCGCAGCATCCACGTGTAGGTCCGGTCAATCGGCCTGTACCAGCGCGACTCCTTCGACGTGCGCTGCGGCCCGAGCCCGGCGGGAGTCGCCACCCCGTCGCCCGCGGCGGCCTCAAGCCCCTCGTCGCGCGCCGTCTCGAACTCGGCCCGCGCCGGCGCGTCGGGCTCGCCCGCCGAGACTTTCGACTCGGAGGCGAGCGTCGCGGGCGCGTCGCCCACTGACGGGAGCGTGCCGGCCGCCGGCCCCTCGGCCGCCTCCTCGCGCTTGATGAGCCGCGCCGCCAGCATCGGCGTCAGCGTGAACGAGACCAGCAGCGAAACCCCGATGGCGAACGAGGAGGTCAACCCGAACGAGGACATGAAGCGGCCGACGATGCCGCCCATGAAGCCTACTGGGATGAAAACGGCGAGCAGGCTGAGCGTGGTCGCCATGACGGCGAGGCCGATCTCGCGCGTGCCCTCGATGGCAGCCTGGAAGGGCGCCATGCCCTTCTCCTCGACGAAGCGGTAGATGTTCTCCAAGACGACGATGGCGTCGTCGATCACGATGCCCACCATCAGGGTGAGCGCCAGCATCGTGATCTGGTTCAGGGTGTAGCCCATCGCGGCCATCAGTCCGAAGGTGGCGACGATGGAGGTCGGGATGGCTAGGCCCGCGATGAGGGTCGAGCGGAAGTTCCAGAGGAAGACGAAGACGACGACGGCCGCCAGCAGTCCGCCCTCGATCAGGTGCGTGCGGATCGAGTTGACGGCCGCCTTGATGAAGACCGACTGGTCGCCGACGATCTCGGTGCGGACGCCCTTCTTTTCCAGCCCGGGCCGCAGCTCTTCGAGCCGCTCCTTGACCGCGTCGGCCACGGCCACGGTGTTTTGCCCCGACTGCTTCGAGACGATCAGCGTGACGGCCGGCCGCCCGTTGAGGCGCGCGCTCGTGCGCAGCTCCTCGGTGCCGTCCTCGACGTAGCCGATGTCCGAGACCTTGACGGGGTAGGCGCCGCGCAAGCCCACCGCGACGTTGTTGAAGTCGGCCGGGTCCGTGATGCGCCCCATCGTGCGCACCGTCAGCTCGCGCGCGCCCTCGTCCACGCGCCCGCCCGGCAGCTCCAGATTCTGCGAGCGTAGCGCCGCCACAACCTCAGGGACGGTCACGCCGAAGGCCCGCATCCTGTTCGGGTCGAGCCAGACCTTGATCTCGCGCTCGGCCCCGCCGACGATCTGCACCTGCCCGACGCCGTTGATGTTCTCGACGCGCTTCTTGATGTCGTCGTCGGCGATCTGCGTCACCTCGCGCAGAGACTTGTTGGCCGCGACGACCACGCGCAGGACCGGCGCGGCGTCGGTGTCGAGCTTCTGGATGGTCGGGTCTTCGGCCGTCTCCGGCAGGTCTGCGCGGATGAGGTTGACCTTGTCGCGTATCTCCTGCGCGGCCACGTCCGGGTTCTTGTCGAGCAGGAACTGGACGAAGACCTGCGAGACGCCCTCTACCGAGGTCGAGCGCAGCTCGTCGATGCCGCTGATGGTGTTGACGGCGGCCTCGACCTTGTCTGTGATCTCGGTCTCGATCTCGCGGGGGCTGGCGCCGGGGTTGACGACCGTCACCGTGATGGTCGGGAAGTCGATCTTCGGGAAGAGGTCCACCCCGAGCGTGAAGAAGGAGAAGGCGCCCACCACGGTCAGCGACAGTATGATCATCGTCGCAAAGACCGGGCGCCTGACGCAGATTTCCGCGAGTTTCTGCATGACCGGAATCCGAGGGGCGAAAAGCGGGAAAGAAGGAAGAGGAAAAAGGGAAGTTTATTTCAGGCGCCGCAATCGGCCCGCGTCTTCCCTGTTAACCTTTTACCCTACCTCCCTTTTCCCCCTCCCGCTTACTGCCTGACGGGCGTGCCGTCGCTCAACTGTTCCAGGTTCGAGGTGGCGACCGGCTCGTCGGCCACGACGTTGCCGCGCACCTCGACGAGATCGCCCTCGCGCCGGCCGAGCGCGACGAGTCGCTCCTCGACCACGCCGTCGCGGACGACGAAGACGCGGCTCGTGGTCCCTTCGGTGCGGACGGCGCGCGTGGGCACGAGCACGGCCGGGTCGCTCGTGGGCAACTGCACGCGCACGGTGGCGAACTGCCCCGGCTTGAGCAGGCCGTCGGGGTTCGAGACCTCGGCCTCGACGGTCAGCGTGCGCGAGGCGGCCGAGACGTTCGGGGAGACGCGGGCCACCCGGCCCGCGAAGTTGCGGTCGGGGTAGGCGCTCACCCCCACCGAGACGCCCTGCCCGACGCCGACGCGCCCGATGTCCTGCTCGGGGATGTCTATGCGCACGCGCATGGGGTCCGTGCGGACTATCGTGGCGACCTTCGAGGCCGTCGAGACGTACTCGCCGAGGTCCGCGTTCTTCTCGGCCACGAAGCCGCTGATGGGCGCGTAGACGACCACGTCGCGCACCCCCTTCCGCGCCTGCTCGACCTGCACGCGGGCGGCGTTCACGGCGGCCCGCGCCGTCTGCACGGCCGCGTAGCTCTGCCGCGCCTGCGCCAGCGCAGAGTTGTACTGCTCGCGCAACTGGTCGCGCTGTGCCCGCTGCTGGTCGTAGGAGGCGCGCGACACGTCGCCCGATTCGAGCAGCCGCTCGAATCGGGCGAGCTGCCTCTCGGCCAAATCGAGCGCGGCCTTCGACGCCTGCACCTCGGCAACGCCCGTCGGGTCGAAAGGCTGGTCGGGCCGGAGGTTGATGCGGGCCTCGGCCTGGCGGACGGTCGAGAGCGCCTGTTGGAGCGCGGCCTGCGCCTGCTCGACCCTGAGCTGCGCGTCGCCTGCGTCGAGGCGAACGAGCGCCTGCCCCTGCCGGACGAAGCTGCCGAGGTCGAAGCCGACGCCGACGACTTTGCCGCCGACGGTCGGGGCCACGTCGGTCGAAACGTCCGCCGCGAGGCTGCCCGTGGCCTCGATGTAGCGCGGCAGCGAGCGCCCGACGGCCGGCGCCGTCGAGACCTCGACCGACTCGGCCGCTGCCGCCGGCTCGGCGCCCTGCCGGTTCGACTGTGCGGACGAAGAGTTGCCGCACGCCGCGGTCAGCCCCGCCAGGGCGAGCGCCGCGACGGCCGCCAGTGCCTGAAGCTGTTGACGGGAGAACATGATTCCTATTTCTTCCTGCCTTTGGGGGCGAGGCGGCGAGACGCGCCGGCCTTCGTCCCGGCGGCGCGGCCCGCCCTGGCGGCCGCCCCGCTCGCCCCGGCCGCGACCCCGTTGAGTATCACGTCGGCGAAGGCGCGCGCCGCCGCCTCGTTCGAGATGTTGAGGATGCGCCGCTCTGGGTCCTTGTCCCAGAGCGTGTTGTTGAGCGAGTGGTGGATGACCGAGCCCGTAAGGGCACGGACGACGACGAATGGGTCTGCGTCGCGCAGCGCGCCCTCCTTCTGCCGCCGCCGGATGTAAGAGCCGAGGAACTCGTACATCACGCGGACGTTCCGGTCCCAGAAGATTTGCGCGAGCTGGTGCCCTTCGAGCGCCGAGTAGAGCAGCAGTCGGAGGAACTGCGGGTCGGCCTCGTGGTGCTCCATCATGGCGAGCGCCAGCCCCTCGAAAACGGCGCGGTCTTCGCCGCGCTCCATCGCTTCGCCGATGTGGCAACGGAGGTGCTCGGCCATCGAGTGGGCGCCGCCCCCGGCCCCGGCCTCGCTCTCCTTGAGGCCCGCGCCGAGCCCTGAGCAGGACTTGTGGTCGATGATGGCCGTGTATAGCTCTTCCTTCGTGGCGAAGTGGCGGAAGATGATGGCCTCGGAGACGCCGGCCGCCTGCGCTATCTCCTTTGTCGTCGTCCCGCGAAAGCCCCGCTCCGAGAAGAGGCGCATGGCGACGGCGACAATCTGGACGCGCCGCTCGTCGGCCGGCAGGCGGCCCGCCGCCGCGCCGTCGGCCCCGTCGGTGGCCGCGGCCGCCTCGGGTCGTCTGCTCGTTTCTCTTCTCACCGCACCTCCGTCCGAATTGCAATGTTTACAAGTAAGCACTTACTTACATGACGCGGGCGGGACTGTCAAGTTAACGAACCGTAAAACTTTCGTGCTGTATTGTTCCGAACCTTGTGCTAAATTCGGCCCGTACCTTTTCACGACAACTCCGGCGGGCGGCTGAGGCGGGGCGCGCGGGCGGGCGGCCAGCCCCCGCCGGCCTTTTCCCTCCCTCGCGCCGACCGGGGCAGCACCGGCATGGTCCTTGCCCCCTGACGGCGGGAACGCCTACCGGGCAGGACGCACTCGCGCTTTCATCCGGCGAGCTCAAAGCATCTTCAACGAAACGAAGGAGACGAAAAGTAATGTCGCAGAACAGACCTGATAATGAGACCACCAACACGAGCGGCGCCGCGGGCGGCGGCTCGACCGGCGGCTCGACCGGCGGCTCGACCGGCTTGGCCGGCACCGGCGCGACCGACCTCGGCACCACGCGAGACACAGGGGGCGGCACGCTCGGCACGGGCGGCGCGGGCGGCGCGGGTGGCGACGCCGGCACCGGCGGCGGGATGACCACGACCGGCGGCGGCGGTGGCGCGGCCGCGGGCACGGCGCGCGGCCTGACGGACCAGGCCCGGGAGTACGGCCAGAAGGTGGCCGAGGCGGCCACGCACGCGCGCGAGTATCTGACCGACCGGGCCTCGGTCGTCGGCGACAAGCTCCAGGACCTGCGCAACGCCGACTACCAGGAGATGGCCGAGAACGCCAAGCAGTACGCGCGGCAGAAGCCCGGGCAGGCGCTGCTGGTGGCGGCGGCGGCCGGCTTCGTCATCGGCCTCCTGCTCCGCGGCGGCCGCCGCTAGGACGGCGGTCCGGGCGACAGTGTTCAGCGGGCCGATGGGTTTCGGCCGTCGGCCCGCCGCGCGCGGGACGCCGCGGCCCTCGGCCCGGCACCGAGTGAAGGAGGTTTTGTGATGGCCGAAGCGGAGAGAGGATTGACGGGGTCGCCCGCGGCGTCCGCACAGCCCATGCAGGCAGACATCGAGAGCCTGCCCGCGCTGTTCGGTCGCCTCGGCGACGAGGTGATGAAGCTGGTGGACACGAAGCTCAACCTGATCAAGGTCGAGCTGAAGGAGGACGCCTCGGTCTACGCGCGCAACTCGGCGATGATGGTGGTCGGCGGCGTGGTGGCGACGGTCGGGCTGGCGCTCATCCTGGTGGCGGTTGCCTGCTTCGTCTCGCTGCTGTTCGACAACGACGCCGGGACGGCGACGCGCTACACGCCGAAGAGCTACGGATGGGGCTTCGCCATCACGGGGCTGGTCATCGCGGCCATCGGCGGCGTCCTCGCCTTCGTCGCCAAGAACCGCATGGCCTCCTACAATCCCGCCCCGACCGCGAGCCTCGAAGAGATAAGGAAGGACAAGCAATGGCTGAAGAACGAAATCTAGTCCCGTCCGGCGCGCCCGCGACGGCGGCTGCCGACACCGACGCGACCAAGCAGGAACTTCAGCGGCGGATGGAGGAGGCGCGCGAGCAGATTTCACAGACCGTCACCGAAATCAAGGAGACAGTAGTGAACCAGTACCAGCAGGTGAGAACTTCGATTAACGATTCGCTCGACTGGCGCGAGCAGTTCCGCCGTCGCCCCGTACCGTTCGCGGCGGGCGCCTTCGGCGCCGGCCTCGTGCTCGGCTACGCCGTCGGCGGCGCCTTCGGCGACGACAAGGACGACTACGACGAGGAGAACGAGGAGTCGTTCGCCCGCATCGAGAGCGGCTTCGACCAGTTGCGCACAGACACGGCCCGCAAGCCCTACGCCGCCTCCCCCATCCTCGGCCAGGCGGCCTCTTTCGGCACCTCCGGCGGCGGGACCGGCGCCGCGCCCTCGCAGCCGGCAGCCGACGTGGGGCCGGAGACGCGCCCCTCCTACAGCGACGAGTACCGCCCGGCCGTCGCGGCGTCGGAGAGTTCCACGCCGGCTTCGGGCCAGGGCAGCGTCGGCGCAGGCTTCGGCTCGTTCAGCTCGTCGGGCGGCGCTTCGGGCGGGGGCGAGACGGCCGCGGCCGAGGAGGCGCCCAAAGGGCCTTCGCTCTTCGGGCGGTTCAAGGAGACGAAGGCTTACGACCGGCTCCAGGACGAGCTGACGAGCGTCGGCGAGCGCGTCGTCGAGGAGCTGTCGAAGACGGCCCAGACCGTCGTCATCCCGGCCCTCCTGAACAAGCTCAAGGACATGATCGGGATCGACCTCGGCACGCAGCGGCAGGTCGTCCAACGGACGAAGCTCGAAACGCAGACGGCCGAGGGGCATCAGGCGACGCAGGACGCGACCGGCGGCG
Source organism: Pyrinomonadaceae bacterium (assembly GCA_035645715.1). Lineage (GTDB taxonomy): Bacteria > Acidobacteriota > Blastocatellia > Pyrinomonadales > Pyrinomonadaceae > QHXN01. The sequence continues at coordinate 65,825 of DASQMB010000004.1, forward strand.
GGCAGACCTCCGGCGGCGGGTCGGGCCAGCAGGGCTCGGCCGGCGGGTCGGCCAACTTCGCAACCGGCGGCCGCGGCGCATAGGAAAAGGAAAGAGGGTAAAAGAAGAAAAGAAGAGACCGGTGAGGGAGGGCTGTAACCCTCCTCACCGGTCTCTTCTTTTCTTCCCCCTTTGCCCTGTTCCCTTTTCCCCGCTTCCCCTACGGCCTGGGCGCGCGGAAGGGCTTGCGCGGAAGTTTCTGGTCGGCGATTGCCGAGTTGTAGACGAACCAGGCGACGACGATGGCGGCCTGTCTCAGGTCTTCGGGGATGACGCGGTCGTAGTTGTCCTGGTTCGAGTGCCAGGTTCGCGTGTCGTACTCGATCTCGTCCTGCAGGAAGTCGAGGCCGACGAGGCCGAGGGCGTCGAAGGCCAGGAAGTCCGAGCCGCCGGCGTTGGCGAGCGTGATGGTCTGCGCCGAGTAGGTGTTCTGCCCGACCTTGAGGTCGGCGAGCGGCGTGAGCCACTGGCGGAAGATGGGCCTGAGCGCCTCGTTGCCTTGCAGGTAGATGCCGCGCACGGCGCCGGTCCCGCTGTCGAGGTTGTAATAGACGTTGAGCTTCTCGTGACCGGGCTTGAAGCGCGGGGCCGGGGCTGTGCCCTGCGCGCCCTGCGCCGCGTTCGTTGCGGGCGTCGCCGCGCCCGCCGCGCCCACAGCCGCCTGCGCGGGCGTCGGCGTGGCGACGGGGCCGAAGTGCTCGCGGACGTAGTGGCGCGAGCCGAGCAGGCCCTGCTCCTCGCCGCTCCACAGGGCGACGCGGACGGTGCGGCGCGGCCGGAGGCCGGCGGCCTTGAGGATGCGGACGGCCTCCATCATGACGGAGACGCCGGCCGCGTTGTCGGTCGCGCCCGTCGCCGTGTGCCACGAGTCCATGTGCGCGCCGAGCATCACGACCTCGTCCTTAAGGTCCGTGCCGGGTATCTCGGCGACGGTGTTGTAGCCGGACGGGTCGGAGTCGTCGAACTCGACCTGGAGGTTGACGCTCATCACGGGCCGCTCGCCCTGCCTGACCATGCGGACGAGCCGGTTGTAGTGGTCGTTCGAGAGGGCGATCTGCGGGACCGGTTTCGGGGCCTTCGGGTCCCACGGCCCGGTGCGCTGGGCGGGCGGCGTGTCTGGCGCGTAGGGCACGACGGCGGCCTGGACGAACTGTAGCATCCCGCCGTCGCCCGCCGGGCTGCTGACTACCAGCAGGCCCACTCCCTCGTCGGCGAAGAAGCGAGTCCTCCGCTCGTTGAAGCGGAAGCGCTCGATCTGCTCGGGCGTGGGCTGCTGCTGGCGGGGCGGCGCGAGCGCCGGGTCGGGCGCGTTCGCAAAGTCTAAAAGCTGCTTGTCTGTAAGGCGCGTGGCCGGCGGCTCGAACCTCGGCCTCAGCTCGCGCACCGCCCCCGCCAGCACGATCCGGCCGCGGAGCTGGCCCCTGTACTTCTGTAACTGCTCGTCGTTGTCGGCCTCCAACAGCAGCACCTCGGACTGAAGCGGCGCGTCGAGGCCCGGCGACCAGGCGCGCGGGTAAGCGAGCAGCGGGAAAGCCTGCGGCGCCGTCACCTCGGCCGAGAAGCGCCGCAGCGTCCAGCCGCGCCCGAACGGCCCCCACGGTTCAAGCCGCGCGTTCTCCAACCCCCACTCCGTCAACTTGTCGCGCGTCCAGTTGTTGGCCCGCTTCATGGCGGGCGAGCCCGTCAGCCGCGGCCCGATCACGTCGGTCAGGTACGAGAGCGTCTGCATCAACTGCGAGCGGTTGACGGCCTCGTCCCTGATCTTTTCGAGCGCCTCGGGCAGGGGCGTGGGGCGCGGCGTCGGCGTGGCCTGAGCGGCGGGAGCCGATTGCGGGGCCGGCGATGCGGGCGTGGCCTGCGGCGTCGGCGCGGCCTGCGGCGCGGGCGCGGCGGGCTGCTGCGGGCGTGCGGGCGTGCCCGGCAGCGCGGCCGCGGCCGATGCCTGGGGGGCGAACAGGGCGAGGGCGAGCAGCGTGGCTGCCGCCTGGCGTCTGAGCATCACGTTCGGTCTCCTGATTTTTTCGGGCGGGCGAGGGCGCCGTTGATGGGCGGCGCTGTCGTCCCGCGTCGGGCCGGCTTTGTCGTCGAAGAAGCGGCGAGTATACACGAACGGCGGGGCGAAAGTTTCGGCCGGACGGCGCGGCGAAAAGAAAAAGCCGGGGCGGCGGCAGAAGCCGCACGCCCCGGCGGATGAAATCCCGAATCTAGTCGCGGTCAGCTTGCGACGCGCTCGGCCCCGCGTTTAACGGCCGCCGCGGGCGGGTGCGCCGCGGCCGGCGTCGCCTCTTCGCGGAAGCCGCACTCCTCGCCGCGGGCACAGTAGCGCGTCGTGCCCTTCTTCGTCGTCTTCTCCAGGACGAAGGGCGCGTTGCAGGAGGGGCAAGGCTCAGCGACCGGCTTGTCCCAGTAGACGGCGTCGCACTTCGGGTACTCCGAGCAGCCGTAGAAGAACTTCCCGCGCTTCGACTTCTTAACCAGAATCTCGCCGCGGCAGCCGGGCTTCGAGCAGGCCACGCCCGTCGTCTCGCGCTTGATGAACTTGCACTCGGGGTAGTTGGCACACGAGACGAACTCGCCGTAAGGGCCGTGGCGCCTGACGAGCTGCGCGCCGTCCGTGGGGCAGGTCTCGCCCTCGACGGGCACCGGCGCCGGGGCCACCTGCCCCGACTTGCTGATCTTGCGGATGTTGCGGCAGTCGGGGTAGCCCGTGCAGCCCATAAAGGGGCCGAAGCGCCCGCGCTTGAGCGCCATCGGTTTGCCGCACAGCTCGCAGGTCTCCTCGGCCGCGCCGTCCACACCATCGACCGCCGAGGCGCCTTCGCTCGCGGACTGCGGCTTCGCCACCTCACGCGTCGTGCGGCACTCCGGGTAGTTCGAGCAGGCGAGGAACTGCCCGAAGCGGCCGAACTTGATGACCATGCCCGAGCCGCAGTTCTCACACTTCTCGTCGGTCGGGATGGCCGCCGCCTTCTTCGTCTTGGAGTACTTCTCGAACTCCTTCAGGTCGTGGGCGAACTTGCCGTAAAACTCCTTGAGCGCCTCGGTCCAGCGGAGCTTGCCCTCGCCGATCTCGTCGAGTTCCTGCTCCATCCGGGCCGTGTAGGTCTCGTTGAAGAGATCGTCGAAGCCGCCCTCGATCAGCAGGTCGTTGACGGTCGTGCCGAGCGCGGTCGGGTGAAAGCGCCCCTCGACCTTCTCGACGTACTCGCGGTCGAGGATGGTCGTCATGATGGCCGCGTAGGTCGAAGGCCGGCCGATGCCCTTCTCTTCGAGCGCCTTGACGAGCGTCGCCTCGGTGTAGCGCGGCGGCGGCTCGGTGAAGTGCTGCTCGGGGGTGACGCCGTTGAGCTTCAACTGCTCGCCCCGCTCGACGAGCGGTAGCTTGCGCGCGGCCTCGTCGTCCTCCTCCGTCTTCTCGTCGCGCCCCTCCTCGTAGACCTTGAGGAAGCCGTCGAACTTGAGGACGGAGCCGGTGGCGCGGAAGAGGAAGCGGCCGGCCTCGATGTCAATAGTCGTCTGGTCGTAGACGGCCGGCATCATCTGCGAGGCGACGAACCGCTGCCAGATGAGGCGGTAGAGCTTCAGCTCGTCGCGGCCGAGAAAACGCGCGAGCGAGTCGGGCGTGTGCGCCACGTCGGTCGGGCGGATGGCCTCGTGCGCGTCCTGCGCGTCCTTCTTCGAGCGGTAGAAGACGGGCTTCTCGGGCAGGTAGTCGGCCCCGTACTGCCCCGACACGAACTCGCGCACTTCAGTGAGCGCGGCGTCGGAGACGCGCGTCGAATCCGTCCTCATGTAGGTGATGAGGCCGACCGAGCCCTCCGAGCCGATTTCGATGCCCTCGTAGAGCTTCTGCGCCACCATCATCGTCTTCTTGACCGGGAAGCCGAGCTTGCGCGAAGCCTCCTGCTGGAGCTTCGACGTGATGAAGGGCGGGACGGGGTTGCGCCGCCGCTCCTTCGTCGAGACCTCCGAGACCGTGAACCGCTCGCGCTCGGCCTCGGCCACGATGGCGGCTGCCTGCCCCTCGTCGCCGATGAGGATTTCGCTCTTCTTGACTTCCTGATCGAAACCCGAGGTCTTGACCGTCTGGTCGCCCACCTTGAGCAGACGGGCGTCGAAGGCCGGCGGGAGCCTGGAGGCGAGGTTGGCAGCGACGGTCCAGTACTCGGTCTTGACGAACCGCTCGATCTCGCGCTCGCGCTCGACCACCATCCTGAGCGCGACCGACTGGACGCGGCCGGCCGAGAGGCGCCCGCCGACCGTGCGGCAGAGCAGCGGCGAGACCTTGTAGCCGACCAGCCGGTCGAGGACGCGCCGGGCCTGCTGTGCGTCCACGAGGTTGCGGTCGATGGCCTTCGGCTCCTTGAAGGCGTCCTGCACGGCCCGCTTGGTGATCTCGTTGAACATCACGCGGAAGTGGGGCTTGGCCGGACGCTTCGGGACGATCTCTTCGGCCAGATGCTGGCAGATGGCCTCGCCCTCGCGGTCGGGGTCGGCGGCGAGGTAGACGGCCTCGGCCTCCTTCGCGGCCTTCTTCAGCTCGGCCACGACCTTCCTGTTGTTGCGCTTCTTCGTGTCCGGGATGACCTCGTAGGTCGGCTCGAAGTCGCGCTCGACATCGACGCCGAGCCCCTTCGACGGCAAATCCTTGATGTGCCCGATTGAGGCCATGACCTTGAAGTCAGGCCCGAGATATTTCCCGATGGTCTTGGCCTTCGCCGGCGACTCGACCACGACTAAATTCTTCGCCATTCTTTTCCCTTCGACTCTTCCGGCCGCGCGTCGCCCACGCGCCGCGGCCGCCGGCCCCAGCCCCTTCCCGGAGGCCCGACCGGCTCGATAATTGTGTCCTTATAAAACCCTAGCTATGGGCTTAGATGCAACCCCGGCCCCGGCGGCTCGCCCGACCCGGTTACGAAATAAGCCTCTGAAATCAGGGGCTTACGGCCTCGACGCGTTGTTTCTCCCAGTCGCGCCAGAGGGGCCTGATGGCCGTCCAGGTGGCGCCGCCGCCTGTCGTCGGCCACCGCCGGGCGGCCGACGAACATAGCATCAGGGGCCGTTCTCTAGTCAAACGGCGCCGGGCACGGGCCGCGCGTTGACTTCGGGCGGGGCCGTTCTTATCCTTGCCGCAGGACGGCGGGAGGCGCCGCGCGAAATCCCACCTTTTCTGTCGAACGACATAACGAAGAAAGGTGAAACGCAGTGACTAACGAAGAGCGCGAGCGCCAGATGGAATTCATCCTCGACTCCCTTGCGCGGCTGACTGTAAACACCGGCCAACTCCTGGAAGCGCAGGAGCGCGACCGCGCAGCTCAGGAGCGCGACCGCGCCCGGACGGCTCGCCTCGAAGAATCCTTCCTGGTCCTGATCGAGCTGGCATCGCGGCACGAGGAGAGGCTCGACGCGGGCGACCGGCGCGCGGCGAACATGGAGACGGCCATCGCCGAGCTGCGCCGGATGATAGACAAAGATTCGTAGAGCGGCCGGCCGGGGCCGGCCCGTTGACTTCGGGCGGGGCTGTTCCTATGCTTCCCGGGCGACGGCTGAAATTCTGACGCGCGAGGGTTTATTTTTCCGCTTATGGCCGATTCCCCGAAGCCCGACGTTACGCAACTCCTCAAGCAATGGAGCGGCGGCGACCGCGACGCGCTGGAAAACCTGCTCCCGCTCGTCTACCGCGAGCTGCACCTGCTCGCCCAGCGATACCTGCGGCGCGAGCGATCCGACCACACCTTGCAGGCGACGGCCCTCGTCCACGAGGCTTACCTCAAGCTGATCGACCAGCGCGAGGTCCGATGGCAGAACCGCGCCCACTTCTTCGGCGTCGCGGCCCAGGCCATGCGGCGCATCCTGGTGGACCACGCCCGCGGCCACATGGCCGCCAAGCGCGGCTCGGGCGGCGTCAAGCTCTCGCTCGACGACGAGAACAACCCGCCCGTAGCCATCGTGTCGAGCGAGAAGGCCGAGGAGATGGTGGCCCTCGACGACGCCCTGAACCGCCTCGCCGAGAAGGACGAGCAGCAGGCGCGCATCGTCGAGCTGCGCTTCTTCGGCGGCCTCTCAATCGAGGAGACGGCCGAGGTCCTGGGCGTCGGCACGGCCACCGTCATCCGCAAGTGGAGGGTGGCGCGGGCCTTCCTCTACGACCACGTCGCGCAACAGAAGTGACGAGTGACAACTCGGGGGCGGCAGGTTAGAATCAAAGGCGCGCGAACTCATCCCGCGGGCGGTCTGTGAGCACCCGCCCTGAAGTCCGAAGTTGTACGTCGCCCGTCGGCTATCGCCCGTCACGTCCTTATCCCCTGATGTCCCCGGAACGCTGGCAGCAGGTCGAAGAGATTTTCAGCGAGGCCGTTGACCTGCCGGCCGGGCCGGAGCGCGCCTCCTTCCTCGACCTCCGCTGCGGCGACGACCCAGAGCTGCGCGCCGAGGTCGAGCGCCTGATCTCGGCCGACGAGCGGGCCGGCGACTTCATCGCCGAGCCGGCCTTCGACGTGCGCCAGGTGACGGCCATCGAGCAGAAGGTGGCCGCGGCCATCCCCAACGATGCCGAGAAGCCGATGACGGGGCGGCGCATCGGCTCCTACAAGGTGGTGCGCGAGATCGGGCGCGGCGGCATGGGCTCGGTCTACCTGGCCGTGCGGGCCGACGACGAGTTCCGCAAGCGCGTAGCCATCAAGCTCGTCAAGCGCGGGATGGACACCGACTTCGTCCTCAAGCGCTTCCGCAACGAGCGGCAGATTCTCGCCTCGCTCGACCATCCGAACATCGCCCACCTGCTCGACGGCGGCACCACCGACGACTCGCTGCCCTACTTCGTCATGGAGTACATCCAGGGGCAGCCCGTCGAGCTCTACTGCGACAACGCGCGCCTCTCGATCCCGGACCGGCTCAAGCTCTTCCGCCGGGTCTGCGCCGCGGTCCACTACGCCCACCAGAACGGCATCATCCACCGCGACATCAAGCCCTCGAACATCCTGGTGACGGCCGACGGGGCGCCGAAGCTCCTGGACTTCGGCATCGCCAAAATCCTCAACCCGGACATCGCCATCGACACCATCGACCCGACGCTGACGGCGATGCGGATGATGACGCCGAAGTACGCGAGCCCCGAGCAGTTGCGCGGCGCGGCGGCCACGGCGCTCTCCGACGTTTACTCGCTCGGCATCCTGCTCTACGAGCTTTTGACGGGCCGACACCCCTTCCGCCTGCGCCACCTCGCCCCCCACGAGGTCGCCCGCATCATCTGCGACGAAGACCCCGAGCGGCCGAGCCTCGCCGTCGGGCGCGAGCCCGAGCCGGAGGAAGGGGACGAGGACGGCGTGCCGCTGACGGCCGACCTCGTCAGCCGCCGCCGCTCGACCACGCCCGAGGCGCTGCGCCGCGACCTCGCGCGCGGCCTCGACCAGATCGTGATGAAGGCGACGCGCAAGGAGCCTCACCTGCGCTACCCCTCGGTCGAGGAGTTCTCCGAGGACATCCGGCGCTACCTCGAAGGCTCGCCCGTCACGGCGCCGGCCTTCTTCCCCTCGCCGCGCAAGGCGGCCGAAGGCAGCGAGGCGCCGACCGCGCAGAAGTCCATCGCCGTCCTCCCCTTCAAGCTCCTGAACTCGACCGAGGGCGAGGAGACGGGCGAGTTCATCGGCGTCGGGCTGGCCGACGCGCTCATCACGCGACTGTCGAACACGCGCGCCTTCGTCGTCCGGCCCACCAGTTCGGTGATGAAGTTCGCGGGCGAGGGCTCGGACCCCATCTCGGCCGGCCAGCAGCTCGCGGTCGACTACGTGCTCGACGGCCACATCCTGCGCGCGGGCGGCCGCGTCCGCGTCTCCGTCCAGCTCATCGGCACCCGCCAGAGCGCCCCGCTCTGGGCCGCGCAGTTCGACGAGACCTCGGACGACATCCTGGCCCTGCACGACTCTCTGGCCGAGAAGGTCTCGAAGGCGCTCGTGCCGCAACTGACGGGCGAGGAGCGGCGGCGCCTCGCCCGTCGCGGCACCAACAGCCCGGAGGCTTACGAGGCCTACCTGCGCGGCCGCCTCCACTGGAACTCGATGGCCGAGGACGGCTTCGCCAAGGCCATCCTCTTCTTCAACGAGGCGGCCACCATTGACCCGTCCTACGCCGCCCCGCACGCGGGGATAGCCGACTACTACAACTGGCTCGGCGTGCTCGGGGTGTTGCCGTCCGACGAGTGTTACGGCGCGGCGAAGGAGGCGGCGACGCGCGCGGCCGCCCTCGACCCGACGCTGCCCGAGGCTTACACCGCGCTCGGCTTCGCCTGCCACGCACAGTGGGACTGGGACGCCAGCGAGCGCCACCTGCGCCGCGCGGTCGAGCTCAACCCCAACTACGCCCCCGCGCACCAGTGGTTCAGCTTCCACCTCGCCTCGCTCGGCCGCTCCGACGAGGCCGTCCACGAAGCCCGCCGCGCACAGGAGCTTGACCCGAACGCCGCCGCCTTCCACCAGTCGGCCGCCTTCGTCCTCTACCAGGCGCGCCGCTTCGAGGAGTGCCTGGCCGAGAACCGCCTCGTCTTCGAGGCCGACCCCGACTACCCGCTCGGCCTCTTCGTCGAGAGCCGGGCGCTGGCCGCGCTCGGCCGGGCCGCCGAGGCGGTGGAGCCCGCGCGCAGGGCGTGTGCCCGCTCCGGCGACAGCCCGCTCTACCTCTCGGCGCTCGGCTACGCGCTGGCGCTCTCGGGGCAGAAGACGGAGGCGCGCGAGATACTGGCGCGGCTCGGCGAGATGGCGAAGACGCGCCACGTCTCTCCCTACCACGTCGGGCTGATCAACGCCGCCCTCGGCGAGCGCGACGCGGCCTTCGCCCGGCTCGAAGAGGCTTACGAGCAGCGCGAGGCGTGGCTCGTCTGGGTCCGCACCGAGGCGACGCTCGACCCCCTGCGCCCCGACCCGCGATTCGACTCGCTGCTCAGGCGCGTCTGCGGCGCGGCCGGCGAACGCAACCGCCCGGCCGAGAGCGTCATCGGCAGCCAGGCCGCGGCGCTTCTGCCCTCGGCCGGCGCGGCCGGCTCGCGCGCCACCGACCCGACGCTCCGGCTCAAGACTGCCGGCCCGGCCACGACGACCGTCATCCACGTCTCCGACAACGGCCCGCGCCCGACCGACGACGAGGAGGCTTACACGCTCTACAAGGTCGGGCGCTACTACTCGACCAAGCGGACGGCCGACGACCTTCGCAAGGCCATCGAGCGGTTCGAGCACGCCGTGGTGCGCGACCCGAGGTTCGCGCTCGCCTACGCCGAGCTGGCCGACTGCTACTCGCTGCTCAACTGGTATGCGGAGCCGCCGCCCGAGGGCGCCTGGGAGCGGGCGGGCCGCGCCGCGCGCCGCGCCGTCGAGGCCGACGACTCGCTGCCCGAGGCCCACGCCTCCCTGGGCTTCGTCATGCTCAACTACGAGCGCGACTGGGTCGGGGCCGAGCGCGAGTTCCGCCGGGCCGTCGAGCTGAAGACCGACAACGCGCCCGGCCACCGCTGGCTCGCCCTCTGCCTCTCGGCGCAGGGGCGCCACGAGGAGGCGGTCGCCGAAATCTTCAAGGCCCGCGAGCTGCTGCCGCGCTCGGCCGTGGCCGCCACCGCCGCCGCCAACATCCTCTTCTTCGCCGGCCGCTACGAGGAGGCGCTCGTCCAGTGCCACGAGGCGATGGAGATCGACCCCGGCTCGCTCTCGACCCACATCATCCTGCGCTGGTGTTACGAGCGGCTGGGGATGTGCGACGAGGCGCTGGCCGTCTTCGAGCAGGAGCGCGCCTTCGCCGGCGAGACCCCGATGACGCGGGCCAAGCACGCCCACGTCCTCGCCTCGTGCGGCCACCAGGCCGAGGCCCGCGACATCCTGAACGACCTCGTCCGGCGCCGCCCCGAGCAGTGGGTGACGGCCTACGAGATCGCCGTCATCTACACCCTGCTCGGCGAGCGCGACGCGGCCTTCGAATGGCTGGCCCGCGCCGAGGAGGAGCACGCCGTCGGCCTGACCTACGTCGGCGTGGACCCGCGCATCGACGCCCTGCGCGACGACCCGCGCTTCGCAGACATGATGGCCCGCGTCGCGCGTTCGGCCCGCCCCGACGGCGAGACGGGCCGGGCGAACGTGACGGGCGCGACGGCCCGGCACGACGCCGCCCCGACAGCGCGCGCGGGCGCGCACAAGACGGCAGCCTCAAACGGCGGGGGCGCGTCCCGGCCTGCGACGCTCGCCGCCGGCCTGCCCACAACAGCCGCCCCCTCAATGCCGGTGACGGCGCCGCGCCCGGCCGGCGGTAAAGTCTCTGAGGCGCCCGCGCGCGAAGTCTCGACTTCCGAGCCTACGTCTCCCCGAGCGCGCCGGTCCCGCCCGCTCGCGCTCGCGGCCGCAGTCCTGCTCGTGGCCGCGCTCGGCTCCGGCGCCGTCTATTACCTGGCCGCGCGGCGGGCCGGCACGGGGGCCGTGCCCTTTCGCGGCGCGCAGCCCGTCAAGATCACCACCTCGGGCGATGTCCGCGCCGCGGCCATCTCGCCCGACGGGCGCGTGGTCGCATACGTGGTCGAGGAGGCCGGCAGGCGCGGCCTGTGGGCGCGGCAGGTGGCCGTCTCGAACAGCGTCCGGCTGGTTCCGCCCTCGGACCTGACCTTCTACGGCGTCGCCTTCTCGCGCGACAACACCTACATCTACTTCGTCGCGGCAGAGCGCGGCGCCCGGCGCGGCGACCTCTACCGCGTGCCGGCGCTCGGCGGCTCGGCCGCGAAGCTGCGCGCGGGGCTCGACAGCCACGTCGGCCTCTCGCACGACGGCAAGCAACTCGCCTACGTCGTCCAGGACGCCGACGGCGGACGCGACTCCCTCATCGTCGCCGACGCCGACGGCACGGGCGAGCGCGAAGTCGCCGCGCGGAACTTCCCCGAACACTTCTCGGCCGGCTCGGCCCCGGCCTGGTCGCCCGACAACCAGCGCCTCGCAGTGGTCGTCGAGTCGTCCGACGCCAACGGCTTCTTCATGAAGGCCGTGGAAGTGGCGCTCGACGGCGCCGCCGAGCGCCGGCTCTCGGAGGTCCGCTGGAGCCACGTCAGCCAGGTGCGCTGGCTGCCCTCGGGCGACGGCCTCGTGCTGGCGGCCAACGACGGCAACTCCTCGATGACGCAGCTCTGGCACCTCTCCTACCCCGAGGGCAAGGCCGAGCGGCTGGTCCAGGACCTCCACGACTACCGCGGCCTCAGCCTCTCGCATGACGCGAGCGCCCTCGTCTCGGTCCAGAGCCAGACGCTGACGAACGTCTTCCTCGCCGCGCGCGACAGCTACACGCGCCCGACGCAGATCACGGCCGGCGCCGGCCGCTACGTGGACCTCTCCTGGACGCCGGACGGCCGCGTCCTCTACGCCACGGACGCGAGCGGCAACTCGGACATCTGGGAGATGTCGGCCGAGGGCTCGGACCAGGTGCAGTTGACGGCCGGGGCGGGGCGCAACTACGGCCCCGTGGCCTCGCCCGACGGTCGCTTCGTCCTCTTCCACTCGAACCGCTCGGGCAAGTGGCAAATCTGGCGGATGAACCGCGACGGCGGCGCGACGGTCCGGCTGAGCGAGGACGACGGCAACAGCAACTGGGCCGCCGTCACGCCAGACAGCCGCTTCGTCATCTACGAGCGGACCGGAGAGGGCGCGCTCACCAACCTCTACAAAATCCCGCTCGCGGGCGGCCCGGCCGTGCGCCTGACCTCGCGCCTCTCGCTCAGGCCCTCGGTCTCGCCCGACGGCCGCTGGGTCGCGTGCTGGTACAAGGAGGCGGGGCCGGCCGCGCCGTGGCAGATCGCGCTCTTCACGCTCGACGGCGGACAGCCCGCGCGCGTCTTCGACGTGCCGCAGAACGAGGCCGACGGCAACTCGCCGATCCGCTGGACCGGCGACAGCCGCGCCTTCGTCTACACCGACTACAGCGACAACGTCACCAACCTCCGCCTGCAACCCGTCGAAGGCGGCCCGGCCCGCCAGATCACCGACTTGAAGCGCGAGGTCTTCTACTCCTTCGACCTCGCCCGCGACGGCCGGCTCCTGCTCGCCAACGGCCTCTGGACCAGCGACATCGTCCTCCTGACCCGCCCCAAGTAAGCGCCCGGCCGGCGGAAGGCTCAAGAGCGAAAATCGAAGGCCCGTAAGACGAAGCGCGTGAGGTACACGACCTCACGCGCTTCGTCTTACGGGCCTCGAAAACATTCGGGCCGCCAGGCCCTTGCAGGTCCGGCGCCGCTCAGAAGCCGCCGGTCTCGGCGGCCTTGCCGGCGTTGGTGAGGTGGATGCCGAAGGCGCCGCTCTCGACGCCCGCGAGGCGGCGGAAGTGGCGGCGCAGGCTCGTGCCGCCGGCCGGCGGCGCGACCACGTCAATCGTGCTGACGGCCGCGCCGAAGGCCAAAAAGTCGTAGAGCCGGCGGTCGAAGAGCCGGACGGGGGCGATCATGGTGCGGACGAGGGCGGGCGGCAGCGAGGTGATTCTGGGCCGCCGGCCGAGCGCCGAGAAAGCCAGCTCGGCTATCTCGCGGCGCGTGTAGGTCTCGGGGCCGCCGACCGGCAGCTCGCGCTCGCCTACCTCGACGGCGTCGGCGCACTCGCGGGCCAAATCCTCCTCGTGGACGGGGTTGGTGCGGGCCGAGCCGTCGCCGACGAGCACGACCCGCCCGCGCGCGGCCGCCATCTTGAAAATCTCCTCGAAGACGTAGAAGAAGCCGGTCGGGCGGACGACCGTGTAGTCGAGCCCGCTCGCGGCCAGCGCCGCGACGAACTCCTCGTGCGCGTCCACGTAGGCCAGGCCGCGCAACCTTTCCGCGCCGTGCAGGGAGACGTAGACGAACTTGCGCGCGCCCGCGCGCCTGGCCTCGGCCAGCAGGTTGAGGTTGGCGCCGAGGTCCACCTCGCGGAAGCCCGCGCCGCCGCGCGTCCGGCCGAGCGCGAGGCTCGCGCCCATCGTCGAGACGACCGCGTCCACGCCGTCGCAGGCGCCGCGCAGGCTCTCGGCGGAGAGAGCGTCGGCCACGCGCACGTCGGCCCGCGTCCTCGCGTCCTTCAGCCGCGAGGCGTCGCGCACGAGCGCACGCACGCCGTAGCCGCGCCGCCCCAGCTCGTCCAGCACCTTCGCGCCGAGCCTCCCGCCCGCGCCCGCCAGCAGAATTTTTTTCATCTCGACACCTGCGCCGCAGAATATAGAAGACCGCGCCGCTAAAACCCAACCCCTCGTGCCCGACACGAAGCCCTCCGCCGGAAGTTTCCGGCCGGGGATTCGTGCTCACCTGCTCTTTTCGTGTCCCTTCGGAATGAGGCCGGCGCGCGGGCCTTTTCTGTATTAGACGAGGTATGAACGTTATATCAAACGACGATGAATAAGGCCCGCGCTCCCTTATCCACTCACTAACGCGCGAAACTCCGGCCACCCGAATCAACCCCGCGGGCGGGGCGCGTTCCGGGGCGCGAACGTCGGACGGGACTCGCCGCCGCGAAAAGCGAAGCGGCGGCGGGCTCAGGTGTTGAGCCCGCCGCCGCTTTACTCTGATTTCGGCACCGCCCGCGCCCGCCGGCCGACCGGCGCGAGGCTCAGCCCGAACGTTGCTGCCAGGACTCGAAGAGCGGGAACCCCTCGCTCGCCACGCCCGCCCGCGCCGCGCGAGCGCGCCGCCTCTGCTGTCGCCGCGCCAGCCCTACCTCGACGCGGTCGAGGATCGCCTCGGTCGCGCGCGAGACCGCGTCGGGGTTGAGCACGAAGACCGCCACCGAACAGAGCGCCGCGCCCGCGACGCCGCCCACGATTTCCAGAATCCCGTAACCCATCTCGGTCCGCTCCTTCCTTCCCTGTCAGCCGTTGTCGAGGAGGGGCGGTGCCGTTTGTGTGCCCCCACACACTAACAAGCGGAAAAGGAGGGCGAGGCGAATCACTCGTTCACTCTTTTTTCTCGGGTCTGGGCGCTCGCGGCCGGGCGCGCGTCAATGTGCGTCACGCGGCCGGGTCAGGGATCGGCGGGACGGAAGCGATCAGCACCTCGGCGGCGGCGCCTTCGCCCGGGCTTAGTTCGTACTTCCCCGCGCCCCCGGCGACGACGGCCGTCTCGTAAACTCCGAGTGAGAGGGACTCGCCGCCGCTCGACAGCCGCAGCCGCCCTGCCGTCGCCGTGACGACGTGAAAGGTCGTACCCCCCGTGTCCCCGCGAAACGGGCGCCCGTTGACTCGCGCCACGTCGAGGTCGAAGAAGGGGCAACTGACCACCGACACGGCCGCCGCGGGCGTCGGGGCCGGCCGCGACAGTTCCGGACACTTGCCGGCGTCCGCGACCGCCACCGCCTCCTCCACGTGCAGCTTTCGACCCGCCGCGGCGGGTCGCCCCCAATCGTAGACGCGGTACGTGGTGTCGCTCGCCTGCTGTACCTCGTAGAGGAGCATGCCGGGGCCGAGCGCGTGGAGCGTCCCGGCCGGGAGGTAAAGGGCGTCGCCGGCGCGGACCTCCAACCGCCGGGACATTTCCGTCACATGTCCTCCCCTGATCGCCGATTCCAACGCCTGCGGCGTCGTGCCCGGCACGACGCCCGCCAGGATGTTGGCGCCCCCCTCGACTTCCAGGAAGTACCAGGCTTCGGTCTTGCCGAAGGCCCCCGGCCCCACCATCCGCTCGGCCTGCGCGTCGTCCGGGTGGACCTGCACAGAGAGCCAGTCGGCGCAGTCGAGGAGTTTAACGAGGAGCGGGAAGCGCCGGCCGAAGCGCGTGGCGACGGCCGCGCCGAGGAACTCTGCGCCGTACTCGGCGGAGAGCTCGGCCACGGTCATCCCGGCGCGGGCGCCGCCGACGACCCGGCTGTCCTCGAACGCGACCCACGCCTCGCCGACGGGCGGGCCGGAGGGCCTGAGTTTCTTCCCTCCCCAGACCCTCTCCATGTACTGCGGCTCGATTGGGAATAACGCCTGTTTCAGCTTTCTCTCTTTCATCCCTGCCTTCGCGCGCCGTTCGCGGCCGCCTCAATTTGTCGAGCCGCGCGGCGGCCGAGTCCCCGCTCCGAGTCTAAGACTGAACCTGACCGAGCGCCTCGTCAATCCCTATGCACCAGACGTGCAGCAGCATCAGGTGTACTTCCTGAACGTGGGCCGTGGAATCGCTGGGCACGGCCAGCACGTAGTCGGCAGTGCCGCCGACCAATCCCGCCCCGCCCGTCACGGCGACCGTCACCGACCCACGCGCCCGCGCCGCGTCGAGGCCGCGCCGCACGTTCTCCGAGCGCCCGCTCGTTGTGAACCCGACCGCCACGTCGCCGGGCTGTGCGAGGGCCTGCGCCTGGCGCTCGAAGATGGCGCCGTAGCCGAAGTCGTTGGCGATGCAGGTGACGGTGCCGGGGTCGCCCGACAGCACGACGGCCGGGAACGGCTGGCGGGCGGCCTTGAAGCGGCCCAGCAGTTCGCCGACGAGGTGGCTCGCCTGCGTGGCGCTCCCGCCGTTGCCGAAGGCGATGACCTTGTGCCCCCCGCGCAGGGCGTCGGTCAGGACGCGCGCCACCTCCTCGGCCTCGCCGAGGAGGCGCTCAAAGCACCGCTCGATTACGCGCTGGTGCGAAGCGAAATGCTCCGCGACGTATGATCCTGTCATCTGGACGCGCACCTCGGCGCCGGCCGGGCGGCCGGCTCGTTCGGGGTTGTGTTGGTTGACTGACGCGAGGCCCGGCGGGACGCTGGCTCAGGCGCGAGCCACTATACAAGCGCAGGACGATTTATCAAAACCCCACCCCCGAGCGCGGCGTTTGCCGGCGCCCGCGCGCCCTTCGGCCGCCTGCATCGGCGTCACTCCGCATACGATCTCGCACCGCCCTCAAAATCCCCGCCGGGTCACGCACTTCATGGTGCGCGCAGACGTTCCCGAACCCGAAGGTTCGGAATGTTATTGGCCGAATCCGGCGGCGCCGTCGCAACGGCTTTAAGGATGTTCGGGGGTTGGGGTGTGGCACGCATTCTGCCCTGATCTTTACGCGAAGCGTCTTTCGTACCGAAACCGCGCACGCCGGCTTGCGCCCCGCCGGGTAGATTTGTACCGCGGCGGGTCGTCTATGAGGGTTTTTATGTTCACTTCGGGCGGCCTGGTGGTCTTGCTGACATTAGCTTTGCTACTGGCGGTCGGACTTTTAGTTTTTTCCCGCAGGCTCTCCTGGTTCGGGCGGCTGCCGGGTGACATTCGCTACGAGGGGCGGCGGACGCGCGTCTATGCCCCGCTGGGCACGATGCTCTTGCTGTCGCTGGTCCTCAGCCTCGTGCTCTCGCTACTGAGCACGATCTTTTGAGGCGGCGCAGGTGACTAAGGGGTTATGAATGACGCGCCGCGGCGGACGCTCCGTGAGTTGATAGTAAGGCACGGGCCGGGGCTGTGCAGCGACGCGCGAAGGTGCGAGGGGCTGCTGCGGGATTTGTGCGGCGGACACCGCCGTGAGATCAACATCCTCGTCGGGGCCTTGCGCGAGCGCGTGCCGCTCGACCTGCTGGCGGGGCGCAACTCCGTGCCGGCGGGGCTTCTGCTGACGCGGCTGGCGAAGCGGCTGGAGGAGAACCTGGCGCTCACCGAAGAGGCGTCGCGGTGGGCCGTGGGTTCCTGGGCGTTGGCGCTCGGCATCCTAACTGAAGCCGAGTTGCACGGGATGGAGGGCCGGCGCGATGAGGGGGTGCAGCCTTGCGTAGCGGATAAGACGCCGCCCGCCCGCCCGGCCGCGGTTGCTGGCACCAGGCCGCCCGCAACCCACCCTCCGGCACACCGGAGCCCTCTCCCCCCCGTGGGCCACCCACCCGCGGCCCCGGCTCAGGCGAGCCGGACGCCCCCGGCCCCACGCACGCCTGCTCCGCCTCAAGCGGCGAACGCCGGCCGCCCCCAGGCGCCTCCGATTGATGCCGCCGCGCGCGGGGGTCGGGGCCGCCGCGGCTGTCTGATCGGCTGCGTCCTGATCCTACTTCTGTGCCTGCTGTTGTTCGTTGGCGGTCCCTTCGTGTTGAGCACCCTACGCGAGGAGCAGCAACAGAGAAGTTTGGACCCGTCCCCCGTACAGACGCGCTGAGCGTGAGGCGGGATAAGGACTGTCGAGAATTCGTTCTGGTAAGATTGATTTCATCCCCCTGACACATCGCTCAGAATCTCTCCCCGCCAACCCGCGGCTTAACTTCGCGCCGCGGGGGCGCAGTAATGGTGCGGGGCTTTATCCGCCAGACACCGTCGTGATGACAAAAGGAGAATTGAAATTATGAGTAGACGACCGGGCGGCGAACTCGCTTCGCGGCCGCTGCACTTCATCTGGATCGCCGACAGCTCGGGCTCGATGGAGCAGGACGGGAAGATACAGGCACTCAACACGGCCATCCGAGAGGCCATCCCGCACATGCGTAAAGTCGCCGAGGACAACCCGAACGCGCAGGTTCTGGTGCGCGCCGTAAAGTTCTCGAACGGCGCGCAGTGGCACATCACGCAGCCGACGCCGGTCGCCGACTTCGCCTGGACCGACCTGACGGCCGAGGGCGAGACCGACATGGGCAAGGCGCTCCAGCTCGTCGCAGAGCAGTTGAAGATGCCGCCGATGAGCGAGCGTGCGCTCCCGCCCGTGCTCGTGCTCGTCTCCGACGGGCAGCCGACCGACGACTTCGAGGCGGGCCTGCGCGCGCTCATGAACGAGCCCTGGGGGAAGAAGGCCGTCCGCATCGCCATCTCCATCGGCCGCGACGCCGACCCGGAGGTCTTGCAACGCTTCATCGGCAACCCTGAACTCAAGCCGCTCGCGGCCAACAGCCCCGAGGCACTCGTCCGCCACATCAAGTGGGCCTCGACGGCGGTCCTGAAGTCCGCCTCTTCGCCCGCGGCCGGCGCCGACACGCCCGCGGACGGGGCGACGACTACGACGCCCGTGCCCATCCCGTCCGCGGCGCCCGCGGCCGCCGGCGGGGCGCAGGCGGCGGCCCCCGCGCCCGGCGGCCAGCCGGCCGCCACCGACGCCGACGACCAGAAAACCATCGACGACGTTTGGTAAGGAGCCGAGCCAGTGGCCGAACAACAGAGCCCCGCCGAATGGCGGGTGATGGGCGAGACCGTGCCCGGCGCGTCGCACCTGCGTGCCGGCATCCCGAACCAGGACGCCATCTTGCAAGTGCGCGAGTCCGGGCGCGGTTTGCCCGTCGTCGTCTCGGTCTCGGACGGGCACGGGAGCGACAAGTGTTTCCGCAGCGACCGCGGCTCGCGCTTCGCCGTGAAGGAGGCAGCGCGACTCGTCGGCGAATTCCTCGACGAGTCGCGCGGCCTCTCCGACCACGCGGAGCTGGAGAGCAGGGCGAGGGAGCACCTGCCGCGGGAGTTCGTCGGGCGCTGGCGCGAGGCGGCGGAGGCCGACCTCAAGGGGCGACCCTTCACGGCGGTTGAGCTCGAAACCGTCGCAGAGAAGGACGGCCCGCGGGGCCGCCAGCTCGTCGAAGAGAACCCGCTGCTCGCCTACGGGGCCACCTCCCTGACCGTGGCCGTCACAGAGTCTTTCGCGCTCTACATGCAGCTCGGCGACGGCGAGATACTCAACGTCTCCGCGGCCGGGGGGCTCACGCGGGCGTTGCCGGAAGACGAACGACTATTCGCCAACGAGACCACCTCGCTCTGCACGCCCGACGCGGAGAAGAACTTCCGCGTCCGTCTCCTGCCGCTCGCGGGCGAGCCGCCGGCGCTCATCCTGCTTTCGACCGACGGCTACGTGAACTCTTTTTCCGACTCGGCCGGGTTCCTCAAAGTCGGGAGCGACCTTTTGGAGATGCTGCGCGCGGACGGCTTCGACCCCATCAACGCGAGCCTCAAGGGCTGGCTCGAAGAGGCTACACGTGTGGGGAGCGGGGACGACTGCACGCTCGGCCTCATCTGCCGCATGGACGCCCTGAATAAGAATGACGCAAAGACGGGCTCCGAAGGCGTCGGGGCGTCTGAGGCGACGGCCCCGGGCGCGGCGGGGAAGACAGAAGCGGGCGCGACGGCGGACGCTCCTGAGCCTTCCGAGGCGAACGGCGGGCAGGGCGCATGAACGATCAGCCGAGACAGAAGCTGCGGGAGATCATCGCGCGCCACGGTCCGTCAGTCATCCGCGACGCGCGGCGCTGCGAAGGGCTGCTGAGAGACTACTCGGCCGCACACCGCCGCGAGGTCTCCGTGCTGGTGTCGGCGCTCGAAGAGCACGTGCCCGGCGACCTGCTCGGCGCGCCGGCGGGCGCGCCCCGCGCGGTCCTGCTCAAACGCTTCGCGCGCCGGCTCTCCGACAACCGCGGACTCTCCGAGCCGGCCGCCGCATGGTCGGTCAACACGTGGGCACTCGCCCTCGGCCTGATCTCCGACGGCGAACTGGCAGCCTTTGAAGAAGGCGACATCGCCGCCGGCGCAATCGTCGGGCCGGCGGGCGACCGGGGCGCAGGCGGGCATGGCGACGGCGCGGCCCGGTCTGCCTCGCGCAAGCCACCCGCCGGTGCCACGGCGGACCCCGCCTCCGTGGTGGCTTCCGCCGCGGGCGACGGCGATTACGCGAGCATCACGGAGGCGCTCGCCAACGTCGCGCCCGGCGGCCGCGTACTCGTCCGGCCGGGGGTGTACGAGGAGAGCATCCTCCTGGATAAACGGGTCAACATCGTCGGCGACGGCCCGCGCGACCAGATAGTCATCACGGGCGCCGGGGCGAGTTGCCTGAAGTCGAGTGCGGAGGCCGCGCGGGTCGCCGGCCTGACGCTGCGCGGGGCCGCGGGTCGCGGCGCGGCCTCCTTCGCCGTGGACGTGTTGAGGGGCGAGCTGGTGCTCGAAGACTGCGGCGTCTCATCGGACACGCTCTCCTGCATCGCGGTCCACGGCCCCGAGGCCGCGCCCGTCATCAAGAGGTGCAGGATTCACGACGGGGCAGACTCCGGGCTCTACTTCTTCGAAGGCGCGACGGGAACAGTCGAGGACTGTGAAGTCTACGGACACGCGAACATCGGCGTAGCCGTCACCGGCGGTGCCCGCCCCGTCGTCAGGCGTTGCAAGGTCTACGGGGGGGCGAACGCGGGCGTGGTCGCCTGGCAGGGTGGAGGCGCGCTCCTCGAAGAGTGTGAGGTCCACGGCAATCGCTTGGCGAACCTCGGCGTGAGCGACGGCGCACGGCTTACGGCGCGTGCGTGCCGCGTCCACGGGGGTGAGAACTCGGGCGTCTTCGTCCACCGCGAGGGCGAGGCCGTGCTCGAAGGCTGCGAACTCTACGGTCACCGGGAGGCAGAGGCGGCGGTGACGACCCGGGGGAGGCTGTTCCTGAACGACTGCCGCGTCTACCGCGGCAACGACTCAGGCGTCTACGCCCGCGAAGGAGGGCAGGCGCTCCTTCGCGGGTGCGAAGTCGCCGGCAACGCGGGGTCGGGCGTGGCGGTCGGCGCCGGCTCGGTGCTCGCCGCCATCGAGTGCACGATTCACGACAACGGGCGCTTCGCTGTCGAGGCCGTCGGGGGTGCGACCGTCCGTGTGGAAGACTCGGACCTGACCGGCAACGTGCTCGGCCCCTGGGGCGTGGAGTACGGCGCCGAGGTCGAGTCAGAGCGCAACATCGATTAGGCGGCGTTTGAGAATGAACGAGGGGGTGTGACGGGGATGGATCAGATGCTCAGGCCGGGGCAGGCCGTGCGCTGCGAGCCTTCGGGGATGGTGTGCGTGACCGACGAACTGCTCGGCGCGGGCGGGCAGGGCGAGGTCTACAGGGCGACGCTGGGCGGCGAGGCTGTGGCCGTCAAATGGTTCTTCCCGCAGATGTCTACGCCGGAGCAGCGGGCCGCCATCGAGCTGCTCGTGCGCAAAGGCCCGCCGAGCGAGTATTTCCTCTGGCCTCTGGAGGTGACGACGGCGACGGGCGTGGCGGGCTTCGGCTACGTGATGCCGCTCAGGCCGAAGCGCTTCAAGAACATCGTTGACCTGATGAAGCGGCGCATCGAACCGACCTTCCGCGCGCTCGCCACCGCGGGGCTCAACCTCTCACACAACTACCTGCTCCTGCACTCGCAGGGCCTGTGTTACCGCGACATCTCCTTCGGCAACGCCTTCTTCGACCCCGACAACGGCGACGTGCTCATCGCCGACAACGACAACGTCTCGGTGGACGGCGCGGGCGTCCTCGGGGTGCTCGGCACGCCGCGCTTCATGGCGCCCGAGGTGGTGCGGGGCGAGGCCGTCCCCTCGACGCAGACCGACCTCTTCTCGCTCTCCGTTCTCATCTTCTACATGCTCATGGTCGCGCACCCGCTCGAAGGCAGGAAGGAGACGGAGATCAAGTGCCTCGACCTGCCGGCCATGACGAAGCTCTACGGCACGGAGCCGCTCTTCATCTTCGACCCGCGGGACGACTCTAACGCGCCCGTGCCCGGCATCCACGACAACGCGCTCGCCTTCTGGCGCCTCTACCCGCAATCCTTGCGCGCCCTCTTCACCCGCGCCTTCACCGAGGGGCTGCGCGATCCGCTCCACGGCCGCGTGCGCGAGAGCGAGTGGCGCGGCGCGATGGTCAGTCTGCGGGACTCCATCTTCTACTGCCCGCACTGCTCGCTCGAAAACTTTTACGACGGACAGGCGCTCAAGGCGCGCGGCGGCGACCCCGGCCTCTGCTGGTCGTGCGCGGCCGCGCTCAGACTCCCCCCGCGCATCCGCATCGGCCGCTCGGTCGTCATGCTCAACTACGACACGCACCTCTTCCCGCACCACGTCAACGAGCAGAGGATGTACGACTTCTCCGCGCCGGTGGCGGCCGTCGCCGAGCACCCGTCCAGCCCCGGCGTCTGGGGCCTGAAAAATCTGTCGCCGCAGAAGTGGGTCGTCAGCACGCCCGGCGGGGCCGTGAAGGACGTAGAGCCGGGGCGCAGTCTTACCCTCGCCGTCGGCACGAAGGTCCAGTTCGGCGAGACGGTCGGGGAGATAAGGGTATGAAAGGCCGCCACGCCGGGGCCGGGAGAGACGACAAGCCCGACCGACCGGGGCGCCCCTCGCGCTTCGGCCGCCGGCCGCTTAAACCTTCCTGACGAAACATTTCCCCGGCAGTTCCCTCACCAGCTCACGCAACTCCAGCCCGAGCAGCACTCCCGCCAGCTCGTGGACGGTGAGACCACTCTTTGCGGCCAGCGCGTCGATGTGCGCCGGCGCGTCGGCCGTGATGTGTTTGAGCACCGCGCGCTCGCCCTCCGAAAGGTCAGCCGGCAATGCCGGGGAGCGACCGCTCAGGTTCTTCCTCTCTCCCTTCAATTCGGGCGGGAGAATGCCGGCGGCGATGTCGGCGGGCAGCTCCTCGACGATGTCCTGCCACGTCTGGACGAGCTTGGCCCCGGCCGACTTGATGAGGTAATTGGTGCCGAAGGAGTTGCGGTTGGTGATGTTGCCCGGCACGGCGTAGACCTCGCGCCCCTGCTCCAGGGCGAGCCGCGCCGTGATGAGCGAGCCGGAGAGTTCCGAAGCCTCGACCACCACGACGCCGAGGCTCAGCCCGCTGATGATGCGGTTGCGATAGGGAAAGTTTTCGGGCGCGGGCGGCGTGCCGAGCGGGAACTGCGTGACGAGCGCGCCGCCGCCGGCCAGCATCTCTTCGGCCAGCCGCAGGTGGTCGCGCGGGTAGACCTGATCAATGCCGGTGCCGAGCACGCCGACCGTGCGCCCGCCGGCTTCGAGCGCCCCGCGGTGCGCCGCCGCGTCTACCCCGCGCGCGAGGCCCGAAACGATGGTGACGCCGCGCGAGGCCAGCTCGCGCGCCAGCATCAGCGTCACGTTCTGCCCGTAGGCCGAGCAGCGACGCGAGCCGACTATCGCCACGCACGGCGCCTCCAGGCACTCGGCCCAGGCGCCGCGGACGTAGAGCGTGACGGGCGGGTCGGGCGTCTCGCGCAGCAGCGCCGGGTAGGTGCCGTCGTCGAGCACGAGCACGTCGGCGCCCGCCACCTCGCGCAGCCGCTCGATCTCGCGCTCGGCCTCCTCGTGGCGGTCGCGCAGCACGATGCTCTCGACCGTCTCGGGCCGCAGCCGCAGCCGCTCAAGCTCCGAGCGCAGGGCGCCGAAGACGGCCTCGGCCGACCCGAACTTTTCGAGCAGCCGGGCGGCGCTACGCGGCCCCACGCCCGGCGTCATGTTCAAGGCGATCCAGTCGCGCATGAGCTAACCCCCCGGCGGCCTCCGGCCTCACGAGGCGGCGGCCCGCGTCACCAGAGTTTGCGTGGTGGTGCGAACGTGGTGGGTTGACAGATGCGTGACCGCGGCGCGGTGGGAGCGCGGCGGAAAAGGAGAAGTCAAAAGTTGCCCGCAGAAGGCCGACTGTCGAAAGCTATCTTGGCGGAGGCGTGTGGGAATCGAACCCACCCAGGCGCGCTCTCACGCGCCCGCTAACGGTTTTGAAGACCGCGCCGCTCACCAGAACGGATGCGCCTCCGAACCCGGCCGGGCCGGAAGCGACACGCTACGCGCCGCCCGCGCCGGCTGTCAAGCGGAACCGTGCCGGGCCGCGACTCGGGAGTTTCCGGCTGTGACTCAAGGGGTCTCGATTGCGACTCTGGCGCGGGCTGCGGGCGTGGGCAGCGCTCGCGCCGCGCGGCGCGCACCTGCTTGACGGCCCGGACCCGCCAAACTAGGATGTGCCACAGTTCATGCCCGGTCTCTACCGTTCAACTTTTCAAGCAGCCGGCACGGCGCTCGTCCGGGAAAGGCCGGCGGCCGTGCCTGCCTCCGAGCGGGCCGCGGCGGGGCCGCGCGAGACCGCGTGAGCGAATCCTTACAGATGGCGGGGGCTTTTTGAGATGGCAGAAGCGGAAGCGAAGGTTCAGGGCGAGGGCGGGGCCGCCGGCGCACTGGTCGGGTACGAGGTCGAGGGGGGCGTGGCAGTCCTGACGCTGAACGACCCGCCGGCCAACACTTACTCCTACGACATGATGCGCGAGCTGGACCGCGCCGTGCTCGAAGCGCGGATGGACGAGGCCGTGCAGGTCATCGTCATCACGGGCCGGGGCGAGAAGTTCTTCTGCGCCGGCGCCAACATCTCGATGCTCAAGGGCGTCACGCCCGAGTTCAAATACTACTTCTGCCTCCACGCCAACGAGACGCTGCTGCGGCTCGAACAGACGCCGAAGCTCGTCATCGCGGCGCTGAACGGCCACTGCGTCGGCGGCGGCCTCGAAGTGGCGCTCGCGGCCGACCTCCGCGTGGCGCGCCGCGGGGCGGGCAAGATGGGGCTGCCCGAAGTCTCGCTCGGAGTTTTGCCCGGCACCGGCGGCACGCAGCGGCTCGCCCGCGCCGTCGGCAAGTCGCGCGCCGTCGAGCTGATGGCGACCGGCGAGCTTTTCGACTTCGACCGCGGCGAGCGGCTCGGCCTCGTCAACCGCGTCTTCGACGCCGAGACCGGCGAAGCCTTCATGCAGCAGGTGATGGACTACGCGCGGCAGTTCACCACGCCGGGCAAGGCCGCCCGCGCCGTCGGCCGCATCAAGCGCGCCGTCCAGTCGGGCGCCGAAGTCCCCCTCGAATCGGGCCTCGCCCTCGAACGCGAACTCCAGCAGCAACTCTTCCAGAGCGAGGACGCCGCAGAGGGTATCGGCGCTTACGTCGAGAAGCGCAAGCCGCAGTTCAAGGGCAGGTAGCGGGCGGCGGGCGGCGGGCAGCGGGCGGCGGGTTTCAAGCTCCGGGCCGCCGGTCGTCGGGCTCGAAGCGGGTTCATGAAGATCAACGTCATCGGCGGGGGGCCGGCGGGGCTCTACTTCGCGCTGCTGATGCGGCGGCGCGGGGCGGCGCGTGAGGTCAACGTCTTCGAGCGCAACCCGCCGGGCGCGACCTTCGGGTGGGGAGTGGTCTTCTCGGGCAAGACCATGTCGAACCTGCGCGAGGCCGACCCCGAATCGCACGCTCGCATCAGCCAAAGCTTCGAGACGTGGGACAACGTGGACGTGGTCTACCGCGGGCGCAGGATCACTGTGCGCGGCAACCACTTCAACGGCATCGCGCGCATCCGCCTGCTGGGCATCCTTCAGGAGCGATGCCGCGAGCTGGGCGTCGGCCTACACTTCGAGGCCGGCGCGGATGACGTGGACGCTTACGCCGACTGTGACCTGCTGGTCGGCGCCGACGGGGTCAACAGCGGCGTGCGCCGTCGCTACGCCGAAGAGTTCCGGCCCGTGCTCGAAGCCGGCCGCAACAAGTACGTCTGGTACGGCACGCGCCAGCTCTTCCACGGCCTGACCCTCACCTTCCGCGAGACCGAGGCCGGCGTCTTCTCCGCCCACTCCTACAAGTTCGACAAGGAGCTGAGCACCTTCATCGTCGAGTGCGACGAGGAGACGTGGCTGCGCGCCGGCTTCGACCGCCTGGGCGACGCCGAGACGCGCGCCCGCCTCGCCGAAGTCTTCGCGCCCGACCTCGGCGGCCGCGAGCTGCTGTCGAACAACTCGAAGTGGATCAACTTCCTGCTGGTCCGCAACGAGCGCTGGAGCGGCGGCCGCGTCGTCCTCCTCGGCGACGCGCTCCACACTGCACACTTCTCCATCGGCTCGGGCACGAAGCTCGCGCTCGAAGACTCAATCGCGCTGGCCGACTGCTTCGACGGGCGGCGTGACGTGCCGGCGGCCCTCGCCGAGTTCGAGCGGGTGCGCCGGCCCGTGGTCGAGGAGTACCAGCGCGCCGCCCGCGACAGCCGCCTCTGGTTCGAGAACGTTAAAGACTACATCCACCTCGAACCCCTCGCCTTCGCCTACAGCCTGATGACCCGCAGCGGCAAGATCGACTTCGAGAGCCTGCGCCGCCGCGACCCGGCCTTCGCCGCCGAGTACGAAGCTTTCGTCGCGGGCGCCGCGGGCACTACGGGCTAGACTACGGGCTAGACTGCGGGCTCGTTTGCGGGTTAATCCGCTCGCTCGCCCCCCGCGCCCCGCTCCCACCCGGGCGGCAGGAGCCGTCGCCGGCCGTCGCTGCTCAGCGAGACGCCGGGCTCGTCCCTCCGTTCGCGGTCCCAGAGCTTGCACGTCACCTGCTTGTGCATCTGGTCGAGCGCCTCGCAGTAATTAGTGAAAGTGCAGCGGCGGATTTCCGCGCCGCGCCCGAGACGCATCTTGAGGAACCAGTCGGGGTCGGCGAGCGACTGGCGCGCGGCGCCGACGATGTCTGCCGAGCCTTCCAGCAGGATTTGCTCGGCCTGCTCGAACGAGTAGACGCCGCCGGCCGCGACGACCGGCGTGCGGTGGCCCGCCTCCCTGACGGCGCGCCTGACGGCCCCGGCCAGCGGGACGTTGCGGCCGAAGGGCCCGCGCTCGTCTGAGATGACCGTGGGCATGCACTCGTAGCCGCTGCGGCCCGTGTAGGGGTAGACGGCGTGGCCGACCTTCGGCTGCTTAGCGTCCTCGAACTTCCCGCCCGTCGAGACCGAGAGGAAGTCGAAGCCGGCGCGGGCGAACTCGGCCGCGTAGAAGCAGGCGTCCTCGGCGCGGCTCCCACCCTCGATCACCTCATCGCCGAGGAATCGCGCCCCGACGCAGTAGTCCGGCCCGACGCGCTCGCGCACCGCGGCGTAGACTTCCAGCGGCAGGCGCACGCGGCCGCGCGGCGACCCGCCGTAGCCGTCCGCGCGGTCGTTGCGGCGGCTCAGGAACCCGGCCATCGTGTAGGCGTGAGCGTAATGGAGTTCGACGCCGTCGAAGCCGGCCTCGCGGGCGCGCCGCGCGGCCTCGGCGAAGACCGCGGGCAGGACTTGCGGCAAATCCCGGACGTGGGGCAGGTCTGTGTCTGTGACGCGCTCGCGGTAGCCGTAGCGCAGCGCCTCAAGCTCGCGCTCGTCGAGCACGCGCTCGACGAGTTCATCGGGCGCGTCGCGCAGGTATGCGCGCACCTCCCGCTCGTCGCGCGCGAGCCAGCCCTCGTCCTCCAGCCCGGCGGCGAGGGCGCGGCGGTGGCGGTCGGAGACGGCGAGGAAACGCTCGAAGAACTTGGCCTTCTCGGGACGGCGCCTGACCGAGAGGAAGTCTATAATCTGGATGAAGAGGCGCGTGCGGCCCCCGCTCTCGCGGCGTACGCGCTCGACCAGCCGTCCGAGGCCGGGGACGAAGCGGTCGTGGCCGATGCGCAGGAGCGGCCCCGAGGGGATGTCGCGCACGCCCGTCGCCTCGACGACCAGGGCGCCGGGCCGCCCCGCCGCGAAGCGGCCGTACCAGTCTAGATTCTCGTCGGTGACGAAGCCGTCCTCGGTCGCGCGCCACGGCACCATCGCCGGCACCCAGGTCCGGCTTTCGAGCCGGACGGGGCCGACCTCGACGGGCTGAAAGAGCAGAGACTTTTCCGCCTCCTCGCGGGTCGGCCAGCGCGCGGCGGGCAGTTCGTGGCGGACGGGGTTTTCGGGGTGCCACATGATAATCGAAGCGCCAGAGTTTACCAGCGCCGACCGCGCGCAACCAAAGGCGCCCGCCGCAGAAGACGCACGGCACCTTTGGCCGCGAAGCTTTCCCGAAACCGGCGCGCGGCCGGCGGCGTAGAGTGGTTCACGGCAAAGCCCGGCCCGCCGCGGGGCCAGGGGCGGCCGCGAGACTTCGATGGGCAAGTGGGACGACATCTTCGGGCGGAAGCTCGGCGGCGCATTCGAGGGCGGGCCTGGCCGCGGCGCGGTCGTCCGCAGGGTGGCGCACACCACCTTCCGGCTCTTCAAGAACAACTGCCTCGCGCTCCCGTGGGTCAGGCAGCGGGAGGAGATCGAGGGCGCCGTCGAGGGCGCACGCGCCGACCTCCTGCGCTCGTGGAACGTCTACCGGTCGCGCCCGAGGTCGAGGGGCGAGGTCGGCCGAGCGGAGGACGACTGGCGCCACGCCCTGGCCGACTTCCGCCGCCACGTCTCGGACCTCAACCGACGCATCGCCGCCTACAACCTCAAGGCGCCCTCCGCGCAGTTCCGCAGGGCGCCGCTCGACGCCGAGCGCGAGATCGACCGCCTCTCCGACGAGGGCTGAGGACGAAGAGCAGGCTATTTCCGCTTCCTCCCGTCCCGCCGCCGCCCGCGCAGCACGCCGCTTCAGCCCTCCGCACACAATCCCGAGTAGCCAGCGCGGGACGCGATTGAATATACTGTGTCACGCAACGCTTCAAGACGGCTGCGGGGGGAGAACTTTTTTTGACGGACGAGCTTCTGGAATGGCGGCGCGAGTTCCCGATTCTTGACAGGTGCGTCTACCTCATCTCGCACAGCCTCGGCGCCATGCCGCGCCGCACCTACGAGCGCGTGCAGGAGTACGCAGACCTCTGGGCCTCGCGCGGCGTGCGCGCGTGGGCCGAGGGCTGGTGGGACATGCCCCTGACGGTGGGCGACGAGGTGGGCCGCATCATCGGGGCCGAGCCCGGCTCGGTCGTCATGCACCAGAACGTCTCGGTCTGCCAGTCGGTCATCCTCTCCTGCTTCGACACCACGCCCGAGACGCGCCGCAACAAGATAGTCTTCTCCGAGCTGGAATTCCCCTCGGTCATGTACGTCTACGAGGCGCACGCGCGCGACGGGCGCTTCCGCATCCAGAAGATCAAGTCCGACGACGGCATCACCGCCCCGCTCGAACCGCTGCTCGAAGCCATCGACGAGGAGACGCTGCTCGTCCCGCTCTCGCACGTCCTCTTCAAGAGCGCCTTCTTACAGGACGCGAAAGCGATCATCGAGCGGGCACACGAGGTCGGCGCGCTCGTCGTCCTCGACACCTACCAGTCGGCCGGCACCGTGCCCTTCAGCGCGAGCGGACTCGACGTTGACTTCGTCACGGGCGGCTCGGTCAAGTGGCTCTGCGGCGGCCCCGGCGCGGGCTACCTCTACGTCGCCCCGCGCCTGCGCGACCGGCTGGAGCCGAAGGTGACGGGCTGGATGGCCCACGCCGCGCCCTTCGACTTCGCGGACGCGCCCATCGCTTACGCCGGCGGCGCGGCCCGCTTCCTGCACGGCTCGCCCGCCGTCCCGGCGCTCTACGCGGCGGAGTCCGGCTACCGCATCATCAACGAGGTCGGCGTCGAGGCAATTCGCCGCAAGAGCGTGAGGCAGACGCAATACCTGATCGAGATGCTGGACGAGGCCGGCCTCAAGGTCACGAGCCCGCGCGACCCCGCGCGGCGCGGCGGCACCATCACGGTCGCCGTCGAGCACGCGGCCGCCGTCACGCGCGAGCTGATCCGGCGCGAGGTCATCGTGGATTACAGGCCGGGCGCCGGCGTCCGCCTCTCGCCCCACTTCTACACGAAGGACGAGGAGTTGGAGCACGCCGTCCGCGAGCTGCGCGACATCCTTGACACGCGCGCCTATGCCGCGCACGAGGCGGCCGGCGCGGCGTTCTGAGGCCGCGCGCCCGGAGCCGGGCGAAGTCCGCCGGCCCGCAGCCGCGCACACTTCGTCCCGACCCTCGCCTGCGTTTTCAGGGGCCGGCGAGCCAGACCTGGCGGATAAGAAGTTCGGAGGACCATAGACTATGGCGAGGTCGGTGCTCGGCGTCATTGCCGGCTATCTGGCGATGGTGCTGCTGGTCTTTCTGACCTTCTCGGGCGCCTACCTCTTGATGGGCGCGGAGGGCGCGTTCCGGCCCGCCTCCTACGAGGTTTCGGGCCTCTGGCTGGCGACGAGTTTCGTCCTCTCGCTGCTCGCCGCGACGGCCGGCGGTTACGTCTGCGCGGCGGTCTCGCGGCGCGATGTGGCGCCGGTGGTCATGGCCGGCGTCGTCCTGGTCTTCGGCCTGATGGCCGCCGGCCAATCGATGCGGGCCGGGGGCGAGAGCCCCGCCAGGACGGGCGACGTGCCCAACCTGGCGGCGGCGCAGCAGGCGCGCACGCCCCCGTGGGTCGCACTCCTGAACCCGCTCGTCGGGGCGGCGGGCGTGCTGGCCGGCGCGAGGCTCAGGGACGACGGGCACGACCCGGCGGCCGGGGCCGCCGCCTGACCGCGGCGTGAGCGCGCGACGCGGGGCCCGGCCTCAGCCGGCATTAGAAGGCATTCGGCGCGGCTCGGGGCACCCGCCGCGGCGGCTCCCGACACTCCACTTATGGCAAACGAATACGGCGCGGCGCCGCCGCTCTCTTACAACACCTACCTGCGCGTGCGCGACCTGATCGAGCTTCAGGGCTGCCTGTCCGACCCGCCGCACCACGACGAACTGCTCTTCATCACCATCCACCAGTCTTACGAGCTGTGGTTCAAGCAGATACTGCACGAGCTGGACGCGGCCGTTGCAGCCATGCGCGACGACCGCGCTCCGGTGGCGACGCGTGCCCTCTCCCGCGTCGTCGAGATCGAGCGCCTGCTCGTCAACCAGATTCACATTCTGGAGACGATGACGCCGCTCAACTTCCTCGGCTTCCGCGACGAGCTGAACCCGGCCAGCGGCTTCCAATCCATGCAGTTCCGCGAGATTGAACTCACCTCGGGCCTGCGCGACGAGCGTGTGCTCGGCGCCTTCGCCGCCGACGAGTTCGCCGCCGCGCGCCTGCGTGCGCGCTTCGAGGGGCCGACCATCGCCGCAGAGTTCTACGCCCTGCTCTCGCGCCGCGGCCTCGACGCGCCGCCCGACGACGCCGCGGCCGACGGGGAAGAGAGGCGCGCCCGCTACGGCCGCCGCACCCGCGCCGTCCTCGAAGTGATCACGCACTTCGAGACGCGCTACGAAGAGTTCCAGCTCTCCGAGGCGCTCATCGCCCACGACGAGTATTTCTCGCTCTGGCGCCATCACCACGTCAAGATGGTCGAGCGCATGCTCGGCACCAAGCGCGGCACCGGCGGCAGCGAGGGCGTCGGATACCTCCGCACCACGCTCGACAAGAAGTTCTTCCCCGAACTCTGGGAGGCCCGCACCTACCTCGACGCCGGCCACGGCGCGCAGGGCTGCCCCTTCGCCGGGCAGCACGGCTGACACGAACACGAGGGCGGCCGCGCGCGCCCCGCCCGCCGCCGCTTCGATTCCCGACAAGGAGCACCCGACACCATGCAGACCCCCAAGACACGCGCCCTGGCCCTGTTCTCCCTGCTGCTCGCGCTCGGCCTCGCCGCCGCCTGCGACCAGACCGAGCAGGCCAACCAGCTCGTCACTGAAATGAACGCGCACATCGAGAAGGGCCAGGAGCTGAGCGCGCAGGCCACCGCCCGCAGCGAGGAGATACAGTCGAAAAACTTCGAGGCCGAGCGCGAAGAGGTGCGCCGCCTCGGGCGCGAGTCGGCCGACATCTACGGGCAGGCGCGCGACCATTTCGGCCAGGCCGCCGATAAGGCCGAACAGGCCAGTAAGCTCAAGGTGCAGGACTGGTTCAGGGAGTACCTTACGCTCAAGGCGCAGCAGATGCGGAGGACGGCCGAGGCCTTCGACCTCAGCGCGCAGGAGGGGCAGGCGGCGGCCGGCGAAGGCACCCTCGCAGAGATCAACCAGAAGATTGAAGAGTTCGAGGCCCGAATCGAAAAGATCAATCAGGAGAACCAGGCCACGCTCTCGCGGATCAAGCAGCTCGAAGAGGAGCACAGAACCGACCTGAAGGAGGTGCAGGGCGCGAAGTAGGCCCGCGCGCGCCACGCTTCAACACCCGGCCGGCGGAGGCTGACAGAGATGACGGTCGAATTCCCCGAACGCTTCAGGATGGGCGACTACTTCCTCTACCACAACGTCGAGGAGGGGCGCGAGAACAAGGTCTGCCTCTACTACCGCGACGAAGAGTACACCTACGGCGACGCCGCCCGTTGGTCGAACCGCGCGGGCGGCGCCCTGCGCGAGCTGGGCGTGAGGATCGAAGACCGCGTGCTCGTCGTGCTGCCCGACTGCCCCGAGTTCGTCTGGACGTGGTTCGGCGCCAACCGCGTCGGCGCAGTCATCACGATGGTCAACCCGCTGCTGCCGGCCGAAGACTACCGCTACTATCTCGAATACACTCGCGCACGCGTCGCCGTCGTCCACGAGTCTCTGGTCGGCGCCTTCACGGAGGCCGCGCGCGGTTCACGTCATCTGTCGGGCGTCCTCGTCGTCGGCGGCGAGGCGGGCGCGTTCCACTCGTTCGCCGAGGCCGTGGCCGCGCAGCCCGACGAGCTTGAGCCGGCCGACCTGCACCGCGACGACCCGGCCGTCTGGCTCTTCACCTCCGGCTCGACCGGCCACCCCAAAGGCGCGGTCCACCTCCAGCACGACCTGCCCTACAACACGGAGTGCTACGCCAAAGGCGTCCTCGGCGTCTCTGAGTCTGACCTGACCGTCTCGGTGCCCAAACTCTTCTTCGGCTACGCGACCGGCACTAACCTGCTCTTCCCGTTCGCCGTCGGCGGAGCCACGGCCCTCTTCTCCGAGCGCTCGACGCCCGAGAAGCTCTTCGAGGTCATCGAGCGTTACCGCCCGACCATCCTGACGAGCGTGCCGACGATGATCAACGGCATGCTCAACGTCGAGGGGGCCGCGACGAGAGACCTCTCCACGCTCCGCTTCTGCCTCTCGGCCGGCGAGGCGCTGCCCGTCGAGCTTTACCGCCGGTGGGTCGAGACCTTCGGCGTCGAAATCCTCGACGGCATCGGCTCGGCCGAGATGTTCCACATCTACATCACCAACCGCCTCGGCGACGTGCGGCCGGGCAGCCTCGGCCGCGTCGTCGAGGGCTACGAGGCCGAGGTGATTGACGCCGAGGGCCGCCCCCTGCCCGCGGGCGAGATGGGGACGCTGCGCGTCCGCGGCGACTCGGCCGCGCTCTGCTACTGGCAGGCGCACGAGAAGTCGAAGCAGACCTTCGCCGGCGACTGGTGCACGACCGGCGACCAGTTCCACGTGGACGAGCAGGGGTATTTCTGGTATCACGGCCGGACCGACGACATGCTCAAGGTCTCGGGCGTCTTCGTGGCGCCGGCCGAGATCGAGAACTGCCTGCTCGGCCACGAGGCCGTGCTCGAAGCGGCGGTCGTCGGCCACGACGAAGGCTCCGGCCTCGTCAAGCCCAAAGCCTTCGTCGTGCTGCGCGAGGGCCACTCCCCCGGCGACGACCTCGCCCAGTCCATCAAAGAGTTCGTCAAAGCGCACCTCGCCCTCTACAAGTACCCCCGCTGGGTCGAGTTCGTCCCTTCCCTCCCAAAGAACGACCGCGGCAAGATTGACCGCAAAAAACTGAAAACCCGTGACGAGTGACAAGTGACAAGTGACGAGAAAAGCAGTTTTTAGTTAGCCGTGGGCGGCCGTTAAGAAGTTTCACCCCATTCCGAAAACTAAAAACCACCAACTAAAAACTACCTCCCTCTTGTCACTCGTCACTCGTCACTCGTCACGCCTTTTATGTCTTTCTCTACGCGCATCACGGTCCGCTTCGGCGACTGCGACCCGGCGGGGTTGGTCTACTACCCGGTGCTCTTTCATTATTGCCACGTGGCGATGGAGGAGTTCTTCGCGGCGCGGTGCGGCGTCGAGTATCACAGGCTGATGGGGGAATCCCGCATCGGTTTTCCCACGGTCAACGCGCGGGCCGACTTTCACGCGCCGCTCGTCTACGGCGACGTGGTCGAGGCGGAGGTCTGGGTCTCGCGCGTCGGCCGCAGCTCGGCCGTCTTTGAGTACCGCCTGCGCCGGGCCGCGGACGGCGAGCTATGCGCCAGCGCCTCACTCGTTCAGGTCGCCATGAATCTTGATGTGCGCCGCGCCGTCCCCGTGCCCGAAGACCTCCGCCGCGCCTTCGAGGTTGCGAAAAATCTCAGCCCGGCACAGGGCTAGGAACCTTGAAGGTCGAAGCGGGCGCTTCTGAATACGCACTCTAAAGAAGAAGGGGGCGGCAGCGGCGCCGTCCCCCCCGTCTTCGCTATAGCTTCGAGTGTCCCCTCGCTCACCTCTGCGCCGCAGGGGAGAGGCGCAGGAGGTCTCCCTTCTCGGCGTCCACTATCACGTAGAGCGAGCCGTCCGGCGCCTGGATGAGGTCGCGGACGCGCCGCCCCATGTTGATGCGTTCCTCGATTGCGATCCGTCCGCCGTCGAAGCCGAGGCGGACGATTGCCTGCGAAGAGAGTCCGCCGACGAGGGCGCTGCCGCGCCACCCCTGGAACAGTGAGCCCGAATAGAAGATCGAGCCCGAGGGCGAGACTACCGGCGTCCAGGTGCGGACCGGCTCGCGGAACTCCCGCCGGGTCGGGTGGTCGGGGATGGGCGGGTTGGTGAAGTCGCGTCCGTTGTAGTTGTCGCCGTTGCTCACGAGCGGCCAGCCGTAGTTCTCACCCTTCGCCACGAGGTTGACCTCGTCTCCCCCGAGCGGACCCATCTCGAAGGCCCAGAGCCGGCCCGCCGAATCGAAGGCCAGC
Organism: Pyrinomonadaceae bacterium; assembly: GCA_035645715.1. Lineage (GTDB taxonomy): Bacteria > Acidobacteriota > Blastocatellia > Pyrinomonadales > Pyrinomonadaceae > QHXN01. The sequence goes on from DASQMB010000004.1 coordinate 100,144, forward strand.
GAGAGGATGTTGCGGTGGCCCAGGCTCCAAACGTCGTCCCTCGCGCCCTCGCGGCCGACGAAAGGGTTGTCGGCCGGGACCGAACCGTCCGTGTTGATTCGCACGACCTTGCCCAGGTTCGACGCGGGGTTCTGCGCCGGCTCGAACCGCATCCTGTCGCCCGAGGCGATGTAGAGCTTGCCGTCGGGGCCGAAGGCCATCCGGTTGCCGAAGTGGCCGCGCCCGACAGTCTTCGGTGTTTGCCGCCAGATCACCTGTAGGTCCGTCAGCCTGTCGCCGACGAGACGCGCACGCGCCACCGCCCCGCCCCGAATGACGTTGTCCTGCGACCCGGCGAGCCGCCCGAAGCGCATGTCGCCCGTGTCGGTCACGCCGGACGACTGCTGCTCGGCCGCCTCCGAATAGGAGAGGTAGACGAACCCGTTGCGCGCGAAGTCCGGGTCAACCTTAACGTCTAAGAGCCCGCCCTGCTCGCCCGGCCTGAGGTTGACGACGCTCGGCACGCCTTGCAGCGGCTCGGACAATTTGCCGCCCGCCCAGACGCGCAGGCGGCCCGGCTTCTCCGTGACGAGGAGCCGGCCGTCGGGCAGCAGGGCCAGCCCCCACGGAAACTCCAGCGTGGCGAGCCGCTCGACCCTGATGTTGCCGGCGCTCGACGTTACAACGTCAGGGGGCGGGGCGGCGGGCGGGGCCTGCCCGTATGAGTTAACCGCCGATGCGAAGACTGAGATCGCCGCCGCCGTCAGGCGGACGAGCAACGCGTTCATAATGCTGTTTCCTCCTTGCCCTGTAGACCCTAGAGGCCCGCGCCTCGTGCCAGAAGGACACCCCGCGTGCGACTTGGCGCGAAAGACGCGGGGCGCCTCCGTGTGGGCGGGCTAAATTACGTCAGTAAAGTTTCGGTTACGGTACTACGGCCCCCCCGAAAAACCCAAACCCCGCAACGACGCTCGTCGAACGGCTTCACCCGCCCTGAAACATTGGTCCCATTGCGCGTTTACCTGAGCGTTAAGACGCTAACCCGGCGGCGCCTGACTTTACGGCCCGCGCGCTTCGGCCATCCACACCACGCAGACAATTTCGGTGACGGCCGTCACAGCCCGTCCGGCGCGCCCGCCTCGGCAATCGGGCCGCGCGCGCCGAAAATCCGCGGCCCGTTTGACAGGGCAGGGGCAGTCCCATAGAATCCGCGCACTACAGTTCGCCGCCCGCCCGAGGCCGCCCGCGCCGGACTTCCCGCTATAGCCCGAGACGCTTGTATTCTGCCGTGCGAGAGCGCGCGCAGCCCGTACGTCTCCGGCCGCCCCTCGGCGACCGAGTTTTACCGACACGAGGCGGTTCTCGCCCGTAGTGTACAGAGAGGCCCGGTTCCAGGGTCTCCCCAACGCGGCCGCCGCACGACCGCGGCCGACATGCTTGCCCCAGGAGATAGTTGAATAATGAGAGCAAAGAAATTGTTCGCGCTTGTCCTCGCCTTCTTCGCCGTGTTCGCCGTCGCCACGGCCGGCACCTCCGCCCGCCAGGCCAATTGCACCGCCGACGTTGTCTCCGAGGCCGACGTGGTGCGCGCCGCCGAGAACACCCCCCCAACCAACGACTGGATGCTTTACACCCGCGCCGGCACGCCCGCCACGGCCGCGCAGTTCGTCACCGGCCCGGCCTCGCCGCCCGCCGGCGCCGGGAGCCTCCGACTGACCACCGCGACCGGCTCCGAGAAGGTCTTCCTGTTCAACTACGACCACATCGGGAAGGACCTCGGCGACGTGACCGAGATCAAGTACTCGACCTACCGCACGTCCGGCAGCGGCAGCCAGGTGGCGGCCCTCAACGTGCAGGTTGACTTCAACGGCCCCGACGTGGCCGGCGGCTTCACCACCCTCGTCTTCGAGCCCGTCTACAACACCAGCCAGGGCGTGGTCACGAACAACACCTGGCAGACGTGGGACGCGTTCGCCGGGCGCTGGTGGTCAACGCAGCCCATCAACGGCCAGTGCGCGGGCGCGGTCACTGCATGCTTCAGGACGTGGAGCCAGATCGTCGCTAACAACCCCGACGCCGTCATTATCGGCGGATTCGGCATCAACCAGGGCTCGGGCAACGCCGGCCTCGTCACCTTCGTCGACCGGCTGGTCATCGGCTTCTCGACCGCCGCCTGCCCCTTCGTTTACGACTTCGAGCTTGACACGGACGGTGACGGCGTCGGCGACAGCGCGGACAACTGCCCGGCCACGCCGAACCCTGACCAGGCCGACCTTGACGGCGACGGCGCGGGCGACGCCTGCGACTCGGACGACGATGGTGACGGCATCGACGACACCCTCGACAACTGCCCGGCCGTCTCCAACGCCGATCAGGCCGACAGCGATGGCGACGGCATCGGCAACGCCTGCGACAGCGACAACGACAACGATGGCGTTGACGACGCCGTGGACAACTGCCCGGCCACCCCGAACAGCGATCAGGCAGACCTTGACGGCGACGGCATGGGCGACGCCTGCGACAGCGACGACGACAACGACGGCGTGAACGACGCCGTGGACAATTGCCCGACCACGCCGAACGCTAACCAAGCTGACTTCGACGGCGACGGCATCGGCGACGCCTGCGACAGCCCCTCTGGCCCGCCAACGACGAAGGATCAGTGCAAAAACGGCGGCTGGATGAACTGGTCGCCCAGGTTCAAGAACCAGGGCGACTGCATCCAGTACTTCAACACGGGTAAGTAAGCGAAGGGCCGACGAGGCCCGGCAACCCACGGCGGGGGCGGATTTCCTTCGGGGACCGCCCCCGCCTTTCTTCGCGCATCAAAACGTTCGCCGCCGCCGAAATGGCCGTTACCCTCGCTGATTGGCGCAAAGTGCAACCGGCAGGGACGACCGACGTTTTTACATCGAAAGGCGGGTGGCATATACTTGCCGCGTCCGCCTTGCGGCCGCGCGAAGCCGGCGCGCCGCGTCCGCGCCACACGTAAAGCCCGACCGGACCGTTAAACCTTGCAGGAGTCTCCGGTGTTCAAGCGAAGAATCTTGTCCGCGTCGCTCGCCCTGCTGGTCGGGGCGAGCGCCTTCGCGCCGTGGGCGGCCAGTGCCGTCGTGCCGGCGCCCGACCCGGCCTGGGAGGCCGACGCGGGCGCCGTGGCGACAGACCCCGGCCGCGGGGCCGACGACGCGCAGACGACTCCGGAAGCGGCCGAGGCGCAGGAGGCCGGCGAGGCGCCGAAGCGCAAGGGCAACGCCTTCGGCCGCATCCTTTCGGCCCCCTTCCGCGCTCTGGCGCGGCTCTTCAAGAGCGACCGGAAAGTGACGACGACGGCCAGGAGGCAGGCGCCGCCCGCGCCGGAGCCGATGCGCGCGCAGGCTCCGCACCTCGCCACGCCGCCCGCGCTGGGCACGGTTATGCACCCGCCGGCCGTCGCCGCCAACCCCGCGGCGGTGCCCGCGGCCGGACCCCTCATCGTCGCCGACGCGCCCGCCCCTGCCGGCGCCCCCTTGATTGTCGCTCCGGCCGGACCCGTCATCAACGCCGCCCCCGTCAACCCGGTCGTCCCCGCGGCTCCGGTCGCCCCGTCGGCCTTGCCCGCGCAGAACCGCGCGGCGGAGGTGGGCGCGCGCGTCGTCCGTCCCGGCGAATTTCCCGGTGCGCCGTCGGTCCTGCCGCGGCGCTTCGTCCCGGTCATCGAGGGCGTCGGGCGCGACCCGCTCTCGCAAGGGCGCGCTCTGCTCCAACACGGCTACCTGAACGAGGCCATCTCGGAGTTGTCCGTGGCGGCCACGACCGTCGGGCCGAACTCGAATCTGGTCGAGGCCAACAACCTGCTCGGGCTGGCCTACGACCGGCTGGGCTCGCACCGCGAGGCGGCCGAGGCTTACCGCCGCGCGCTGACGGTCGCGCCATCAGACCCGGTGGTCCTCGCCAACCTCGGCTACTCGCTCTACCTCTCGAACGACCTCGACGGCGCGCTCCGCCACCTCAAGCAGGCCGCGCGCATCTCGCCCTCGCTGAGCGTGGTCCACAACAACATGGGCATCGTGCAGGCGCGGCTCGGCAAGTATGACGAAGCCTTGCGCAGCTTCGCGCGGGCCTCGAACCAGTACGACGCGCACCTAAAGGTCGCCGCCATCCTCGAATCCGACAAGCGCGACCGGCAGGCCGTCAAACACTACGAGGCCGCGCTCCGCATCCAGCCGAACACCAGCGCCGTCCTCGAACGGCTCGTCGCCCTCTACGAGCGGACCGGGCAGCGCGACAAGGCCGAGACTGCGCGCCGCGCCCTCGGCCAGCCCTCGAACCCGCAGCGGACCACCACGGGCGGCGGCTGAGGGCCGCACAGCTTCTTAAATAGCCGCTCTCGAATAGAAGAGGGGCCGACGGAGGCGTAAAGCTCCGTCGGCCCCTCATGTCATTCTCGTCTAAGTGGCGGCGGTTGCCGGGCCTTTCTCTCCCGCCCCCGTCAGGCCCGCTTGGTCAGGTTGTAGTCGCGCAGGCGGCGGTAGAGAGTCGAGGGGGAGATGCCGAGGATTTCGGCGGTCTTGCCGCGGTGCCAGCCGGTCTGTTCTAGGGCGGCGAGGATTTGCTGGCGCTCGACCTCGCGCAGGGGCGGCGTGACCGCCGGGGCCGGGGGCGAGTTGAGCGCGCCGGGCTGGCCCGGCGGTCCCGCGGAGGGCGCGGCGTAGGGGCGGAAGACGGGCGCCGCCGAGGGGTTGCCGACCTCGGGCGGCAGTTCGGCCGTCGTGATGCGCCCGCCCTCGGAGAGCAGGACGGCGCGTTCCAGCGTGTTGCGTAGCTGCCGGACGTTGCCGGGCCAACCGTAGGTCTTGAGCGCGGCCAGCGCGTCGGGCGTCAGTTCGGGGGGCTCCGCGCCGCCGAGCTGTTTGAGCAGGTGGCGCGCGATGGGCTCGATGTCTTCGGGCCGCTCGCGCAAGGGCGGCAGCGCGATCTGGAAGCCGTTGACGCGGTAGAGGAGGTCTGCGCGGAAGCGCCCGTCGGAGACCACCTCGTTTACGTCGCGGTTGGTCGCGGCCACGATGCGGACGTTGACCTGCACTTTCCTGACCGCCCCGACGCGGAAGAACGAGTTGGTCTCGATGGCCCGCAAAAGCTTCGACTGCAACTGCGGCGGCAGCTCCGTCACCTCGTCGAGGAAGATCGTGCCGTTGTCGGCCAGCTCCCACAGGCCGAGCTTGCGCCCCTTCGCCCCCGAGAAGGCGCCGGCCTCGTAGCCGAACAACTCAGACTCAAGCAGCGACTCCTGGATGGCCGCGCAGTTGAGGTCGATGAACGATCCCTCGGCGCGCGGCGAGAGGCGATGGATGGCGTTGGCGATCAGCTCCTTGCCCGTGCCCGACTCGCCCGTGATGAGCACAGAGGCGTCCGAGGGCGCCACGCGCTCGACGAGGCGCATCACCTCGCGCATGGCCTCCGAGACGAAGACGATTTCGGGGGTGGCGGTCCGCCGCTCGACCAGCGTGCGCAGCCGCGCGTTGTCGACGCGAAGGCGCCGCTTCTCGGCCGCCTGCTTGACCAGGAGGTCCAGCTCGGCGATGCGGTAGGGCTTCGTCAGGTAGTCGTAGGCGCCGAGCTTCATCGCCTCGATGGCCGACTCGACCGTGGCGTGGCCCGTCAGCATGATGACCTCGGGCGGGTTCGGGCGCTCGTGGACGCGGCGCAGCAGCTCCATGCCGTCGAGGCGCGGCATCGAGATGTCTGTGAGCAGCACGTCCACGTTGCTCTCTTCGAGCAGCTTGAGCGCGTCCTCGCCGTCGGCCGCCGCGCGAACGTCGTGGCCCATGCGCTGGAGTTCTTTCTGAAGGACGACGCGGAGGTTCTGCTCGTCCTCGGCGACGAGGATGCGGGCTTGCTGGGTGCTCAAACCGTTAGGTCTCCGTCCGAAGGGTCGGCGGGGAGCCAGACCGCGAAGAGGGTTCCGCGGCCCGGCGCAGAGTCGACGGCGACGCGCCCGCCGTGCTCGGTAACAATACCATAACAGACGGCGAGGCCGAGGCCGGTCCCGCGCCCGACCTCCTTCGTGGTGAAGAACGGGTCGAAAATCCTCTCCCTGATCTCGGGCGCGATGCCGACGCCCGTGTCCTCGACCTCGACGACGACTCCGCCCTCCTCCACGCCCCCGCGCCGCGCGCGCAGGGTGAGCGTGCCGCCCCCGGGCATCGCGTCCACGCCGTTCTCGGCGAGGATGACGACGGCCTGCTGCAACTGCCCTGCGTCGCCCGAGACGGCGGGCAACTCCTGCTCGACCTCGACTTTAATCTCGACCGAGGGGCCGCGCTTCTGGTGTTGGAGGAGGCGCGCGGCCGACTCGACGACGCCGCCCAAGTCCACGGCGGCGTGCTGCGCCTGCCGTGCCCGGCTGAAGTCGAGCAGGCCGTTCGTGATCTGCTTGCAGCGGAACGCCTCGGCCCGGATCAGTTGCAGGTACTCGCGCAGGTCGTCCACCTCGGCCGACGCCCCGTAAGCCCCCTCGGCCACTCTGGTTTCGAGCGCCTCGGCGCAGGCGGCGATGGTGGCGAGCGGGTTGTTGATTTCGTGGACCACGCCGGCGGCGAGGCGCCCGACCGCCGCGAGCTTCTCCGTGCGGGCGACGGCGCGGCTGGCGACCACGCGCTCGGTGATGTCCTCGCCGACCGTGATGACGTGCGAGACCTCCTCGCCGTCAATGCGCATCGGCACCTTGCTGACGAGCCAGTGGCGCGCCGAGCCGTCGGGCGCGCGCGACTCCTGCTCGATGCGCTCGATCTCGCCGGTCGAGAAGGCGCGCTCGAACTCATCCTCCAACACCTTGCGCGGCTGGCGCGAGAGCACGTCGTAGACGTTGCGGCCGAGCACGTCGCGGCGCGGGATGCCCTGCCCGCCCAGCTCGCGGTTGCGGTTCCAGGCGACGACGCGGTGGCGGCGGTCGATGGCGTAGAGCGAGACGGGCAGGCTGTCTATGATGGCCTCGGTGAAGCGGCGCTGCGACTCGGCCTCGGCCGTGCGGCGCTCGACCTCGCGGGCCAGCACGCGCGAGGTCTGGCGCGCGGCCTCGTAGAGCGCGGAGATGCGGGCCGAGAGCGCGGCCTGCTGCGCGGCGGCCTCGATCAGGCGCTCCTCGGTCGGTCCGCAGTCGGCCGGGCGGTCGAAGGCCACGACCAGCGCGCCCAAAGCTCGCCCCTCGAAGCGCAAAGGCGCGGCGTACTCGACGGCGTGCCGGCCGTCGCGGAGAAAGAAGGCGCGCGAATCCTCGACGCGCAACGCGCCCGAAGGCGACGAGCCGAGCCACGACCTGAGCAGCCCGGCGTCGAGATGCGAGGCGTCGTCCTCGGCGCTCCCCTCGCGGTCGAAGACGCAGACCGTCAGCCCGCCTTCGCGGCCGCCCTCGCCGTCATTCTTCCCCTCTCCCCCTCCCAGGAGCACCGCGGCGCAGAGCGCGGCGTCGGCCCCCTCGTAGGTCGCGCCGGCCACGCGGCGCACCACCTCGGCGGCCGAGAGCGCGTGGAGCAGCCCGCGCCCGAGGTCGGCGAGGAAGGCCAGCTCGCGGTTGCTGCCTTCGAGGGCACGCTCGCGGGCGGCGGCTTCGAGGTGCGCGCCGACCCGCGTCAGCAGCTCGCGCGCCGTCCCGCCCTTGATGACGAAGTCGTCGGCGCCGGCCGCGAACGCCTCGACCTTGTACTCCTCGCGGTCGTGCGCCGAGACGACGATGAGCGGGAGCCTCCGCGTGCGCGCCTGTGCCCGTAGGAGGCGGCAGAGCGCCAGGCCCGAAACCCCGGGCAGTTCCACGTCGAGCACGACGAGGTCGCACGACTCTCTGTGGAGGACGCGCAGCGCCTCGGCCGCGTCGGCGCAGGCCAGGACCCTGTGACCGCCTTCCTCGAAGGCGCGCCGCAGCTCGCGCCGCGAGTGCTCGTCGTCCTCGACGACGAGCAGCGTGCCCCCCTTGCCTTCAACGCTCGTGGTGGCCGACATAAATTTTGTTCGCTGGCACGGACCTGGGCGGGCTCGCGCGTTGCCGCTTCCGCAAGCGGCGGAGGGTTTTTGACGCCCCGCGCGTTCCTCGCCCGCGAAGCCTGTGCGGGTCGGGGCCGCGCTACAGTCGCCGCAAGCGATTGAATACAACCGCGGTGGGTAAAGTCAAGGAGGGCGAGACGAGCAAAGGCGAAGGCCGGGCCGCAAGAAACTCCAGTTCGCAGCCCGGCCTTCGTCCTTGATCGCTGGAAAAGTGAGAGTGCCGCACAGGCGAGACCAGGCGGCGTCTGAGAGGTCTGGGTTAATTATCCCTCGCGTAAATGGTAATGACCTTTGTTGCGCGCCCTTCGATCAGGTAGGGGGCGAACTCCCACTGTCGGATTTCCTCCTCGAAGCCGGAGGGCGGCTGCTCCGCCAGCGGCTTCACGCTCATCACGCGCCCTGACTCGTCTATCGAGAGCATCGCGCGCAGGCGTGATGCTTCGCCGCTAACCATAGTGCTCTTCAATATCTGAAGCTTCTCGAAGGGAACGAACATCACACCGTCGCTGACCTTGACGGGTTTGTCCGGTCTTCTCACGTTGGACGGGAGGCCACCCAGCATGAACGCTTCGCCGAGATTTTGATGGCCGCGCGAGATGCGACGCCCGATGATGCTCAGCGGCTCTGAGATGCTCGACGCCAGCACCACTTCGCCATCCACCACAACGCACGTCTGCACGGGCGTCGGCACGACGGCGTCGAGGACCAGCACGGCGTGCGTGTCAGGACGCGTGAAGCTCACGGTCTCCGCGGTCAGCTTGATGGTCGAGTCCGGGATGCTCTCGGCACCGATCACCGATCCGGCGGCGTCCCGCAGCAGGCCACCGACCCGCACGTCAAGCTGGCCTTCCGGCCCCGGGCGCAGGTTGATCACGTCCGCCTCCCTGACGCCGTTCAGTTCGATGGTGACGACGGAGACGCCGGCCTTGAGCTTCGCCTGCTTGCGCGCGATCCTGCCGGAAAATCGTTTCTCCTCCTGTCGGGCAGCCGTCCCACCCGGTTCGTTAGTCCAGCCGCGAGCCAACGCCAATCCGGCGATGCTGACGGCCGCCGCGATTGCCAGCACCAAGGTTTTCAAGAGGTTCTTTCTCATGGTCGTTTACAGACTCCTCTCCGTGTCATGCCGGTTTCGCTCCGGTCACACCCAGAACAAAGAGCTGAGCGGTATCTCGGCGACGAGCCTCCCGCTGAAGCTGAAAGAGCCGTTGGCGTAGAAGGTCACGGTCGTCTCGTAGATAACGATGGACCCGCCGCACAGCGAATAGGTGGTAGTGGTCGAAGAATTCTCACCCGATTCCGAATAGCCGACGGCGAGCAGCGTGCAGGCCTGCGCCATAACATCGGGCATCGGCCGGAGCGCCGCCCAGATAAGGGCTGACGCCAGACCGATAATGAGAATGAGGCGAAGAAGGGTTCTGGGCATCTGGTTCCTCCATAACATTTGCCCTAGAGACACGACGGGGCCGTCGTGTACCCGTAGTAATTCCACCCATCAACGAAGAGATAAGTGGTGGTCGAGCAGATAGACTCGATACCCTCGAAATTGCACACACTTATTGAATCCATGATCACCACCTGGATGCCGCCAATGTTGTAGGTGTCGATCCGGTAAACGAAAGAGGAACATCTTAGGGCTTGCGCCTGCGTATCCCTCTCGATGATGGGCGATAGCGTCAGGATGAGGAAAGCGGCGGTGAGCAGGCGCGCGATGGCTCTCGCTTTCATGTGGACACTCCTGTTGGGTTGTGGAGGTAAAAGCGCCTGTGGGCGAACCGTCGCGCTTACGGCTGTTGAGGTTCGCCCCCGTCCGGGAACGCCCCCTCACGTTTATGGCGAGGTGGTTTTATGAGGTGCGCCCCTGATATGTGAGTTCGTTCCGCGAGGCTTTCAGAACGAGGCCAAAACTAATTCGCTTAAGGCCCGTGGCGCAATAGAAAACAGGTGGGAGAATTGGCTATTTGGTGGTAATTTTGGCCGTCCGGTTGAATCGATCTTCGGGCGTAGTAAAATGTGTGGAGTCCCGGCGGCGGGCGACATAGCAGGCCGGGCTGCAACCGTAAGTTTTTTTGAAGTCGGTCGAGAACTGTTTCTTGTCGTTGATGCCGACCCTCAGCCTGACCTGCTTGATGGTGAGAAATGTCTCATCCAGCAACCGCCTGGCCTCACGCATCCTCATCTGTTTCAGGCACTGTGTGGGAGACATGCCGGTCTCGTTCTTAAAGAGATGACGAAACCGAGACTCCGAGAGGTTGACCTCTTGCGCCAGCAGGATCGGCGAGTTGTTCAGATTCATGCGTTCATGCATCAGGGCGAGCGCTTTCTGAATCCTTAAATCCATTTCAGAGGGCCATCTCCTTGATGTGAAGGAACAAGGGTTCGCGTCGCGGAAACTCCTCTCCCGCGGCACATAATGGGTAACGATGCTTCGGGGCGGCGCGCCGCAGCGTCAAGGCCGGTATCGTGGTGCGAGGAGAATGAATCGCGGCATTGACGGTGAGTAGCTGACGGCGAACCTGCTAATTGTAATGAAAAACTTCTGTGACAGGAACCCCTTATTTTCCGCCTCTTCGCGGAGGGAGAAGCTGATGAGTAAACTGTGCACTTCCTTCGTCATGCTGGCCTGCCTATCATTCGCGCTGCCCGCGGCGGCTCAGCAATTCCCCGACCAGGAAAGGTGCGACATCCAGCAGGGGACGGCCGCCGCGCCGAAAGCGCGCATCGTCTCCAGCACGACCGTTGCCCCGCCCATCTTCATCGGCGTGACAGAACCATTGGCCCTGCCCGAAGAGGAGAGCGCGTGGCTCGTGCAGATAGTGACACGTGGAGGATTCGGCGGTCGGGGACGCGGAGACCTGATCGTCCGTTCCGACGGCAGGCTGGTGTGCGAGGGGCTGACCCGTCCTTGTCCCGACATTACGGACAGCGCGGCGCTCGCGGCGCTCGGAGATAAGGTGCTGGCCGCTGATCTGACGAAGTGGCGCGATTTCGGGCTCGGCTTTTGCAGCGACTGTTACGCCACGATGCTGGTAGTTTACCGGCGCGTGGAGGGTCGAATCGAGCGGGCCACCGCTTTCTGGAGCGATACCACAGCCGGCGAGGTGGCACCGGCGGTCAGAACAATCTACGAAGGCGCCGCCGCGGTCGCCGCCGACCAATAAGCGTGACACGTGGTCGCCCACAACACGGCCCCGCTGAGCGCAGGGATGACGGACATGTCCGTCATCCCTGCGCTCAGCGGGGCCACACTTTCCGTAACGCCGCGGCGCGTCTGAGGAGAAGGGCAAGGGGCCGTCGCCGGTCCCTTCAATTGACGGCGGTCGAGGCCAGTTCGCCGGCCCGGAGTTCGGCCGAGGGCGCGAGCCGCTTGCGCGCGCACAGCTTGTGGTCGGACTTGGCCGCGTACATAGCCTCGTCGGCCGAGATGAGGAGCTGGTCGAGGGTCTCGCCGTGGATGCCGTAGGAGGCGGCGCCGACCGAGATGCCGACGCGCGCGTGCTTGTCGCCGCGGACGTGGAGCGAGAAGGCGCGCACGGCGCGCTCGATGCGCTCGCTCAGCTCCCTCACCTGCTCGGCGTCGAGGTCCTGCACGACGGCGACGAACTCGTCGCCCGCGTAGCGCGCCAGGAAGTCGTACTCCCTGAGCTGCGCCTGAAGGATGCGCCCCACCTCGCGCAGCACGCGGTCGCCGGTCTTGTGGCCGTAGGTGTCGTTGACCTGCTTGAAGTCGTCGAGGTCGAGCATGACGACCTGGAAGGGCCGGCCCGTGCGGCGCGCGCGCGCCGCCTCCTGCTCGAAGCGGACGTACATGGCCCGCGCGTTCGGCAGCCCCGTCAGCGTGTCGGTCAGGGCGTTCGACTCGGCCGCGGCGTGCTGCACGGCGTTGGAGAGCGCGTCCGAGGCGAGCCGCGCCACGGTTTCGAGCAGGCGGAGGTGATCGTCGGTGTAGCGGCTCGGCTCGTGCGAGTAGACGGCGAGCACGCCGAGCGTCCGCTCGTCCTTGATTAGAGGCAGCGCCGCCATCGAGCGGAAGCGGCAGCCCTCTGGCAGTTCGACGCCGACGAAGTCGAGCATCGGGTCGAGCAGGTACGAGGGGCGGCGGTTGGCGAGGACGAAGCCGACCACGCCCTCGCCCGGCGCCACGGCCCGGCCGCGCAGCAAATCGGCGTGGCGGCCCGCGACGTGCGCCGCCGCGGCGTAGCCCTTCATCTCGTCGTGCAGGTAGACGGCGCAGAGGTCGAACGGGACGACGTGGCCGACCTTGTTGACGAGCACGGTGACGGTGTCTTCGATGTCGAGCGACGAGCCGAAGGTGCGGGCGATCTCGTAGAGCGAATACACCTCGCGGTGCGCGTTCGTAATCTGGCTGAGGTAGAAGGGGGCCTCGCCCGAGTCGCGCCTCGGCGCGCTCGCGGCGCCGGCGCCCGGCGCGGCCGTGCCCGCTTCGAGCAGCTCGCGGTCCTGGACCTCCTCGACGGTGAGGCCGCGGTGTTCGAGCCCCTGCTCCTCTATCTCGCGCTCGAACTCGGGCTGGTGGCTAAGAAAGAGCGAGACGACGCGCGGGTCGAAGTGGGTGCCGGCGTTGCGGCCGAGCAGCTCGCAAGCCTCCTCGCGGCTCATCCCGCGGCGGTATGGGCGGTCCTCGCGCACCGAGTCGAAGCAGTCGGCCACGGCCAGGATGCGGGCCGCGAGCGGAATCTCTTCGCCCCTGAGGCCGTCGGGGTAGCCCGCGCCGTCCCAGCGCTCGTGGTGGTGGCGAACCACCGGCACTACCGGGTACGGGAAGCCGACGCGTTCGAGAATCTGCGCGCCTACCGTGGCGTGAATCTTCATCTTCTCGAACTCGGCCGAGGTCAGGCCGCCGGGCTTGTTGAGGATGTGGTCGGGCACGGCCAGCTTGCCCACGTCGTGCAGGAGCGCGCCGGCCCTGAGCGCCTTGAGCTCGCTCGCCGAGAGGCCCATCAGCTCGCCCAGGCGCGCGCAGTAGAGCTGCACGCGGCGGACGTGGCAGTGGGTAGTCTGGTCCTTGGCGTCGATGGCCGTGGCGAGCGCCTCGACGGTGGCGAGGTGGAGGCGGCTCATCTCGGCAGCCTCGCGCGTCTTCTCGGCCACGCGCTCGAAGAAGGTCTCGTAGGTGGCGAGGACGGCGACGACGACGGGCACGCTCACGGCGACGTAGAAGGCGCCGAAGCGGGCCGTCGCTATGTAGACGAGGGCGGCGGCCGGTGCGCCCGCCAGCACGCTCAGGGAGACCCACTGGTAGCCCTCGCGCCAGACGCGCCAGGCGGGGCGCCCGCTCTTGAGGGCCGTCATCGTCGCCACGAAGGTCCCGGCCGCGGCATACTGCGCGAGCGCCATCGCCAGCAGCGGCAGCGCGAGCTGTTCGAGCGTGTACGCCGTTCCCGGCGCGGCCGTGCCGACGGCGGCGAGCACGAAATAGAAGAGGTGGCCTGAGGCGAAGGTCGCCACGGTCGCGCCGGCGGTCGAGGCGAGGCGGCTCGCGCCCCGGCGAGTCATGTAAGCCGAGCCGACGAAGGCGTCGAGCGCGGCGAGCGCGACGCCGGCCGGGGCGCCGAGCATTATGACGCCGAGGAAGGTGAAGCAATCGCCGGCCGTCAGGCTCGCGCTCGTGCCGGGAACGCGGACCGGGCGGACGGCCGAGACGAGCGAGAGGCTGGCGAGCAGGACGAGCTGCGCCCAGGCCGCCGGCGCGAGCGCAGACAGGTGCCAGGCGGCCCACCCGCCCACCAGCGCGCCCGCCGCGGCGAGCACCAGCCAGTAGCCCCGCGCCGCCCCTTTGTAATCGGACATGTTGATGAGACTCACACTCGTCTCCCGACCATTAAGCCGACGCCCCGGACTTCACGGCACCGGAACGTTGAAATGAAGCCCGCCGCGAGGCCGCCACTCATCCCGAAACGGACCCGCCGCCGTGAGTGAGTGCCGGGAGCAACGCGGCACTCACTGACGGCGACGGCCGGGGGCAGGCGGCGTACCTCTCTTCGTGTGGCACCGGAAAGGCCGCCGTGCCGGGTGAGTTGCGGCGGGGAGGGGCGGCGCGCGCTACGGGCCGACTTAACTCCCCTGTCTTCGTGGGCCGGCCGCGGGCAAAACGGCCGGCGCGCTATTGCGAGAATTGGCGCGGCTTTACGAACCCCGTGCGGAGGGTTCGCGGAGCGCGCGTGCGGCGCTCCTGCAAGCCGCGCGGTTATCCTTTAACAACCCCCGTGCCGGGGCGCAGGGATCTGGAATTTGTTAAGGACCGGCGAGAAAACGTGAATGGAGGGGTTGCGATGCGGGACCGTGGGCCGCGCCCGCGGTCAGGCTGACGGGTCATGATGACGGCGCGCGCAGTTTGACCTCGGGGCGGCAGTCTTACATCCGGCGGTGGAGTTCGAGGGCGACGGCGCGGCCGAAGGGGAAAGCGTCGGGCTCGGGCGGGGCGTCTCGTGCGAGCTCAATTCATCGCATCAATCTTTCGCGGTCTCTTCCCGCTCCCGCCCTACAACTTCAAACTTCGGCAACCGGCAGACACAACCCACGCAAACGTCAGCGCGTTTCACCGAGCGCGGCGCAGAGGTGGCGCAGTTCCGACTCTGGGAACGGGCGGCGCCAGTTGCGCTCGAACTCGTCGGTCTCGCCCCGCTCGGCGAGCGTGCATAGCTCCTCGCAGAACGGGCGGCACAGGTCTCGGAGCGGGCCGCGGTACTCGAAGACCTCCTCGCCCGCGTCGGCCCGGCCGCGGCCAGCGTGGCGCACGACGCCGAGGCGCGCGCCGTCACCGTCGGCCGAGAGGTGGAAGTCGAACTCCTCTGGCTCGGCGTTCCACCTGACGGCGGCCGGGGCGCCGCCTTCGAGCAGCGCGGCGAGCGCGGCGAGCAGGTCGCGCAGGGAGTCGTAGGGCCGGTGCGCGACGACCGTGACGAACTCGCGCCCGCCCGCGCGCAGGCGCAGAGACATCCAGCCGCTCTGCGGGCTCTCGAAACTGACGCTCAGCGGTTCCGGCATGGCCGGGAATGATAAAGAAGCGCATGGCCCCGCGGCAATCGGCGGGACGGACGCGAGCACCGACGCGCGCCACGCGCAACGCGGGCGCGTGGCTCGTGCGGCCAAGACGAACCGCGGACGAACCGCGTTTGACAACGGCCCGGCGGCGGGCGCAACCTTCGTCCCTGACTTCAGCGGGGCCGGAAGCGAAACGGGCTTGAGTGCGGCAGAGACATCGGGCGGCGCTGGCGCCGGGCAGGTCGGCATCGTCGAGCTGCTGCGGCGCAACGCCAACTTCCGCCGCCTCTGGCTCGGGCAGGTCGTCAGCCAGCTCGGCGACTGGTTCAACACCATCGCGCTCTACACGCTCGTCCTCGAACTGACGGGCTCTGGGCGCGCGGTCGGCCTCGTGCTGGTCGCGCGCTTCGTGCCGAGCGTCGTGCTCGGCCCGCTGGCCGGCACTATCGCCGACCGCTTCGACCGCCGCGCCGTGATGATCGTTTGCGACGTGGGAAGGGCCGTGGTCGTCCTCGGCTTCCTGCTCGTGCGCGGCGCCGAAGACCTCTGGCTGGTCTACGCGCTGACGGCGGTGCAGCTCACCCTCTCGGCCTTCTTCGAGCCGGCGAAGTCGGCCGCCGTTCCCTCGGTCGTGGCCGAGCGAGAGCTGGTCACGGCCAACACGATCACCTCGGTCACGTGGTCGGCGATGCTGACGCTGGGGGCGGCCGTCGGCGGGGTGATGACGGCCGCCTTCGGCTCGACGGCGGCCTTCGCGCTCGACTCCCTGACCTACCTGCTCTCGGCCGTCTTCGTGGCGGCGGTGAGGCTGCCGCGGCGCCCGCCGCGCGAGAGGCGGAAGCTGACGCTGGGGGGCGCGCTCGGGCTTGCCGAGACGGCCGAGGGCGCGGCTTACGTGCGGCGGAGGCCGCGCGTGATGGCGCTGCTCCTGGTCAAGCCGGCATGGTGCGTGGGCGGCGGCATCCTGACATTGCTGGCGGTCTTCGGCGAGCGCGTCTTCCAGCTCGGCGGCAAGACCGCGCTCGGCGTCAGCGCCCTCTACGCGGCGCGCGGCGTGGGCACGGCCGTCGGCCCCGTCGTCGCGCGCCGCTTCTTCTCGGGCACGCGGCGGCAGATGGAGCAGACCATCGGCTGGTCGTTCGTCGTGGCCGGCCTCTTCTACGCGCTCTTCGGGCTGGCGCCGGGGCTGCTGCTCGCGGCGGTCTTCGTGGCCGCGGCGCACCTCGGCGGCAGCATCCTCTGGGGGTTCTCGACCGTGCTGTTGCAGGGCATGGTCGGGGACGAGTTCCGCGGGCGCGTCTTCGCGGCCGAGATGATGCTGCTCTCGCTGATGCTCGCGGCCTCGAACTACGCGACGGGTGAGGCGCTCGACCGGCTGGGGCTCTCGCCCCGCGCGGTGGCCGTCGCCGTCGGCCTCTTCTTCGTCGTGCCCGGCCTCGTCTGGCTCTGGGCCGTCAGGCTGTGGGACGGCGACCGGCGGGGCGGCACGTCCGACGACATCTAGGGCTTCTGTCCGCTAAGGCTTCTGTCAGCAGTCGGGGGCTTCGGCGGAGCGTGGAGGGTTAAGGCTTGGGCGGAGAGGGTGAAGGCGCGAACGTCGTCGAGGCCGCGTGGTGCGAGGGCGAGTTGCGCGCGGGTGAGTTCGGGCACGAGGTCTGGGCGCGCGCTCGGCCCGTTCTCATCCGGCGGCTCTGGTCGGGCGATGAGGCGTCGCCCGGTCAGCACGCCGAGGCGCGGCTCGCCTGGTGCGAGGGCGGGATGGTGGCGCTCTTCCGCTGCCGCCAGTCGGGGCCGCTCGTCGTCGCCGCGGCCCCGCGGCTCGACCGCAAGACCGTCGGCCTCTGGGAACGAGACGTGTGCGAACTCTTCGTCGCGCCCGACCCTGCGGCCCCCGAGCGTTACTTCGAGTTCGAGGCCGCGCCCACCGGCGAGTGGCTGGACCTCGCCATCCGCTGGCGGCCCGACGCGCGAGAGACCGACTGGGACTACGCCTCGGGCATGAGTGTCGCCGCGCGCGTCTCGGAAGGTGAAGTGGTCATCGCCATGCGGGTGCCGTGGTCGGCCTTCGGCCGCCGGCCCCGGGCGGGCGACGGGTGGCTCTGCAACCTCTTCCGCTGCGCCGGCCCGGACCCGCGCCTGCGCTACCTCGCCTGGCTCCCGACCCACACGCCCGAGCCGCAGTTTCACGTCCCCGCCGCCTTCGGCCGCCTCGCCTTCACGAGATGACGGCCGCGCCCGCCTCACCGCTCATCACTTCCCTACGCTCCTGAGGTAGTCGAGAAACTTCTGGCGGTCTGCGTCCTCCGTCTCGGAGAGGCTGAGGCCGAGCAGGTAGCCGCGCTCCTCGCCCTCGCCTTCGAGCCGCTCGTAGCGGACCGGCGTGGCGTAGAGGCGGACGTGTGTGCCGGGCAGTTGGAGCGTGACGCGGAGCGTCTGGCCGCCGCCCGTCAGGTAGCGGTCGCCGAGGCGGACGGCCGGCAGGACCAGCCCGAGGCCGCTCTCGCTCAGGTCGCGCGTGTGGCCGGCGAGCGTCGGCTGCGCGACGGCCCGCTCGTCGAGCAGCGCGACCAACACGGGCAGCCTCACGCTGCGCCGCGGCGCCCACCGGCGGTTACCGACGTAATCGCGCAGCCTGACGGCAATCTTGCGCAACAGCTCGGTCATCGCCCCTCACTTCGTAGCAGGCGCGGCCACCTCGACCTGCCTCGTCTCGCCCGACCGCACGAAGATGCGCGGCGCCGCGGCCGCGCGTGCCCTCACCTCGGCCTGCGACGCGCGCCGGCCCGCCGGCCCGGGCAGCGCCACGATCAGGTAATCGCCCGGCGCGAGGGCGACCTCGCACGAGTCGCCCGAGCCGGTCGAGCAGAAGGCGGGGGCGCGCAGAGGCGTCCAGCCGTCGCGCGCCTCGTCGGGCGCGACGAAGTAGACGTTGAGGCCGTTCGGGGCGCCGGCCCGCGGGCCGACGAGGCGCGCCGTCACCCTCCCCGGCCCGGCCGCGTAGACGACGCGCACGCCCCGCAGGCGCGCGCCCTCGGTTACTTCGAGCGGCTCGCGCGTCAGGTCCCTGCCGTTCCAGGTGATCGACTTGAGGTACAAGTTGCCGAGCGGGTTGAAGGCGTCTATGCGGATGAAGTAGCGGCCGGGCGCCAGCCCGTCGAGCGTGAAGGCGCCGTCGCGGACGGTGGTCTGATCGATCTCGCCGCTGTGCAGGACGAACGCCCCCTCTCCCATCCCCTCGGGCGTGGCCCAGACCGTCTGATACGACGGCGGCTCGCCGCCCTCGACCGTGACGGTGCCCGAGACGCTCGCTCCCTCGCCGAGTTCGATCAGGTACTCGGCCACGTCGCCCGTCACCCTCAGCTCGCGTCGCACCGGCGACAGACGCTTGCGCGGGGGCGGAGGCTCGCCGAAGTTGCCGCCGCGGGCGGAGTTCCTGTTGAGATTGATGTTCGTGCTCGTCGAGAAGTTCGTGTTAATCGATGTGTTCATGTTGACGCCGGTGATGGAGTAATCCTCGGGCGGCGCCGCCGAGATGGTGTAGGTGCCCTCGGGCAGTTCCTTGAACCTCCAGCCCCCCTCCGCGTCGGTGGTGGTGGCGAAGCGCGAATCCCCGCCCGGCCCGGACGCCGCTTCGGCCCCCTCAAGTTCAAGGTTGCCCTCGCCATGACGCCGGATGACGATTCTGGCTCGGGCCACGGGCCGGCCGTCGCGGCGCGAGCGGACCACGCCGGCCACCGAGTAGACATCGCGTGCGCCCACGGTGATGTCAACGTCGGCGCGCTCCTCGCCGGCCGAGAGGCGGATGACCGTGGCCTCCCTCAGGCTCACGGCCGAGGTGTGGAAGGTCATCAAAAACTGCTGGCCGAAGAGCATCTCGGCGAGGCCGTCGTCCATGAAGCTTTCGCGCGGGTTGCGGCCGGTGTGGTCGGCCGCCTCGGAGACGGCGACGACGTACTCGCCGGGCGGCAGGCCGGCCACGCGGTAGACGCCGCGGTCGTCCGTGCGCAGCGAGTACATCGAGCTGCGGCTCATCCCGAGCACGAACTTGGCGAACCGCCCGCCGGCCCGCCGCATGACGTGGACAGTGACGTTCGGGGCGGGCTCGCCGTCCCAGTAGGCGACGCGGCCCGTGAGGGCTGCGCCGCGTCGCGCGCGGACCGTCAGCTCCCGCTCGCCCTTCCCGTCAACCACGATCTCATCGAAGAAGCCGGCGGCGGCGGCCAGGTCGGGGGCGGCGCCGCCCTGAAGGTCTTCGACGGGCGTGAGGCTGATGGGCGAGACGATGCCGGCGGCATCCACGGTAACGTAGTAGCGCCCGGCCCGCACTCCCTCGGCGCGAAACTCGCCGCGGGCGTCGGTGATGGCTGAAATCTCCGGCCCCTTCCCGTCGGGCCTGAAGATGACGACGCGGGCACGCCTGACCGGCCGGCCCGTCTCCTCGTAGACGGCCCGGCCGAAGACGACCGAGCCCCCCGCCGGTTCCCCATCGTCCGAATCTTCCTGCGCCCGTATCGCCAGCGCGGCCGCTGCCGCCGCCAGCAGCAGCAGGCAGCAGAGCCCGGCCAGCGTGCCCGCCCGAGTTTTCTTCTTCATCGCAATCTCACCGCCGCCCCCTCGCGCCCCTCGGCCGCGCCCCCGCGTCGAGACTCAGACGCGGGGGCCGTCTCGCCTGTTTTGCCGCGTGCCTCACTTCGGCGCGGAGGTCTTGAGGGGCTTACCGCCGTTGTCCTTCTTCTGGATGCCCGAGCCGTCGGAGTAGAAGGAGAGTTGGCCGGTCCGGTTGTAACGCTCGGGCTCGGCGCGCGCGGCCCAGGCGCGGCCGCCCTTGCCGAGCATCACCGTGAAGCGGTAGCCGGTCGAGTCTGTGCCGAGCAGGTCGGCCGGGACGAGGCCGGCGCGGACCAGCGCCCCGAGGTCGCCGAACTGACCGCCGTGCTGCGCGCCGTGAACTAACTGCGCGGCCGCGATGCGTCCGAGCATCCGCTCGACCTCCTCGTGGTGCGCCTCGACGCGCGCGCGGAAGAAGAAGTTTTTGCCCTCGCGCCGGACGGCTTCGAGGTCCGCGCGCTCGCCCACGATCCAGCGGCCGCCCTCGCGGATCAGCCTCACCTCCTCGGAGCGCGCCTCCTCGCCGCGGTCAATCGGCCTGATGAAGACGCTGGCCGCGTCGCCGTTAGCGACCTCGCCCGTCACCTCGACGCTCGGCGGGACGAAGGCCGCGTTGCGCTCGAAGTCCGGGCGCAGGTCCTCGAACTCCTCGGCGCTCAGGCCCTCGACGGCGGCGGCGTAGACCGAGAGCGCGAACGCCTCGCGGAAGCGCCGCTCGTTGAGCGCCTTGTAGAAGGCTCGGACCACATTCGCGGGTGTGTCGGCCGCGGCCGGCTGCGGTCGGGGGGCGCTGCCGGCATTGGCAGCGGCGGCCGGCTCCGCCGCGGGGGCGGCCGTGGCCTGCGCGCGCGCGGCCACGGGTAGCAGAAGGGCCAGGGTCAGGGCGAGTAAACGGGTGGCGTGCTGAAGACTTTTCATCGCGTTGATTCTCTTAGGGCCTGAGGGTGCCGGCGGCGCACGTTACGGCGGCGGCGTTCGGGGAGGCGGGTGAAATTCGGTTCGCGTCGGGCGGGCACGGCTCGCGCGCTCGGCGGGCCGTAAAGGTCGGGCGCGCTAGTCCGGCAGCCGCTCGTTCGAGGCCGCCGCGCGCGCCCGACCATTTTACATTCGCCCCCCGCGCCGTCAAGCGTCTACTTCACGAACGTCGGCGGGGGCGGGGGCGTGCTCGCCGACGGGGGCGGCCCCGCGTCGCCACCCCCGCCGCCCAGGAGTCGCCCGCGGCCGACTGCGTAGAGCATCCAGGCCAGCAGCACGAACGGCACGACCGAGTAGAGGTCGGAGTACGGCCCCTCGTAGAGTGGGTTGTTCGCCTCAGCCCATCCGGACGCCCGCTCGTTGAAGTCAACCAGCACGCCGGCCATGAACGCGATGAAGATGCCGGCCAGCGCGCCGCCCGCGATGTACCCCGACGCGAGCAGCACGCCGGGGCTCTTGTCGCCCTCGGCCACGAGCTGTTCCTCGGTCAGGTTGCGGCCGGCCAGCCGCCGCCGCAGGTGCCGGTCAACCAGCCACCGGACCATCCCGCCGAAGAAGATCGGCGAGGAGGCCGAGAGCGGCAGGTAGACGCCGACGGCGAAGGCCAGCGAAGGGATGCCGGCCATCTCAAGGACGATTGCGATCATCACGCCGAGGAGGACGAGCCCCCACGGCAACTGCCGGTCGAGGATGCCCTTGATGATGTAGGACATCAGCGTGGCCTTCGGCGCGCGGAACTTCTCGACGGTGGTGCCGGCGGCGGTCGTCGTGCGCGTGCCGTTGATGCCGGGATCGACGTAGTACCGCGGCGTGCCGTCCGGGTCAACGAGGTACTTGCCGGCCGGCGACGCCTGCTCGTCAACCTTGTGCCAGACGCGGTACTCCTTCGCATCCTCGATGCCCTGCCCGCCCGGCACGCGCTCGACCTGCGTCAGCCCGGCGGGGTCTGCGGGCCGCACCTCGGCCGGCAGGCTCATCTGGGCGACGGGCACGTAGACGCTGCCCGCCTCGTTGAGGCTGAGCAGGATGGGACCGAGGATCAGGGCCGAGGCGCCGGCGCCGATGAGGATGGCGACCTGCTGGCGCCACGGCGTGCCGCCGACGAGGAAGCCCGTCTTCAAGTCCTGCGAGGTGGTGCCGCCGTTCGACGCGGCGATGCAGACGATGGCGCCGATGGAGAGCGCCGTCACGTAGTAGACCGGCCCGGTCCAGCCGATGAGGAGGAAGATGAGGCAGGTCAGGAGCAGCGTCGCCACCGTCATCCCCGAGATGGGGTTCGACGAGGAGCCGATCTCGCCCGTCAGCCGCGACGAGACCGTCACGAAGAGAAAGCCGAAGGCCACGATCAGCAGCGCCCCGAGCAGGTTGAATTGCAGGTGGAGCTGCGGAAAGATCATGATCATCGCCACCAGCGCGGCGATGCCGGCGAGCACGAACCTCATCGAGAGGTCTTCGTCGGTGCGCGGCACGGCCCCGGCGCGCGACTGCCCGGCGCGGATGTCGCGCAGGCCACCTTTGAGCCCGCTCCAGATGACGGGCAGCGACCGCACCAGGCTGATGATGCCGCCGGCCGCCACCGCCCCCGCGCCGATGTAGAGGACGTAGGCGCCCTGGATGTCGTCAGGCCCCATGTCGGCGATCAGCTTGTTGCCCGGCGGCAGCACCTCGGGCAGCCCCGAGCCGAAGAACTTGATGGCCGGGATCAGCACGAGGTAGGAGAGCACGCCGCCCGCCGCCATGATCGAGGCGATGCGCGGCCCGATGATGTAGCCGACGCCGAGCAGCGCCGGCGAGTTCTCCAGAGAGACTGAGGCGGCGTTGAAGGGCGCGCCGAAGATTTTCGTCGGGTACTCCTTCCAGGCGTAGAAGGACTTCATCAGCGTGGCGTAGACCAGGCCGATGCCGAAGCCGGCGAAGATGGTCTGCCCGCCGCCGCGCGCCGCATCGCGCGACTCGCCACGTTCGGCCCCGGCCCACTCGGCCCGCGCCTCCTCCGAGGCGGCCGCCCGCGACTCGTCCGACGCCCCGACCTTCAGCACCTCGGCGCAGGCCGTCCCCTCCGGGTACTTCAGGACGCCGTGCTGCTGGACGATGAGCGCCCGCCTGAGCGGGATCATCATCAGGATGCCGAGCAGTCCGCCGAGCACCGAGACCAGCAGCACGCGCGTCAGTTCGAGGTCGAAGCCGAGGATCATGATGGCCGGCATCGTGACCCCGACGCCGAAGGCGATTGACTCGCCCGCCGAGCCGGCCGTCTGCGCGATGTTGTTCTCAAGGATGGTCGCGTTTCTCACGCCGGCCTTCGAGAGCACGCGGAAGAGCGTGAGTGAGATGACGGCGACGGGGATCGAGGCGCTGACCGTCAGCCCGACCTTGAGGACGAGGTAGAGCGACGAGGCGCCGAAGATCATCCCGAGCAGCGTGCCGACGACGACGGCCCGGACGGTCAGCTCCGGCAACTCGACGCCAGCCGGGATGTAGGGACGGAAGGAGGCGGCGCGCGGGTCGTCGGGCCTCTCGCCGACCTTGTCCGGGTACTCGTTCACGGCCGCGACGGACTTCGACGCGTCAAGAGCGTCACTCGACATATTTTTCTGTCCTCCGAGTTCGGCGGAAAGGGAGAGCGTAGCGGGAACCAGGACGGCGCTACTTTACACGCGGCCACGCGCGCCAATCAACCTGCGGCCCCCTGTGCTACACTCTGCGCCAGTCCCCGATTAGCGCAGGAAAACTTCCGCCGGAGCCTCGGTCCCCGTTATGTTCAGAAGCACAATCTCGCTCGCACTCCTCTTGTCTCTGCTCTCGGCCGCGCCGCAGCAGCCGCGCCCTTCGGCACAGGCCGGAACGAAGGCGGCCCCGACCGCAACGAACGCGACCCGGCCCCGCACCGGGCACGCGCCCGCGCCGACCCACGCGCCGACGGCGGCCGCGGCCGTGCCCGCGCCGAAAGAGGTGCTCGGCTTCGAGCCGGGCGAAGACCGCAGGCTGGCGAGTTGGGCGAGCGTCGTCGAGTACTTCCGCCGGCTCGACTCGGCGAGCGACCGCGTGCGCTTCGAGGAGCTGGGGAAGACGACGTTGGGCGCGCCCTTCGTGATGGCGACCATCAGCGCGCCCGAGAACCTCGCGCGCCTCGAAGAGTTCAAGGCCGTACAGCGCCAGCTCGCCGACCCGCGCACGCTCGGGCGCGACGCCGACCGCCGCGCCGCCGAACTTATCAGGCGCGGCCGGGCCGTCGTCCTCATCACCTGCGGCATCCACTCGACCGAGGTCGGCTCGACGCTCTCCTCGACGCTCATCGCGCACCGGCTCGCCTCTTCCGACGACCCGGAGATCAAAAAAATCCTGCGCGAAACCGTCGTCCTGCTCGTGCCTTCCCTGAACCCGGACGGCGTGGACATCGTCAAGCGCTGGTACGACCGCACGCTCGGCACGCCCTACGAGGGCACCACGCCGCCCGAGCTGTACCACAAGTACATCGGCCACGATAACAACCGCGACTGGTACGCCTTCACGCAGGCCGAGACGCAACTGACCGTGGACAAAATCCACAACGTCTGGCGCCCGCAGATCGTCCACGACATCCACCAGCAGGGCGCCTACGGCTCGCGCCTCTTCCTGCCGCCCTACATGCGGCCGGTCGAGCCGAACGTGCCGCGCCAGCTCGTCGAGGGCTACACGGAGCTTGGCGTCTCGGTGGCGAAGGCCATGCTGAACGAGGGTTATCAGGGCATCACATGGAACTCCAGCTACGACGCCTGGACGCCGGCCCGCGCCTACTCGCACTACCACGGCGGCGTCCGCATCCTCTCCGAGACGGCCTCGGCGCGCATGGCCTCGCCGCTCACAGTCAGCTTCGAGCAGTTGCGCGGCGGCGACCGCGGCTACCATCCGCAGAAGCCCTCGGAGAACTTCCCCGTCGTCTGGCGCGGCGGCGAGTGGCGCCTCTCAGACATCACCAACTACATGACGGCCGCAGCCTTCAAGCTCCTCGGCCACGCCGCCGACAACCGCGAGCGTTGGCTCGGGCGCTTCTACGAGGTCGCCGGCGAGGCCGTGCGCCCGCGCCGAACCGGCGAGTTGTGGGGCTTCGTCATGCCCCCGGCGCCGAACCGCGGCCCCGTGCTGCGCATCCTCGAACGCGGCGGCGTCGAGTTCTACCGCGCCGGCACGCCCGCGGCCGGCCGGCCTAGTTACCCGGCGGGCACCGTCGTCGTCCCACTGGCCCAGCCCTACGGCGCCTTCGCCAAAGCCCTGCTCGAAAGGCAGACCTACCCGGACCTGCGCGACGCGGACGGGCGGCCCCTACCGCCCTACGACGTGACGGCGCACACGCTCTCGCTGCTCGCGGGCGTCGAGGCCGCGCCCGTCAGCGCGCCGGTGCGGCTCCGACGGCGGGCGGCGGCCGACGCGGGCGCGTGGCGCTGCTGCGGCCTCGGCGCGGCGCACGGCCCGAAGAACGCGCGGCCGCGGACGGCGCTCTACAGGTCGCACGCCGCCTCGATGGACGAGGGGTGGACGCGCTGGGTCTTCGAGCAGCACGGCCTGCCCTACGCCTCCGTCACCGACGGCGACGTGCGGGCCGGAGGTTTGCGCGCGAAGTATGACGCCGTCGTCATCCCAGACCAGCCGGCGCGCGTTCTCCTCGAAGGCCACCGCAAGGGGGCGATGCCGGACGAGTTCGCGGGCGGCCTGGGCGCGGAGGGCGTGAGGGCGCTGCGCGAGTTCGTCGAGCAGGGCGGCACGCTCGTCACGCTCAACGAGGCTTCAGACTTCGCCGTCGAGCAGCTCGCCCTGCCCGTCCGCGACGTGACGGCCGGCCTCCGGCAGACAGAGTTCTACGTGCCCGGCTCGATCCTGCGCGTCGAGCTCGACACCTCGCACCCGCTCGCGGCCGGGATGCCGCGCGAGTCAATCGCCTGGGTCGAAGACTCGCCGGCCTTCGAGGTCGCGGGCGAGGCAGAGGCGCGTGGTCGCGTCCGCGTCGTCGCGCGCTACCCGGAGCGGGCCGACCCGCTGCTGTCGGGCTGGCTCCTCGGCGGCGAGCGCCTGCGGGGCAAGGCCGCGCTAGTCGAGGCCCGCCTGGGCCGGGGCCGCGTCGTCCTCTTCGGCTTCCGCCCGCAGTACCGCGCCCAGTCGCTCGCCACCTACCCGCTCCTCTTCAACGCGCTCCGCGCCGCGGCACCTTGAGAGGCGGGCTTAGGGGCGCGGGGCCAAACGAGGGCGGGCGGCGAGGCCGAGGTGCTTCGCCGCCCGCTTCGATTTTCGAGCCGCCGTGGGCCGCCCGTCCCGCGGCTAACCTCATAGGCGTGGGCCTACATCTTGGCGACGCTGACGGCCGCCGCCAGCAGCGCGCCGACGTAGACAGTCACGTAGCAGACGAAGTAGCCGCCGATCAGGAGGAGCGAGAGCGGCAGCGCCGCGGCCGGCCGGTGGCCGTAGAAGGCCCGGACGGCGAAGAACATGTAGACGAGATCGACGAGCCACTTGAAGACGGCGAGCGTCTTGGTGACCGGCGTGGGGTTGATGCCGGTCAGCAGGTAGACCGGGAAGAGCATGACGACCGTCAGCACCGAGAAGGCCACGTAGTGCATTGCGAAGACGAGGTGCTCGACGAAGTAGCGGCGCGAGAAGAGGTAGACGAGTTGCAGGAGCAGGGCGAAGAGGATGACGTTGAGGAGCTGGAAGAGCGACATGAAGCCCTGCCACTTGTCGCCGATGCGCTCGACCAGCGCCTCGCGCGGCAGGCCCTTGCGCTCGGCCCATTTGTTCGTGATCTTCTCAAAGGCCCCGGTCTGGTCCTGCCTGACGAAGCGTTCGAGGTCGTACATCGAGACCGGCTTGTAAGCCGAGTAGAAGAAGAGGCTGAGGGCGAAGACGGCCAGGCAGAGGTTGAGCGGCTTGAGGTAGCGGGTGCGGCGGCCCGAGAAGTATTCGACCGATAGCAGGCCCGGACGGAAGAGCAGTGCCCGCGCGGTGCGCAGCAGCTTCGACCGCTCGACGCTCGTCAGCTCCTGCGCGGCCTCGGCCGCGAAGTGACGCAAAGAGAGGTCGCGCCCGTCCGCGGACTTCTCGCCGCAGCCGTGGCAGTACGGCCCCCGTAGCGGCTCGCCGCAGTTGGCGCAGGCGTGCGCCTCCCCGCCTTCGGCGGCCGCGGGCTCGGCTGTTCTCAGCGCGGCGTTCACCCCGTCATCCTCCCGCCCCGCGTTCGGAAGCGCCCGGGGCGGGGCCGACCGCAGGCTGACCGCCGCCGACCGCCCCCGACCGCCGCCCCGCCGCCGGTCAGTCGCGCCCGCCGCCCCTGACCGAGCCGGCGATCTTCTTGCGCGTCGTCTCGCCGGTCCTGAGGACCGGGATGCCCTCGTCCACCTCGCCGTGCGGGCGCGCGATGATGTGCGTGGCGACGACCTCGCCCACCCTGCGCCCGGCCGCCGCGCCGGCGTCCACGGCCGCCCGCACCGCGCCGACCTCGCCGCGCACGATGGCCGTCACCAGCCCCGCGTCAATCTTCTCGTAGCCGACCAGCCTGACGTTGGCGGCCTTCACCATCGCGTCGGCCGCCTCGATCATCGCCACCAGCCCGCGACACTCGATCATCCCCAGAGCTTCCACTGTTCCCTTCTCCTCCCGGCCCGGCGGGCCGCGCGGCACCGCCGCCGCCTCGCCCGCGCCTCAACGCGGCCCTGTCTTCACTGCGACTCGATCTCCAGCTCGCCCACCTTCGGCAGCTTGAGCCTGTCGCCCGCCTCGGGCAGCACGAGCTTTAACCGCGCGGCGTCGAGGCTCGAACCGCTGATGAAAGTCCAGCGCCGCCCGCCGTCGGTCGAGACGCCGACGAGGTAGGACGGCTGCCTGAAGACGCGCCCGCCCGCGCGCATCTTCAGGACGGCGGGCAGGATCACGGCCGTCAGCTTCGGGTCGGCGAGCTGGACCAGCTCGCCGGCCTCGCCCGCCTCGTAGGAGACGAACTCGAAGCCGTCCTCGCGCATCTTCCCCGTCTCGGCCTTGAGGTCGGCCAGCAGCTTCTTGCGCCCGCCGCCCAGTTCGATCACGCGCGGGTAAGTGTAGTCGAGCAGCTTCTCGAAGTCGCCCTCGGCGAAAGCCCGCCCCGACTCGTTGGCCTGCGCCGTGGCGGCCTTGCGGGCCGCCTCCCCGTCGTCGCCGCCCTGCGCCAGCGCGGCCGCCTGCCCCGCGAGCAGCAGGGCCAGGACGACCGCCGAAGCTTTGAGCCTTACCCTCATCAACAGACCTCCGCGTCGCTTAGTTCCTCAGCGAATGAATGGGGGCGGGTATGCGGCCGCCGCGGCGGATGAACACGTCGGACGAAAAGCCGTTGACGGGCATCACCGGCGCGGTGCCGAGCAGGCCGCCGAACTCGACCATGTCGCCCACCTCGCGGCCCGGCGCGGGGATGATGCGGACGGCCGTCGTCTTGTAGTTCATCACGCCGATTGCCATCTCGTCGGCGATGATGGCGCTGATGGTCTCGGCAGAGGTCGAGCCGGGCACGGCCACCATGTCGAGACCGACCGAGCAGACGCTCGTCCACGCCTCCAGCTTTTCGAGAGTCAGGGCGCCGGCCCGCGCGGCCTTGATCATCGCGTCGTCCTCGGAGACGGGAATGAAGGCGCCGCTCATCCCGCCGACCGACGAGGAGGCCATCGCCCCGCCCTTCTTGACGGCGTCGGTCAGCAGGGCGAGCGCGGCCGTCGTGCCGTGCGCGCCGGCCCGCTCGAACCCCATCGCCTCGATGATCTCGGCCACAGAGTCGCCCGGCACGGGCGTCGGCGCGAGGCTCAGGTCGATGATGCCGAAGCGCAGGCCCAGGCGGCGCGCGGCCTCGCGGCCGACCAGCTCGCCCGCGCGCGAGAGCTTGAAGGAGAGCTTCTTGATGATCTCGGCCAGCTCGTCGAGCGGGGCGTCGGCGGGCGCGTGGCGGACCGCGTGGTTGACGACGCCGGGGCCGGAGACGCCGACGTTGACGACCGCCTCGGGCTCGCTGACGCCGTGGAAGGCGCCGGCCATGAACGGGTTGTCCTCGACCGCGTTGGCGAAGCAGACGAACTTGGCGCAGGCCAGCCCCCCGCGGTCGCGCGTCAGCTCGGCCATCTCCTTAATCAGCTCGCCGACGCGCCGGACGGCCTCCATGTTGATGCCGGCCCGCGTCGTCGCCACGTTGACCGACGAGCAGAGCCGCTCGGTCGAGGCCAGGGCCTGCGGGATCGAGTCGAGGAAGGCGCGGTCGCCCTCGGTCATGCCCTTCTGGACGAGCGCCGAATAGCCGCCGATGAAGTCCACGCCGACCGTCTTGGCCGCCTCGTCGATGGCGCGGGCGAGCGGCAAAAGCTCCTCGGCCGAGCGCGCCCGGCCGGCGACGAGCGAGGCCGGCGTGATCGAGACGCGCTTGTTGGCGACGCTGATGCCGAACTCGTCGCCGACCTCGTTGACGGTGGGGACGAGCCGCGCCGCCACGCGCTCGATCTTCTCGCGCACGGCGTCGGCCGTGGCGGCGACGGTGTCGCGCGTGCAGTCGCGCAAGCTGAGGCCGAGCGTGACGGTCCGCACGTCGAGATGCTCCATCTCGGTCATGCGAACGGTCTGCAAGATTTCCGCCTGTGTGTACTCCATGAAGACCTGCCGGGGCCGCCTCAGCCGAGGACGTAGACGTTCAGGATGAGAAAGACGATGAAGACCAGGAAGAGTCCGACGGCGATGATGACGAAGCGCAGCCCCGAGTCGGAGTCGGCCCGCGTGTCTTCGAGGGCGACGAGCGCGTCGTCGCGCATCCGCTCGACGCGCGGCTTCAGATTATCCTTCACGCCCCTGACGCGCGCCGCGGCCCGCTCGCGCCGGTTGCCGGCCCAGCCCGTCTCGCCCGCCTCGCCCGCCTCGCCCTCGTCCTCTTCGTCGGCAGCCGGCCCGGCGCCCTGCCGCGCCCCGACCGGTTCAGATTCGGCCGGGTTAGAATCGGCCGCGGCGGACTCGGCGGGGGCGGAGTCGGCCGGCGAGCCGGCCACCGCCACGCCCTCGCGCGTCGCGTCGGCCGCGGCTTCGCGTGTCGGCGGAAACTCGCGCCGCTCGCGCTCTGCCATCACAGTTGCGCCCGCGCGCGCCGGCGGCACTTCGAGCGCGGGCAGCGCCTCGTCCGGCGCCCCAGCCTCGCGCGTCTCTATCCCGCTGCCCCTCTCGGCCGCCTCGTGCCCTGCGCCGCCCGGCTCGCGCTCCACCTCGCGCGCCAGCAGATCGCCCCCGCACTGCGGGCAGAACCGCCCCCCCACGCGGGCCGACGCGCCGCACACCAGACACCGGCGAGAAATCTCAGGCAGCATAAAAGCCGTGACGAGTGACATGTGACGAGTGACAAGAGGAAAGACAAGCTCTTTACTTCTCACTCGTCACGTGTCACTCGTCACGCCTCCTAAATTCTGTGCATCGAGTTGAAGATGTCTTCGCGCTGGGCGTAGATGCGAACGCCGAGGCGCTCGCCCCCGGCGCGGAACCGCTCCTTGAGGGCCGTGGCCGATTCGCGCGCCTGCGAAATGTCGGCGATGATGACCATGGCGAACTTGCCGCTGACGACCGTCTGATTGATGTCCATGATGCTACAGCCGGCCTCGGCCAGAATTTCCGAGACGCCGGCGACGATGCCGGGGTTGTCTATGCCGAAGACCGAGACGACCAGGCGGTCGGCGCGCCCCTCGCCCCTCGCGGCGCCCGTAGCCGCGCCGCGCGCGCGGCCGTCGCCCCCGCCCACGAACGGCTCGACCGCGCGGTACACGTCCATCACCAGCCGCTCGACCACGCGCTCGTCGGCCGACTCGCCCAGCCGCCCGTAGACGGCCCGCGTGATGCGGTAGATCAGCTCTTCGTTAGCCATTGTTCGACGTGACAATTCGACGTGACAAGTGAACAGTGACGAGTGACAGGAAGGAGAAGTCCCTTCATCTTGTCACTCGTCACTGTTCACTTGTCACTTAATCACTCCTTCGGCCGCAGGGCGCGGGCCTCCGCGATCAGTTCGTCGGAGCGGGCCATCTGTTCCTGTAAGTCAACGCGGTCCACGATGCCGACGACCGCGGCCTCGATGGACATCTCCTGGTCGCCGATGGCCGAGCGCGCGGCCTTGCCGTAGGCGCAGATGACCACTTCGCCGACGCCGGCGCCGAGGCGGTCGGCCACGACGACGATGTTTTTGGTCGGCTCCTTGTCGAGGTCGAACGGGTGCACGACCAAAAAACGGACGCCCTCAAGATCGGGCGCCTTCTTGGTTGACCAGACCGTGCCGACGACTTTGCCCAGAAACATAAAAACAGTGACGAGTGACGAGTGACAAGTGACAAGAGGAAAGACAAGCTCTTTACTTGTCACTCGTCACTCGTCACTCGTCACGCCTTTCAGGCCTTAGCGAAAACTTCGGCCGCCTCGCCCATGTCGCGGGCGGCCGGGGTGATGATGGTCTTGGCGTTGACGTAAATCTTCTCGCCCTTCTGGACGGCGCGGCGCACGTCGTCTTCGCAGACGAAATCCACTGCGCGGTGGCCGTTCGAGGCAGGCTTTGTTTCGGCCTTGCCGCCGTCGCCGTCGGCCCGCGGCGCAGGCCGGGGCGCGGGGGCAGGAGCCTCCCGCCCCACGCCGTTGTCGCCGCCGCCGTTAGCGGGCGGCTGCGCGTTGGGCGCGGCCGATGGCTGCGGGGCCACGCCATCCGAGGGCGAGACGCGGTGCGGTTCGATGTCCACGTCCTGCTGGACGAAGGCGGTCGTGGGGCTGACGGGCAGCGGCGCGGCCGACGGCTGCGGCTGCGTGCCCGGCGCCTGTCCGGCCCCCTGCGTCGCGCCGCCCGCGCCCTGCTGCTGCCGGCTGCCGAGGAAGCTGTCAACGATGCGCGCGATCTCTTCGCGGCTGATCTGGCCGCCGGCCGCCGGGGCCGCCTGCGGCGCCGGACGGCGCGAGGGTTGAGAGGGCAGCGCCCCGCCGGACGCGCCCTGTGTCGCGGGCCGGGCCGGGCGCTTGCTCGGGACGGGCCGCGTCTCGAAGGCCACGCGCTTAATGTCCATCAGGTGCCACGGCGAGACGTTGTCGGACGTGACGTTGCCGCCCCACGAGCCGCAGCCCAGAGTCATCGAGGGCGGGAGCGCCGTCGAGAAGCCGATGGCGCCGTGCGTGGTCGGCGAGTTGACGATGACGCGCGAGGCCGGCATCTCCGTGCCGAAGGCCCTCGCCACGTCGCGCGAGCGCGTGTGGACGCCGGCCGTGTGGCCCATCCCGCCGTAGCTCAGAATCTCGAAGCAGCGGGCCGCGCCGCGCTCAAGGCCGTCCTCGACGTAGAAGGCCAGGATCGGCGAGAGCTTCTCCATCGAGAGCGGGTGCTCGCGCCCGACGCCGCCGACCTCGGCCACCATGCAGCGCGTGCCCGGCGGCAGCGTGATGCCGGCCATCCCGGCAATGACCTCGGCCGACTTGCCGACGATCTTCGGGTTCAGGGTGCGCTGGCCCGTGGTGACGACCTTAGCCAGCAGGTCGGCCTCGGCCGACGAGAGGAAGTGCGCGCCCTGCCGTTCCAGCTCCTCGCGCACCTGCCGCGCCGCCGGCGCGTCGGCCACGATGGCCTGCTCCGAGGCGCAGATGGTCCCGTTGTCGAAGCACTTACCCGTCAGGATGTTCTGGACGGCGACGGGCACGTCGGCCGTGCGTTCGACGAAGACGGGGACGTTGCCGGGGCCGACGCCGAAGGCCGGCTTGCCCGAAGAGTAGGCCGCGCGCACGAGGCCGATGCCGCCCGTCGCCAGAATCACGGCCGTCTGCCTGTGCTTCATCAGGGCCTCTGTGCCCTCGATGGTGGCGGTCGTCATGCAGCCGACGGCCTCGGCCGGCAGCCCCTCACGCACGCCCGCCTCGCGCATGACGCGAGCCGTCTCGTTGATGCAGCGGGCGGCCGAGGGGTGCGGCGACAGGACGATGGTGTTGCGCGACTTGATGGCGATGAGGATTTTGAAGATGGCCGTGGAGGTCGGGTTGGTCGAGGGGATGATGCCGGCGACGACGCCGCGCGGGCTGGCGATCTCCATCACGTCAGGCGTCTCGTTGATGACGCCGACCGTGCGCAGGCCCTTGAAGAAGTTCCACACGTCCTCGGCGGCGAAGCGGTTCTTCTCGCGCTTGTCGTCGGGGACGCCGAAGCCCGTCTCCTCGGTCGCCATCGCGCCGAGGCGCGCGGCCTCGCGCAGGGCGGCGCGCGCCATCGCCTCGCAGACGCGGTCTATCTTACCCTGGTCGAAGCGCGCGAGCTGGACCTGCGCTCGGTGCGCCGCCTCGACCAGATCGCGCGCCTGCTGGACCGATTGAAGGTCTTTGTCGGAAGCCATGAGCCTTCTCCGAAGGCCGTGACAGGTGACGAGTGACGAGTGACAGGAGGAAAGACAATCTCTTTCTTGTCACTCGTCACTTGTCACTTGTTACGCTCCTTATTGTTCTCGCGGGCGCCGGCCGGGAGCGAGCGACCCTGATCGCCCTCGCCGAGCTGGCCGCCCCCGCCGCCGCCGATGGCGCGCTCGTCGGGGCTGTAGCCGGTCTGGCCGTTGCGGGGCAGGACGCGTTCGACCTCCCCGTGCGGGCGCGGGATGACGTGGACGCTGACCAGCTCGCCGACGCGGCGGGCGGCGGCCGCGCCCGCGTCGGTCGCGGCCTTGACGGCGCCCACGTCGCCGCGGACGAAGATCGTCACGTAGCCGGCGCCGATGTACTCCTTGCCGATGAGCTGGACGTTGGCGGCCTTGACCATCGCGTCGGCGGCCTCGACGGCGCCGACGAACCCCTTGGTCTCGACCATTCCGAGTGCTTCGAGAGGCATCTGCTCAGACCTCGCTTCTGTGGTGTGAAAATTAAAACCGCGCTCAGAACAATAACGGGTGTGCGCAAACGTAACACCGCGCGCCGCAAAGTTCAAGACGCGTGGGTTAAGGCCAGCGCGGCCAAAGTTTGACACGACTTCGGCCGCCACACTATATTGTGGCGCGTGGCACTTCGGGCACAGGTTAAAGCGGGGCGACCCGGGCTGTCGAGTCCTATCCAGGACCGTTGTTCGGGGGAGGCGAGGGTCCAATCGAAGACGCAGGCCAGGTGAGTTCCAAGACAACCGAACAGGCGAACGAGGGCGGCACGCTCGGCCAGCAGCTCCGCCGGGCGCGCGAGTCGCGCGGCGTCTCGCTGCGCGAAATTTCCGAGCAGACGCGCATCACCATGCGCCACCTCGAAGCCATCGAGGCCGACGACTACAAGCACCTGCCCGGCGGCATCTTCAACCGCTCCTTCATCAAGGCTTACGCCCGCTACGTCGGCTTCGACGAGGCCCGTGCCCTCGACCTCTACGCGCAGGAGGCGCGCGAGCGCGGCGAGCAGACCGAGGAGGTTTCGCTCCACACGCGGCGCTCGCACGTCTACACGGGCGAGACCTCGCGCTCGCCGCTCTCGACGGCCATCCTCAGTCTCTTCATCCTCGGCGTCTTCGTCCTGATCGTCTACGCCGGCCTCCACTACTACCGCCGCTCTGGCGAGGAGGCCGGCGCCGACGCGCAGGCCACACCGCCAGCCGCCGCCCAGCCTTCGCCAGCCGCGCAGGCCGAGGCCACACCGACGCCCGCGCCGCCCGACCGCCTGACCGTTACCGTCAAGGCCAATCAGGAGGTCTGGGTGCGCGTGCAGGTTGACGGCCAGGCGCCGGTGACGGGCACTTGGGCCGCCGGGCGGACCGAGGAGTACAACCCGCAGGAGAAGCTGACGCTCAACTACGCGCGCTCGCTGGCCGGCGCGCTCGAAGTGACGGCCAACGGCACGCGGCTCAACGTGCCCGCCGACGCCCGGCCCGGCGTCCAGCAGGAACTGGTCATCAATAAGGACAACTTCCGACAGCACGCGCAGCAGTAATGGCAGTACACGGCCCGAGGTCCGAAGGCTTGAGGGCGCGCCCGGCGCGGCCCCGGCGGCGGGCCTCGGGCCGCCCGGTTCGCGGAGTCTCTTCGTTATGCTGACTCAAGACATCCAAGAGGGGCTGACCTTCGACGACGTGCTGCTGGTGCCGGCGCGCTCGGACGTGATGCCGGCCGAGGTGGACACCACGACCCGCTTCACGCGCGGCATCAGCTTGCGCATCCCGCTCTGCTCGGCCGCGATGGACACCGTAACCGAGAGCCGGCTCGCCATCGCCATCGCGCAGGCCGGCGGCATCGGCGTCATCCACAAGAACTTCTCGGTCGAGCGGCAGGCCGAGGAGGTTGACCGCGTCAAGCGCTCCGAGTCGGGCATGATCGTGGACCCGGTCACCATCCGCCCCGACCGCCCAGTGCGCGAGGCGCTGGCCGTCATGCAGCGGTACAAGATTTCGGGCGTCCCCGTGGTTGACGAAGACGGCCACCTCGTCGGCATCATCACCAACCGCGACCTCCGCTTCGAGAACCGCGCAGACATCCCCGTCTCCGACGTGATGACGGCGCAGCCGCTCGTCACCGTCCCCGTCGGCACCACGCTCGAAGAGGCCAAGGGCGTCCTCCAGAAGCACCGCATCGAGAAGCTCCTGGTCGTTGACGGCGACAAGCACCTCAAGGGGCTCATCACCGTCAAAGACATTCAGAAGGCCATCCGCTACCCTTTCGCCGCCAAGGACGACCTCGGCCGCCTGCGCGTGGCAGCGGCCATCGGCGCCACCGGCGACTTCCGCGAGCGCGCCGACGAGCTGGTCAGGGCCAGGGTGGACTGCCTCGTCATCGACACCGCGCACGGCCACTCGTCGCGCGTCATCGAGGCCGTGCGCGAGGTCAAGCGCCGCCACCCCGACACGCAGCTCATCGCCGGCAACGTCGCTACGGCCGAGGGCACGCGCGAGCTGATCGACGCGGGCGTTGACGCCGTCAAGTGCGGCATCGGGCCGGGGAGCATCTGCACGACGCGCGTCGTTACGGGCGCGGGCGTCCCGCAGATGACGGCCATCCTCAACTGCGTCGAGGCGGCGCGCGGCACCGGCGTCCCCATCATCGCCGACGGCGGCGTCAAGTTCTCGGGCGACGTGGCGAAGGCCATCGCGGCCGGGGCGGACGTGGTGATGATCGGCTCGCTGTTCGCCGGCACCGAGGAGTCGCCGGGCGAGCTGATCCTCTTCCAGGGCCGCTCCTTCAAGGCATACCGCGGCATGGGCTCAATCGGCGCCATGCGCGAGGGCTCGAAGGACCGCTACGCGCAGGAGACGACCGACACCGAGTCGAAGCTCGTGCCCGAAGGCATCGAGGGGCGCGTGCCCTACAAGGGGACGCTCTCCGACATGGTGACGCAACTGGTCGGCGGCCTGCGCGCCGGCATGGGCTACACGGGCTGCCGCGACATCCGAGAGTTTCAGGAGCGGACGCGCTTTATCCGCATCAGCCCGGCCGGCCTCAAGGAGTCGCACGTCCACGACGTGATCATCACCAAGGAGGCCCCGAACTACCGCCTCGAATAGGGCGCGAGCGCGGCAGGGCCGCACGCCGGCGAGGAGCGCGAGCGGGGATCGAGAGTCTCCCGGCGCGCTCTTTTTCCTTTCCAGCACGAAGGCATGGACGAGCGAAGCGCAGTCCTCATCGTCAATCCGAACGCGGGGCGCAACCGCGCCGACGCCGCGCGTGAGGTCGAGCTGTTCCGCCAGCGTTGCGGCGCGCTCGGCGTCCGCGTAGAGGTAGCGCCGACCGGAGGGCCGGGCGACGCGGGGAGGCTGGCGGCCGGCGCGGCACGCTCGGGCGTCCGCGACGTGGTGGCGCGCGGCGGCGACGGGACGGTCCACGAGGTCGTGCAGGGGTTGGTCGGGACGAGCGCGCGGCTGCTGGTCTGGCCGGCTGGGACGGCGAACGTGCTGGCGCGACAGTTGGGGCTGCCGCGCGCCGCGACGGGGGCCGCGAAGGTTTTCTTAGAGGGCCGCACGCGGCGCCTCACGCTCGGGGTCGCGGCGAGCGAGCGGACGGGCGAGCGGCGCTACTTCTTCATGATGGCCGGCGTCGGGCTCGACGCCTCGGTCGTGCGGGGGGTGCGACCGGCCCTGAAGCGGCGCGTGGGCGAGGCGGCCTTCTGGTACGCCGGGCTCGGCCACCTGGCTAACTGGCGGCCGCGCGAGTTCGAGGTCGAGGTCGGGGGCGAGGTCTTCAAGGCCACCTACGCGGCCGTCGGCAAGGCGCCGTGGTACGGCGGCGGCCTCGCCATCACGCCGCGCGCGCGCCTCGACGCAGAGGAGTTCGAGGTCTGCCTCATCAGCACGCGCAGCCGCGTGCGCTACCTGCGGTTGTTGGGACTGGCGCTGCGCGGCGGGGTCGCGGCCGAGGGCGCGAGCGGCGTCTGCTTCCGCACGGCGCGGAGGCTGCGGGCGACGGGCGACGCGCTCGTGCAGGCCGACGGCGAGTTGATCGGCGAGCTGCCGATGACGTTCGAGATGGCGCCCCACGGGCTCGAAGTCTTAGTGCCTTGAAGCGGCCGGCGGCGAGGCTCACACCGAGCCCCGCGCCGCCCCGGTTGCGCCGCCCTACCCGCGGCGCCTCAGCCCTACCCCATTGCCGCCCCATTCCTGCCTCAGTCCTGCCTCAGTCCTGCCTCAGCCCTGCCCCCGCCCCTCCTGCGTCCGAAGCATCAGCCCCGCGGCGATGAGCGCGACGGCGACGAGCAGCAGGAACCCGCCGAAGAGCACCCAGCCGTCGCCGGGCTCGCCCGTGAACTGGCCGGCGAAGGGGTTCGCGGGCTGCGGCCCCGGCGCGGCCTCGCGGGCGGCGCGCCCGCCGAGGTAGAAGCTGCCCGCGGCGAGGCAGGCGAGCGAGATCGAGACGCCGACCAGTTTGTTAATCGTTCCGCGCATCCTCCGTCTCCCTTCACTTACCCGGTGCCGTTCGGGTCGGTCGGGTTAGACGCGGGCGCGGGCGGGAAGTTCCGCGGGCGGAAGTTGACTGAGGCCGAGGGGCCGCGACGAACGCCCCTGCGCGTCGCGGCCCTCAGAAGTTGACGGCGGGCGGGCTATCGTCCGCACAGTGGGG
>DASQMB010000005.1:0-3298 GCA_035645715.1 Pyrinomonadaceae bacterium
AGGCCCCGAGTCCAGGGTCGGCATCCTCATGCACCGCTCGCCCGAGATGGTCGTCTCGCTGCTGGCCGTCATGAAGGCGGGCGCGGCCTACGTGCCGCTCGACCCGTCGTACCCGGCCGAGAGGCTGCGGTACATGGCGGAGGACGCGGGGCTGTCGGTGCTGCTGAGGAGTGGAGAGGCTGGCGATGTGTTGGGCGTGGGCGCGGCGCGTGTGGTGGACGTGGGTGCGGAGTGGGCGGAGGTGAGCGGGTGGAGTGAGGGCGAGCCTGGGGTAGAGGTGAGCGGAGAGTCGCTGGCCTATCTAATCTACACCTCAGGCTCCACCGGCCTGCCCAAGGGGGCGATGAACACCCACGCGGGGATTCTCAACCGCCTCTGGTGGATGCAGGAGACCTACCGCCTGACGGCCGCCGACCGCGTGTTGCAGAAGACGCCGTTCAGCTTCGACGTTTCGGTCTGGGAGTTCTTCTGGCCGCTGATGTTCGGCGCGCGACTCGTGCTGGCGAAGCCGGGCGGGCACCAGGACAGCGCCTACCTGCGCGACCTGATCCGTGAGGCGGGCATCACCGTGCTGCACTTCGTCCCGTCCATGCTCCAAATGTTCATCGAGGAGGCCGGCGTCGAGCAGTGCACCAGCGTCCGGCAGATCATCAGCAGCGGCGAGGCCCTCGGCATAAGCCTGCAACGGCGCGTGCACGAGCGCCTGCCCGGGGCGGAGTTGGATAACCTGTACGGGCCGACGGAGGCGGCCGTGGACGTGACGAGCTGGCGCTGCGTGCGCGACGAGGCGCGGGCCAGCGTCCCCATCGGGCGGCCGATTGCCAACGTCCAAATGTACGTCCTCGACGAGCGCATGGAGCCCGTGCCGGCCGGGATGCTGGGCGAACTCTACATCGGCGGCGTTAACGTCGGGCGCGGATACTGGGGGCGGCCGGGCCTGACGGCCGAGCGGTTCGTTCCGCACCCGCACGGCGCCCGTGGGGGCGAGCGCCTCTACCGCACGGGCGACCTCGGCCGCCACCTGAGCGACGGCCGGATCGAATACGTCGGGCGCGTCGATCATCAGGTCAAGGTCAGGGGCTTCCGCATCGAGCTCGGCGAGATCGAGGCGGCGCTCGCGCAGCACCCGGGCGTGCGCGATGCGGCCGTGTCCGTCAGGGAAGGGCGGGGAAGCGACCGCCAACTCGTCGCCTACTTCGTGCCGCGCCGCGAGCCCGCCCCGGCCGTCGAGGAACTGCGCGAGCACCTGCGCGCCCGCGTGCCCGACTACATGGTCCCCTCGTTCTTCGTGGGGCTGACGGAGATGCCGCTGACGCCGAGCGGGAAGGCGGACCGGCGGAGGCTGCCCGACCCGGGCACGGAGCGGCCCGAGCTGGCCCAGACCTTCGTCGCGCCGAGCACGGAGGATGAGCGCGCGCTGGCGGAGGTCTGGGCGCAGGTCCTGCGGCTGGAACGCGTCGGCGTCCACGACAACTTCTTCGCCCTCGGCGGGGATTCGATTCGCAGCATTCAGGTGCGCTCGCTGGCGCGCAAGCGCGGCCTCGACTTCACGCTGCCGCAGTTGTTCCAGTCGCCCACGATTCACGCCCTGGCGAAGCTGGCCGCGGGCACAGACGGGCAGGCCCCGCAGGCCCCGCGCGTCGAGCCCTTCGCGCTGATCTCGGAGGAAGACCGCCGCCTCCTGCCCGGCGGCGTGGAAGACGCCTTCCCGCTGGCGATGTTGCAGTCGGGGATGCTCTTCCACAGCGAGTTCAACCAGGGCACGGCGGCCTACCACAACGTCACGAGCTACCACCTGCGGGCGCCCTTCGATCTAGACAAGATGCGGGCGGCCGTCGGCCGGGTGCTGGCGCGCCACCCGGCCCTGCGCACCTCCTTCGACCTCTTCACCTACAGCGAGCCTCTGCAACTCGTCCACCGGGAGGTCGCCGTGCCCGTGGAGGTCGAAGACCTCAGGGGCCTGCCGGAGCCGGAGCAGCGCGAGGTCATCCGGCGCTGGAAGGAGTCCGAGAAGGCGACGCCGTTCGACTGGTCGCGCCCGCCGCTAATCAGGTTCAGGGTTCACCTGCGCGGCGACGACACCTTCCAGTTCTCCTTCGCCGAGCACCACGCCATCGTGGACGGGTGGAGCGTGGCGACGATGCTCACGGAGTTGTTCTCCTTCTACTTCTCCGCGGTCGGGTTGAAGGCGGCGACGCCTCTCCCGCCGCCGCGCCTGGCCTACCGCGACTTCGTCGCGCTTGAAAGGGCGGCGCTCGCCTCGGAGGAGACCGAGAGGTTCTGGCTCGACAGGATGAAGGAGAGCAGCGTCACGACCGTGCCGCGCTGGCCCGCGCGCTTCAGGGACCGGGAGCGGAAGGGCAACAGCGTCAAAAGCGTCGCGGTCTCGCAGGAGGCGACGCGTGGGCTCAAGCGGCTGTCGCAAAAGACGGGCGCGCCGCTCAAGAGCATCCTGCTGGCGGCGCACCTGCGCGTGCTGAGCCTGCTCAGCGGACAGGCGGACGTGGTGACGGGGCTGGTGGCGAACGGCCGAGTCGAGGAGGATGAGGGCGAGCGCGTGCTCGGCCTGTTCCTGAACACGCTGCCCTTCCGCCTCGGCCTGCGCGGCGGGAGCTGGGAGGAGTTGGTCGCCGCCGCCTTCGCCGCCGAGCAGGAGCTGCTGCCGCACCGACGCTATCCGATGGCCCGGCTCCAGAAGCGGCTCGGGCGAACGCAGCTCTTCGACACCTCCTTCGACTTCACGCACTTTCACGTCTACCAGAGCCTGAGCGACATGAAAGACGTGCTGCTCGAATACGACGGCTACGAGGAGACCAACTTCACCCTCACGGCCAACTTCGCGCTGAGTCTTGAGACGGATCAAATCTGGCTCAGCATCTACTACCTGCCGCGCGAGCTGGCGGCCGAGCAGGTCGAGGCCGTCAGCGGCTACTACCTCAACGTCCTGACGGAGATGGCCGAACGCCCGCTCGGCCGCTACGAACAGTTTTCGCCCCTCGCCGAAGCGGAGCGCGAGGAGATCATCCTGAGGTGGAACGACACCGCCCGGAGCCAGCCGCGCGGGCGTTGGACACATCAGTTGATAGCCGAGCAGGCCGCCCTCCGGCCTCACTCCGTCGCCCTCCTCGCCGACTCCTCCCGGCTCACCTACGGCGAACTCGACCGCCGCGCCAACCGGCTCGCACGCTACCTGCTCTCACTCGGCGCAGGCCCCGAGTCCAGGGTCGGCATCCTCATGCACCGCTCGCCCGAGATGGTCGTCTCGCTGCTGGCCGTCATGAAGGCGGGCGCGGCCTAC
>DASQMB010000006.1:0-4596 GCA_035645715.1 Pyrinomonadaceae bacterium
AGCAGGACGGGGGCGGCCGCGTCCGCCAGCATGAAGGCGAGGCGCTCGGCAGGGTAGGAGGGGTCGAGCGGGACGTAGGCGCCGCCGGCCTTCAGGACCCCGAGCAGGGCGACCACCATCTCGGCCGACCGCTCCATCATCACGCCGACGAGCACGTCGGGGCCGACGCCGAGCCGGCGCAGGCGGCGGGCGAGGCGGTCGGCCCGCCCGTCGAGCTCGGCGTAGGTCAGGCGCTCGCGGCCGAAGACGAGGGCCGTCGCGCCGGGGGTGCGCGCCGCCTGCGCCTCGACGAAGGAGTGGAGCGGGCGGGCGAGCGGGTAGTCGGCGCCCGTCTGGTTCCAGTCGTGGAGGAGCCGGCGCTCGTCGTCGGTCAGGAGCGGCAACTCGGAGAGGCGCCGGCCCGGGTCTTCGACGACCCCGCGCAGCAACTCCTCGAAACGGCGGGCCATGCGCACGACGGTCGCCGCGTCGAAGAGGTCCGTGTTGTACTCCCAGGAGAGTAAAAGCTCGTCCCCGGCCTCGGCGGCCGCCAGACTCAGATCGAACTGCGCGACGCCGTGTTCGAGCGCGACCGACTCCAGGTCGAGCCCGCCCACACGCATCCGCGCGCCTTCCTCACCGAGGGCGAAGACCGCCAGGCCTTCGAGCCGCAGCGCTGCCGTCTGCTGGAGGACGAACATGGCCTGGAAGAGCGGCGGGCGGCTCGGGTCACGTTCGGGCTGGAGGCGCTGGACGAGCAGCGGGAACGGGTAGTCCTGATGCGCGAAGGCGTCGAGCACCGTGCGCCTGACCTTCGCCAGTAGCCCCTCGAAAGTAGGGTCGCCCGAGAGGTCGGCGCGCAGCACGAGCGGGTTGACGAAGTAGCCGACCACGCCCGCGTCGGCCGCTCGCCCGCGTCCCGCCGCCGGCGAGCCGACGACGACATCGTCCTGCCCCGTGTGCCTCGACAACAAGACCTGGAAGGCGGCCAGCAGGAGCGTGTAGAGCGTCGCGCCGCTCGCGCGTTCGAGGGCCCTGAGCCGGCGCGCCAGTCCGGCGTCGAGCCGCGCCGCGTGCGAGGCGCCGCGGAAGGTCTGGGCGGGCGGGCGCGGCCGGTCGGTCGGCAGGTCTAGGGTCGGCAGCCCGCCCCCGAGCTGTTCGCGCCAGTAGTCCCAGAGCCTCGCGCCTTCCGCGCCTTCGAGCGCGCGCCGCTGCCGCCGCACGTACTCGTCGTAACGCCCCGCGGGCGGCAGCGCGGCCTGTTCGCCGCGCAGCCCCGCCTCGTAGAGCGCGCCCAGCTCGCGCACGAGGACGGCCAAAGACCAGAAGTCGATGACGATGTGGTGCGCCGCTAGCAGGAGGACGTGCTCGTCGTCGGCCCGCCTGAGAAGGCTGACGCGAAAGAGCGGCCCCGCGGCGAGGTCGAACGGCCGTCGCGCGCGCTCGGCCAACAGCGCGCGCAGCTCGGCCCCGGCGAGGCCCGCCGCGTCCAGTTCTTCGTAGCAGAGTTGTCCGCGCTCGCTCACGCGCCGGACGGGGCGGCCTTCGCCCGCCTCGAACGTAGTGCGCAGCGCCGGGTGGCGCGCGACCAGCTCGCGGAAGGACTCGCGCAGAACGCCCGCGTCGAGCGGGCCGCGCACGCGCGCCGCGGCGGTCACGTTGTAGGCCGCGCTGTCCGGGTCGACGCGGTGCAGGAACCAGAGCGCCTCCTGCCCGTGAGAAAGCGGGTGCGTCTCGGCCGCGTCCGTCGCCTCGCCCGGGCCGCCCGGCGCGGCCTCGTCAAGCGACCGCCGGATGCGGGCCGCCAGCTCCGAGAGGCTTTCGCCGCCCAACAGTTCCGCCAGGGGGAAGGCGACGCCGAGCCGCGACTCGACGCTGTGCGCCAGCTCGATGACCTGGAGCGAGTCGAGCCCGTAGACGAGGACGGGCCGGTCCGCGTCTATCCGCGCCGCGGCGACGCCGACCCGCGCGGACAGCTCCGCACGCAGGCAGCCTTCGACGCCTTCCGCGTCCGCACGCGCGCCGCGCCCATCGCCGTCGGGCGCGCCGGCCCCCTCGACCTCAGCCGCGCGCCAGAGGCCGAGCGGCTCGAACTGCCCGGCGAGAAACATCTCGCGCGCGGCGCGGCGCTGCACCTTGCCGCTGGAAGTCTTCGGCACGCCCCCGGCCCTGACCAGGACGACGGCGGCCGGCTGCACCTCGAACTCCTCGGCGAGGGCGCGGCGCACGCACTCGATCAGCTCCTCGTGGCCGGCGCCCCCGCGCCGCTCCACCTCCTGCACGACGACCAGCCTCTCCTCGCCCCCCTCTTCGACCGAGAAGGCCGCGCCCCCGCCGGGCCGCAGCGAAGGATGACTCTCTTCGGCCGCGCGCTCCACGTCGTGCGCGTAGAGGTTGCGCCCGCGGATGATGATCAGGTCTTTGAGGCGGCCGGTGATGAACAGCTCGCCGCCGGCGTCGAAGCCGAGGTCGCCCGTGCGCAGGTAGGGGCCGCCGCCCGCACCCGCGAGGCGGGCTTGGAAGGCGTGCGCAGTCTCGTCGGGCCGGCCCCAGTAGCCGCCGGCGACGCTCGGCCCGCCGACCCAAATCTCGCCTACCTCGCCGGCAGCGCACGGCCGCAGAGTTTCGGGGTTGACGACGATGACCTCATGGCCCGCGCCGGCCGCGCCGCAGCCGACGAGGCGGCGCGCCTCCTCGCCCCCACCCGCCTCCGCCGCGACGTTGCGCTCCAACCCGTCCCGGCGCACCTCCATCACGGCCGGGGCGCGGCCCGGCGCCGGCGCCGTCACTAGCAGAGTGCTCTCGGCCAGCCCGTAGCAGGGGCGGAAGGCTTCGCGGCGGAAGCCGCACGCGGCGAAGGCCGCGGCGAAGCGCTCCAGCGTCTCGGCGCGGACGGGCTCGGCGCCGTTGAAGGCCGTCGTCCAGCGGCTCAGGTCCAGGCCGGCGCGCTCGTCCTCGCCGACCTTGCGGACGCAGAGGTCGTAGGCGAAGTTCGGCCCGCCGCTCGTCGTCGCGCCGTAGCGCGAGATGGCACGGAGCCAGCGCGCGGGCTGTTGCAGGAAGGCTGCCGGCGACATCAGGACGCACCGCGCGCCGACGTAGACGGGTTGGAGCACGTTCCCGATGAGCCCCATGTCGTGGTAGACCGGCAGCCAGCCGACGACCACGGAGTCCTCCGTCTGCCCGAAGGCCCGGCGGATCAGCTCTTCATTGTGGAGCAGGTTGCCGTGGGTCACCATGACGCCCTTCGGCGCGGCCGTCGAGCCCGACGTGTACTGGAGGAAGGCCAGCGTCTCGGCGGAAACGTCCGGCATCTCCCACTCCTCACGGCCGTCG
Source organism: Pyrinomonadaceae bacterium (assembly GCA_035645715.1). Taxonomy (GTDB): domain Bacteria; phylum Acidobacteriota; class Blastocatellia; order Pyrinomonadales; family Pyrinomonadaceae; genus QHXN01. The sequence goes on from DASQMB010000006.1 coordinate 3,316, forward strand.
CCGTCGCGGGCCTCGGGGGCCGCGCCCCAGCGGAGCGCCCTCAGCTCCGGGGCCTGCTCGCAGAGCTGTTCGAGCCGTGCCAGGATGGCGGGCGTGGTGAGCGCCGCGCCGGCGCGGGCGTCGGCCGCGATGGAGCGCAGGCGCAGGAGGCTCCGGTTGAGACGCGGCGGGTAGGCCGGGACGGCGACCGCCCCCGCGTAGAGGCAACCCCAGAAGGCCGCGTTGTACTCAAGGCCCGGCGAGTAGAGCAGCAGCACGCGCTGCCCGCGCGCCCCGTCCCGCCGGAGCCAGGCGGCGACGGCGCGCGCCCGCGCGTCGAGCTGGCCGTAGGTCAGGTGCTCCTCCTCCGCGTCGCCGTCGCTCAGGAAGGTGTAGGCGAGGCGGTCGGGCGCGGCCTGCGCGCGGGCGCGCAGGAGGTGGACGAGGCTCGCGGCCTCGGTCAGGTCGCCGCGGCCTTCGGGCAGAGTGGTGGTTCTCTTCGACATTGTCAGAGCGGCGTCCGCGGGCGGACGCTCCTGCCTGTGCGGGTGGCTCGGGTGCGGCGCGGCGTGCGGCCTCTGCGGTCAGTTGAAGGGGCCGGCGTGAATCCTGAGCCGGCCATCCTTGATGTCCGCTTCGGCGGTGAGCGGGTTGACGGTAACGGCGCGCGGCCGCGAAGGCAGCTCCGGCATGCTCACAGCTCACCCTCTTCCACGGGCCGTCCCGCCGCGACCAGCCGCGCCGCCCCGTTCTCCGCCCAACTCATCGTCTCGATGTGCTCGGCGATGGCCGCCACGGTCGGCAGCTCAAAGATGAGCCGCAGCGGCAGGTTGGCCCCGAAGACTTCCCTGACGCGCAGCACGACCTGCGTTGCCAGCAGCGAGTGGCCGCCGAGCCGGAAGAAGTTGTCGTGGAGCCCGACCCGCTCGACGCCGAGCACCTCGGCCCAGACGCCCGCGAGCAGCTCCTGCACCGCAGTGCGTGGCGGCTCATAGGCCACGCCCCCGGCCTCGGGCGCGGGCAGAGCGCGGCGGTCAACCTTGCCGTTGGCGTTGAGCGGCAGCGCGTCGAGCACGACGAAGGCGGAGGGCACCATGTACTCGGGCAGTCGCCGCCTCACGTGGTCACTCAGATCGTCGGCCGCGACCGGCCCGCCCGCGCCGACCACGTAGGCGACGAGCCGCTTGTCGCCCGCCGCCCCCTCCCGCACCACCGTCACGCACTCGCGCACCGACCCGTGCTGCGCCAGCGCCGCCTCCACCTCCCCCAACTCGATGCGGAACCCCCGTATCTTCACCTGAT
>DASQMB010000007.1:0-161098 GCA_035645715.1 Pyrinomonadaceae bacterium
GAGACGCCCGAGGCGCTGGCCCGCCTGAAGGCGGCCGAGAACAGGTTTGAACTGGTCCTGCGCGAGGCTTCGGAGGCCGGGCGCCGCGTCGCCGAGGCGCAGCCGCGCACGCTCTTCGATCCGCCCGCGCCGCCGGAGCCACCCGCCGCGGGCGACGAGACGCCCGAGAGGCCGCTCCTCTTCGTCGGCTTGCGGGCCGTGGGGCTTACGCCGCGCGGGGCCGGCCGTCTCGGCGCCGCGGGCGGCTTCCTCGTCGTCACGGTCGAGGAGGGGAGCCCGGCCGCCGCCTGCGGGCTGCGCCCCGGCGACGTGATCGAGACGGTAGGGGGGCAGAACTTCACCCGCAACGCCTTCCGCCGGCTCCTGCGCGACGCCTGGGCCTCTCCCGTCCGGCTCGGCGTCGTCCGCTCCGGCCGGCGAGCCGCGCTCGACTTCACCCTCACGCCCGACTGCGGAAAGTAGATCGAAGAAAAAACGGAAGCGGTGAATAGGGGAACGGCGCCCGAAGGCCGGCGGCTTCGTGCCCGCGCCTCTCCCCCTTTTCCCCCTCTCCCCCTCTCGCCTTTCCCCCTTGTTCTCCTTCTGTGCTACTCTTATCGCACCGCTCTTAGAGACTTTTACGGGACACTCTCGGACGCATGCTGCAAGAGGCCGTCGAGTTCTATCACCAGCTCTTAAATGAGGGTGAGGTCGCCGATTCGTCGCGCCGGATGCTAGACGACGGCCTCGAACGGTCCAAGCTCATCTTCGGCGGCCGCCGCCTCTCGCCCTACCTCCGCCCCCACTTCGTCACCGAGGAAGACTTCGACCGCGTCACGCGCGTCTGCGAGACTGTCTGGGGCGCCATCCAGAAGGTGAAGGACGCGGCGGTCGAAGACCCGGAGGTCATGGACGAGCTGGGCATGACCGAGATCGAGCGCGAGCTGGCCGCCATCGACCCCGGCTACCGCCAGGTCTCGCCCACCTCGCGCCTCGACTCTTTCCTGACCGCAGAAGCCTACAGCTTCGTCGAGCTGAACGGCGAGAGCCCGGCCGGCATCGCCTACGCCGACGCGGCCTTCGAGATTTTCGAGAGCCTGCCCGTCATGCGCCGCTTCGCCGAGCGTTACCGGCTGCGCCGCTTCCACGGGCGCCCGCTCCTGCTGCAAACCCTGCTATCGGCCTACGAGGAGTTCCTCGGCCGCCGTCCCGGCCGGCCGCCCCGCATCGCCATCGTGGACTTCAAGGGGCTCCCCACCCAGAAGGAGTTCGAGCTGTTCCGCGAATATTTCGAGTCGGAAGGCTACCCGGCCGTCATCGCCGCGCCCGAGGAGCTGGAGTTCACGGACGGCCGCCTGCGCAAGGGCGACTTCGAGATCGACCTCGTTTACAAGCGCATCCTCGTTAATGAATACCTGCCCGTCATGGCCGAGCGGCCCGCGCTGCTCGAAGCCTATCGCGCCGGCGCCGTCTGCATGGTCAACAGCTTCCGCTCGAAGCTGATTCACAAGAAGGCGCTCTTCGCCGTCCTGACCGGCGAGCGGTTCCAGAACCTCTTCTCGGACGTGGAGCGCGAGGCGATTGCGCGTCACATCCCCTGGACGCGTAAGGTCCGCCCCGGCTTCACCGAGAAGGGGGGGCGGCAGATCGACCTGCTCGACTTAGTCTCGCGCGAGCGCGACCGCCTCGTCCTCAAACCCAACGACGACTACGGCGGCCACGGCATCTACATCGGCTGGAACGACGACCAGATCGCCTGGGAAGAAGCCCTGCGCGCGGCCCTGGCCGACGGCGACTACGTCGTGCAGGAGCGCGTCTCGACGGCCCGCGAGACCTTCCCGGCGCTCGCCGAGGACGGCTCGGTCTTTTACGCCGAGCAGCTCGTTGACCTCGACCCGCTGCTCTTCGACGGCCGGGTGGGCTCGGCCTTCACGCGCCTCTCGTTCACCGAGCTGGCGAACGTTTCCTCGGGCGGCGGGATGGTGCCGACCTTCGTCATCGGCAGGCGGGACTAATCGCCCCATTCAACACCCCCTAACTTCAACGGCGGGCGGAGCGGCCGGACCATGAACTTCGTCAACAGCGAGTCGCCGCGCGAGGAGCGGCGGCGCCACGAGCGCCAGCGGCTCATCATCGACGTTTACTTCGACGGCTCGGACCTGACCGGGGTCGCCAGCACGGCCGACATCAGCCCCGGCGGGCTCTACATGAACACGCAGGCCGAAATCCCGGAGGGCGCGGCCCTCGCGCTGCGCCTGCCGCTCGAAGGGCGCGACGTGGTCTGCAACGCCGAGGTCGTCTACAGCAACCCCGGCCGGGGCGTCGGGGTCAACTTCCTGGGCCTCTCGGACGAAGACCGCGCGCACCTCGAACGCGCGCTGTCGAACCGCTGAGGCGGCCCGCCGGGCGGCCGCCCCCGGACGAGCGACCTGGGACGCGGCCGGCGCGCGAACGCGCGGGACCCCGACCGCTTTGCTCTTGAGGAGAGACTAACGATGACGCCGGAACACTACACCCTGGGCATCGAGGAGGAGTTCCAGATCGTTGACCCGCAGACCCGCGAGCTGCGCTCGCACGTCTCGGAGTTTCTGGCCGAGGGACAAATGCTTCTCGGCGAGCAGCTCAAGCCTGAGATGATTCAGTCGCAGGTGGAGGTCGGAACCAACATCTGCCGCAACATCCAGGAGGCCCGCGCCGACATCAGCAACCTCCGCTCGATCATCTCCGGGCTGGCGCGCAAGACCAACCTGCGGATCGTCGCCGCCTCGACTCACCCCATCTCGCACTGGCGGGACCAGAAGATTTTCGACGACGCGCGTTACCAGCTCCTCATCGAGGAGTTGCAGATGGTTGCGAGCTCCTTGCTCATCTGCGGCCTCCACGTCCACGTCGGCATGCCAGACCGCGAGCGGTCTATCCACATCATGAACGCGGCGCGATACTTCCTGCCGCACGTCCTCGCGCTCTCGACCTCTTCGCCCTTCTGGCTCGGCCACAACACGGGCCTGAAGTCGTACCGCTCCGAGGTCTTCAAGAAGTTCCCGCGCACCGACATCCCCGACCACTTCGACTCCTACTCTTCGTTTTCGCGCTACATCGACCTGCTCGTCAAGACGGGCTGCATAGACAACGGCAAGAAAATCTGGTGGGACGTGCGCCCGCACCCGTTCTTCCCGACGCTGGAGTTCCGCGTCTGCGACATCCCGACGCGCGTGGACGACACCATCGCCATCGCCGCCCTCTTCCAGGCCATCGTCGCCAAACTCGACAGTTTGATAGAGAAGAACCTCGGCTTCCGCCTCTACCGGAGGATGCTGATTCAGGAGAACAAGTGGCGGGCGGTGCGCTACGGCCTCGACGGCAACATGATTGACTTCGGCAAGCAGAAGGAGGTGCCGATTCGGGACCTCATCCGCGAGCTGCTCGACTTCGTCGACGACATGCTCGACCCGCTCGGCTCGCGCAAGGAGGTCGAGCACATCCACACCATCCTGGAGCGCGGCACCTCGGCCGACGAGCAGCTCAGGGTCTTCCAGGAGACCGGCGACCTCAAGGCAGTCGTGGACCGTCTGATGGAGCTGACGTTGGAGAACGTCCCGGCCGAGACACAGGCCAGTCCGGCCCCGGCCGGTTGAAGGCGGCCCGGCGCACGTGGCCCGGCCCCGCTTCGGCGGGCAGTTGCGCGGCGGGGCTCAGCGCGCGTCGAAGAGGCGGCAGGAGTGGGTCTTGAAGACGAGCCAGACCTCGCGGCCCGCCTCGATGCCCAACTCTTCGGCCGACTGCCGCGTGACGCTCGCGGCCCACTCGACCCCGGCCCGCACGCGCACGAGCAGTTGCCCGCCGCGTTGCTCGACCGAGCGGACGCGCCCGCGCAGCACGTTGCGCGCCGAGAGCCCCGCGGGCTCGGACGCCGCGAGCAGGATGTCGCCCGAGCGGACGGCCAGGCAGACGGGCTCGCCCGCGCGGCTCTCGCCCAACGGCGCTTCGATCAGGCACTCGCCTTCGTCGCCCGCCCCGCCCTGCTCGACCCGCTCCCCCTGCTCGCCCCCCCTGCTGCGGCCGTCGCCTCGCGCGCCGCCGAGTGCGACCAGCATCGTCCCCGCCGCCTCGTCCCTCCGCCTGACCGTGCCCTCGAAGACGTTCTCGACTCCGGCCAGCCGCGCCACGCTCGACGTGACCGGCGCGTCGAAGACTTCGGAGGGCGGGCCCGCGGCCGTCACGCGCCCGCGCTCGTAGACCACCGCACGCTCGCCGAGGGCCAGCGCCTCGTCGCGGCTGTGCGTGACGTAGAGGACGGGCAGGCGCAGCTCCCGGTTGAAACTTTTGAGGTCGGAGATGATGCCGAGCTTGGTCGCCTCGTCGAGCGCAGACAGCGGCTCGTCGAGCAGCAGCACGCGCGGCCCCGTGGCGAGCGCGCGCGCCAGGGCCACGCGCTGCGCCTCGCCGCCCGAAATGTCTCGTGGGCGACGAGGCGCAACGTGCCCGACGTGGAACCTTTCCAGCAGCCCCAGCGCCCGCGCCTCACGCTCGGCTCGTGGCAGGCGCGGCAGGGCGAACTCGACGTTCTGGCGGGCCGTCAGGTGGGGGAAGAGGGCGAGGTTCTGGAAGACGTAGCCGGCGCGGCGCCGGCGCGGCGGCAGGTCGACGCCCGCCTCCGAGTCGAAGAGGGTGAGGTCGCCGGCGGCGATTGAGCCCGCGTCGGGCCGCAGCAGTCCGGCCACCGCGCGCAGCGTCAACGACTTGCCGGACCCCGAGGCGCCGAAGATGATAGTCACCCCGGCCGGCGCCTTGAACTCCACGTCGAGCGTGAAGCCGCCGGGCATCTCTTTGCGGACGCGGACGGCGAGCATCAGGCGGGGCCGGCGGACGCGAGCCGGTTGGTCGTGTAGAGCAGGAGGAAGGCGACGGCCGAGAGGACCACGACGAGCAACAGCGCCTCGGAATCGCGGCCGGCCTGCGCCGCGTCGTAGATGGCGATGGCGGCCGTCTGTGTGCGTCCGGGGATGTTGCCCGCTACCATCAGGGTCGCGCCGAAGTCTCCGAGCGAACGGGCGAACGCCAGCATCGCGCCGGCTACGACGCCCCGCGCGGCCAGAGGCAGCGTCACGCGGCGGAAAACTTGCCACTCGGTCTTGCCGAGGGTGCGCGCCGCGTCCTCGTAGAGCAGGTCAACGCCGGCGAAGGCAGCACGCGCCGTCTTGACCATCAGGGGCAGCGCCCCGGCCGCCGCGGCCACGACGGCCCCTCGCCAGGTGAAAACCAGCGCCTCGCCGAAGACCGCCTCGTATGCTCGGCCCACGGGGCCGGAGCGTCCGAGCAGCACCAGCAGGTAATAGCCGAGCACGGTGGGCGGCAGCACGAGCGGGAGCGTGACGACGGCGTCGAGTGCCTCGCGGCCGTAAAACTTTTTGCGCGCGAGCAGCCAGCCGAGCGCGCCCCCCGCCACGACCACGGCGGCCGTCGAGATCGCCGCCACGCGCAGCGAGAGCCAGAGGGGGAAGAGGTCAACCTCTCTCATCGCCGGCGAAGATAGCACCGGCCCCGCGGCCCGGCAACACTCGACGCCCGGCCGGACGGGGCCGGAACGAATGACGGCTAACTCACAAACCGGGACGGCGACGACCGCCTGATTCTGATGACGACGACTCTCGAACTCGGGCGAAGAGGCGCGGCGACCTCGGCTATCGCGGCGCTCATGGCGGCGGTTTTCCTGTCCTTCGCCGCTTGTTCGGGCGGGGCGCGAGAGGCGGGCGGCGGCGTGGGCGGCGGCGTGGACGAGAGGGGCGCGGGCGCCCGTGCCGAGATCGTAGTGGCGGCGGCGGCCAACCTCTCGGACGCCTTTGCCGAGGTGGCCCGCGCGTTCGAGGCGCGGGCCGGCGTGCGTGTCGTCAACAGCTTCGGCGCCACGGCCGACCTCGCTCGGCAGATCGAGAACGGCGCGCCCTTCGACGTGTTCGCCGCCGCCGACCTGACGCACGTCGAGCGACTTGAGAGGGCCGGGCTCGTCGCGGCCGGGACGGCCCGCGTCTACGCGCGCGGCCGGCTCGTCCTCTGGCTCCCGCCCGGCAGCCGCGCGGCCGGCCTGGCTGATTTTTCGGGGCTGGCCGCGCCGGAAGTTTCGCGCGTCGCGCTGCCGAGGCCGGAGGCGGCGCCCTACGGCCGGGCAGCGGTCGAAGCACTCGACGCGCTCGGCCTGTGGTCGCGCGTCGAGCCGAAGGTGGTCTACGCGCAGAACGTCGCGCAGGCGCGCCAGTTCGCCGCCACGGGCAACGCCGACGCCGCTTTTTTGCCGCGCTCGCTGGCGCGCGGGCAGGGCGGCCGAGTCGTCGAGATTGACGAGAGATTGCACAGCCCGGTCGAGCAGGCAGTCGGCGTGGTCATCCGCGCGGGCGGGGCGGAGGAGGCTGCACGGAGATTTGTCGAGTTTCTGACGGGCGAGGAGGGGCGCGCTATCCTCGCGCGCCACGGCTACGACCTGCCCGAGGCGGGCCGCTGAGGCACACGGGCCTGAGGTGTAGTTTCAGGCGCAGGCCGGGCCGGCCACCGCGCGGGAGAGTTACGGCTCAAGGCCGTGGTGTTCGAGCGAAAGGCGCAGGAAGTTCTCGAAGAGCAGGCGGCCGTCGCGCGACTCGTTGGGGTGTGCCCAGAGGGTGCGCATGCTGGCCTCGTGCCGCAGGAGTTTCTTCTTCTCGGCCGGGCGCAGGCTGTTCGGGTCCACGCGCTCGAGCGTGCTGTTCAAATCCTGGAAAGACTTTTCGAGGTGAAACTGGACGGTGTAGATGAGCTGGCCTTCGTTGCGCTTGACCATCATCTGGTTGCGGCAGCGGTAGGAGGAGGCGAGCAGCTTGAAGCCCTCGGGCACGCCTTCGAGCTGTAGGCCGTGGTTCTGCCAGACGCGGAGGATGTTGCCCTCGGTCGTGTAGTCCTGCCAGACGCCCGACTCGTGATCGTTGATGCCCGTGAAGATGGGGTCGTTCGGCTCGGTGATGCGGACGAAGCGGTACTGATACTCGTACTCGCGCCCCTCGCGTCGCTCCGCCGGTTCGAGATTGTCGAGCGTGACGCAGCGCGCTCCGAAGCTGATGCCGACGAGCTGGTGGCCGCCGCAGATGCCGAGCACGGGGATGTCCGTCGCCTTGATGAACCGCTCGAAGGTTTCGAGGAAGGCCGGGTTGTAGAAGTCGAAGTCGTAGAGCGTGCCGCTGATGACGATGGCGTGGGGGCGGAACGTCTCGACCTCCTCGACGGCGTGCGAGAGGTGGACGACCCGCGTCTCGGGCTCGCGCACGAGGCGGGTGACGTTGCTGACGATGTTGTCCATCGCCAGCGGCGAGATGCCGCGCTCGCGTTCGAGGTAGCCCGCGGCGCGCGCCCCCCACTCGCGCCGGGCGAAGTCGGAGAGGTTCTCCTCTTCGAGGAGCAGATTGTTGACGACGAGCACGCGGATCGAGTTGATGCTCTTCTCGATGGGCTCGTAAGGGCAGAAAGGTCGCTGGCTGAAGGGGAAAGGCAGCGCGTCGAGCCGCTCATCGGCCTGCGCCTCGGCTTCTGCCCCGAGCAGCGTCTCGGACGGGGCCGTCGTGCCCATCTCAACGCGCCCGGCCGTCTCGACAGCGTCAGACGACTCAACGTCGAAACGGCCTGCGCCGCGCTCGTTTCCATCAAAGCTCATCTGTCTCTCCGTCCCGGCGTCCTCTCGTCAGTTTGGATGCGCTCGGGGCGCTGCCGGGTGTTCTGGTTGAACTGCGGGACGGCCGCGCCGGCGCCCGCCTCCTCGACCTCGCGGCGCAACTCCGCGACCACCGCCGAACGCGAGCGCGAGCGCGAGCGCGGACTTTGGTTCTCTGTCAGGTGGTCTGCGACTAGCAGCGTCCGCTGCCAGGCGGATTCGAGGTCGTCGGCCAGGCGCGAAATCTTCGTGATGTCGTAGGGGACGGCCACCGCCCCGGCCCCCGTGCGGGCGAAGACGCGCAGGTAACGCGCCGTCGCCAGGTCCGGGCACGAGATGCGCCGGCGCCCGACCTTCAGCTCGACGCCGAGCAGGGTGTGCAGAATCTCGATTGCCGACGAGGCGCCGCCCGGAGGCAGCGCGTGCGAGCGCGTGCGCAGCGGCAGGATGCGCTCGCGGTAGAGGCGCGCCGGCCACTCCTCGCCGAGTTCCTCGCGGACGCGTGCGACCAGCACCTCTGTGGGCGCGGGCCGTCGCCCGGCCGCCGCGACGGCCGCAGTCTTACGGCCCGCCGCCTCGCCCGTGGGCTCCGGCGCCGGCTCGACCCTTGCCTTCGCGGCTTTCGCGCCTCTCGTCATTACCGATCCGGAATTACTCGCGGCCAAAATTAAAAGCGGGCGGCGGGCCTCAGCGGCCTTCCGCCCGCCCGCGCGGGGTCTCGAAGGCTCGGGCGCTCAGGGCAGGCCCGACAGGGCCGTGTCCTGCACGCCGCGCAGCGCGTCCATCACAGGGCCGGGCGCCACGCCCAGCAGGATGACGCCCGCGACCGTGACGACGAGGACGACGGCGAGGCTGGCCGGTATCCTCGGCGAGGTCCACTCGGTCGTGCGCTCGCGGAAGAACATCACGACCACCAGCCGCAGGTAATAATAAACCGAAACGGCCGAGTTGAGCACGCCGATTACGACCAGCACGTAGAAGCCCTGCTTGAGGGCCTCGCCGAAGACCATCACCTTGCCCATGAAGCCGGCGGTGAGCGGGATGCCGATCAGGCTCAGGAGGAAGAGCGAGAGCGTGAGCGAGAGGGCGGGCGAGCGGAACCCGATGCCGCGGTAGTCTTCCACGTCGGTCCGGCGGTCGCCGGCGCGTGCGACGAGGGTGACGACGGCGAAGGCGCCGAGGTTCATCACCGAGTAGACGAGCATGTAGAAGACTACGGCCGAGATGGCGTCCCAGCGCTGCGCCGCGTCGGCCGCCGCCCCGGCGGCGACGAACCCGACCAGCGCGTAGCCAGCGTGCGCGATGGACGAGTAGGCCAGCATCCGCTTGACGTTGTCCTGCACGAGCGCGACCACGTTGCCCACCGTCATCGTCAAAATCGCCAGCACTTCGAGCGCCAGCACCCAGGAGACGTGCAACTGCTCGCCCGTGCGGTCGGCCGCGCTCGAAACCGCGATGAACGGGAAGGCGAAGATGAAGACCCGCATGAAGGCCGCGAAGCCGGCCGCCTTCGGCCCGGCAGCCATGAAGGCCGTGACGGGGGTGGGCGCCCCCTCGTAAACGTCGGGCGTCCAGACGTGGAAGGGCGCCGTGGCGATCTTGAAGCCGAAGCCGATCAGGAGCATGGCCGCGCCGACGAACAGGAGCGGGGGGAAGAGGCCGTCGTTGATGCGCTCGGCTATCTCGGCGATGTTCGTTGTGCCGGCGGTGAAGACCTGGCGGCCGTCCACGGTGATGCTGCGGGCCGTCGCGCCGTAGACGAGCGCGATGCCGTAGAGCAGGAATGCCGAAGAGAACGAGCCGAGGATGAAGTATTTCATCGAGCTCTCGTTCGAGCGCACGTCGGCCTTGCGGAAGCCGGCCATGACGTAGGTCGAGATCGAGAGGATTTCGAGGCCGAGGAAGAGAATCACGAGGTCGCCGCCCGAGGCCATCAGCATCATGCCGACCGTGGCGAACAGCAGCAGCGTGTGGAACTCGCCCGCCGGCAGCCGCTCGCGCTCGACCCAGACCATCGAGACCAGCACCGTCAGCGCCGACACGAACAGGAAGACCAGCGTGAAGGAGAGGCGCAGCGGGTCGAGCACGATCATGCCGTTGAAGGCCGAGGCCGGCGCGTCGCCGCCCGAGCCCCAGAGGTAGACGCAGGAGAGCGCCGCCGCGCCGAGGCCCGCCAGCGAGACGCCGCCCGTCAGCCAACGCTGGTCCTTGCGGCGCGCGAAGGCGTCGAGCAGCATGACGAGGACGCCCGCGACCGAGACGATCAGCTCCGGCATCAGGAGCTGAAAGTTGATGTCGGGCTGCACAACCTGGAAAGCCAAACCGGTGTTCATCATCTCTGACTCTGGGGGTCGCCCCGGCGGGCGTTTCCCGCCGCCCCGGCCCCCGCTTCCGAATTAGTTAGCCGCGGCCTTGCCTTCGCCTTCCGCAGCCGGAGCGGCCGGCCGCGCGGCCAAAAGCGCGTCCACACGCCGGCGGACCATCTGCTTGTAGAGCGTGATGTCCTGCGACATGCCGCGGTGGGCCGGGGCGACAAAGCGCCCCTCGCGGTCGTAGAAGACGACGAGCGGCACGCGCGTCGTCTTCGAGAACTGGGAGAATGCGGCAGCCCCCGGGTCGCGCAGGACGGGGATTGTCAGCAGCCGCTCCTTCGCGTAGTGGCGGAGGATGTTGTCGGAGGCGCTCTTCTCGTCCTCGATGCTGACCCAGAAGAAGCGGACGGGCTTGCCCTTATACTCGACCTTCAGCTCCTCGACAGCGACCAGCTCCCATGTGCAGGGCACGCACCAGGTCGCGCCGAACGAGACGACCAGCACCTCACCGCGCAGGCTCTCGCTGTCGTAGGTCTTACCGTCGAGCCCTTTCAGGCGGAAGCCGTAGCCGCCCTCGGCGGGCGGGCGAACCTCCTGCGTCTGCGGGGCCGGGGCGGCGTCCTGCGCGGCGGCCGAGGCGGCGAGCAGCGCCGCGCAAACAATCGTGAGTAAGGTCTCTCTCATCCTCGCATCCCTTCAGCGCGTCTCGGCCGCGACGGCGCCCGCGGGCCGGGCCTCATCCCTGGCCGCGTCGGCCGCCGTTGCGGACTCCTTCTCGGCGTCCGCCGCGTTAACAGGCTCCGCGGTTTGCTTCGGCGCGGCCGAGGCGTTGAAGACGCCCTGCGACCGGCCGGCGACGACGCGCTCGCGCACCTGCTCGACGCTCTCGCGCGAACGGTTGAGGAACGGCATCGGGTGGACGCCCATGTAGATCATCAGCACGAGCAGCGGCGCGAGCAGGCCCACCTCGCGCACGTTCAGGTCGGGCAGCCGGCGGTTCTCGGGGTTCGTCACCCGCCCGAAGAGGACGCGCTGCAACAACCAGAGCATGTAGACGGCGGCCCAGATGACGCCGGTGGCCGCCAGCATCGTCGCCAGCCAGTTGCGGCTGACGCTGACGGTCGAATTCCACATCCCGAACATGATGAGGAACTCGCCGACGAAGCCGTTCAGCAGAGGCAGGCCCACCGAAGACAGCGACGTGAAGACGAGCAGCGTGGCGAACAGCGGCATCGGCTTCGACAGGCCGCCGAACTCTGAGATGAGCCGCGTGTGGCGCCGCTCGTAGACCATCCCGACCAGCAGGAAGAGCGCGCCGGTCGAGACGCCGTGGTTCAGCATCTGGTAGAGCGCCCCCTGCATGCCCCATTCGGTGAACGAGAACATGCCGAGGATGATGAAGCCCATGTGGCTGACCGAAGAGTAGGCCACCAGCCGCTTCATGTCGGGCTGGACCATCGCCACCAGCGCGCCGTAGATGATGCCGACCACGGCGAGGACGACGAAGACGGGAGCGAAATCGCGCGTCGCCTCGGGGAAGAGCGCGAAGTTGAAGCGCAGCAGCCCGTAGGTGCCCATCTTCAGCATGACGCCCGCGAGCAGCACCGAGCCGGCCGTCGGCGCCTCCGTGTGAGCGTCGGGCAGCCAGGTGTGGACGGGGAAGAGCGGCACCTTGACCGAGAAGGCGACGGCGAACGAGAGGAAGAGCCAGAAGGCCGCCTGCGACGAGATGCGGCCGGGGTCGGCCACCAGGCCGTTGAAGATGGTGACGTAATCGAAGGTGCCGAACGCGAGCCAGAGGGCGATGACGCCGACCAGCATCAGGAGGCTGCCGACGGCCGTGTAGATGAAGAACTTGACGGCCGCGTAGAGTCTCCGCTCGCCGCTGCCCCAGACGCCGATGAGGAAGAACATCGGCACCAGCGACGCCTCGAAGAAGAGGTAGAAGAGGAGCAGGTCGAGCGAGACGAAGACGCCGAGCATCGCCGACTCTAAGAGCAGGATGAAGGCGTAGAAGGCCAGCTCTCGCTTCTCGACCGCCGTCCAGCTCGACAAAATCGAGATGGGCACCAGCAGCGTCGTCAGCAGCACGAGCCACAAGCTCATGCCGTCAACCCCGACGTGGTAAAAGGCGCCAATGGACTCGATCCAGGTGGCCTTCTGGACGAAGTGGAACTCGTTGGTCGTGCCCGCCCCGATTGGCGCCGTCAGGAGCAGCAGCGAGGCGAGGAAGGTCACGGTCGAGAACCCGAGCGCGATCCAGCGGTAGTGCCTGCGGTCGGCGTAGCTCGCCAGCCCGTGCAGCGCCAGCAGCACCGCGCCGACGGCCGGCAAAAGTATCAGAATCGTGAGCAGGTATTGCTGCATGGCCCTCTACCGTAGGAGTTGGTAAGCGTTGTAGGCGAAGTAGCCGACGACGACGAGCGCGCCGATCAGGATGATGGCCGCGTAGCTGCGGACGAAGCCGGGCTGGAGGTAGCGGAGCACGCCGCCCGCCCCCGAGAGCACTCGCCCGAGGCCGTTGACGATGCCGTCGATCACGCCCAGGTCGAAGAACCGCCAGAGCCCTTCGCGCGAGCCCGCCTTGATCGGGTTGATGATCGTCGCGTCGTAAGCCTCGTCCACGTAGTACTTGTTCTCAAGCAGCCGCGGCATCTCGTAGAGCGGCCGCCTTGAGAACCAGAGCCAGCCCGCGCCGATGCCGAGGAAGGCGATCAGCAGCGAGACGCCCGTGAACAGGCGCTCCATCGCCACCTCGTGCGGGTCGTGGGCCGCCTCGTGGGCCGGCGCCCCCTTCGCGCCCTCGCCGACCGAGTCGGGAGAGAGAGAGCCGGCGGCGGGCTTGGTCGCGCCGCCGGTCTCGGCCGCGTCGCCGTGCGTGCCGGCCGCGCCGGACTCGGCCCGCGTGGCGGCCCCGTGCGCGCCGCCGCCCGAAGACTCTTTCGGGCCGTGACCCTTCTCGAAGTGTGCGACGACCGGTTCCAGCGCGTGCTCGAACGAGCTGAAGAACTTGACCTTCTCGACGCCGACGAGTGAGCTGAGCGCGTAGGGCACGCCGACGAGGCCGCCGACGGTCGAGAGCACGGCGAGGACCACGAGCGGCACCGTCATCACCAGCGGCGACTCGTGCGGCGTGAAGGGGCCGTGGTGGTGGTGCGCCTCTTCCTCCTCGTCGTCGTCGACGAGGTCGGTCGCGTGGGCCGCGCCGTGCGCGGCGTGGCCGGCGTCAACCTTAGCGCCGGGCTCGTGGTGCGGGCGGTCGCCGGCCGAGGCGAGCCGCGCGTCGTGCGGCTTCGTGCCCTCGTCGTGGGCGTGTGCGTGCGCCTCGTCGGCCTGTCCGCCGGCGTGTGCCTCGCGGAAGCGCTCGCCGCCCCAGAAGGTCATCACCATCAGCCGCGTCATGTAGACGGCGGTCAGGAGCGCCGTCACAGCCCCGACGAGCCAGAGGATGGGGCCGGCCAGCGAGTCGCCGAAGACCTCTGTGCTGTAGGTCTTCCACAGTATCTCGTCCTTCGAGAAGAAGCCGGCGAAGGGCACGACGCCGCAGATGGCGAGCCAGCCCGCGAACATCGCCCAGAAGGTGACGGGCATGTACTTCCTCAGGCCCCCCATCCTCCGCATGTCCTGCTCGTGGTGCATCCCGTGGATGACCGAGCCGGAGCCGAGGAAGAGCAGGGCCTTGAAGAAGGCGTGCGTCATCACGTGGAAGATGGCCGCGACGAAGGCGCCGACCCCGCAGGCCAGGAACATGTAGCCCAACTGCGAGACGGTCGAGTAGGCCAGCACCTTCTTGATGTCGTTCTGCGCGAGCCCGATGGTCGCGGCGAAGATGGCCGTGGCCGCGCCGACCACGGCCACGATGAAGAGGGCCGTCGGCGCGTGGACGTAAATTTCCGAGCACCGGACGATCATGTAGACGCCGGCCGTCACCATCGTCGCCGCGTGGATGAGGGCCGAGACCGGGGTCGGGCCGGCCATCGCGTCCGGCAGCCAGACGAAGAGCGGTATCTGCGCCGACTTGCCCGTCGCGCCGATGAAGAGGAGGACCGCAATCGAGGTGATGCCGCCCGCGAAGATGGTGCCCCAGCCGAAGGCTTCCGGCGTCATGGCGCCGATGGTCGAGAGGAAGCTGCGGACGCCCTCGCTGCCGGCGCCGAGCATCTCGGGCGTCTTGTCGAAGAAGCTGATCGAGGGCGCGCCCGCGCCCGCCGTCACCCAGAAGATGAGCATGATGCCGAGCACCACGCCCCAGTCGCCGACGCGGTTGGCGACGAAAGCCTTCTTGGCGGCGTCGCCCGCCTCTTTGCGGTCGAAGTAGTAGCCGATCAACAGGTAGGAGCAGAGCCCGACGCCCTCCCAGCCGACGAACATCAGCAGGATGTTGTCGGCCAGCACCAGCGTCAGCATCATGAACATGAAGAGGTTCAGGTAGGCGAAGAACCTGTAGAACCCCTTGTCGCCGTGCATGTAGCCTGTGGCGAAGACGTGGATCAGGAGGCCGACGAAGGTGATGAAGCAGGCGTAAATCGCGCTCAGCCGGTCCATGGCGAACCCGAAGTCGGCCCGGAAGCCCCCGAGGTTCATCCAGGTCCAGAGGTGACTCATGACGGGCGCGTCCGCGAACAGCGCCGCCCCGTTGCCCCCGGCGAAGGCGATCATGAAAGCCAGCACGGTCGAGACCCCGACCGACGCGCAGGCCACCGTCCCGACGAACGCCTCGCTGCGCACCCGGCGCCCGACGAGCCAGTTGACGGCCGCGCCCACCAGCGGCGCGAAGACTACGACCGAAAGCCAGTGGTTAGTCATAAGTCGTGGTCAGAAGTTTTTAGTTTCCAGTTTTTAGTTAGTAGCCTTCCGCTCCGGCCGACGCCCTGGCCCGGTGCCCTCTGAAACTGAAAACTGAAAGCTGAAAACTGAAAACTAGAAACGCCCTTTCACAGCCGCAGGACGCTCGCGTCGTCAACATCGACTGACTCGCGGTTGCGGAAGATGGCGATGATGATGCCGAGACCGACCGCCGCCTCGGCCGCGGCGACCGTCATCACGATGAAGACGAAGAGCTGGCCCGTCACGTCGTTGAAGTAGGAGGAGAATGCGACGAAGGTCAGGTTGACGGCGTTGAGCATCAGCTCGATGCACATGAACATCTGGATGGCGTTGCGCTTGATGATGACGCCGACCACGCCGATGGTGAAGAGGACGGCCGACAGGGCCAGATACCAGGACAAGGGAACCATGCCTTTACTCTTCCTCCTCCTGCCGGCGCTCGGGCGTGCGCCCCTCGGCCTCGGTCTTCTCGATCTGGTAGCGCGCGAACGCCCGCCCCGTCTCGGCCGTGAAGCCGGGTTGGATGGGGCCGTCGCCCGCCGGGGCGGGGGCAGACGCCGCTCCAGGCGGGCCGGATAACTCGTCGCCGCCGGCGCCGGCCAGCGTGTCGGTGCGCCGCGCCAGCGTGATGGCTCCGACCAGCGCCATCAGGATCAGGACCGAAGTCACCTCGAAGGGCAGCAGGTACTCTGTGAAGAGGCCGCGGCCGATGCTCCGGGTCGAGCCGGCGTCCTGCACGGCGGGCGCCGTTATATCACCGGCGCGGGCCGCGCCGAGCGTCAGCATGAAGGCCGTCTGCGCCATGAGGACCGCGGCCAGGCCGACCGCCAGCGGGAGCAGGTAGCGCAGCCTGAGGGGCCGGCGCACCTCCTCCTCGACGTTCAGCAGCATGATGACGAAGATCACCAGCACCATGATGGCCCCGGCGTAGACGATAATCTGTACCGCCGCGATGAACGGCGCGGCCAGCACCACGTAGAGGCAGGCCAGCGAGATGAAGACGCCGATCAGGGAGATGGCGCTGTAGAGCGGGTTGCGCTGCGCCACCACGGCCAGCGCGCACCCGACGGCCATTCCGCCGAAGAGGATGAAGAGGAGAATCGTCCAGGGCATAGAGCGTATGCACCGCGCGGGCCGGCGGGGCGCGGCGGCCCCGCCCCCGCCCGCGACCTACGAGAGCAGGAGCATGACGGTCGCCGTGATGATCACGTTCAGGATGGCGACCGGCAGCAGAAACTTCCAGCCGAAGTTCATCAACTGGTCGAAGCGGAAGCGCGGCAGCGTCCCGCGCAGCCAGATGTAGAGGAACAGGAAGAAGAAGATTTTCGCCAGGAAGTAGATCGGCCCGAGCCACGGCAGTTGCGCCACGAACGGCCCGTTCCACCCGCCGAGGAAGAGCGTCGTCGCCAGCATCGAGGCCGTGAACATGTTGACGTACTCGGCCATGAAGAAGAGGGCGAACTTGAGCGCGCTGTATTCGGTGTGGAACCCGGCGACCAGCTCCGTCTCGGCCTCCGGCAAATCGAAGGGCACGCGGTTGGTCTCGGCGATGGCGGAGATTAAAAAGGTGATGAACCCGATGACCTGCGGGAAGGCGACGGCAGAGCCGGTCCCGAGCCGGAACAGATTCCACTGCATCCCGCCCCAGCCCGACTGCTGCTCGACGATGCTGACCAAATCGAGCGTCCCCGACATCAGCACCACGCCGACCAGAGACATCCCCAAGCTCAGCTCGTAGGAGATCATCTGCGCCGAGCCGCGCAGCGCCCCCATCAGGCTGTACTTGTTGTTCGACGACCAGCCGGCCAGCGCGATGGCGTAGACGCCTATCGAGGTGACGGCCAGCACGTAGAGCAGCGCCACGTCGAAGCGCGCGATAACGAGCGACACTTCGCCGAGGAAGGGGAGCGTGATGGTCGGCCCAAAGGGGTAGACGACGATGGGCATCAGCGCCGCCGTGATGGCGATGATCGGCGCCAGGAAGTAGACGAAGCGCGTCGCCTCCCGCGGCGTGATCTCCTCCTTGAAAATGAACTTGATGAGGTCGGCGAAGGGTTGCAGGATGCCGCCCGGCCCCACGCGGTTCGGCCCCAATCGCCCCTGGATGAACCCGAGCACTCGCCGCTCTGCCAGCACCGTGTAGGCCACGATGATGAGGACGACGTGGAACGCGACGGCGATGCCGAGGAACTGGCCGATACCCCGCGCGGCTTCCGGCCCGACCATGTTACTTAGCCATTCCATATGAGAGTTTCTAGTTTCTGGCTTTTAGTTTTTAGTTGTTGGCTTTTAGCCTTCCGCTTCGGCAGGCGCCTTCGCTCGGTGCACTCCGAAACCAAAAACTAGAAACCAAAAACTAGAAACTAAAAACTGCCTTTTTCAGTCTCCCGCCGCGGGGGCCGTGCGGCGGAGTGTGGCGTCGAGCGTGATCTGGTAGAGGGGCGAGACCAGCACGGTCTCCGGCTCAGGGTTGCCGGCGGCGAGCAGGTGGAACTGCGGCACCTTGCTCGTCAGCACGCCGAGCCGGAACAGCTCGTGTCCGACCGGGGGAGTCTCGCCCGTCTTCTCGCCCGCGGCGTCGGGGAGCGCCTGGACGACCTGCCGCAGGGCCTCGACCGCAGCGGACGCGTCGCCCGCTGCGGCCAGCCTGTGCCGGGCCTGCACGGGCCGCGACTCGTCCTTGAGCAGCGGGTAGCGCAGGCCCTCGTAAGGCCCGACGTTCCGCGCGAGGTCGAGGAAGATTGTGCTCGAAGACATCTGGAACCCGAGGTCCGTGCCGAGCGCCGCGGCGAGCTGCGACGTGATGGCCCAGTCCGGCTTGGCCTGGTGGACGGGCGGGATCGACTGGCGCACGCGCTGGACCAGCCCGCCGTTGTTGGTGTAGGTGCCGTCAACCTCCGCGAACGAGGCGGCAGGGAAGACCACGTCGGCCTGCTCGGTCGTCTCGGTCTGGAACAGCTCCTGCACGACGAGGAAGTCGAGCCGCGCGAGCGCACCCTCGCGCCCTTCGAGGTGCGCAGGCAGGAAGCTCCCGGCGACGTACATGGCGCGCACGTCCGAGCCGGCCGCGTCGAGCATTTCGAGCGGGTTCATCCCCGACATCATCCCGAGGTCGTGGACGCCGACGCTGTTGTTGAAGAGCGGCAGCGGGTGGAGAAGCATGCGGCGCCCCTCGCGCTCGCCGAGCGCGGCGGGCCAGCGCGCGAGGGCTGCCTGCGCCTCGGCGCTCAGCTCGCCGCCGAACATGACGATTATGTCGCCTTCGGTCTCCTCGACGAGCCGGCGGACCTCCTCGAACTCGCGCGGCTCGACGCCGGCCCGGCGCGCGGCATCTTCGCCGTCGCCGGCCGAGGCGAGGGCGAGGGCCGCCGCGTCCTCTGTGCCGGGGCTCAGGTGGACGAAGGTCGCGCCGTGGAGCCGGAGGCGGATGGGCACGCTGTTGATGATGACGAGGCGGGCGCCGCCGTTGCGGACCGCCTGCCTGATCTGCTTGCCCGTCAGGGGCTGCAACTCCTCGGGTTCGCCGCCGATGAGGATGATGGCTTTGGCGTGGCGGATGTCGGCGTGGGTGGCGAGCGGCGCGGTCAGGTTCTCGAAGAAGGGGACGAGCGAGAATGCCTCTGTGGCCGTCACCCTGTCGGTCCCGACCGCCTGGCGCGCGAACTTCAGGAGAGCCCAGTTGGCCTCGTTCGTCAGGCGCGGGCTGCCGACCACGCCGATTGAGTTGCCGCCGTGAGCCTCTTTGACCTCGCGGAGCTTCTGCGCGGCGAAGGCGACGGCCTCGTCCCACGTCGCGGGTATGAGCTTGCCGCCCTTGCGGTAACGGATGAGCGGCGTCTTGATGCGCTCCTCGTGGTTGACGAAGGGGTGCGCGAACCGCCCCTTGATGCAGAGGAACTCTCCGTTGTGGCCGTTGACGTAGCGGTCGCGCGCCACGACCCGCATCACCTCGCCGCCGCGCGACCCGACCGAGAGCTGGCAGCCGTCAGAGCAGAACGTGCATGTCGAGACCGTGCGGCTCAGCTCCCACGGGCGTGTCTGGTGGCGGTAGGTGGCGTCTAGGAGCGTCCCCGTAGGGCAGACCTCGATGCAGTTGCCGCACTGCGAGCAGTTGAGCCAGCCGCCGTAGGTGCCGATGACGGTGTGGGCGCCGCGCCCGCCCGCCTCGATGGCGTCTTCGCCCATCCACTCGTCGCAGACGCGCGTGCAGCGTTTACAGAGGATGCAGCGTTGCGGGTCGTTGGCGACGATGGGGGAGAGATACTTCTCGGGGTGGTAGTTCTTGCGCTCGGTGAAACGCTCTTCGAGGCCGCCCCAGTCGAAGACCATCTCCTGAAGCTCGCACTCGCCGCCGCGGTCGCAGACAGGGCAGTCGAGCGGGTGGTTGGCGAGCAGGAACTCGACCATCCCGCGCTGCGCCTTCTCGATCTCCTCCGACTGCGTCGTTACCGCCATCCCGTCGGTGCAGGTGATGGTGCAGGAGGTCTGGAGCTTCGGCATCTTCTCGATGCGCACGAGGCACATCCGGCACGAAGCCTGGAGCGCGAGGTCCGAGTAGTAGCAGAAGGAGGGGATGGCGAACCCCTTCTCGCGGCACACGTCAATGAGGCGCGCGCCCTTCTCGACCTCGAAATCCTCGCCGTTGATTGTGACTTTGACCTGATCAGCCATGATGAGTGTGAAAACCTTGAAACCGAGCCGGCTAAATCGTCGGCAGCCCCTCGCGCCGGATGCCCTCGCCCGTCTCGCGCGAGGCGGCCGTGTCGCCGCCCGAAGGCTTCGAGCCGTTGTCGCCCGTCAGGCGGCGGCGGAAGTCTTCGGGGAACTTCTTGACGGCCGACTGGATGGGCCATGCCGCGGCGTCGCCTAAGGGGCAGAAGGATTTGCCTTCGATGTTGTCGACGATGTCGAGGAGGAGCTGCGCGTCGTCCGGCCGCCCTTCGCCGGCGGCGATGCGCTTGAAGACTTTGACCAGCCAGTCTGTGCCCTCGCGGCAGGGCGTGCACCAGCCGCACGACTCGTGCTTATAGAACTCGGTCAGGTTCTTGGTCGAGTCCACGATGTCCACGGTCTCGTCCATCACGATGAAGCCGCCCGAGCCGACCATGGAGCCGGCCGCGACCAGCCCCTCGTAGTCCATCAGTACCTTCCTGCCGATGATGTCCTCGGCCGGCATGATGTAGACGCTCGATCCGCCCGGGATGACGGCCTTCAGCTTCCGGCCGCCGCGCATTCCCTGGCAGTCCTCCATGATGAACCGCTCCATGTCGTCGTAGCCCATGGGCAGCTCGTAGACGCCGGGGCGGTTGACGTGGCCGGAGACGGACCAGAGCTTGGTGCCGCCGCTCTTCTCGGTGCCGAGGGCGCGCCAGCGCTCGCCGCCCATCATGATGATGTCGGGCACGGAGGTCAGCGTCTCGACGTTGTTGACGACCGTCGGGCAGCCGTAGAGGCCCGAGACGGCGGGGAAGGGCGGCTTCATCCGCGGGTGGCCGCGCAAGCCTTCGAGCGAGTTTAAGAGCGCCGTCTCCTCGCCGCAGATGTAGGCGCCGGCCCCGGTGTGCGTGTAGATTTCGCAGGCGAAGTCTGTGCCGAGAATCTTCTCGCCGAGGAAGCCGGCGGCGCGCGCTTCGTCCAGAGCGCGGTCCATGATCTCGATCAGGTAGCGGTACTCGCCGCGCGTGTAGATGTAGTTGACGCGGGCGCCGAGGGCGTAGGCGGCGATCAGCATCCCCTCGATTAAGAGGTGCGGGTCGCGCTCCATCAGGTAGCGGTCTTTGAAGGTGCCGGGCTCCGACTCGTCGGCGTTGCAGACGACGTACTTGGGCTTCGGCGAGTCTTTGGGCACGAAGCCCCACTTCATGCCCGTGGGAAAGCCCGCGCCGCCGCGCCCGCGCAAAGCAGACTTCTTGACCTCGTCGATTACGTCGGCCGGCGACATCGTCGTCAGGACGGTGCGCAGAGCCTCGTAACCGCCGTTGCGGCGGTACACGTCAAGCGTATGCGAGTTCTCCAGATGCATACGCCTCACTTGCAGCGGCTCGCAGCCGATTGCTCCGATGAACATAGTCTTTTAGTGAATGACGATATAGCAGTTTTCGATTGGTGGTTTTTAGTTTTTAGACGCGGACTGTTAAGCCCCCGCCCTAAAGCCGCCAGCAAATCTAGAAACTAAAAACTACCAACTGAAAACTCATCTGACGCCGTTCGACAGCTCGCCGCGGCGGCACTTCTCGATGATTTCATCAACCTGCTCGACGGTCAGGTTCTCGTAGTAGTCGAAGCCGATCTGCATCATGGGCGCGGTGCCGCACGAGCCGAGGCACTCGACCTCGGAGAGCGAGAAAAGCCCGTCGGGGGTTGTCTCGCCGGCCTTAATGCCGAGCCGCTCGGAGCAGCGCCGCGACAGGTCGTTGGCCCCGAGGATTTTGCACGAGAGCGTCTTGCATATCTGCAAGTGGTAGCGGCCGACAGGCTCGGTGTTGATCATCGAGTAGAAGGTCGCCACCTCCCAGATGTCCGTGATGCGGACGCCGAGCCGGTCGGCCAGGTAGGCGACGCCCGGCGGGTCGAGATAGCCGCCGCGCTCGCGCTGCACGATGAACATCAGCGGCAGGATGGCCGAGCGCCGGACCGGGTACTTCGCCAGGTGGCTTTCGATCTCGGCCTCGACCTCGGGCGAGAAGGTCGCCACCTCCGGCGGGACCGGCGCCTCCTGCGGCAGAGGGTTGTTCGGCGTGAATTGCTGGGACATGACTTTATAGTTTTTAGTTTCTAGTTTTTAGTTTTCAGCCTTCGAGTTTCAGCGGCCCGTCTCGATCCGCGGCCCCTGAGAACTAAAAACTAAAAACCGAAAACTAAAAACTAGCGGTCTATTTCTCCGAGCACGATGTCTATCGAGCCGATGACGGCGACCACGTCGGCGATCATCTCGCCCCGCACCATGTCGGGCAGGGCCGAGAGGTTAACAAACGACGGCCCCCGCACGTGGACGCGCGCGGGCTTCGGCCCGCCGTCAGACTTGATGTAGACGCCCAGCTCTCCCTTCGACGCCTCGATGGGCATGTAGACCTCCCCCTCGGGCACGCTGAAGCCCTCGGCGACGATCAGGAAGTGGTGAATGAGCGCGTCCATGTGCTGCTTCATGGCCTCGCGCTCGGGCAGCACGACCTTCGGCGCGTCGGCCTTGATGGGGCCGGGCGTGAGGCGGGCGAGCGCCTGCTCGATGATGCGGATCGACTGCGGCATCTCGCGCATCCTGACCATGAAGCGCGACCAGACATCGCCGTCCTGCTCGACGGGGACCTCGAAGTCGTAGGTCTCGTAGCCCGAGTACGGGTTGGCCTTGCGGATGTCGAGCCCGACGCCGCAGGCGCGCAGGATGGCGCCGGTCAAACCCCAGTCAATCGCGTCTTCGGCCGAGATGATTCCGACGCCCTTCGTCCGGCTCTGGAAGATGCGGTTGCCGGCCAGAAGGTCCATGAACTGCGCGTGGGCGGCGGGGAAGTCTCTGACGAACTGCCCCATCCTCCGCTCGAAGCCGGCCGGCAAATCCATCATCAGCCCGCCGATGCGGAAGTATGAGGGCGTCATGCGCTCGCCCGAGGCGGCCTCGATCAGGTTCAGAATCTTCTCGCGCTGGCGGAAGCAGTAGAAGAAGACCGACATCGCCCCGATGTCCAGGGCGTGTGTGCCGAGCCAGACCATGTGCGAGCCGAGCCGCTGCAACTCGCACATCATCACGCGGATGACCTGTGCCCGCTCGGGTATCTCGATCCCGAGCAGCTTCTCGACCGCCATGCAGTAGGCGAGGTTGTTGCCGAGCGGGTTGAGGTAGTCCATCCGGTCGGTGATGACGATGCCCTGCTGGTACTTCTTGTACTCGAAGAGCTTCTCCATCCCCGTGTGCAGGTAGCCGATGTCCGGAACGCACTTGATGACCGTCTCGCCGTCGAGCACGAGTTCGAGCCGCAGGACCCCGTGCGTGGACGGGTGCTGCGGCCCGAACGAGAGCGTCATCTGCGTGTCGAGCGCCTGGTCGGCGACCTCTGGCAGCGGCGGTAGAGTGGTGCTCATAGATTCAGTGAACAGTGACAAGTGACGAGTGACAAGAGGAGACGAGTTTCATCTTGTCACTCGTCACTGTTTACTTGTCACTAAGTCAGGCTGTACGGCTCGTAGCCGCGCAGCGGGAAGTCTTTGCGGAGGGCGTGGCCCTCGAAGTCGTCGGGCAGCAGGATGCGGCGCAGGTCCGGGTGTCCGTCGAAGACGACGCCGAACATGTCGAAGGTCTCGCGCTCGTGCCAGTTGGCCGTGCGCCAGACGCCGGTCACGGTCTCGACGTGCGGGTCCTCCTGGTCGAGCAGCACTTTGAGCCGCAGCCGGTGGTAACGCTTCGTCGAGAATAGCTGGTAGTTGACCTCGAAGCGGGGTTCCTCCTCGGGGCCGCGGTCCACGCCCCCTATGTCCGAGAGCATGTCGAACTCGAAGCCGGGCGCGAACTTCAGGTGCTCGCAGACGGCCCGGATGTGCTCGCGCGGCACGACCAGCGTCAACTCGCCGAAAGCCTCGATCACCTCCGAGACCCAGCCGCCGCGCTCGTCGCGCAGCGCCCCGACCAGCTCGGCCGGCGGCACGGGGTAGGTCGCGTTCGGGTTCGACCGCGTGGCGGCCGCGATCTCCTTCTCTCGCTCAACGTCCTGAGACATAACTTTCAGAGTGACAAGTGACGAGTGACAAGTGACAAGAAAGAGTGAGCAGTGACGAGCGGCGAGTTGGAAGTTTTCATCTTGTCACTCGTCACTCGTCACTCGTCGCTAACTCGACCTTCGGCGCTCGTGGCGCGAGGCGATGGTGTAGGGGCGCGAGGGGTGCCGCTGGGCCGCGGCCTCGTTCGTCGCCGAGACGCCCGAGCCGGGCAGCGTGCCCGGCGGGACCGCCTCGTAAGCCTCCTCGGGCGGCACGTCCTTGCGGTCGCGCAGCGACTCCTTCATCACCTTCTCCTGCAACATGGTGATGGCGTGGATCAGCATCTCGGGGCGCGGCGGGCAGCGCGGGATGTAAACGTCCACGGGGACGATCTTGTCCACGCCCTGGACGATGGCGTAGTTGTCGAAGACGCCGCCCGAGGTGGCGCAGGCGCCCATCGAGATGACCCACTTGGGCTCGGGCATCTGGTCGTAGATGCGGCGCAGCACGGGCGCCATCTTGCGCGAGACGCGGCCCGAGACGATCATCACGTCGGCCTGGCGCGGGCTGGCGCGGAAGACCTCAGAGCCGAAGCGCGCCAGGTCGTGGCGCGCGTCCGTGGTCGCCATCATCTCGATGGCGCAGCAGGCGAGGCCGAAGGTCGCGGGCCAGAGGCTGGACTTGCGCGCCCAGTTGACGAGCGAGTCGAGGCGCGTCAGAAGCACGTCCGGCAGCGACTCGGTTAAAATCTTCTCTAAGCCCATCAGTACTACCTCACTCAAACACTCAGGCGGCCCGGGCCGCCGTGGAGGCCGCCCGCATGGCGCGGTCGCGGGCCTCGCGCTCGGCCAGGGCGCGCGCCTCGGCCTCGGCCTCGACTCGTGCCCGCTCGCCCCAGTCGAAGATGCCCTTCTTGATGATATAGATGTAGCCGACCAGCAGCAGCGCCACGAAGACCATCATCTCGACGTAGATGAGCGTGCGCAGGCCGGGCATCTGGGCGTCGAGGGCGAAAAAGTCTTTGAAGACGACGGCCCAGGGGATCAGGAAAATCAGCTCGATGTCGAAGAGGATGAAAATCATCGCGACCAGGTAGAACTTGACCGAGTACCTGGCGCGGGCCGTGCCCACCGGGTCTTTACCCGACTCGTAGGGCATCGTCTTGGTCCGCGTCGCCTTCTTCTGCCCGACCAGTTGCGAGAGCGCGACCTGGCTGGCGGCGAAGCCGAATGCCACCATGAACATCATGACGATGGGCAGATAATCCGACAGGTTGAACACACTTGCCTCCCGTCAGCTAAGGCTGATGACAAGACCCCGGACGGGCCTCGCTGCTAGATTGAGAATGATGGCACAAGGGCATCGTAGTCCAAGCCTCGGGGGGTGTCAAGGTCGTGGGGCGCGGGCGCAAAGGGCTCAGGCGGAAGGAGATTGACCCGCCGAAAACCGCTATGTTACTGTCGGTTTCGCCTCTTTCGCGGGGGCCGACCTCCGCGGGACCAGAACCCGCTTCGCAGCCTTCTCAGTCAGCCTTGCGCACGTGATTACCGGATTTAACACGGACATTCCGTTCGAGGGGACCACCTACCACGTCCAGACCGAGGACAAGGGGTTGAAGACGCCCCTGATCCTCTCGCTCGTCTACGTGGGCGGGACGATCATCGCCAGCAAGCGCACCCCCTACAAAGACCTCATCGAGAGCGGCTTCGACGAGAAGGCACTCACCGAGCGACTTCAGCGCCAGCACAAGCTGATCTGCGCGGCCATCAAGGCCGGCCGCGTGGAAGACCTCAAGAGGATGAGCGGCGGCGAGGGCGCGGCGCCCGCGGCGAACGGCCGTGCGGGCAAGGCCGGCTCAGCCCCCGCCGTGCCACCGCCGGCACCGGAGGAGCCCGCCGCGCACAAAGCGCCGCAGGCCGACGCCGTTGCGACACCGCCCCGCGCGGAAGCGGCCGAGGCGCCCGAACCGGCGGCCGCCGAAACCGAGACGACGGCCATAGAGAGTATGCCGGTCGCCTCCGACAGGGGCGAGCCGGTCGTTTTGCCGGAGGCGTCCGCGGCGGGGAATTCGGGCGGGACCGCATGGGCCGCAGCGGGCGAAACCGGGCTCGAAGACCTGCTGGACTTGTACGAGGGCGAGATCGCAGTCCTCGACCCCTTACATTTGTCCCTGCTCGACGAGGAGGGCGATTTGAAGGCCGGCGAGCAGGCGACGCTCAGGATTCACGTCGGGCGCGGGGCAGGCGGGCAGACCCCGGCTCCGGACGCGTCCGTCACGGTCAAGATTCTCGGCAGCACCTTCCGGCCTCTGACGCTCACGGCCGTGACCGACTCGCAGGGGCTGGCCGTGGTCCGGCTGCTCCTGCCCCGTTTCACTTCGGGCAGGGCCGCGGTTATCATGCGCGCGACCGCCGACGGCGAGACCACGGAGCTGCGGCGCATCATCCACCACTCCTGAGAGACCGAAGAAGACTGAAAGGTCGGAGCGTTGCGGGTCAGGGTCAACGGCGAGGAGAGGGAAGTGCCCGAGGGCACGACTCTGGGCGGGCTGGTCGGGCTGCTGGGGCTCGTGCCCGAGCGGCTCGCCGTCGAGCGCAATCGGCAGGTGGTCCGCCGCGCAGAGTGGGCAGGCACGCCGCTCGAAGAGGGTGACGCCATCGAGATCGTCCACTTTGTCGGCGGCGGCTCGTCGGGTGCCCGGACCTCCCGACCCTGACGCCTGCGCCTGGCCTGCTCCGAGTCTGCGCCGGTCCTGCGCCGATCCTGCGCCGGTCCTGCTTTGGGCCGCCCCGGCCCTGCCGCCCCGAATAATCCGAATTGACCCCGCCCGGCCCCGCCCGACCCCGCCCGATACGCCCAACACGCAAAACCAGCTTCCTTGCCGCGCTCCCGTTTCAGTTTCCGCGCCCGCCGGGTGTAAATTGTGACGACTCATGAGAGGGTCGCAATTTTCATCGTTCATACCCCTGATCGGAAACAGCAGATGTCTACCGCAATCAAGACGGAGGCCGAGACGTTCGTCGTCGGCGGGCGCGAGTTCAGGTCGAGGCTCATCGTCGGCACGGGCAAGTACCGCAGCTTCGAGGAGATGAAGGCCGCGCACGTGGCCTCGGGGGCCGAGATGGTAACGGTCGCCGTCCGCCGCGTCCCGCTCGACCGCCGCTCCGAGTCGTTCCTAGACCACCTCGACCCGAGCCTCGTCATCCTGCCGAACACCGCCGGCTGCTACACGGCCGAGGAGGCGATCCGCACGGCACGCCTCGCCCGCGAGGCTTTGCAGACGGACCTCGTCAAGCTCGAAGTGATAGGCGACCAGGTGACGCTCTTCCCTGATAACGAGCAGACTCTGGAGGCGGCGCGGGTCCTCGTCCGCGAGGGCTTCGTCGTGCTGCCTTACTTTAGCGACGATCTGGTGATGGCGAAGAAGCTGCTCGACGCAGGCTGCGCCGCGGTGATGCCTCTGGCCGCGCCCATCGGCTCGGGCCTCGGCGTCCAGAACCCTGCGAACCTCCGCATCATGCGCGAGCAGTTGCCCGGCGCGCTCATCATCGTGGACGCGGGCGTGGGAACTGCGAGCGACGCGGCCGTGGCGATGGAACTGGGCGCCGACGCCGTGGTGATGAACACGGCGATTGCCGAGGCGCAGGACGCCGCGCGGATGGCTACGGCCATGCGCCTCGCCATCGAGGCGGGCCGGCACGCGTACCTGGCCGGCCGGATGCCGAAGCGCCTCTATGCCAGCGCGTCGAGCCCGCTGTCGGGCGTGGTCCGCTGAGGCACGCGAAGGCGGCCACAACCTTCCAACGCCGCCAGGGGAACGAGGTCGGCGAGGCGAACGGGGAGGGCAGACGAGGCCGAGCGCCCACGCCGGCGTCCGAGCCCGGGACCGACGCCCACATGACCCGGTAAGTCTCTTTCTCGCGGGCGGACCAGCCCGGTCCGGCCTCGCTGGCGAGGTCGGCCGTTGCGCCGCACAGGTTCGTCGGGGCCGCGCTGTTCCGAGGGTTGGGGGGCGCGACCTGAAAGTCTGCAAAGTTATCGTTAGCGTCCGCGCAGCCGCCTGAATTTCTCACGGCGGCTGTCGTGTTTGTGGGTGCCGGCGCAGCCCGCGCGCCCTCGAAGCAGTTGGCCGTCGTGCCGTATCCGACGAGATCGACAACGGCGGCGCCCGCAGGGCACGCTCCCGCGAGCAACTGGTTGTTCGACGCGAGGACGACCTTACCGGCCGAGGCGGCCATCTGGATGCCGCCCGAGGCGTCGTGCGCCGGCAGGTCCGTCGTGCCGCCTGAGCCCACGGCCTGCCTGACGAGGTAGTAGCCGCCCGGCTGAATCACGCCCGAAAGCTCGGTCGCCTGCCAGCCCGTGCCGGTCGCGCTGGCATACTGAATCGTCCACCCGCTCAAACTCACGGGCTGCTCGCCGCGGTTGAAAAGCTCCACGAAGTCGTTCCTGAAGGCCGCGCCGCTGTTGCCCCCGCCGCCGTAGACCTGACTGATGACGACGGCCGGCTTCGGGGCCGGAGCCGGCGTCGGCGACGGAGTGGGTGTCGGTGTCGGCACAGGCGACGGCGAGGGTGAAGGGGTCGGGGGTGGGGCCGGCGTGGGCGACGGGGTTGGAACCGGCGTTGGCGTCGGGGCGGGCGTCGGCGAAGGCGAAGGAATAGGGGAAGGCGAAGGCGTCGGTGTCGGATTAGGCGAGGGTGTCGGCGAAGGCGTCGGAGTCGGTGACGGCGAGGGTGTCGGAGCGGGGGTGGGCGAGGGGGACGGCGTGGGAGGCGGGTTGATATTGAGGGTGGCCGTGCCTTCGATGTCGCCTGCGCGAGCGCGGACGAGGACCGAACCCGAGGCGCGGGCAGTCGCCGTAGTCGTCGCCCCGTTCAGGTTCGAGAGGGTAGCGGGGCCGGCCGGTGAGGTCTCCCAGCGGAAGAGGACCGCGGCCACCTCGACCTCAGTGCCCGACTCCGCGCCGAAGGCGCGAGCCGAGAAGGTCTGCACGCCGCCGATGTCGAGTGTCGCGGCGGTCGGGCTGACCTCGATGCGCGTCAGTGATTGCGAGCCGAAGGGCGTGCCGTCGAGACGCAGGCCGGCGGTGTGGGGACGGCCGGACGAGTTCTGGGCCGCGCGGTGTGGGACGAAGCCGCCGCCGGTTGACGGGGGGCCGGCGTCGGGGGCACGCGTCAGCGATTGATCCGCGGCGGCGGGCGTGCTCGTGCCGGTGCCGTAACTCATCGCGTCGAGCGTGACCAAGCGCGCGCCGACGGGCAGCGTGAGCGTGAGGGCGTCGCCCGCGTCGTTGAGGCTGAGTGCGCCGGCACGGTAAACGTGCGACTGGCCGAAAGCAGCGTCGCCGACCGGCGGGTTTCCGCCCCCGAAGACGAGCGCCGCGCGGCCCGGCCCGAGCAGCGTGTTGGGCGGGAAGGTGAAGCGCAGCCCCTGCGCGTCGGAGACGCGGACCCCGGCTATGTCGAGCGGCTCGGCCGAGGCGTTGACCACTTCGACGAACTCGTCGTCGGAGGCGCTGCGGACCCCGTCGCGGTTGGCGTCGCCCTCGACCTCGGCGGTCGCAGGGTCGTCCGGCGGAACGTCGGCCAGTACCTCGTTGAAGACGAGCGGCACGCGCACAGTCAAACTCGCGGAGCCTGACACGAGGCCGCCGCGCCCGTCGCCCACCCTGGCCGTGACGCTCGCCTCGCCCGCCCCGACGGCGCGCACCTCACCGCCCGCGTCAACCGTCAACACGGCCGCGTCACTCGTCTCCCAGGCCAAGCCGGCGATCTCCACCGGCCGCCCCTGCTCGTCGAAAGCCGCGGCCGCAAGCCGGCCCGTCGCCCCGCGGTTGATGGCGCGCGCGTCCGGCGTGACCTCGACGCGGGCGATGCGCGGCGGCGGCTCAACGACGTGGAGCACGACGGGGCGGCTCTCGACCGTGTTCGACCCGTCCGCGGCCGCGGCACGGACCCGGACCGGGCCGGGACGCAGCGCGCGGATTCGCGCCACGGCGACGCCGGCCGCCGCCCCCGCCTCGATTGCCTCGACCACTGCGAAGCTCTCATCGTCTAACGCGAAAGTGAATGAGATGCCGGCCGCCGGCCGCTCGAAATGGTCGAAGGCGCTCGCGGTGATGTCTGCCGCGTCGCCCGCGAAGACGGTCTGCGATTCTGGCTCCAACTCGACGCGCGCGAGCCGGCCGGCGCGCTCGCGGAAGAAAGAGCCGTCGAGCCTGAGGCCGGGCGAGAAGCGGCGGGCAGGATTCGCCGCCGTGTGGCGCGCGAACTCGCCGGCCACGTCGGGCGAGCGCGTGACGGACTGGTTGACCGAGTCGCCGCCGAAGCCGTCGCCCGCGCCGTAGGAGAATTGCGTGACGATGTTGCCGGCCGCGTCGCGCACGAGGATGGTCAGCCCGCCGTTCGAGAGCGAGAGCCCGCCAGACGAGGCGTGAGTCACGTGCGCTCCGCCGAAGGCGGGGTGGTCGGGCGAGAAGTCGCCGCCGCCGAAGATGACTATGGCGTCGCCGCCGTGGAGTTGTGTGCCGTGCGCGAAGAGGTGGCGGACGGTCTCATTTGTGCCTGAAAGCGGCCGCGTGCGCAGCGTCCAGCCGGAAAGGTTCAAAGCTTCTTCGGTGCCGTTCGCCAGTTCGACGAACTCGTCGGCCGAGCCGTCGCGCACGCCGTCGCGGTTGGCGTCGCCCGCGAGGCCGTCGGGCGGGTCGGCCATGAACTCGTTGATGACGAGCGTGCGTGCGACGACTCTCAAGCGCGCCACGGCCCGCGCCGCGCCCGCCTCGGCCGACACCACGGCCTCGCCCGGCCTGAGACCGCGGACGAGCCCATTGGCGTCAACCTCCGCGACCCCCGAATCTGAGACGGAGAAGAGGACGGCCGCGCCCTCGACCGGCTCGCCCTCGGCGTCGAAAGCCGCCACGTTGAGCCTTAGTTCGCCGCCCGCGGGGAGCGTCGCCTCCTCGGGCGTGAGTCTGAGCGACACGGGCCTGGGCGATGCGCCGCCCGCCGTGAAAGTCAGAGTTGCGCGATTGCCTTCAACCCCGTCGGCGCGCACGACGAGCGCGACCGTGCCGGCGCCTCGCAGGCGTGCGGGCACGCGCAGCAACACCTGGTCCAGGCCGGGCAGGTCGGGCGAAGGATAGACCGCTTCGACTCGGAGGGGGTGGCCGCCCGCCGCGGCCATGAGGTCGCGTGCGTGGCGCAGGCCGGTGGCGAAGAGGATGAGGCGACGCGCGTCGCCGTTGGCGTCCGTGGCGTCGAATGGGCCGCGGGCGTGCGTCGCCGCGTCGAGCGCGACAGCCTCGCCAGAGCCGTTGCCCTCGGCGGTGAAGAGGCCGGGCGCGGCCGTCTTGATGTCGACGGCGGCGCGCGTCTCGTAGCCGTCGTGGTTGCGCACGACGATTTCCGCCGGCCCCGCCCCGAGACCTTCGGGCACCTGAAAGTTGACCTGGGTGGGCGAGACGTAAAAGAGCCGCGACGCGCGACCGCCGACAGTCACCCGCACGTTCGACAGCTCCGACGGGAAAGAGTCGCCGTCGCGCCTCTCCGCGGCGGCGGATTCGAGGGCGAGGTTAGTTCCGGTGACGACGGCGATTGAGCCGGGCGCCAGCTCGCGCGCGGGCACGTTGAGCCGCGCTCCGTTGTATGGCGTGGCGTCGGCTCTAAAGGCCGCGCGCGGGGCGAGCGCGGCGACGAAGATTTCGGAGTTGGCGGCGAACTCTGGCCGCGCGTCCTCATCGGCCAGCAGGCGCGGGAAATTGAAGGCGAGAGTTGTGCCCTCGTCGTCCAGCGACGCGACGACCTCGGCCGAGACGGCCCCCGCGTTCGTGACGCGCGAAAGCTCGGCGGCGGGGATGTCGTAGGCGTAGACCTCGACGCCGCCGTCAGAGTTCGGAGTGGTGACGCGGCGGCGGGTGGCGAACGCGACGCGGCGGCCGTCGCCGCTGATGGTCGGGTGAAGTGGAACGTCCGTGACGCGTGAGCCGAGGTTGGTCAGTTGCCGGACGCGCCAGCCGTTGCGGCCGTCTAGGAGAAAAACCTGCGTCGCGTTCGGCGCGGTGCGGGCCGAGTAGACTACGCGCAGCCCGTCGTCGCTCACGGCCCGTCCGGGCGCGAGCGCCAGCCCCTCGACGCCCTCGATTCTCGCCGCGGGCGAGCCGGTCTCGCGGTCGTAGACGAGCAGGTCGTAGCGCGGCGGGCCGTCGGCGCCGCCACCGGCATCAACGGCGCCGGCCGGGCGTGGGTCGTGCGCGAAGGCGAGGCGCGAGCCGTCGCCGCTCAGCTTTGCATCGGCGGCGCCGCGGACGCCGGCCGTGTCGGTCAATTGATTGAGAGCGTGCGTGCGCACGTCGTAGACGAATATCTCAAAGTTGCGGTCGGGGTTCGCGCCCGTCAAATCGCGGTTCGAGGCGAAGGCGACGAGCAGGCCCTCGTCTGAGACGGAGGGCTGGAAGCAGCCGTGCGCTGTGCGCGAGGCGGCGTCGTCGGCGCGCGTGTCCGTTAGTTGAATCAGCGCATGCCCGTCGAAGTAGAAGATTTCGGGGTTGCCGTCGCGGTTCGAGCCGAGCGGGTCGGAGGATGACGAGAAGGCCGCTCGCGCGCCGTCCTGCGAGAGAGCGGGCGCGGGGCCGCGGGTGGATGAAAGCTGCCTGAGCCTTGAGGTGTCGAGGCCGAAAGAGAAGAGTCGGAGGTCGGGCGGACGGCCCGCGCCCGTCAGGTCGGCGCTCGACTCGAAGGCGACGGTGCGGCCGTCGCCGCTGACGGAGGGGTTGAGGCTCGTAGCCTCCGCCGGCGTGTGAGTGATGCGCCGGGGCGAGTCGTCCGAGCCAGCCGCGGCGTCCGTTGTGAAAGCGGCGTCCGTTGAGAAAATGGCGAGCGTCGCGGCCAGGATGACGGCGGCCCTCCGCGTGCGTGAGGTCAAGATTTGCCTCCCTCGAAGCTTAAGGGGTGGGGCACTTGCCGGCTCGGGCGCGGCGCGTGGTGAGCAGGCTTCGGCGCGCGCGAAAATAAGGCCCGGCGGGGCACGCTGGCGATGGCGTCTGCCGGTCGTGGGTGGGATTCCCGTGTGATTTCGGGTGGGGTTCTGGCGTCCGGGCGGCGTCGTCAGCGTGGCGGGGAGACGACGCCGCGAGTCTACGCGGGTGGGATGGGCGCGCATTCTAACGCGGCGCGCGGAAAAGGCAAGCTAAATTTTTCGGCCCGGAGTTCGGGCGGCCCGTCAGGCGTTGGCCTGTGCGGGCGCGCCCTGGCGCTGGAACTCGGGCAGCGCCTCGAAGACTTCGAGCGCGTAGCGGACGTTGTTAAAGGGCGCAGAGACCTGTACGCCCTGGATGAGGTCGCGGACTTCGAGCAGAGACTCGCGCGCGATCTGCAAGCCCTCCTCGCGCGCGTGCTCCTTGCCGCGCGCGGAGGCCACGCGCATACGCTCCATGATCTCCGGGGTGACGCGGACGCCCGGCACCTCGTTGTGCAAAAACTCGGCGTTGCGGTAGGAGACGAGCGGCCAGATGCCCGCGACGACTGGGACGCGTACGTGCCCGACGCGGTGGAGGAACTCGCGCAGTTGCTCCACGTCGAAGACCGGCTGCGTGATGGCGTACTCGGCCCCGGCCTCGACCTTCCACTCGAAGCGTCGAATCTCCTCGTCGAGGTTGAGGGCGCCGGGGTTGCAGCCCACGCCGATGCAGAAGGAGGTGGCGTTGCCGACGGGGTTGTTGCCGAGGTCGAGTCCGTGGTTGAGCTTGCTGACCATGTTGGTCAGGCCGATGGAGTCGATGTCGAAGACGGCCGTGGCGTCCGGGTACGGCCCCATCTTCGGCGGGTCGCCGGTGATGAGCAGGAGGTTCCTGAGGCCGAGGGCCGCCGCGCCCAGGAGGTCCGAGAGCATCCCGAGCAGGTTGCGGTCGCGGCAGCAGTAGTGGAGGACCGCTTCGAGGCCGATCTCGCGCTCGACGAGGACGGCCGTGGCGAGGGCGCTCATGCGCGTCTGCGCGCGCGGGCCGTCGGGAATGTTGACGGCGTTGACTCCGGCCTCCTTCAACAGCCGGATGCTGTCGAGCGTCTTGCCGGGCTCCGAGCCTTTGGGCGGCAGCACCTCGACGGTGGTGACGAACTCGCCGCGGGCGAGCCGTCGCGCCCAGTTTGATCGCTCTTCGAGCGGCGTGACCTGGACGGCCGGGACTGGCCGCTGCTCCTCGACCACGGCCGGCGCCTGGAGCGGCCCGCTGGAGCGGTAAAAGCGCGGCGAGACGGCGCGCACTGCGTCGGAAATCTGCTTGACGTGCGAGGGCGTCGTCCCGCAGCAGCCGCCGATGAACTTGACGCCGGCCTGGATTAGGCGCTTGGCGTACTTCGCCATGTACTCGGGCGAGCACATGTAGAACTGCCGGCCCTGCACGTCGCGCGGCAGGCCGGCGTTGGGCTGCGCGACCAGCTTCTTCGTCGTGACCGAGCGCATCTTCTCGACGGCCGAGAGGACGATGGCCGGGCCGACACCGCAGTTGAGCCCGATCACGTCGGCGCCCCACTCGTCGAGCCGGCGGGTGAAGACCTCGGGGGTGGTGCCGAAAGAGGTGTTGCCGTCGAGCGAGATGGTCATCTGCGCGACGACGGGAAGGTCGCACAGCTCGCGCACGGCCGCTATGGCCTGCTTGATCTCGGAGATGTCGGAGAAGGTTTCGAGGACGAAGAGGTCCACGCCTCCTTCGAGCAGCGCCTCGGCCTGCTCCTTGAACAGCTCCTTGGCTTCGTCGAAGGAGGTCGGGCCGTAGGGCTCGATGCGGAGGCCGAGCGGGCCGATGGCGCCGGCCACGTAAGCGCGGTCGCCGGCCGCCTCGCGCGCCAGCCGCGCCGCTTCGCGGTTGATATCGCGCAGGCGGCCTTCGAGCCCGTAGTGTTGCAGCTTCGGCGCCGTGGCGCTGAACGTGTTGGTCCCGACCACCTCGGCGCCGGCCCTGACGTACTCCTCGTGGACGGCCCGGACAAGCTCGGGCGCCGTCAGGTTCAGCTCGTCGTAGGAGCGGTTGATGTAGACGCCCTTCGCGTAGAGCATCGTCCCGACGGCCCCGTCGAAGACGGTGATGTGATCGCTCTCAAGAAGCTCTCTAAAGTTATTCATAAATAAATAAAGCCGTAACGAGTGACGAGTGACGAGTGACGAGTGACAAGTAAAGAACAGTTTTTAGTTTTCAGCTTTCAGTTTGTAGTGTCCGCTGGCTAAAAACTAAAAACCATCAACTAAAAACTCCCCTCTCGTCACTTGTAACTCGTCACTTGTCACTAAAAAAAGTCCCGCGCCTAAACAACGCGGGACTTCGGCGAATGCTGAAGTTGTACGGACGCCGTAACGAGCGCCGAGCTGTTTAGCCGTTTATTTTACGTGGCCGCAAGTCGCCTTAACTCACCACGCCTTTTTGTCAACCGCGCTTATACGCCCGCACGCGCGGGTCTGTCAAGGAGGCCCCCGGCGGCGGTCCCGCGTCAACCGCTGCGGGACCGCCGCCGGGGCGGGTTGGGAGCCGGTCGGCAGGGGCCCTCAGAGCTGATCTAGCAGGCGCCAGGTCCTGGGGCCGACGATGCCGTCGCCGACGAGGCCGTGCTTGCGCTGGAGGGCGCGGACGGCCGCTTCGGTCTTAGGACCGAAGTTGCCAGTGGTGGGCGTGACGCCGAGCTTTCGCTGAATCTCGCGCGTCAGGTCGCCGGCCATTCCGCGGCGCAGAGTGGGCCGGGGCGCCGTGTTGGACGCGGGCTGTGTCGGCTCGACCGCGGGAATCAGCCTGGGCTCCGGCCCGGCGCCGCTCATGATGGCAGCGATGGAGGCGCGGAATTCGTCCATGTTGAAGAAGCTCGGGTCGGGCTTGCGGCCTTTTGGCAGGGCGTACTCCTTGTGGCCGGTGCAGAAGTCGCTGCTCTGACCGACGCGCTTGAGGATGGCGGCCACACCGCGGTGATAAGCGTCAATCTGGATGTTGGGCCAGGGGTCGTCGGGGCGGCCTGTGTTCTCGGCCTCGATGCCGATGAAGTTGGAGTTGCCGTTGCGGAGCCCCCTCCACTCGCCCCGGCCAGCGTGGTTGGCGCGCCCGGCGGCGATGATGTAGTAGGTGCCGTCGCGTCCGAGCCCGAGCTGTGAGAGCGGGCCGGGCAGACCGGCGCGGCCGTTGACCAGGACGTTCAGGCTCGGCATGTTGCCGCTCTTAGGCCCTGCGGTGTGATGACACATGACGCCGAAGATGCGGCCCACGTCGCCGCGTCCACGGTCGCGCCAGCCCGGAACTTCGGAGACCTTGAGGCCGGCGATCTTCAGAACGTCGGGCAGCCATGTTAGTGAGAAAGGCATGTCAGGCCACACCTCCTTCCGTGATGGGAAGCTCTTCGTCGGGAGTAGCTTCGTCTTCGGTGATGGGCACGTCGCAGCCGTCAATGTCGCTCTCGTCATCGTCGGCGACACTGTCGGGGGATGCGTCGTGTGGGGG
Source organism: Pyrinomonadaceae bacterium (assembly GCA_035645715.1). GTDB lineage: Bacteria > Acidobacteriota > Blastocatellia > Pyrinomonadales > Pyrinomonadaceae > QHXN01. Next base: position 35,947 of record DASQMB010000007.1, read on the forward strand.
TTCGGGCGTAAATTCCTCCTCCGGCCGCCGGAGCTCATTCTCTTCCTGGCTCATGGTGAGTGTCTCGCTTTCCTTTCGTCGGTGTGGCGTGGGATTGAAAGAACGCCGCGGCGCGCGGAGGCAGGCAGGGGTAATTCGGGGTTGTCAGCTCTCAGCCGGCGCGGTGCCGAAGGGCGGGGCGCGGCGTGCGCCCCGCCCGTGCAGACTGCCTTCTACCACATAATGGCGTAGCCGGGCGAAACATTTCGCGGGGCGGCGGGCAGGGGCAGCCGCCCCGGCCCGCGTCGGGGCCGTGCGGCAGGGGCTTTAAATCCTGGGGCGGGCTCTCAGCCGGAGCGGGGCCGGGTAATGACGCGCCGCCGGAGGACGGTGCCGAGGTTGACCCGCTCGGTCCTGTAGGGCCGGACGTTGGCGTTCTCGTTCTGGTGGAACTTCTCCCAGTCGGCCTCGCGGTAGTGGCCGAGGACGACCGTGTCGCCGCTGCGCGAGACGACCCTGGCCCAGCGTCGGAAGAAGACCTCGCCGCGTTCGGGATCGACGACGGACACGTAGTTAGCGCCGAGCCCGCCGTCGGACATGCGGACGAGCAGCGCCGTCTTGCCGCCCCTCGTCTTCACCTCAGTCACGTCGTCGATCATGTGGTAGGCCGACATGATCTTGCGCGAGGAGCCGGTCGCCGGGTCGAAGGCGCGCAGCGACTGTCCCTCGTTCTCGTACCCGCCGGCCCCGTCCGGCCCGGAGTAGACGACTCTGCGCCCGTCCTCTACGACCCAGACCCTGATGGCCTTGTCAGCCACCTTCCGCTCCCTCCCGCCGACGGTGACGTAGAGCGTGCCGGGGCTGGCGTCGCCGGCCGACTCGACGCGTGCGGCGGTCGAGACCTGCGGCGAGTCGGCCCGCCGCCCCCCCTGTGCGCCCGCCACGACGGCGAGGAAAGAGAGCGAGCCAATTAACAGAATGGCGACAAAGCCCGTGTGTGGATGCTTCATGCGACAACAGCGCCCCCTCGGCTGATTTACGATTGTTGCTGGGAGAGTTCGACCCGAGTATATCACCTCGGGCGGGGCGGGCGAGCCGTGACGGGCGATTACGCGCTACCCTGGCAGCGCGGGCAGAAGAAGGTGGAACGGCCGCCCTGCGTGCGCCGCTCGATTGCCGAGCGGCAGCGCGGGCAGGGCTCGCCCTCTCGTGCGTAGACGCGCCAGCGCCCGCCGTAGCCGCCGCCGAAGTAGCCGGATTCGATGTCCTCGGGGTCAACGTTCAGCGTCGAGCCGTGGGCGATTGCCTCGGCGAGCACTTCGAGGACGGCGCGGCGCAGGCTCGCCACACGGCGGCGCGGGAACTCGGCCGCCACGTCGAAGGGGTTGGCGCGGGCGCGGTGCAGCGCCTCGGCCGCGTAGATGTTGCCGAGGCCGCAGACCTTCGTCTGGTCGAGCAGCGTCTCCTTGAGCGTGCGGCGCGAGCGGGCCAGGGCCGAGGCCAGGTAGGCGACGGAGAACCCCTCCGAGAAGGGCTCGGGCGCGAGAGAGCGCAGCTCCCGCGCCTCGCCGAGCCCGCAGGTCTCGCAGAGCTTCATCAGACCGAAGTGGCGCTGGTCGGCGAAGGCCAGGCGGCGGCCGTCGTCGAGGGTGAAGAGGGCGTGAGTGTGCTTTGGTAGCTCGCGGGCGGTCGGGGGCAGCAGCAGGAAGCGGCCGGTCATGCGGAGGTGGACGAGGAGCGTCAGCCCGCTTTCGAGGTTGACGAGGATGTACTTGCCGCGGCGGCCGACCTCGCGGACGCGCCCGCCCGAAAGACCGGCGGCGAACTCCTCGGGCGTGGTCTCGGGCACGAGGCGCGGCCGGAGGAGCAGCGCCTCGCGGACGCGCCGGCCGCGGAGGTGGCGGTCGAGGGCGCGGGCGACGAGTTCGACTTCCGGCAGCTCCGGCATCTCTCGTCTCGCCCGTTCAAGCGGCGCCGGCGAGGCGACCGCCCTCTTCGAGCAGCTCGTTCATCCCGGCGACCGACGTGGCCTCTGCGTAGACGCGCAGCACGGGCTCGGTGCCCGACTGTCGAAAGAGGAGCCACGACTCGTCGCCGAAGACGAGCTTGGTGCCGTCGGTCGTCTCGACCGAGGCGACGGCGCGCGGGCCGACTCGGGCGGGCGGGTCGGCGGCCAGCGCCTCGACCAAGCGGAGGCCGCGGGCGACTTCCGTCCGGAGGTCGCGGCGGCCGAAGTAGAACTCGCCGAACTCGCGGTGCACCTCGCGCACCAACTCCGAAGGGGTCTTGCCGGAGGCGACGACGGCTTCGAGGAAGAGGAGCGAGTTGAGGATGCCGTCGCGCTCGGGCAGGTGGCCGCGGACGCCGATGCCGCCCGACTCCTCGGCGCCGATCAGGATGTCGCGGGCGAGCATCAGGTCGGCGATGTACTTGAAGCCGATGGGCGTCTCGTAGAGTTCGAGGCCGAGCGCCGCGGCCATGCGCTTGAGCAGGACAGACTGCGAGAAGGTCCTCACCACGCCGCCCTTCATGCCGCGTCGCCGCGCGAGGTGGAGCAGGAGGACGGGCACGACCTCGTGCATCGTCATGGTCTCGCCGGCCTCGTTGACGGCGCCGACGCGGTCGGCGTCGCCGTCTGTGGCTAGCCCGACCAGGGCGCCCGCCTCGCGCACGCGCGCCTTGAGCGCGCCGAGGTTGCGGTCAATCGGCTCGGGGTCCACGCCGCCGAAGAGCGCGTCGCGGTCTGCGCGGATCGTCTCGGCTTCGAGCGCGCCGCCGCCGAGGAAGCTCTCGACCCACCGGCCGCCCGTCCCGTGCATCGGGTCCACCACGACGCGGGCGCGCGCCGCGCGGAGGCGTTCGAGATCGACGTAGCTCTCGACCTGGCGGCGGTAGCTCTCGGCCGAGGCGGCGAGCCCCTCGTGAACGTCCGGAGGGAGCGGCGCATCAAGCGGCTCGGTCGCGTCCACCAGAGCCTCGACGGCCCGCGTCGTCTCGGGGGGGGCGCTCCCGCCCCAGGGCGCCTTGATCTTGAAGCCGTTGAAGCCCGCAGGGTTGTGCGAGGCCGTGATGACGACGCCGCCCGAAGCCCCGCCCTCACGCACGGCCCAGGAGACGAGCGGCGTCGGCACGTCAGAGTCGAACAGGGAGACTTTGATGCCGTTGCCCGCCAGCACCTCGGCCGCGCGCCGCGCGAACTGGTCCGACAAAAACCTTCGGTCGTAGCCGACCGCCACACGCGGCCCGCCGTCTGCCCCGTGCGCCCCTCCCGGCCCCGGCGCCCCTCCCGGCCCGCCCGCGCCGCCCGCCGGCCCATCTCCTTCCGGGCCGCGCTTCAAAAACTCGGCGTAAGCCTGGGCGACGCGTTCGAGGTTCTCGAAGGTGAACTCGCGCGCGATGAGAGCGCGCCAGCCGTCAGTGCCGAAGCGGATGGCTGGCGCGGTGCGGTGGCGGCCCGCCGCGCTCACAGCGCACCCCCGGTCTGCGTGTAGTCGGTCAGGCTCGTCTTGTCGCCGAGGACCGCGCCCGAGCCGACCTGCGCCGAGCGCCCGACGTGGCAGCCGCGCCCGACGATTGCGCCCGAGACCTGCGCGCCCGCGCCGACGCGCGTGTGCGGCCAGACGACCGAGTTGACTATGCGCGCCTTCTCCTCGACGTGGACGCCCTCGCCGAGCACGGAGTTAACGACCTCGGCGCCCGGCTTGAGGATGCAGCCGGCGGCGACGAGAGAGAGCGCGTCCACCTCGGCGTGGGTCGCCTGCTCGAAGTCGCCGCGCCGCCGCTCGATTTCGAGGCCGCGCACGCGCCCGGCCAGCATGTCCTGGTGGACTTGCAGGTATCGGGCCGGCGTCCCGATGTCTATCCAGTAGGTGTCTGCGGGGACGTGCGCGTAGAAGGGCTCGCCGCGGGCGAGCAGGTCGGGGAAGAGCTGATACTCGAACGAGTAGCTCTCGCCCGTGGGGATGAAGTCGAGCACTCTGGGGTCGAGGACGTAGGTGCCGGCGTTGATGGTGTTGACGCTGATCTCCTCGGCCTTCGGCTTTTCGAGGAAGCGGCGGACGCGCCCGTCCGCCTCGGTCTCGACGAGGCCGTAGGCCGAGGGGTTCTCGACCGGCGCGAGGACGATGGTCGCGGTCGCCCGGCGCTCCTCGTGCTGGCGGACGACGGCTTCGAGGTCGAGGTCGGTCAGGATGTCGCCGTTGAGTACGACCGTGGGCTCGCGGATTAAGTCCTCGGCGAACTTGTAAGCGCCGGCCGTGCCCATCGGCTGCGGCTCGGTGGTGTAGCTGAGGCGGACGCCGAACCCGGAGCCGTCGCCGAGCTGCTGCTCGATCTTGTGCGGCTGGTAGGAGAGCGAGAGCGTGATGTTCCTGATGCCGGCACGCCGGAGCGTGTCGATCTGGTAGAGGAGGAACGGTCGGTTGCAGATGGGCACGACCGGCTTCGGCGTGTAGACGGTCAGCGGGCGGAGCCGCGTGCCCTTGCCGCCTGCGAGAATGAGTGCCTGCATGATCTTCGGGTATGAACCTCGTCGGCGTCTGCGGTTTAATCGAGAGCGCGGTCGGCCGGGTGCGCCGCGCGCGGCGGCTACCGAAGACCGGCGACGGGAGCAGCGGGGCTACGGGGGCTACGGGGGCGACGGGGGTGACGGGGGCGAGTCTAGCAAAGCGTTTTGCCTTTTCAAAATCGGCCCCGCACGCGCCAAATCGGCTTGCTTGACACCCCCCCGGCGCGCGGCAATAATCGCCCTTTGAAGCTGAACAAAGTTCAAATCATCCGGTAACGGAGTCATCATAACTCGCGCCCCGCGCGGAGTCGCGGCGCCTCCGTGGGGAGGCTGGCCGCGGGCGCGGCGGGGGAGGAGGCAATCCCATGCCCGAGAGAAGAGAGGCCGTCATCGTCAGCGCCGTCCGCACGGCGACGGGGAAGTTTCAGGGGGCGCTCAAAGGCTTCGCCGCCACGCAGCTCGGGGCGATGGTCGTGCGCGAGGCGGTCCGTCGCGCGGGCGTCCGGCCCGAAGAAGTTGACGAGGTCATCATGGGCTGCGTCGTGCAGGCCGGCCTCGGCCAGAACCCCGCGCGGCAGGCGGCGCTCCACGGCGGCATCCCGTTCGGCGTCTCGGCCGTCACCATCAACAAGGTCTGCGGCTCCGGCCTGAAGGCCGTGATGATGGCCTCGCAGGCAATCCAGCTCGGCGACGCAGAGGTGGTGGTGGCCGGCGGCATGGAGTCGATGTCTAACGCGCCCTACCTGCTGCCGAAGGCGCGCGAGGGCTACCGCATGGGCAACGCCACGCTCGTCGATTCGATGGTCCACGACGGGCTCTGGTGCGCCTTCGAGAACTATCACATGGGCAACACCGGCGAAGTGGTCGCGGAGCGCTACGGGGTCGGGCGCGAGGAGCAGGACGATTACGCCTTCAACTCACACCGCAAGGCGCTGGCCGCGATAAAGGCCGGGAAGTTCGAGGACGAAATCCTGCCCGTCGAGATACCGCAGAAGAAGGGCGCGCCCCTCGTCTTCGACACCGACGAGAGCGTGCGCGAAGACACCTCGCTCGAAGCACTCGCCAAGCTCAAGCCGGCCTTCCGGAAGGAGGGCGGCACGGTGACGGCGGGCAACGCGCCCGGCGTCAACGACGGCGCCTCGGCCCTGGTCGTCACCTCTTTGGAGCGGGCGCGCGAGCTCGGCGTCGAGCCGCTGGCGCGCGTCGCCGCGCAGGCCACCTCGGGCATCCAGCCCGAGCTGGTGATGATGGCGCCGGTCGAAGCCGTCAGGAAGGTGCTGGCGAAGGCCGGCTGGTCGCTCGAAGAGGTGGACCTCGTCGAGCTGAACGAGGCGTTCTCGGTGCAGGCCATCGCCATCATCAAGGAACTCGGCCTCGACCCGTCGAAGGTCAACGTCAACGGCGGGGCGGTCGCGCTCGGCCACGCCATCGGCCAGTCGGGCTCGCGCGTGCTGACGACCATGCTCCACGAGATGAAGCGGCGCGGCGCGCGGCGGGGGCTGGCGGCCCTGTGCCTCGGCGGCGGCAACGCCGTTGCGATGGCCGTCGAGCGGTAGGCCGCGGACGCGGGGGCCGCGGTGACGCCGGCCGGGGGCGGGCGGAAGTCGGGAGGGGGAGTTGCAGACTTGACCACCGAGGAACACGGCAGGCTCCTGGGCATCCTGCATCTCGTGCAGGGCGGCATCGGCGTGCTGATGCTCCTCTTCTTCGTGCCCTTCTTCTTCCTCTTCGTGGCGGGCGGGCGCCCCGGCGCCGACGTGGAGTTCTTCCTCGCGCTCGTGGGCGCCGTCATGTTCTTCTGCTTCATGCTGCTGGCGGTGCCGCCGCTCGTCGCCGGCTACGGGCTGCTGAAGGGCAAGGGCTGGGCGCGGACGTGGGGCATCATCTCGGCCGTCGTGGCCTCGATGAGTTTCCCGTTCGGGACGGCGCTGTGCGTCTACACGCTCTGGTTCCTGTTCGGCGAGGGGCGCGACCTGCACGCGCCGGCGCGGGCGCACGAGGCGCAACGGCCGGGCGCGCTCGGCCCCGGCCAGCCGCTCGGCTGGGACGCGCGCGAGGCGACGCGGCAGTCTGCGCGGCGGCCGGGCGAGTACGCCCCCCCGCCGCAGCCGCCGGACTGGCGCGGCGAGCCCTGAGCGCGCCGCGGCTCATCCCTCGTCAGTGCGGCGGCCGCCCCCGCCCTTGTCCTCAGTCAGCTTCAAGCTCGTTCAAGCTCGGCCGATCATCAGCAGCGCGGGAGTCAAACCAGTGGCAGAAACATTCGGAGTCGTCGGCGCGGGGACGATGGGCAACGGCATCGCCCAGGTCGCGGCCCGCTCGGGCTATCAGGTCGTCATGCGGGACGTGCGCGAAGACTTCCTCCAGCGCGGCCTACAGGCGATTGATAAGAGCCTGCACCGCGACGTGGACAAGGGCCGGCTGACGGCCGACGAGAAGCTGGAAATCCTCTCGCGCGTCAGGACCACGACCGAGACGGCCGACCTCGCGGGCGCCTCCTTCGTCGTCGAGGCCATCACCGAAAGCTACGGGGCCAAGCGCGAGGTCTTCGCCGAGCTTGACCGCGTGACCGGCCCCGAAACCATCCTCGCCTCGAACACCTCGTCCATCTCCATCACGAAGCTCGGCGCGGCTACGAATCGGCCCGACAGGGTCATCGGGATGCACTTCATGAACCCGGTGCCCGTCATGAAGCTGGTCGAGATCATCCGCGGCATTGCCACCTCGGACGAGACCTGGGCGCGGACGCGCGAGCTGACCGAGCGGATGGGCAAGACGCCTTTGGAGTGCAACGACTCGCCCGGCTTCGTCTCGAACCGAGTCCTGATGCCGATGATTAACGAGGCGGTCTTCGCGCTCTACGAGGGCGTCGCCACGCGCGAGAGCATCGACGGCATCATGAAGCTCGGCATGAACCACCCGATGGGGCCGCTCACGCTCGCAGACTTCATCGGCCTCGACGTGTGCCTCGCCATCCTCAACGTCCTGCACACTGAGCTGGGCGACCCGAAGTATCGCCCCTGCCCGCTGCTCAAGAAGTACGTGGACGCGGGCTGGCTCGGGCGCAAGTCGGGCCGCGGGTTCTACGAGTACTAGGGCCGGGCCTTTCGCCGCGCGTGGTCCCGGCCGCGGCCGGCCCCGTCGCGCGCCTTTCTTCGCAGGGGTGACGGCGATGAGGAGCCCACTCGGGACGATCTATTGCCAGCGGTGCCGCGCGGCTAACTCGGCCGCCGAAGAGTCCTGCTCGGAGTGCGGGACGCGCCTGATGCTGGTCGTCGAGCCGACCAACCTGCGCTTCGAGGACGGCTCGCAGGTCGGCGGCGGCCTCGACGAACACCTGCTCGAACGCATCTCGCTTCTCGAAAACAACCTCTCGCGCGTCATCGACAAGCTGGAAAAGACGCTCGACCTGATGCTCAAGCAGGCCCAGACGAGCCACGTCAGCCACACCCTCCTCGACGCCCTCATCAACACCCTCGCCGAGACCGGCGCGCTCAACCGACAACTCTTCCGCTCGAAGTGGTCCGGCCGCGGCCTGCCCGAAGAGGACGGGCCGGCGGGCGCGACCGCCCTCGCCGCGGCCATCTTCGGCTGTTACGCGGGCGAGGAGACGGAAGCCTTCAGCCGAGCGGTGGCCGAGGGGTGCGCGCTCGTCGAGGCCGGCGAGGCGGCTGCGGCCGCGCGGGCGCTCGAAAAGGCCGCGCGGCTCGACGCCGGGAACGCGCCGCTGAACCGGCTAACCGGGCTGGCGTTGCTGGCGGCCGGACGCCCGGCGAAGGCCCTGCCGCGGCTGAGGCGGGCAGCGCGCGACGAGCCCGACGGGCTGAGAATGGCGGCGCTGCTCGGCCTCGCCCTCGCCGAGACCGGCGACGCCGAAGGTGCCAAGAGTGCCCTCCGCTCGGCGTCCGACGGCGGCGCTTCGAGCTTCGCGCTGCACCTGGCATTAGGGCAGTTGGCCGCGGGACGTGGCGACTGGCGCGAGGCGCGAGCGCAGTTCAAGCTGGCCCTCGCCCGCCGCGCCCGCGCCGAAGTCCTGTACCTGCTCGGGCGGGCGCATCACCGGCTCGGGCAGCCGCGCGCCGCTGCCGCGTGTCTGCGCCGGGCCGTCGAGGCCGAGGCCGCTTACGCCGAAGCCTGGGCGCTTCTCGGCCGCGTGCTGGCCGGGCGCGGCGACGAGGCGGCCGCCCGCGAGGCCCGCTCGCACGCGCGGCGGGCCGCCCGCAGCGCCGGGGCGAAGGGCAACGGGCGGGGCGGCCTGATGGGCGCGGGCCGCGGCCGCGGGGCCGCGGGCGCGGCAGACGCGCGGCGATTGGTGACCGGCGGAGACCCGCGACTGCTGCGTGCGCTGGCCGATGAGCTGCTGGCCGACGCCCTGCCGCGTTGACACTTTCGCGCTGGCCGCTATAATTGCAGCTTTTGTGCCCAGGCCGGTTTCCAGCACCGGCCCCGCCGGAGGGTCCAGGTCGTGCGGATTGAGGTCGAGAAGCTGACGGCGGCGGGCGAACCGTTCGCCAACACCTACGCGCCGGGCGAGTTGTCGCTAGAAGACGAGCGGCTGCGGCTGACGGGCGAGGCGCGAGTCGAGGGACGCGCCAGCCGCAAGGGCGAGGAGGTCCGCCTGCGCGGGCGGGTCACGGCCGAGGCCGAAGTCTTCTGCGACCGCTGCCTGAGGCCGGCCGCGGCCCCGCTCGAAGTCGAGTTCGAGACGGCCTTCATCCCGGCCGAGTACGAGGCCGGCAAGACCGAAAACGTCGAGCTGCTTGCCGATGAGCTGGGCCTCGCCGCCTACGAGGGCGACTCGGTCAACCTCGACGAACTGGTCCGCGAGCAGCTTCTGCTGGCCTTGCCGGCGCGCGTGCTCTGCCGCGAGGAGTGCAGGGGGCTCTGCCCCGATTGCGGCGCGGACCTCAACGAAGGGGAGTGCGGCTGCGACCGTGCCGAGACCGACCCGCGCTGGGCGGCGCTCGCCGGTTGGAAGAAGGAAAAGGAGTGACAAGAAAAACGTCACCCCGTCATCTTTTATAGCCGGCCATCAAGGGCTTCAACTTGTCACTCGTCACTTGTTACTTGTCACGATATCGAAGGAGCAATCATGCCTAATCCGAAACGCCGCCACTCGAAATCGCGCACGCGCCAGCGTCGTGCCCACGACGCTCTGCGCGCCCCGCAGACCGTCTCCTGCCCGAACTGCCAGGAGCCGAAAATGCCGCACCGCGTCTGCCCGAAGTGCGGCCACTACAAGGGCCGCGAAGTCCTGAAGGTCGAGCAGGAAGTCTGACGCGGGCCGGCGCGCGCGGGCGCGTCAGTCCTTGAAGGCTCCTTTTAGATGACGGCCGGACACCTGACGGGCAAAGTCGTCGTGGACGCGATGGGCAGCGACCGCGCCCCGCACCCCGAGATAGACGGGGCGCTGGCCGCTGCGCGCGACCTCGGCGTCGGCGTCCTCCTCGTCGGCCGGCCGTCGGTCGTCGAGCCGGAGCTGCGCCGCTGCGGCTGGCGTCGCCAGGGCGACCGCGGCATCGAGCTGGTCGAGGCCGAAGAGGTCATCGGGATGGACGAGGCGGTGGCGACGGCCATCCGGCGAAAGAAGCGCAGCTCGCTGCGTGTCGGCGCTCGCCTCGTGGCCGACGGCAAGGCCGACGGCTTCGTCTCGGCCGGCAACACCGGCGCGGCGATGGCGACGGCCAAGATGGTCATCGGGATGCTGCCCGGCGTGGACCGCCCGGCGCTGGCCGCGCTGGTGCCGACCAAGTCCGGGCGGCCGACCCTGCTGCTCGACGTGGGCGCCAACAGCGAGTGCAAGGCGCACCACATGGCGCAGTTTGCTATCATGGGCGACGCCTACTCGCGCACGGTCCTCGGCACGCCCCGGCCCTCGGTCGGGCTGATGAGCATCGGCGAGGAGGAAGCCAAGGGCAACGACCTGACGAAGGAGGCGTTCCCGCTTTTGCGCGACCTGGCGAGCCTCAACTTCGTCGGCAACGTCGAGGGGCGCGACGTGTTCACCGGGCAGGTGGACGTGATCGTCACCGACGGCTTCACCGGCAACGTCATGCTCAAGCTCTCGGAGGGCTTGCAGGAGGCCGTCATCTCGATGATCAAGCGCGAGCTGAGCGCGACCGTCATCACCAAGACCGGGGCGATGCTGGCCCGCCCGGCCTTCAAGAACCTGAAAAAGCGGCTCGACTACGCCGAGTATGGCGGCGCGCCGCTGCTCGGCGTCAGGCGGATGGTCGTCATCTGCCACGGCAGCTCGAACGCACGCGCCATCCGCAACGCGATCCGCAACGTCAAGGAGTTCTCCGAGCACGGCGCGCAGGAGCGCATCGAGCGGGGCCTGGCCGAGTCGAACGCGCGCGAGGCGGTGGCGGCGCAGGTCGCGGCCGAGTAACGGCGCAGGCCGCGGCCGAGTAACGGCCGAGTGAAGACCGAATAGGCGGCAGTAGCAAACCCCCAAAGGGAAGGCGGGCAGATGGCAGAACAGTTGAGAGCGGCGTTTCTCGGCACGGGCCGTTCGTACCCCGAAGGGGTGCTGACGAACGAAGACCTCGAAAAGATGGTCGAGACCTCGGACGAGTGGATCACGTCGCGCACCGGCATCAAGCAGCGCCACAAGGCGGCCGACGGCGAGTACACCTCGATGTTCGCCGTCGAGGCGTCGCGCAGGGCCATCGAGATGGCGAAGATAGACCCGGCCGACATCGGCCTCGTCATCTGCGCCACCGTCACGCCCGACCAGATTCTGCCCTCGACCGGCTGCCTCATCCAGGCCGAGCTGGGCGCCAACCGCGCCGCCGCCTTCGACCTCGGCGCCGCCTGCTCGGGCTTCCTCTACGGCGTGACGATGGCGAACCAGATGATCCGCTCCGGGCAGACGCGCTACGCACTCGTGGTCGGCGCCGAAGTCCTGACCCGTTACGTGGACTACACCGACCGCTCGACCTGCGTAATCTTCGGTGACGGCGCTGGCGCGGCCGTCCTCGGACCGGCCGAAGACGGCCGCGGCATCCTCTCGACCCGCATCTACTCCGACGGCCGCTTCGCCGAGCAGCTCTTCGCGCCCGGCGGCGGCACGCGCATCCCGACCACGGCCGATACCCTGGCCGGCGGCCTCCACTACTACAAGATGCGCGGCAACGAGCTGTTCAAGGTCGCGGTCCGCTCGATGGCCGACGTGTCGCGCGAAGTGCTGGCCGAGGCCGGCCACGGGGCCGGCGAGGTCAAGCTCTTCATCCCGCACCAGGCCAACCAGCGGATCACCGACGCCGTGGCCGATAAGCTGAACGTGGACCACACGGTGGTCTACTCCAACATCGCTTACCACGGCAACACCAGCTCGGCCTCGATCCCCATCGCGCTCGACGAGTGCGTCGAGGCCGGCCGGGCGCAGGAGGGCGACCTAGTCCTGCTCGCCTCCTTCGGCGGCGGCGTCACCTGGGGCGCGGTGCTGATCAAGTGGTGAGTGGACGGAAGTTTTTAGTTCGTAGTTTTTAGTTTTTAGCTTGCGGGCGGGTCGGCGCGCCTTGACCGCGACCGACGAGCTCGAAGCCCATAACTGAAAACTGAAAACTGAAAAACATGGCACTGGCATTCATCTTCCCCGGACAGGGGTCGCAGGCGCCCGGCATGGGGCGCGAGCTGGCCGAGAAGTACCCGGCGGCGCGCGCCGTCTTTGAGGAGGCAGACGAGGCGCTCGGCTTCGCACTCTCAAGGCTGTGCTTCGACGGGCCGGCCGAAGAGCTGCAACTGACCGAGAATACGCAGCCTGCCATCCTGGCGGCCTCGGTTGCGGCGCTACGTGCGGTCGAGGCGGAGGGGCTGCCGCGGCCTGACTTCGTGGCCGGGCACAGCCTCGGCGAGTATTCGGCTCTGGTGGCGGCCGGGGCGCTCAAGCTGGGCGACGCGGTGCGGGCCGTGAGGCGGCGCGGACGCTACATGCAGGAGGCCGTGCCGGTCGGCGAGGGGGCGATGGCCGCCGTCCTCGGCTCTGACTTCGGGACGGTCGAGGCCGTCTGCCGAGAGGCGGCGGCCGCGGGCGGCGTGTGCAGCCCGGCCAACATCAACTCGCCGGACCAGATCGTCGTCGCCGGCTCGGCCGCCGCGGTCGAGCGCTCGCTGCCACTCTTCTTAGAGCGCGGGGCGAGGCGGGCCGTGCTGCTGAAGGTGAGCGCCCCGTTCCACTGTGCGCTGATGCTGCCGGCGCAGGAGCGGCTGGCCGCCGACCTCGAAGCCATCGAGTTCTCGGACCTGTCGGTCCCGCTCGTGACGAACGTGGACGCGGCGCCGACGGTCGAGGGCGCGCGAGCGAGGGAGTCGCTGGTCAGGCAGGTCTCTGCGCCCGTGCGCTGGCGGGAGACGGTTGATCTCCTCATCGCGCGGGGCGTCGAAACTTTCGTCGAGGTCGGGCCGGGCAAGGTGCTCTCCGGCCTCGTCCGGCAGACGGCGCGCGGGGCGCGCTGCCTGAACGTGGCCGACGCGGCCGCCCTCGAAGCGGCGCGGGCGGCGCTCGCACCTGCGGCCGGGGGCCAGGAGGGCGGGCCGGCTGCCGGCTGAAGGCCGCCGCGGCCCCGTGGCGACTTGCCAGCCGGGCCGCCTTCGTGTTTGATTTGAGCTTTCCCAACACCCAGACGAGGAGCAGTTATCATGGCCGATCAGGAGATCGAGAATAAAATCAAGCAGATCATCGTGGACGAGCTCGGCGTGGACGAGGCCGAGGTGACGCCCAACGCCCGCTTCATTGACGACCTCGGGGCCGACTCGCTCGACACGGTCGAGCTGGTCATGCGCTTCGAGGAGGAGTTCGGCATCGAAATCCCGGACGAGGACGCCGAGAAGATTCAGAGCGTCCGCGACGCCTACAGCTACATCGAGACCGCGAGGTCGAAGGCTTAAGGGCGGGCGCCAAACCCTGTGGGCCGATTCCGGCGCCGCGCGGGGTCCCGGCCCGCACGGCGCGCGCCCGCTGCGCCCGGCCGCTCGCGCGGGCGGCGGAGACCGCTCTCGCGGCTTAAACGCCCGGACGCCCTTCTGACCCGCCGGCCGCAGCCGCCGGGGGAGGAGAAAAGGTTTTGAAACGTCGTGTCGTGGTAACGGGGCTCGGCCTCGTCACGCCGGTCGGCCACACCGTCGCCGACACCTGGGCGGCGCTGCTGGCCGGCCGCAGCGGCGTGGACTACATCCGCAAGTTCGACACCGAGAAGTTCTCCGTCAAGATCGCGGCCGAGGTCAAAGACTTCGACCCTCTCAAGTTCGTGGAGAAGAAGGAGGCCCGCAAGATGGGCGCCTTCATCCACTACGCCGTCGCCGCGTCCGACGAGGCCGTCTACAACAGCGGTCTCGTCTCGCCGGGCGAGAAGCTGGCCCAGCGCCACGGCGAGGAAGTGGCCGAGCGCGCCGGCACCTACATCAGCAGCGGCATCGGCGACTTCTGGGCCATCGAGCGCGAGCACTCCAAGCTGCTCGAAGAGGGGCCGCACCGCGTCTCGCCCTTCTTCATCCCGTCGGCCATCGTTAACCTCGCCGCCGGGCAGGTCTCGATCCGCTTCGGGGCGAAGGGGCCGAACTCGGCGACGGCCACCGCCTGCTCGGCCGGAGCCCACGCCATCGGCGACAGCTTCAAGATCATCCAGCGCGGCGACGCCGACGTGATGATCTGCGGCGGCGCCGAGTCGGCCATCACGCCGATGGCCGTGGCCGGCTTCGCCTCGATGCGCGCGCTCTCGACCCGCAACGACGACCCCGTACACGCCTCGCGCCCCTTCGAGCGCGACCGCGACGGCTTCGTCATCGGCGAGGGCGCCGGCATCCTCGTCCTCGAAGAGCTCGAGTTCGCCCGCGCCCGCGGCGCCCGGATTTACGCCGAGCTGGTCGGCTACGGCATGACGGCCGACGCCTTCCACATCACCATGCCCGACGAGACGGCTTCGGGCGCCGTGCGCGTGATGAAGATGGCGCTCAAGGACGCCGGAGTCCGGCCCGAGGAGGTCGGCTACGTCAACGCCCACGGCACCTCGACGCCCTACAACGACAAGTTCGAGACGCTCGCCATCAAGAACACCTTCGGCGAGCACGCCTACAATCTCGCCGTCAGCTCGACCAAGTCCATGACGGGCCACCTGCTCGGCGCCGCCGGGGGCATCGAGGCCGTCTTCTCGGCCCTCGCCATCCACGACCGCAAACTTCCGCCCACGATCAATTACCAGCACCCGGACCCAGACTGCGACCTCGACTACGTACCGAACGAGCCGCGCGAGTCCGAGGTTAATTACGCCCTCTCGAACAGCTTCGGCTTCGGCGGCACCAACGCCGCACTCCTGTTCAAAAGGTATGAAGGGTAGTTTTTAGTTTTCAGTTTTTAGCTCGGAGGCGGGTCGGCGCGCTTCGGCCGCGCCTGACGAGCTCGAAGCCCGTAACTGAAAACTGAAAGCTGAAAGCTGAAAAACCGACTTATGAAAATCGTCGTCTTGATGAAGCAGGTCCCGAACAAGGATGCGATCCTGCGGGTCAACAGGGAAGGGAAGTGGATCGAGGAGGGCGACCTCTCGTTCGAGGTGAACGAGTCGGACGCCTACGCCCTCGAAGAGGCCCTGCGCATTAAGGAGAAGCGCGGGGCGGGCGAGGTGGTCGTGGTCTCTATGGGGCCTCAGCGGGTCAAGGCCGTCATCAAGGACGCGCTGGCCCGCGGGGCCGACCGTGCCGTCCACGTCGTCGGCGACGGGCTCGACCGCGTCGGCCCCTTCGGCGCCGCATCCATCCTGGCCGAGGCCGTGCGCGGCGAGGGCGCCGACCTCATTCTGTCGGGCCTCCAGTCGGACGACAACGGCTACGCGCAAACCGGCGTCATCCTGGCCGAGTTGCTCGGGCTGCCGCACGCCACCATCGTCATCGAGGTGGACTGGCCGGGCGAGCAGTTGCGCGTCAAGCGCGAGCTGGAGAGCGGCTGGTATCAGTGGTACACGATGCCGACGCCGGCGCTGCTGACCATCCAGTCGGGCATCAGCCAGATTCGCTACGCCACTTTGAAGGGCATCATGGCCGCCAAGAAGAAGGAGATTCGTGAGGTGCAGCCCGCGGCCGAAGCCCTCTCGGGCGAAGGCGGCTACCAGGAGCTGACGCGCATCTACTTCCCCGAAAAGACCAAGCAGACGCAGTTCCTCGGCGACGGCGACGCCAAGGCCGGCGCCGTCCAGCTCGCCGAGAAGCTCCGCACCGAGGCCAGAATCTTTTAGTGAATAGTGATATGTCCAACGGAATCCTTGTTTTCATCGAGCAGCGGGGCGGCGCCTTCAACCGGACCTCGTTCGAGGCCCTGGCGGCGGCACAGCAGTTGGCCGCGGCGACGGGCGGGGAGGTGACGGCCGCCGTCCTCTCCGCAGACTCTGCGCTCGCGCAGGAGGCCGCGGCCTACAAGGTCTCGAAGGTCGTCTCGGTCGAGAGTCCGGCCCTGGCCGACTACACGCCCGACGCCTACACCGAAGCCTTCGAGCAGGTCGTCCGCGCGGTCTCGCCCGCCTACGTCGTCATGCAGCATACCTACCTCGTGCGCGACTTCGCGCCGAAGCTCGCGGCGCGCTTCCGCAAGGGGCTCATCAGCGACTGCATCAGGATGCGGGCCGAGGGCGGGCAGGTCACTTTCACCCGCCGCCTCTTCCTCGGCAAGATGGACGCCGACGTGGTGGCCCGCGGCGACGCGCCCCACTTCGCCACCTTCCAGTCGGGCGCCTTCCGCGCCGACCAGGCCGAGCGCGGCGAGGGCGCGCAGGTCGAGCGGATGGAAGTCGCGGTCGGCGAAGCTCGGATGAAGCCCGAGCCGCCGTTCCAGGAGGTCAAGCAGGCCGTCGATTTGTCGAAGGCCGAGGTGATCATCGCCGTCGGGAGGGGCATCAAGAGCCAGGAGCACATCGCTCTGGCCGAGCGGCTGGCCGAGGCGCTGGGCGGCGACCTCGCGGCCTCGCGCCCGATCTGCGACGCCGGCTGGCTGCCGATTGACCGGCAGATCGGCTCTTCGGGCCAGACCGTGGCGCCCAAGCTCTACGTCGCGCTCGGCATCTCGGGCGCCATCCAGCACCTGGTCGGGATGAAGAACGCCGACACCATCGTCGCCGTCAACAAGGACCCCGAGGCGCCGATCTTCGACATCGCCGATTACGGCATCGTCGGCGACATCTTCGAGGTCATGCCTGTCCTTACCGAGGAAGTTAAAAAGCTGAAGGGCTGACGCCCGAAGTCGAAACGGAAACGAGCGGGGGGCGCGGAAGGCTGTTGCTTTCCGCGCCCCCCGCTCGCTTCGGCGACGTTTCGACCGCGCCGCCCCGTTTCAACTCGATGAGAGGGCGGCCCTAAGCTCTTCGTGGATTTGTGCCGGCTTCCATTCGTTGCCGCGGTAGAGCTTGCGGAGCGTGCCGTCGGGCGCGAAGACGGCCGTGCTCAGCGTGTGGAGTATCTGCCCGCCGTCCTCCTTGTAGCTGAGGCCGAGGTACTCTGCGAGGCGCCTGATCTCCCCGGGCTGGCCGGTGGCGAAGTCCCAGCGGGCGAAGGCGTCGGGGCCGCCGCCCGCGTAGCGCGCGCCGTACTCGCGCAGCACCTCGGGAGTGTCGAAGGCCGGGTCGAGGGTGACGCTCAGGAGCCGGACGCGGTCGCGCAGTTCCGGGTCGGCGGCGAGCGAGCGATTGAGCGCCGCGAAGTGCTCGCTCATCAGGATGCAGTAGTCGGGCAGCGGGCAGCGCGTGTAGATGAAGGTGACGACGCGCGCAGCGCCCTTCGCGTCTTGCAGTTTGAGGGGCTTGCCGTCCTGGTTGACGAGGGAGACGGCCGGCGGTCGGCTGCCCGGCGCCGGCTCCGCGCCGGACCCGGCCGGGGGCGGGGCCGCGCCCCCCTTCATGACCGAGATGTTTTCGAGCCAGTAGCCGCGGTCGCCGACGACCATCGTCGCCCACACCACGTCGCCCGGCTCGAAGGACGCCAGCACGTCTGCGTCTTTGACGGGAAACGGCATCCGCATCGCCGGCATGTAGCCGGGTATCTCTTCGTGGTCAATCGTCACCGTGCCCTTCGCACGCTCGACCGAAACGACCGTGCCCTTGAGGTCGTATCTCGGCAGGTTCTCCGCGTCCGAGCCTGTGTCGGGGCCGGCCGAGCCGCGCGCGCAGGAGGAGAAGAGGAGTGCAGCCGCGACGGCGAGCGCGAGCGCGAAGGAGTTGAACAACCTTGCGCCTAAGATGACAGGAGGAAACATGCGAGGGATTGTCGGGCAGCGGCCGCAGCCGCGCAACCGTCGGCGGCACGCGGCCAAACGGGCGCGGCCGGGGCGGGCTGTGATAGGATGCGTCAACCGAACCTGACCGAGATGGCACAACAAACAACCTACAAACGGGCGGAGAGACTGGACGGCGCGCGCGTGGCCGCCGAGATCAGGCGCGAGGTCGGCGCGGAGGTTGAAGCCCTCGCGCGCGAGCACAATGTAAAGCCGACTCTCGTCGTAGTCCGCGTCGGCGACGACCCGGCGTCGGAAGTCTACGTGCGAGGCAAGGTTCGCGCCTGCGAGGAACTGGGCATCGGCTCTGAGCACAGGCATCTCCCGGCCGAGACGGCCACGCGGCAGCTCCTAGACCTCGTCCTCGAACTCAACGCGCGCGAGGAGGTTGACGGCATACTCGTCCAACTGCCGCTGCCGCGCCACGCCGACGAGTCGCAGATCATCGAGGCGATTGACCCGGCGAAGGACGTTGACGGCTTCCACCCGATCAACGTCGGCCGCCTCAGCCTGCGTCGGCCCGGCCTCGTGCCCTGCACGCCGGCCGGCGTCGTCGAGTTGCTCGACCGTTCGGGCGTCGAGATCGCGGGCCGCCGCGCCTGCGTCGTCGGCCGCAGCAACATCGTCGGCCGCCCGATGGCCGAACTGCTCTTGCAGCGAGACGCCACCGTCACCGTCTGCCACTCGCGCACGCGCGACCTCGCCTCGGTCACGCGCGAGGCCGACATCCTCGTCGCGGCCATCGGGCGCGCGGGCCTCGTCCGCGGCGAGCACGTCAAGCCCGGCGCGGTCGTGGTAGATGTCGGGATGAACAGGGTGACGGACGCGGCACAGGTGCGCGAGCTTTTCGGCGAGGAGGCCGAACCGAGGCTCAAGGCCCTGGCCGAGCGCGGCTCGACGCTGGTCGGCGACGTGCATCCGGCCGAGGTCTCGCGCGTGGCCGGGCTCCTGACGCCGGTGCCCGGAGGCGTCGGCCCGCTCACCATCGCCATGCTCCTGAAGAACACTCTCACGGCCGCACGCCGCCGCCGCGGCATCGGAGAAGAGGGGCAAAAGGGGAAGGGGTAAAAGGGTAAAAGGGAAGATCTGTTGAGTGCTGGTATAGGCTTTGGCTTCTCCCCTTTCGCCCTTTCCCCCGCGAAGCTTATGCTGCGGGTCGGGCTGACGGGTTCCATCGCGGTCGGGAAGAGCTTCGTGGCGGGCGTGCTGGCCGAGCTGGGCTGCCGCGTGCTGGACGCCGACGAGTTGGCGCGGCGCGTGGTCGAACCGGGCACGGAGGGCTTGCGGGCCGTCGTCGAAGCCTTCGGCCGTGAGGTGTTGAGCGAAGACGGCGCGCTCGACCGCGCCCGGCTCGGCCGCCTGGTCTTCGCGGACGAAAATAGCCGGAAGCTGCTCAACTCGATTCTGCACCCGCTGATTAAGCGCGAACAGGACGAGTGGCTGAGTCGCCGCGAACAGGGAGATGCCGCGGGCGTGGCCGTGGTCGATGCGGCGCTGATGATCGAGTCGGGCGGGTACAAGCGTTTCGACCGGTTGGTGGTCGTCCACTGCCGGCCCGAGGTGCAGCTCGAAAGGCTGATGCGGCGCAACCGTCTCTCGCGCGAGGAGGCCGAGCGGCGCGTCGCGGCCCAGATGCCTCAGGCCGAGAAGCTGCGCTACGCTGACTTCTCAGTTGACACCTCAGAAGGGTTCGACGAGACGCGCGAGCAGGTCGTGCAGCTCTACGGCGAACTGCGCCGGCTGGCCGCCGTGGAGGCGGGGCCGGAAGCCGCGGCCGTCGGTGACGGGCCGGCCGTCGAAGAATCGGAAGACAGTGGGGCGGCCGGCGCCGCGTCGGCCGGTGCGAGGGTGGCGAGCGAAGCTGTCAACGACGGGCGGGCAGGTATCGAAGGCGTCGGCCGAACGGTTAATGAAGTGGAAGGTGGAGACGAACGGGCGGATGTCTGAGCGGGAAACAGCGACTGGCGGGACGCGACGCAGCCGAGCGGCGTCGCGGGCGGGCGTCGCCGTGCTGACCTCGGCTCGCGCCGGCCTCGTCTCCGCGGCCGCGGCCCTCTGCGCGCTGCTCGTCGTCGCCTGCTTCGAGTCGCCGGCCGGCGAGAGGTACTACGGCGAGGTCTCCATCCCGCGCTCGCAGGAGCTTCGGTGGAGCAGCGGAGGGCTGCCGCGCGTCTTCGACCCGGCACGGGCAGCCGCCCCGCCCGACACGGACGCCGTGCGTGCCCTCTACGAAGGGTTGACCGACTACGAGCCGAAGACGCTGCGCCCCATACCGGCCGTGGCCCGCGAGTGGGAGACCGAAGACGACGGCCGGACCTGGCTCTTCCGCCTGCGCGAAGACGCACGCTGGTCCAACGGCGACGCCGTGACGGCCCGCGACTTCGTCCGCTCCTGGCGTCGCACGCTCCGGCTCGGCGACGGCGCCCCGCACGTGCGTCTGCTGGCCGGCATCGCGGGCGCGGCCGAGGCCCGTCAGGGACCGCCCGCGACCGGCGACGGCCAATCCGCCAGCGGCGCCGCGGACGTTGACGCCGCCGCCGCGGGGCGGCCGGCGCCCGAACAGTTCGGCGCCGTCGCTCTCGACGCGCACACGCTCAGGGTCACGCTGAAGAGGCCCGACCCGAACTTCCCGGCGCTCGTGGCCCACCCGGTCTTCAGGCCCGTCCACGAGTTGAGCCCGCCGCTCGAACTCCCATCTCATCCCGAAGACCCCTTCGGCGGCGTGCTCCGCGGAGACCTCGGCCTCGTCACCAACGGCGCCTTCAGGCTGAGCGAGGTGAGCGGCCGCAACGTCGTGCTCGAACGCGACGCGGACTATTGGGACGCACGCTCGGTCAGGCTCAAGCGCGTGACTTTCGTTGACGGCGGCGACGCCGAGGGGGCGCTCGCTGCCTACCGTGCGGGCGAGGTGGATGCTGTGACCAACGCTGCCTTCGAGCCGCTGGCCCTCAAGCTGCTCGCGCCCTACGAGGACTTCCGTCGCCAGACCTTCGCGGCCCTCAACTTCTACCGCTTCAACACCACCCGGCCGCCCTTCGACGACCGCCGCGTCCGCGAGGCTTTCGCCCTCGCGCTCGACGCCGACCGCCTCGCAGCCGACGTGCTCGGCGGCGCGGTCCAGTCGGCCCACCGCTACCTGCCGTTCGGTGACGAGCCGGCCGCAACTCCGCCCGAGGCGCCACACGCGGCCGGCGACGAGGGTGAAGCCGCCGCGCCTCAGGATGTGGCGAGCGAGGGCGCGGCCGCTCCGTCGGGCGAAAGTTCCGCGGCCCAGGAGTCGCGCCCGAGCGGTGAAGGTACGGGCGAGTCGGAGTCTGCGGGGGCGCCCCGTGATGATTCCGTGGGGGAAGGCAACGAAGGTGCGGCCGAGCGGGGCGCCGAAAATTCTGCCGGTCAGGGAGACGGCGGCTCGCCCTCGCCGGGCGACGACACACTCTCTCCGAGTGACGGCCCGCCAGCTTCGGGCGACGGCACGGCCGGGGCCGCGGGCAGGGGCGGCGCCATCAGGCCGGACGCGGCTCGCGCGGCCCGCCTGCTGGCCGAGGCCGGATACCCGAACGGCCAGAACTTCCCGCGCGTCCGCCTGCTCATCAACCGCAACGAGCAGCAGCGGATAGTCGCCAACGCCGTCGCGCGGATGTGGCGCGAGACGCTCGGCGTCGAGACGGAAGTCGTCGTCCGCCCGTGGGAGGAGTACGAGGTCATGCTGCGCACCGGCGACTACGACATCGTCCGCCGCAGCGTCGTCATGCAGACGCTCGACGAGTCTGCCAACCTCCTCGCTATCCTCGGCGAAGAGCCGGTTGCTCGGCCGCTCCCGGCCGCCTCGCCGCAAAACTCGCCGCAGACCTCGCCGGCTGCCCGTCCCGAAGCGGGCGCGGCGGCCGAGGCCCGCGCCGCGAACGGGTCAGCGGGCGCTGGCGCCGCCACGCAGCCCCTGACTGAGGCCGAGGCCCTGCGCGAACTGCCGGCCATCCCCCTCTACTTCGCCTCGTCCTACGCGCTCGTTAGGCCCTACGTAGTCGGATTCGAGTCCAACCTGCTGGACGCACCCTCGCTCAAACACGTCAGCATCAACACGGCCTGGGCGCCGCCAACCCCCAAGCAGCAGCCGGCGGCCGTCACCGTGCCGCGCCGCTGAGGCGCGCGCGCATTTAACGTGCAACTGTAAAGCGTCGCGCGAGCATCGGTTCAGATAGCGCCCGCACGCGGTTTCGGCTTCTTGATTGACGGCGGCGGGCGTGATAATTTCGGTGCGAATCGTCGGACAGTAGAATCGTTTCTAACCCCTTGGTTCTCCCCTTCAGCCTGAGCCTCCACGGGAGTTTGCGCGGGAGCGCCCCGGCCCACGGCCGTCGGCACAGAGGAGTATTTGAGAGCCATGTCCGAACTAAAGGCGGCCCGCCTCGCCGCGTTCCTTCTCGCCGTCGCGCTCGTCGCGGCCGGTTGCTCGACACAGGCCGCGCGCTCGGAGTTTTTCGGGCAGATCAGGCCGCCCGAGGGGCAGGTGCTCCGCTACATCTCCGGCTCCGAGCCCGAGTCGCTCGACCCGCAGATGAGTTCGGGCCAGCCCGAGGCGCGCATCTACATGGCGCTCTTCGAGGGGCTGACCGAGTATCACCCGAAGACGATGGAGCCGATCCCGGCCATCGCCGAGCGATGGGTGATTGACGAGGACGCCACCGAGATCACCTTCTTCCTCCGCCGGAACGCGCGCTACTCGAACGGCGAGCCGATCACGGCCCACGACTTCTCCTGGTCGTGGCGGCGCGGGCTCGACCCGGCCCTCGCTTCGCGCAGCGCCTACCTCGCCTACGACATCAAGTACGCGCAGGCCTACAACGAGGGCGGCTCCTTCGTCCGCGACCCGACGACCGGCCGCTTCGTCCTCGCCTCCGAGGCCGCCGCGGAAGAGGAAGCGGCCGACGCGGGGCCGGACGCGAGGCTGACCGTCTCGCCGGCCGCGCCACCTTCGACCGCGCAGCCCATCGGCGACACTCTCGCCACCAATGCCGCAAGCGACGAGGCCCGCCACGCCGCCGAGCTGAAGAAGGCCGGCGAGACGGCCGCGCCCGACACTCCCTTCCACCGCCGCATCCATCAGCCCGTCCGCCTCGTCGTGCCGAGCGACGAGAAGGGACGGCAGACGGCCGTCAAGGAGAACCCGAAGCTCGCCGAAATCCTCAAGGGCAAGGAACTGGTGCCGGTCACGGCCGACGAGGTCGGCGTCGAGGCCGTGGACGACTACACGCTGCGCGTCACACTGATGCAGCCGGCGCCCTACTTCCTCGGCCTCGTTCCGCACCAGTTCTTCCGCGCCTTCCCGCGCTCGGCGGTCGAGCGTCACGGCCGCGCCTGGGCCAGGCCCGAGAACATGGTGTGCAGCGGCCCCTTCAAGCTCGAATCGCACAAGCCCTACAACGAGATCGTCGTAGTCAAGAACCCGCTCTACTGGGACGCCGACACCGTCCGGCTCGAACGGATCAAGTTCTATCCGCTCGAAGACCACACGACGATGATGAACCTCTACAAGGCCGGCGAGGTTGACGCCACCTACAACCACACGGTGCCCGCCTCCTGGCTGAAGAGCGGCGTGCGGCAGGCGAAGGACTACATGGACGCGCCGGAGAACGCCATCGAGTACTACCAGATCAACATCACCCGGCCGCCGATGAACGACATCCGCGTGCGCCGCGCATTCAGCCTCGCCGTCGACCGCGAGGCGCTGGCCGACTATCGCGTCGTCGTCAAGCCGCTGCGCTCGTTTACGCCCGAGGGCATCTTCCCCGGCTACCCGCGGCTGCGGGGCACCGAGTTCAACCCCGAGCGGGCCAAGCAACTGCTCGCCGAGGCGGGCTACGCCGACGCCTCCGGCCGGTTCGACCCGAAGAAGTTCCCGGTCTCGGAGGTCAATCTCACCTACAACACGAGCGAGTCGAACCGGCAGGTGGCCGAGTTCGTGCAGGCGCAGTGGAAGCAGAACCTCGGCCTGACCATCCCGCTCAGCAACGTCGAGTGGAAGACTTTTCTCAACATGCGCTCGAAGCTCGACTACAAGGGCTTCGCCCGCGCCGGCTGGATCGGCGACTACATGGACCCGTACTCGTTCCTCGCCCTCTTCAGCACGCGCGGCGGCGACAACGGGACGGGGTGGTTCGACCCGCGCTACGCCGCCCAGCTCAAGGAGGCCAACAGCGAGCCCGACCAGGCGAAGCGCTACGCCCTGCTCTCGAAGGCCGAGTCCATGCTGCTCGACAACGCGCCCGTCATCCCGCTCACGATCCCCGCCACGAGCTGGATGAAGAAGCCCTACGTCAAGGGCCTCTACCCGAACCCCGGCACGCTCCACGCGTGGAAGTACGTTTACATCGAGCACGACCGCGCACAGTGGGACCGCCAGATGCCGGACATGACCGTCGAAGCCGCGGGCGGCAGGTGAGGCGCGGCGCTTCGAGGTCTGCCGCCGCCCGCGCCGTTCGTGTGCGACAAACGCAGGAGCCGACATGTTCAGTTTCATCGTCCGCCGCCTGATCGTCACGATCCCGATGGTGCTCGTCGTGGTCTCGCTGACGTGGGGGCTGATCCGGCTCGCGCCGGGCAACTTCTACACCGGCGAGAAGCGGCTGCCCGCGGCCATCGAGAAGAACCTGCGCGAGAAGTACGGGCTGGACCGGCCGTGGTACGTGCAGTACGGCCGGATGATGGGCAACATCGTCCGGCTCGACTTCGGCAACTCGCTCAAGTACGAGAGCGAGTCGGTCAACGACATACTCAAGCGGACGCTGCCGGTCTCGGCCACGCTCGGCGTCCTGGCCTACCTGCTGGCGCTCGTCGTCGGCGTCACCTTCGGCACGCTGGCCGCGCTCCGGCAGAACTCCAAGCTCGACTACACCTCGATGGCCGCGGCGATGCTCGGCATCTCTGTGCCAAACTTCGTCCTCGGGCCGATCCTGGTCCTGATCTTCTCGCTCTCGCTCTACTGGCTGCCGCCGGCGCGCTGGGGCGGCTTCCCGAGCTGGAACCTCGTCCTGCCGGTGCTGACGCTCTCGGGCGTATACATGGCCTACGTGGCGCGGCTGACCCGCTCGGGGATGCTCGAAGTGCTGCGCTCGGACTACGTGCGGACGGCGCGGGCCAAGGGCCTGAAGGAGCGCGACGTGGTGGTCCGGCACGCGCTGCGCGGGGGGCTGCTGCCGGTGGTCTCGTTCACAGGGCCGGCGCTGGCGTTCCTGGTGACGGGGACCGTCGTGGTCGAGCGCATCTTCGCCTTGCCGGGCCTCGGCAACTACTTCATCAACGCCAACCTCAACCGCGACGAGCCGCTGATCATCGGCATCGTCGCCTTCATCTCGATTTTGATTCTGGTCTTTAACCTCCTGGTGGACATCGCCTACGCCTACATCGACCCTCGCATCCGGTACTGAACGCCATGAAGGAAGAACCGACGCCGCAAGTCCCGACCGAAGAGGGCCGCTCGCACGACGCGGGGGGCGCCCGCGGTCCCGCGCTCACGACGCGTGGCACGCCGCCCGGCCCGCCCGTGCGACGGCGCGACGGCGACGAAATCCACCCGACCCCCGAGACGGCCGTCGGCGAGGGCGACGTGCGGACCGCGGGCGAGGCGGCCGGCGCGGCCGCCGGCACGTCGCTGTGGAGGGACGCCTGGAGGCGGCTGCTCAAGAACAAGCTGGCCGTCTTCGGGATGGTGGTGGTCGTCATCATCACCCTCGTCTGCCTGGCCGGGCCGCCGATCATCCGTGCCGCGACGGGCTACTCTTACGACACCATCCCGGCCGACTCGCGGCTCATCCAGTCGTTCCCGCCTTTCACGGGGCCGGACGGGCAGTTCTCCTGGACCCACCCGATGGGTACCGACAGTGCGGGGCGCGACATGCTGGCGCGCGTGCTTCAGGGCGGGCGCATCTCGCTGATGGTCGGCATCATCGCCACCTTCGTCTCGCTCATCATCGGCATCACCTGGGGGGCGACGGCCGGCTACCTCGGCGGCAAGGTTGACGACGTGCTGATGAGGATCGTGGACGTGCTCTACGCCATCCCCTACATGATGATCGTCATCGTGCTGCTGGCCTTCTTCGGCGGCCAGTCGCCGCTCAGACAGATTTTTCTCCTCTTCGCGGCCATCGGCGCCGTCTCGTGGCTGACGATGGCGCGCATCGTGCGCGGGCAGGTCATCTCGCTCAAGAACCAGGAGTACGTGCTGGCGGCCCGCGCCACCGGCGTCTCGACGACCAGGATCATCTTCCGCCACCTCGTGCCGAACGCCCTCGGCCCCGTCATCGTCTACGCCACGCTGACCGTCCCCTCGGTCATGTTGCAGGAGGCTTTCCTCTCCTTCCTCGGGCTCGGCGTCCAGGCGCCCTACGCCTCCTGGGGAAGTCTCGCCAGCGAGGGCATCCAGAACATCGCGGTCTTTCCCTGGCAGTTGATCTTCCCCGGCGTGACGATGGCGCTCACGCTCTTCTCGCTCAACTTCCTCGGCGACGGCCTGCGCGACGCCCTCGACCCGCAGATGAGAAAGTTTTAAAAACCGTGACAAGTGACAAGTGACGAGTGACAAGATAAAAACGATTGCCCGTCGCTCATCATCGCTCTTGCTTGTCACTTGTCACTTGTCACTTGTCACTTGTCACTTGTCACTTGTCACTTGTCACTTGTCACGTAGAAAGATATGAGTAGCGAGAACGGCAACCTGCTTTCGGTCCGCGACCTGCGGACCTACTTCCGCACCGAGGACGGTGTGGTTAAGGCCGTGGACGGCATCAGCTTCGATTTGAGGCGGGGCGAGACGCTCGGCATCGTCGGCGAGTCGGGGTCGGGCAAGTCCGTGACGAACCTCTCGGTGCTGAGGCTGATACCGCAGCCGCCGGGCGAGATCGTCTCGGGCGAAATCCTCTTCCAGGGGCGCGACATCCTGAGCCTCGGCGAAGACGAGGTGCGCCGCATCAGGGGCAAGCGGATCAGCATGATCTTCCAGGACCCGATGACCTCGCTCAACCCGTTCATGCGCATCTCGAAGCAGTTGATGGAGATCACGCGCCTCCACCTCGGCCACACGAAAGAGCAGGCTTACGAGCACGCCGTCAGGATGCTGGAAACGGTCGGCATCCCCGAGGCGCGCACCCGCGCCGACAGCTACCCGCACGAGTTCTCGGGCGGCATGCGCCAGCGCGTCATGATAGCGATGGCGCTCTCGTGCGAGCCCGAACTGCTCATCGCCGACGAGCCGACCACCGCGCTCGACGTGACCATCCAGGCGCAGATACTCGAACTAATCAAGGGGCTTAAGGCCGAGACGGGCACCAGCGTCATCCTCATCACGCACGACCTCGGCGTCGTCGCCGGCATGACAGATCACATCATCGTCATGTACGCCGGCAAGGTCTTCGAGCAGGCGCCGACGCGCGAGCTGTTCGCCGCGCCCGGCAACCCCTACACGAAGGGGCTCCTCAAGTCCGTGCCTGACCCGGCGCACGAGGTCGGCGCAGAGCTGTACCAGATACCGGGCCTGCCGCCGGACGTGGCCCGGCTGCCCGAGAACGAGTGCCCGTTCGCCCCGCGCTGCTACCGCGCCGAGGACATCTGCCGGCGCGAGTTCCCGCCCTTCGTCCGGCTCAACGAAGACCACCACTCGCTCTGCCACTTTGCCGAGGAGGTCTACGCCGACTCGCGGCGCGAGCGCGAGGCGCGCGGCTCCGAGCCGGTCGTGGCCGCCGCCCTCGACCAGTCGGCCGAGAACGCCACGCGCGACACCTTCGCGCCGCAGACAGGGGGGCAGGAGCCGTGAGCACGCAACCGTTTGAGAACGCCGCACCGGGGATGCCTCCCGCGCTGACCACCGACGAGGGGGGCAAGCCGCTCGTCGCCATCCGCGACCTCAAGGTCCACTTCGACCTCGGCGGCGGCACGAGGTGGGACAAAATGACGGGCGGCCCGAAGGTGCGCCGCGTCGTCAAGGCCGTGGACGGCGTCACGCTCGACATCATGCCGGGGCAGACGATGGGGCTCGTCGGCGAGTCGGGCTGCGGCAAGTCAACGCTCGGGCGCGCCCTCCTCCGCCTGACCGAGCCGACCGGCGGGCAGGTGCTCTTCCGCGGGCAAGACCTCGCGCGCCTCTCGCAGAAGCAGTTGCGCCGCCACAGACGCCACCTCCAGATGATCTTCCAGGACCCCTACGCCAGCCTGAACCCCCGTATGACTGTGGCGCAGATCATCGGCGAGCCGCTCGAAACCTTCCGTCTCTCGAAGGGGGGCGGCGATGGCGAGTCGCGCGTGGCGGAGCTGATGCGCACCGTCGGCCTCAGCCCGCGCTTCCTGAAGCGTTACCCGCACGAGTTCTCGGGCGGCCAGCGGCAGCGCATCGGCATCGCACGGGCGCTGGCCGCCGACCCCGACTTCATCGTGGCCGACGAGCCCATCTCCGCGCTCGACGTTTCCATCCAGGCCCAGATCATGAACCTGATGGCGAGCCTACAGCGCGAGCGCAACCTGACCTACCTCTTCATCTCACACGATTTGCGGGCCATCCGCCACGTCTCGGACCGCGTGGCCGTCATGTACCTGGGCAAGCTGGTCGAGGTGGCCGACGCTCGGGTCATCTACGACGAGCCGCTGATGCCCTACACGAAGGCACTCATCTCGGCCGTGCCCGTGCCCGACCCCGAGATCGAGGCCGCGCGCCGTCGCATCGTCCTGCAAGGCGACGTGCCCTCGCCCATCAACCCCCCTTCGGGCTGCCGCTTCCACACCCGCTGCCCCTGGGCCGTCGAGGCGTGCCGCGAGGTCGTGCCCCCGCTGGCCGAGATTAAGCCGAACCATTTCGCGGCCTGCATCCGCATCAGCCCCGACCAGCCGCACATCGAGCGCGTGGCGCCGGGCGAGGCGCCGGGACTCGAAAATCCCGGCCGCGCCGTCGCGCGGTGAAAACCGACACCCATTCGGCGTTTATGTGGTGAAGGCAGGGCGGCCCCCAGTCCTTTAGCGTGCCCGCAAGATCGGGGCGGGGGTGGAAAGCTCTTGTCTTCGTGTCGTGCGGACACCTATACTGCGGACGGAGGGCCTCTGCCTCCGGCGGCCGCCCCAATGCGACCGCCGCCGGGCCTTGCAGAGCGCGGCCGGCCCGGCCCCGACGGGAACACCGGCTCGACACTCCCTCCGCCCGCAGTCTGAGCCCCGACAGTTTCACGACAGCCGATGGACAACACCGCCCCCGCCCCAGAGCGTGCTGCCCTCGAAGAGGAGTCCGCCGAAAACCTAGCAGCCTGGGTCGAACGGCAGAAAGGGCTGGCCGCCCGCTTCGGCCTCGCCCTGTTGCTGGTCGAGGGGCGGCAGCCCCCTTCGCTTGCCGCCGCCAACAACAACTCCGTCTGCCGCGCTTTCCAGTCCACCCCGGCCCACGCCGAACGCTGCCAGCCCTACTGCGGCGAAGCCTTCTTCCGCGCGCAGGAGGCCGGCGAGCCCGTCTACTACCGCTGCCACGCCGGCCTCAACTGCTTCGCCGCGCCCGTCACGATTGAACCGGGCAGGCGTCACGCAGTCATCGGCGGCCGGGCCTTCCTGCGCGGGGCCGACTACCGCGAGCTGGTCGAGCGCGTCCGCTCGGGCGAGCTGTCGGAGCTGCTCTCGACGGAGCCGTTCCAGAACGTGATTTTCGCCACCCGTGCCATCCTCGAAGAGTGCGCCGAGGCGGTGCTCGCAGTGGCCGAGACGACGGCCCGCGCCGCGTCGGCCGCGCCGGGCGAGGCCGCAGAGGGCGGCGGGCAGGCGACGGCCGAGGTGCATAAGCTGAGCCTGGTCAACGGCGCGGGCGCGGGGGAAGAGATTCGAGCGGGCACCCACTCGCCGCCGCGCGACAGGGAGGCCGAGGCGTCGCGCGCCGATGCCGCCGGCTCGCGCGCTCTCGGGGCGGCCTCCCAGGCTCTCCGGAACAGCGCGGCCGCCCTGCCGGCCGGCGCTCGCGGCGCGGCGCTGATCGATGAGGCCGCGCGTCGGGCCGTGCGTGCGCTCGTCGAGGAGCAGGGCATCGAGACGGTGGCGCTGCTGCTGCGCGCAGACGACCACTTCACTGTCGCGGCCTCCACCGGCGTCTTCGGCGAGCAGCCGCCGCAGATCACGCTCAAGCCGAAGCAGATCAAGATGATGCTCGGCAACCGCGGCGGCTCGATACCCGTGCCGGCGGCCGGCCGGGCCGCGGCGCAGCACGAAGACCCGGCCGAGCTGTTCCCGCTGATGGTCGGCGGCGAGGTCAAGGGCGCGCTCCTCGTGGCCGACCGCGAACTGACCGAGGCGCAGCGCGAGGCCCTCGAATACTTCTGCCGCGAGCAGGCCGTCGTGCTCGAAATCGTTCGCCTGCGCGAGGAGCTTGAGCGGCGCACCCGCGCCGCCTCGCATCAGCACGCCTTCGCCGAGGCGGTCAACTCCGCGCAGCCGGAGGAGGCTTACGCGGCCATCCTCCGCCACTCGGCCGAGCTGCTGCGCGCCGAACGCGGCTCGCTCCTGCTCTACGACGAGCGGGCCGACGAGCTGGCCGTGCGGGCCGCTGTCGGGCCGCGCGCCGACGTGGCCCGAGCCTCGCGCGTCAAACTGGGCGAGGGCGTCTCGGGCGCGGTCCTGCGCGAGGGGCGGCCCGTCGTGGTGCGCGACGTGTCGGCCGCGCCGGGCCTCAGCCCCGCGCCGGGCGAGCGGCAGTACAAGACCGGCTCCTTCATCAGCTACCCGATCTTCATCGGCGGGCGGAAGGTGGGCGTGCTGAACGTGACAGACAAGGCCGGCGGCGGCAGCTACGACGAATTCGACCTGAGCCTGCTCGAACTGATAGCGCCGCAGATGGCGCTGGCGATTGACCGCGCCGAGTGGCACCAGAAGGCCACGCAGTTCCAACTGCTCTCGATTACCGACCCGCTGACCGGCCTCGTCAATCGCCGCTACCTCGAAGAGCGTCTCAACGAGGAGCTTGAGCGGTCGAAGCGCCACCGCTTCGCCGTCAGCTTCATGATGATCGACATCGACGACTTCAAGAACTACAACGACAGGCACGGCCACCCGGCCGGCGACCTCGCGCTGGAGATAACGGCGCAGTGCCTGAAGTCGGCGTTGCGCTCGGCCGACGTGGCGGCGCGCTACGGGGGCGAGGAGTTCAGCGTCCTGCTGCCGCAGACCCCCCTGGCAGAGGCCCGCGCCATCGGCGAACGCGTCCGCCGCCACATCGAGCGGGCACAGTTCCCGCACGGCAAGTCGCAGCCGCTCGGCGCCGTCACGGTCAGCGTCGGCATTTCGACCTTCGGGCCGGGGCTCGACACGCCGGCCGCGCTCGTGGCCGCGGCCGACAAGGCCCTCTACCTCGCCAAGAGCCGCGGCAAGAACTGCGTCGAGGCGTTCGAGCCGAAGCCCGCGAAGGGGCCGGATGGAGAGGCGAGCGGCTCAACCGCGAGAGGGCAGGGCAAAGGCACGGGCCGGAACGCGGGAAGGGGGACGGGCGGCGGCCCTGAAGGAGAAGTCGGGGGGGGCGAGTGAGTTTCGAGCCCGCCGGGCGTTGAATTGCAGAGCCCGCCGGGCGTGCGTGTCATGGCGACGAAGCCCAACAAGACTAGGCGCGTGCTGGGGCGTGTACCCGCGGAGTTGTTCGCGGGGCGCGCGGAGCAGTTGCGCGAGCTGACCGGACTCGCCTCGGCGCGGCCCGCTCAGTCGGGGCTCGTCCTCCTCGCCGCGCCTCACGCGGGCCTGACCGAACTTCTGCGACAAGCCTTCGACGAGATGTTCCGCCACCGCGGCGGCCCCGCGCCCGTCTACTTCAATTTCACACACGGCGAACACGGGGCGGCCGCAGCCGCCCGGCGATTCCTCCACAGCTTTCTGGCCCAGCTCGCCGCGCACCGGCGCGAAGACCCGGCGCTCGTAACCTCGCCGCCGCCGCTCGGCTCGCTCACCGACCTCTTCGCGCCGGTCGATTATGAGTGGGCCGACGAGCTGGTTCGCTCGGTCGAGCGGGCCGGCGCCGAGGGCGACGAGCGCACCCTGATCCGCCTCTGCCTGAGCGCGCCGGCCGTGGCCGCGCAGCGCGGCTCGCGCACCGTACTGCTGCTCGACGACGTGCACGCGGCCGAGCGCCTGAAGGGCGAGGTCGAGCTGGGGCCGGAGGTGGCACAGGCGGCCTTCGGGTGGGGCGTGCCGTTCGCGCTCGGCGGACTGCGGCGCAGGCTCTTCGACGTGCTGAACGGCGCGGCCTCGCACGTCGGCCTTGACGCTCTGCGGCGCGTCCACGTCGCGGCGCTGAAGGAGGCGGAGGCGGGCGAGCTGGTCGAGCGACTGGCCGCGCACCTCTCCGTGCCCGTCACAAACGAGACGCGCGACCTGCTCGTGCAGCAGGCCGAGTCGAACCCGTATCTGATCACATCTTTCGTTCAGGCGGCGCGCGGCGCCGGCGTCTCGCTCAACAGCTTCCGCGAGTTCCAGCAGCTCTACGTGGACGAGCTGCTGGGCGGGCGCGTCAACCGCCGTTTCTCGGCCGCCCTCGAAGAGGTGGCGACGGGGCCGGTTCTGCGGCGCGGCCTGCTCCGCGTGCTCCACGAGTCTGCTGCCAACGCTGGCGGCAAATCGCCCGTCGAGCTGTGGCTCAAGCGGCTCGGGCTCGACCCGCACGGCCTCGACCGACTGATGCGCGAATTGCACGCGCGCGAGCTGGCTAACTTCCACGCCACGCACGTCGAGGTGACGCCCGGCCTCGTCTGGCGCGACTACCTGCGCGTCAGCTACCGCCTACAGGTGGCGGCCGAGCCGCGCGCCCTCGTCGTCGCCGACACCCTGATCGAGACCCTGAAGCGCGCGCCGCAGACGATGGCGCGCCACTACCGGCGCGAGGCCGCGCTCAAGCTCGTCGAGCTGCTGCGCCGCTTCAACTTCCAGCACGTGCCGGCCAGCCTCCTTCACTACGACCGCTTCGCCAAAGCCTACCGCGGCCTCGCGCCCGACGAGGCGGCGGCCGGGCTCGCGGCCGAGTCCGAAACCCTCCGGCTCCCCCAGGTGGTCCACTCGGCGAGCTGCGCCTCCTTCTACCCGCCAATCGCTCAGGTCTGCGACGAGGAGCGGTGCGCCGTCGGCCACGGCTTCGACTCCACCTCCTACGCCGACTCCGACGCGGTCGTCTGGATCGCGGCCGAGGTCGAGTCGAAGCTTGAAGCGGGCCGTGCGCTGACCGAGGTCTGGCTCGACAGGCTGGCGCAGGTGTCGGCCGCGTGCGGCTTCGAGAACGCGCGGCTCTGGCTGGTCGTGCCCGAGGGCTTCTCGGCCGAGGCCGTCGAGCTGCTGCGCGAGCGCGGAGCCTACGGCTCGAGCCGCCGCCAGCTCGAACTGCTGACGACGCGGCTGGGCGGCGACGCGGGGGATGCGCCGGGCGCGGCCGGGGCCGACGAGTTCGCCGTCGAAATCCCTATGGGCGAGGACACCGAGCTGATCGCCGCGCACGCCGCCGAGCAGATCGCGCGCCGGATGGAATTCCGCACCGAGCAGATCAACCAGATTAAGACGGCGCTCGTCGAGGCGTGCATCAACGCCTCGGAGCACAGCCTGAGCCCCGAGCGAAAAATTTATAACCGTTTCCGGGTCGAAGATGATAAATTGACCATCACCGTTTCCAGCCGGGGGCTTTCGGTCCCGGCTGAAGTCTCCGCAAACGGTTCTTCAACCGCAGAACCAAACGGGCACGACAAGGCGGGTGGCCGCGGCCGCCGAGGCTGGGGTCTGAAGCTCATTCGCACGTTGATGGACGACGTGGAGTTTGAGCAGGCCGACGACGGGACGCGCCTGCGCATGACCAAGTACCTGAGAAGAGAGAAGGGGAGCCTGCCTCAATGACGACACCACTCGCCACACGACCCGCGCCGCCCCCATCCGGCGCGGGCGAGGTCGCGGTCGTTTACGCCGGTGATTACGTCAACAAGCTGGGCGGACAGCGCATCGAGCGCGAGTGCCTGACGGTGCTCGACACGGGTTGCCGCACGCTCGTCATCAGCTTCCGCGACACGGAACTGGTCAACAGCATCGGCGTCTCGATCCTGATCGGCGTCATCGACCTGGCCGAGCAGCGCGGCACGCGCGTCGTCTTCAGCAGCGTCAGCCGACACAACTCGAAGCTCTTCGAGCTGCTCGGACTGACCCGCCACGTCACCGTCGCCGACAGCGAGGAGTCTTTTCTTTCCGCCCACGCGCCCGGCACCCCGACTTCGCTGGGCACGCATTGAGAGCTAGTAAACAGTAGACGGCGAGCAGTTGATGGGAGTTTTTGGTTTCTAGTTTTTGGCCAATACAGGCGCCGGCCGCGCTTTTACCGGACCAAAAAACTAAAAACCAGGTACGCCCGCTCGCCTTTCACGATATTCCGTTCACCAGCCTATGTCCGACCGGATGCGCAAGGTGCTGCACGCCTTCGCCGCCCTCGCCGACCTCGGCGAGGAGATCGCGGAGACGCGCGACTACGAGGAGATGGCAAGCTCCTCGCTGCACGTCGTCCTGGGCGCTCTCGGCATCCGGCAGGGTGCCGTGGCCGAATACGACCGGGAGGCCGACGCCTTTCGCGTCATCGCCGCCCGCGGCTTCGGCCAAACCCTCGTACCCGGCGCTCTCATTCCGCTCAGCGGCGGCGGCCGCGGCAGTAACCACAACGGGAACGGGGGCGGCAGCGGCGGCACCGACCCTGCCCCGCGGGCGCACGACGCGCCGGAGACGGGCGCGCTCGGGGAGGCCATCCGCGCGCGGCTCGAAGGGCACGCGCTCGAAGTGGTGACGCCGATGATGGTCAGGGGTGAGGTGGTGGGGGCGCTGCTGCTCGGGGTTAAGGCGAGCGGCGAGGCATACACGGTCGAAGAGGCGGAGGTGGTGCGCTCCCTCGGGCGCCACATCGGCGTCGGGCTCCACAACCACCGGCTGCTGCGCGAGGTCGAGCGCCGCGCCGAGGAGAACATGCGCCTCTACGACGAGCTGCGCGGCCTCTACCGCGACACCGTGCGGGCCTTCGCCGCCGCCATCGACTGCAAGGACAAGTACACACAAGGCCACTCGGAGCGCGTCGGCAAATACAGCGAGATCATCGCGCGCGAGATGGGTTGGGCCGACGAGCAGGTCGAGGGCATCGCCGTGGCCGGCTATCTCCACGACATAGGCAAGCTCGTCGTCGACCGCGACATCATCAACTCGCCGGCGCGCATAGATGCCAAGCAGTCCTCGGAGCTGAACCGCCACCCGGCCGCCGGCTACGAAATCCTGCGCCCCATCAACCACCCTTACGCCGACATCCCCCTGACCGCGCGTTACCACCACGAGCGGCCCGACGGGCGCGGCTACCCGGAGGGCCTGCGAGGCGACGAGATACCGCTCGTGGCGCGGGTGGTGAGCCTGGCCGACTCTTTCGACGCGATGACCACGGACCGGCCCTACCGCCGCCGCCGCACCTTCGACGAGGTGGTCGAGGACCTGCGGCGCAACGCCGGCAAGCAGTTCGCGCCCGAGGTGGTCGTCGCCCTCTGCAGCGCGCTGCTCAAGGAGGTGCGGGGCGAGCGCCGCCCGCGTCAGATCATCAAGTTGCTGGGCAAGGGCTACGTGGATGAGGAGCGCATGATCCCTGCGCTCGAAAGCCTGATGGCAGAGCTGGAAGCGGGGGCGCCGTCGAACGTCGCCGTCGGCTGAGCTTGCGGGCCCGTAAAAAAGTTAGAGGCGTGGGGCACGTCACCGACGTGCCCCACGCCTCTAACTTTTTTACGCCGCAGGCTTCTACCTTTGCGTCGCGCTCGCCCGGCGGCGGCCCCTCATTTGGGCTGGATGCGGAGGGTGAAGCTGGCGATCTCGATTTTCTCGTCGGGCATGACCTGAACGCGCTCCTCGCGCGGGATTTCGCGCCCGCTGACGAAGGTCGGGTTGCGCCCCTTCGGGGTGAACCAGAAGCGCCCCTGGTCGTCGCGCTCGATGACGGCGTGCAGGCGGCTCACCTCCGGGTCGCCCTTAATAGCGATGTCTACGGCGACCGACTTCGAGCCGCGCCCGACGGTGATGTCGGGCTTGTAAACCGGCTGGACCGACTGGCGCGCGCCGTTGCGCCAGACCTCGACGCCGTACAGCTCGGCCTGCCTGACCGAAACCCTCGTCACCTCACTCTCGGTCTCGGCGCCGCCGCCGGTGCCGACTTCCGCTTCGGCCTCGTCAAGGGCGGGAGGGCGTGCCGTGACCATCGTGTTACCGCCGGCCTCGTTCGACTCCCAGACGGGCTGGACGCGGAACTCGCCCTTGTTGAGCGTGCCGTCCACTCTCAGCTCGACGGCGAAGGCTTTCGTGGCGAGCTGGGTCTGGCCCGATAACTCGCGGGCGCGCTCCGAGAGGACGTAGAAGAGCCCCTGTTCGAGGCCGCGCCGCTTCTCGCCCTGCCACTCCTTGTCGTCCTCGTTCGAGAGATAGACGACGTACTCGGGCGGGATGTAGGTCGGGCCGCCGGGCGGAGTGAACATCTCGCGCTGCATGACGGCCTCGACCTCGCGCGCGACTTTGACTAGGAACTCCTCCCAGACGCGGCGCGGTCGCGCCTGCTCGCCCACCTCTGCGAGCGGGTCTTCGGAAGTTTCGCCGTCGATCCACCGGCGGATAGATTCGAGTAAGCCCACGGTTGCTGTCTCACCTCAAAGATTAGTTTGATAAATCAAGGGGCCTTCAGGAACGTGCTGTTGAGCCAGCCGCGGTCGGCCGAGGTGGGGTCTTCCTTCGGGCGCCCGCGCTCCAAAATTTCCACCTCGTGCCAACGGCCGCTCGACCCGACGACGCGCACTCGTGAGCCACCCTCGGCCAGCCCGACCTTCGGATGGCTGGTTGACGGCCCGCCGCGTAAGTTTACATCGGTCGTCGTTCGGAACTCACGCCCGACGGCGGCCGCGGGCGCGCCCGGCCGCGCGGGCTGCGCCGTTCCCTGCGCGGCGCGCCGGTTCTGCACGTAGCGGTAGGTGGCGTAGAGCATCCCGGAGAAGGCAAGCAGGAGCGCGGCGGAGACGAGCAGAGCCCGCAGCCGCGAAGCGGGCCGCGGCCCGCCCGCCTCGTACTTAATTACGTCGCGGTCGGGGGCGGCCTCGGGCGCCTGGCTTTCGTGGTTGCGGGCCACCTCGGCGCGCTCGCGGGCGATGGGGACGACGATGCGGTGGCGCGAGCTGTCGGCCGGCGTGCGCGCGACGCGGTCGAAGACCGGGGCCGGGGGCGGGATCGGCTCGACGCCGTTGCGCTCGCCGCCGCCGTCGGCCGCGCCGGCCGGGCGGGCCTCGGGGGCCGGGCGGCGTGCCGAACGCGTCGCCTCCTTCAACTCGCGCCAGAACTCTTCAACCGACTGGTAACGCTTTTCGGGGTTAGTGCGAGTGGCTTTTTCGAGCACTTCGAGGGCCGGGGCCGCCCAGGGCTCGGCGGCAAACTCCTCGGGCAGGCTCTTGATGGGCCTCTGCGAGAAGGGGCGCGGCGACTCGCCTGTCAGCAGCATGTAGGCCGTCTTGGCGAGCGAGTAAACGTCGGCGGCCGGCGTCAGTTGTGCGACGCGCGGGCGCAGCGCGCCGGTGTCGAGCGGCCCCGTAGCCATCAGCGGGTGGTGCTCGGGCGCGGCGTAAACGTCTGTGCCGACGCGCGTGATCGAGCCCTCGGCGGCCTCGATCTTGGCGACGCCGAAGTCTGCGATCTTGACCGTGTGCTGGTCGGCCGTGAGAAGGAGGTTCTGCGGCTTGATGTCGCGGTGGATGACGCCGCGCGAGTGTGCGTGCGAGAGCCCGGCCGAGACCTGCCTGACGTAGTGGAGCGCGCCTTCGAGAGCAAGAGGCCCCTTGCGGCAGAGCGCCTGGAGGTCGCCGCCCGACAGGTATTCGAGGACGAGGTAATGGAACGTGCGGCCCTGTAGGTCGATGGCCGTGCCGTGGCCGAGCCGGGCGATGACGTTCGGGTGGCGCACGCGGTCGAGGGCGACGGCCTCGTTGCGGAAGTTTTCGATGAGCGTGCGTTCGAGGTCTGAGTCGGGCGAGCCCTGAAGATGAGTGTTGAGGGCCTTGACGACGACGGTGCGCGGGCGCGGAGGGACGGCGGCCGCGTCGCGCGCCACGTAGACTTCGGAGTAGGCCCCGCGACCCAGGCAGTCGAGCACGTCGTAGCGCCCGTCGAGCCTGCACTGCTGAAGTTTCAGTTCGCTCATCTTCGCATGAGTTCGTGGGGCGCCGCCGGCCCTGCTTCGGCGCGCGCCCGCGGCGCGGCGCTCCGGCTCGGTGCTCGAAAGTTCAAACCTCGTCTCTATCAGGGTGAAACGCCGGGCGCGGGCGGCGCGTTCGCTTCCGGCGCGGGAGCCGACTGGGTGCCGGGGCGGAGCACGTCGCCGAGCGCATCGGCCGCGGCGGCGGCGGCCTGCGAGTCGCCGGCCCGCATGTGTGCGGCGACCATCGCCAGCCGCGCGTCGATCTTGAGCTGCCCGTTGCTCGGGGTCATGTTGACGCCGACGGCATCGACGGCCTGGCCGAACATCCTGGCCGCCTCGCCGGGGCGGCCGTCGAGCAGCATCGCGCGCCCGTAGAGGTAGAGGTATTCGGGGTCGGTCGCTGAGAGCGGGTTATTGTTCGCTTCGGCCAGCATCCGCTCGGCCGCCTCGCGCGGCGAACGGTCCACGGCCAGCTTCTTCTCCTCGAAGCTTTGCGCTTGCGGGGCCTCCACTTCCGCGGGCGCGGCCTCCTGGCGCGGCGTCTCAGGGGGCGCGACGGCGGGGACGGCCGCTGCCGCTCGCCCAGTCCGGCGCTCGTAGAGCATCCCGCCGACGAATGCCGCGCTGGCACAGACGGCCAGCAGCACCACGACCGCCGCCCCGACCAGCTTGCCGCTCGTGCCTTTCGGCCCGCGCCCGTCGCGGGCGGCGTGGGGCGCGTCGGACTCGGCCGCGGGCTGTTCGGCGCGGCGGGCGGGAGAGCGAACGTGCTGCGGGGCCTGCCGGTCGGCGTCGTCGAAGGGCCGGCGCAGGATGGAGGCGGCGGCCCCCGATGCCGCCACGGCGGCCGGGGCGCCAGTAGAGTCGTTGCGCTGCTGGATGAGAGTCGGCTCGTCGTCTTCGGAGGCGGCGGCCCCGTCAGACGCGTGGCGCGCGGCGCCGGCAGCGCCGGCCCGGACGAGGACGGCCGTCAAATTGTCTTCGGCCCCTCGCTCGAAGCAGAGCCGCTTGAGCTCGGCGCAGGCGTCTTCGAGCGAGGCGGCGCCGAAGACGACCGAGGCAATCTCTTCGTCGGGGACGTGGCGCGTGATGCCGTCCGAGCAGAGAAGGAAGATCGTGCCCGGCTCGAACTCCATCGCGCGCAGATCGACCTCGACCGAGGGCTCGGCGCCGACGGCGCGACTGATGACGTTGCGGCTCGGGTGGTTGGCGGCCTGCGCGGCGGTCATCCGCCCGGCACGCACCTCCTCCTCGACGACCGAATGGTCTTCGGTCTCGCGGACGATCTGGCCGTCCGGCGGCAGGCGGTAGAGGCGCGAGTCGCCGACGTGGCCGACCGTGGCGCGCGAGCCCTCGACGTGGAGCGCGACCACCGTGGTCGCCATCATCGAGAGGTGCGGCTGCTCGCGCGACTGCCTGTAGACGAGGTCGTTGGCCCGCTGGATGGCGATCTCCAGCAGGTCTTCCACGTCGTCGTCGTCGCGCCGGTGGCGGAACGCCTCGCCGATGACCTCGACCGTGGTCTGCGAGGCGACCTCGCCGGCCTCGGCGCCGCCGACGCCGTCGGCGACGACGAAGAGGCCGTGCCCGGGGTCGGTGAGCATGGCGTCTTCGTTGTGCGGGCGGCGCTCGTTGAGGCCGCGGTCGGTGACCGCGGCCGTTTCGAGGGGGAAGTTGTTCTCAGTCATTGGACGGCCTCCGGCGCACGGATGTCGTCGTCGGCCGCGCGGGCGGCCGTGGACCTGCGGACGGCGGGCGACGCGGGGGCCGAGTCGCGCGCGTTGCGGTGCGAAAAGGCGAGGAGCATCCCGAGCATGGCGAAGCTCGTGATGAGGCTGAAGCCGCCGTGGCTGACGAAGGGCAGGGTGATGCCCGTCATCGGCAGCGCGCGGGTCGTGCCGCCGATGTTGACGAGCGCCTGAAAGCCGATGAAGGCCGTCAGCCCGGCCGAGCAGAGCTTGGTGAACATGTCGCGCGAGTCGAGGGCGGTGCGGACGCCTGCGTTGACGAGCACGACGAGGGCGAGGATGACGAGGGCGCCGCCGAGAAGGCCGAACTCCTCGGCGATGGCCGCGTAGATGTAGTCTGAGTCGGCAACTGGGATGACCTCGGCGAAGCCGAGGCCGAGGCCGCGCCCCGTCACCCCGCCGGCGGCGATGCCGAAGGTTGCCTGCGAGGGCTGGAAGGCGACGCGGTCGAACCAGATGTCGACGTTGACGGTGCGGCGCATGGCCGGGCTCTGCTCGGCGAGCTGCCGCATCCGCTCGTTATTCGAGAGGGCCGCCTCGTAGTCCTTCCGCCACCAGTCGACCTCGGGCGCGGGCGGGTTGAAGCCGTCGAGCCAGAGGTGGAACCGCTGCTTGATGCGGTCGGGCAGGACGGCGCGCACGGGCGAGGCGGCCGTCGCCAGCGTCGGCACCTTCTCCTGCACCTCGCGCGGCAGCGCCCCGACCACCAGGATGAGCACGCCGAGCGCCAGCGACCCGACGAAGAGCAGCAACTGCGGCCAGCGGCGCACGGCGACGAGGTAGAGAGTCGCGTAGGCGCCGCTGAAGACGAGCATCT
Organism: Pyrinomonadaceae bacterium; assembly: GCA_035645715.1. Lineage (GTDB taxonomy): Bacteria > Acidobacteriota > Blastocatellia > Pyrinomonadales > Pyrinomonadaceae > QHXN01. The sequence continues at coordinate 76,453 of DASQMB010000007.1, forward strand.
GGCCGAAGTCCTTGAGGGCGAAGAATGGGATGAAGGGAATCATCCCCATGATGAGCAGCGGCACGACGTTGCGCGCGCGCGGCATGCCCCATCGGGTGCGCGCCAGCTCGCGGTAATGGACCGTCAGGATGCCGGCGAAGCCGACGAGGAAGGGAATCTTCGAGGGCTCCCACGGGGTCATCTCGCCGAGGAACTTGCCGGCGCTCGACCAGAGGACGGCGGCCGCCAGCGGCAGCAGCGTCAGCAGCACGATGACGAAGCTGTGGCGTTGCAGCCATGCCAGCCACTTGTCCTGCACGCAGAACCAGTAGGCCGCGGCCAGCGCGAAGAAGGCGAAGAGCGGGACCCAGGTGAACGAGGAGGTCAACGCGCGACCGGCCGTGATCTCGGAGCGGCGCGTCACCTCGGGCGTCGCGTCGGGGCGGGCCGGCGCGGCCGCGAGTCCCATCGCACGCTTCTTCTCCTCGTCGTAATACTGGTCGATGAAGCGCAGGCGCTGCACCTGCGTCTTCTCGGCCCGGGCCTGCGCCTTGTCGCCCGAGCCGTACTCGGGGTCGCTGTAGAGACGGTACTGGACCAACATCCCGACGGAGAAGAGCAGGACGGCGGTCGTGTAGAGGGTCCAGTTGCCCTTGAATCGCATGACGCGCGTCAGCCAGATGACGAGCCCCATCAGCGGGACGTACATCAGGAGGTCGCGCACGGCGCCGACGACCGACGGCTCGTAGCCGCGCAGCAGCGCCGAGCGGTAGACGGCGTAATAGCCGACCACCTCGAAGACGACGATCAGCAGCAGAACCAGCAGGTGTGACGAAGCCCTGTTCTTCATAAGTGCGAAAAGTAAACTGACCTAATCCGTGCCGAAGCCGCGGGCGGCCCGGGCCGAAACGTCTGCGGCCGCCGCCAACCCTTTAGCGCCGCGGCCGACAGACTTTTGAGTCAGGCCGCGGCCAATAGTCTTCAGCGCCCGGCAGTAGTCGCCGCCGACGGGGCTCTGCCGGCGACGGGCTGCGTGCGCGGCTGGGCCGTGGGCCGCGTTTGCGGGGTCCGTCCGGCCTGCGGCGCGGGTCGTGCAGTCCCGGGCGTCTGCGGCTGCCCCTGCTGTTGGCCCTGCGGCTGCCCCTGCGGTTGCCCCTGCGGCTGCGCCGGCCCGGCGGCCGAGAGCAGCCCCAACTCTCGCGCCTTCAGGACGAGTGCGGCGGCGATGGGCGCCGCCGCCTTCGAGCCGTAGCCCCCGCCCTCGACGACGACCGCGATGGAGAGCTGCGGGTGTTCGAGCGGCGCGATGCAGAGGAACCAACTGTCCACGCGCAGCTCGGGCGACATGACGAGCTGCTCGTACTCGCGGATGGGGTTGCCGCGCCGGTCACGCTCTATCTTGCGTTCGGTTTTGGGCTCGCCGGTGCGCGGGTCGTAGACCGGCACCTCCTTCTCGGCCGTGCCGGTCTTGCCGCCGGTTAATATGCCCTGCGCGTGGACGGGGGCAAGCACGCTCGTCGCGGTGCCCGAGGGGCCGCCGGTGACGAGTCCCATAATGCGGCGCATCTCGGCCGCGTGCTGCGGCGTGGTGGCCTGCGCGTAGACTGCCGGCGGCACGCCCATCTCGATCTTGGGCCTCATCAGCTTGCCTTCGAGGTTGGCGATGGCCGCGGCCGACAGGGCCATTTCGAGCGGCGTCATCTGGCCGGCGTAGCCCTGCCCGAACCCGACCAGCCCGATGTCATAGCGGCGCATCCCCGTCCAGAGGGCGACCGTGGACTCGCGCGGGGCGAGGGCGCGGGCGACGGCCGGGCTGCCGGTGTTCCAGAGGTCCAGGTGGCGACGGCCGCGCACGGCCTCGGCGGTCGAGGGGTAGGGCTTGATGCCGACCCGGCGGGCGGCCTCGGCCATCCGCTCGGGGCCGAGTGCGATGCCGAGCTGGGCGAAGTATTGGTTGCAGGAGACCTCGTAGGCGCGGGCCATCCCGACGCGCCCGTGGTTGCCCGAGCCGCCGGAGTCGAAGACTGGCCGGGCGCCCTGCTCGGCGTAGAAGCCGCCGGGCGAGCAGTTGTACTCGGCGCCCTGCATCCCTGCGTTGAAGGCGGCCAGCATCGTCACGGTCTTGAAGGTCGAGCCGGGGATGTAGTACTCGCCGAGCGCGCGGTTGACGAGCGGGCGGTCGCGCTTGTTGGCGTCGAGCCTGATCCAGGTCTCACCATCCTGCGCCTCGTCGAGGCTGTAGGCCGGGTTGCTGTACATCGCCAGCAGCTCGCCGGTCTGCGGGTTCAGGACGACCACCGCGCCGTGGCGCCCCTTGAGCTGCGCGGCGGCCTCCTTCTGTAACTCGGCGTCGACGGTCAGCCGCACGTCGAGGTTGCCGGGCTGCTTGATGTCGCGTTCGAGCAGCACGTCTACGGCCTCCGGCACGGCCCCGCTCTGGATGCCGAAGAGCGCGCGCTCCAGGCCGGCGTCGCCGCGGTCCGAGCCGAGCAGGTGCGCCATCTCCGTGTCGAGCGTGTACTCGCGGTGGATGCGGCCGCCCGTCCCGGCCTTGTAGAGGGCGAAAGCGCGGTCGAGCGAGCCGGTGCGGTCGAGAATCCAGCCGCGCAGCGAGGACTCGGCGAGCCGCCGGTTGCGCAGGTCCTTGTAGCTCAGCTCCTGGAAACGCTCGTTCGATTGCTCGGCGTAGCGCGCCCAGTAGACGTGCGAGGCGAAGATGCCGAGGGCGAGCAACAGGAAGACCCAGCGCAGCGCCTTCAGCCCGCGGTTGGTCGAGGTGGCGCCCAACCGCTCGCGCACTTCGGGCGGCAGGTCCTGAGGAGCGATGGCGTCGAGCGCCGAACGCCTCCGCCGCGTCCGCAGCAGCGAGAGCAACAGCAGCAACGCCAGCAGCGCCAGCCCGCCCACGTAAACCATGCTCAGCAGGGCCGGCTGCTTCTCCGGTATGTCAGCGAGTAGAAACATAATTAGAAGTTTTTAGTTTTCAGTTTTTAGTTTTCAGTTTTTAGTTTTCAGTTGTTAACTTTCGGCTTTCAGTCTCCGTTTGTCAGTTTCCGGCCGACGGAGCCCACCTCCGACTCCGTTTGTCAGTTTCCGGCCGACGGAGCCCACCTCCGAACCAAAAACCAGAAACTGAAAACTGAAAACTAAAAACTCTCACTTCCTTTTGAACCTGACCTCCACGTCGCCGAAGCTGACCACGTCGCCGTCGACGATCTGGCGGGCCTCGCCGTAGGCCATGCGGCGGCCGTTGATGTAGGTGCCGTTGGTCGAGCCGGTGTCGGCGACGAGCAGCGTGCCCTCGCGGTTCATCACCAGCGCGGCGTGAATCTTCGAGACGCTCGGGTGTTCGAGGTGGAGGTCATTGTCGGCCACGCGCCCGACGCTGAGGCGCCGGCCGCCGGGCCTGAACTGCATCACCTTCTCGAAGGTGCGCCCGGGGGCCGAGACGCGGGCCGCGACCTCCACGTCGGGCGACTGGTGCGAGCGGGGTAGCGCCCCCTCGAACTCGCGGGCGCGGCGCTCGGCCTCGTCGTTATTTCGCAGGTCCTCCTCGAACTCCGCGAAGGAGGGATCGACGGCGATGCCGGTGGTGAAGATGTCCGCGCTCGTCTCGACGCGGACCGGGGCCAGCGTCGCGTAGCGCATGTCGTTGATGTGGTCGATGGCGGCGGCCAGCACTTCGTGTTCCAGCTCCTTGATGAAGGCGGCCGGGGCCTCGGAGTGGGTGCCCCACTCGATCTTGAGTTTGAAGAGGTGCGGGACAACGAGGCGGCCTCCGTCGCCGGGGCGCGCTCGCTCGTCCACTAGCTGCTTCATCCGCTCGACGAGCCGGGTGGTGGTGAAGCCGGCCTGCGCCTCGGCCTCGCGCCCGAGCTTGCGGTCAACGACCGAGCCCATGCTCTCGAAGACGCGGCGCAGGAGTCGCTCGACCAGCGCCTCGTCGCGCTTCTTTTCCTTCTCTTCGCTCATAAGGCATCGCGGCGACCGCAGCAACCGGCGCCCGCCGCCGCTTTAATCGCACGGCGCCGCGGGGAATCGCAAACGAGGGGGAAGGGAAACCAACCTTGGAGAATGCTCTGCACGCATTCTAGCCGAAACCGGCGGAAGGGAGAAGCAGGAAGAGTCGGAGGGTGAAGAGGCGCGAGACTGGCGTGACGAAAATATTAGAACTCGAAGCGGCGCTGGCGCGCGGCCTCGTAGAGCAGGACGGCCAGGGCCGTCGCCACGTTCAGGCTCTCGACGGGCGGGCGCATCGGGATGCTGACGACCGCGTCGGCGAGCGCCGCCTCTTCGGGCGTGAGCCCGCCCGCCTCCGGGCCGACGACGACCGCGCACGGCGAGGTCCAGTCGAAACCGGTGTGGAGCGTGTCCGCGCCGGCCGCGGCCGCCGCCACGCGCAGGCCCCGCGCGCGGCAGGCCCCGAGAACGTCGGCGAGGCCGGCGCCCGCGAGCAGCGGCAGCCGGAAGGCCGAGCCCATCGAGCCGCGCAGAGACTTCGGCGAGAGCAGGTCGGCCGAGCCTTCGGTGGCGACCGCTCCGGTGGCTCCGGCCGCCTCGGCCACGCGCAGCATCGCACCGGCGTTCGAGGGGTTGTTGGCGCGGTGCATGACGACGACGAGCGGCGTGCGGTTGCCCGAGTCGAAGATGTCTGCGGCGGGCGCGGGCCGGGCGGCGAGTGCGACGACGCCTTGCGACGTTCTGGTCTCAGAGACGGACTCCATGACCGGCCCGGCGACGGGGATGACCTCGCGGCAGACGCGTGCGAGCGACCCGACAAGGCGAGCGCCGCGCCCGTCGCGCGCGAGCGAGTCTGTGAAGAGGACCAGCTCGAAGGCGAGGCCCGCGCCGAGCGCCTCCTCGCAGAGCCTCACGCCCTCGACGAAGACCCGTGCGCGGTCGCGCCCGTCGCGCACGGCCCGCGCGCGCTGCACGAGCGGGTTCCTGCGGCTGGTGATGGTCTCTCTCTTCAAGCTGCGCTCGGAGGGCTGTTCAGGCCCGGCCCGGCAGACGGCTGAGGCCGGCTCACCTTACTCATTCGGGCTCGATTTCGGCCCAGACGGGCCAGTGGTCGGAGACGCTGACGCCGCGGGCCACGCCACAGCGGAGGAAGCGCAGGCCGCGCCCGAAAATCCAGTCGGCGTGCAGGCGCAGCGGGCCGGATCGCCACGTCCCCGTGCCCGTACTGAGAGGCGTCGTGTAGCCGCGCGCTTCGAGGAACTCGCGGACGATACGGGGGGCGCGGCGCGCGAGGGTGTTGAAGTCGCCGAGCAGGAGGACGGGGCCGCGCGCCTCGGCGGCCCGCGCGAGGATGGCTTCGTGCTGCCGCAACTGCTCGCCGACGCCCGCGTGCGGGTCGATGTGGGCGTTGAAGACGCGCAAGGGGCGCCCGCCCAGCTCGACTGTCGCCGCGAGCGCGAGGCGCGGGCGCCAGGGGCACTCGGACCACGGCAGCTCGACACGGCCGACCTCTTCCGGCGGGCGGCGCGAGAGCAGGGCGACGCCGATGTCGCCTTCCTCGCCGAGCCCGATTGGCTCCTCGAAGTCGAGCCACCACTGGCGGTCCTTCGGCGCCACGTCGCGCGGCGTCGGGCTGGCGGCGCGCGCGTAAAACATCCCCAGTCGCTCGGCCAGCTCGCGTGCGACGTGGCGGCCGCCGGCCCTGCGCGTGGCGCGGTCGGCCTCCTGCAATGCCAGCAGGTCAACCGGGGGCAGGGCTCGACCCTCGGTGAAGACGCGCGCCGCCGCCTCGATGTTGCGGCCGACGAGGGCCGCGCGACGGCCGGGCCGCGCCACGCCGAGCTTGCGCAAAAGGCCGCCCGAGATGAGGCGCGAGCCTACGGCGTAGCGGATGTTGTAGGTGGCGACGACGATGCGGCCGGGGCTCGCGGCCCGCGCTGCCGGCGGCGCGATTCCGCCGCGTTCGACCTCAGGCGCGGCGCGGCCGGCCTTCGCCGTCTCTTTATGGTTCGCTGGGGGCAAGCTCGTCTCGGCTTTACGCGGCGCCGGGCCGCGGGTCAGAATCGGGCCGCCGAACTTCTCCGGCGGGAGGTGACAAGGAAAATGAACCGACGTGTGCTCGCGGGCGTGAGCGACCTGTTCTTCGCCTCGAAGATTCGCGGGACGGCCGAGCAGTTGAACGTCACGGTCGAGTTCGCGCGAACGGCCGACTCGCTGTTCGACAAGGCCAAGACGGAGGTGCCGTCGCTCGTCATCCTGGACTTGCAGGCTGAGTCGCCCGACCCCTTCGACGTGGCCGCCCGGCTCAAGGCCGACGAGCAGTTGAGCGGCGTGCCCGTCGTCGCCTTCTTCTCGCACGTCGAGGTCGAGTTGCAGCGGCGGGCACGCGCCTCCGGCGTTGACCTCGTGCTGCCGCGTTCGGCCTTCACCAACCGCCTGCCCGCCATCCTGGCCGGCGAACTCTGACGCCGCCGGTCGTGTCTGTCGACTCGCCCGCGCTCAGGCGACGTGGGCGGGCGCGATCACCTCGTGGATGGCGCGGACTTCCGCGACGAGCTGCTGGTACTGCGAGAGCGTGAGCGCCTGCGGCCCGTCGGAGAGGGCGCGCTCCGGGTGGTCGTGGACCTCGACGATGAGGCCGTCGGCCCCGACGGCGACGCCGGCCCGCGCCAGCGGCGTCACCATGAAGTTCTTGCCCGTCCCGTGCGAGGGGTCAACGACGACCGGCAGGTGCGAGACGCGCCTGACGGCCGGGACGGCCGCGAGGTCTAGCGTGTTGCGCGTGTGCTGGGCGAAGGTGCGAACGCCGCGCTCGCAGAGGACGACGTTGTAGTTGCCCTCGGCCATCACGTACTCGGCCGCGAGCAGCCACTCGTCGAGCGTCGCCGCCAGCCCGCGCTTGAGCAGGACGGGCAGGCGCGAGCGGCCGACGCGCTTGAGCAACGAGAAGTTCTGCATGTTGCGCGCGCCGAGCTGGATCACGTCGGCGTAGCGCTCGACCATGTCCACGCCGTGCTCGTCCACGGCCTCGGTGACGATCTTGAGGCCGAACGCCTCGCGCACCTCGGCGAGAATTTTCAGCCCCTCCTCGCCGAGCCCCTGAAAGGCGTAGGGCGAGGTGCGCGGCTTGAAGGCGCCGCCGCGGAAGAAGCGCGCGCCGCTCTGGCGGACGGCCTCGGCGACGGCGAACGTCTGCTCGCGGCTCTCGACGGCGCAGGGGCCGGCGATGATCGCCAGCTCTTCGCCGCCGATGGAGGCGTCGCCGACGGGCACGACGGTCTTCTCCGGCCTCAGGTCGAGCGAGATGAGCTTGTAGGGCTTCGTTACCCTGATGGCCTCGGCCACGCCGGGCAGGCTCTCGAAGGGCGTGGCATCGACGGCGCCGGTGTTGCCGGTAACGCCGATGGCGGTGCGGCTGGCGCCCGGCAGCGGATGGGCGCGGAAGCCCATCTCCTCGACGACGCGCACGACCTCTTCAACCTGTCGCTCCGTGGCGTCGGCCTTCATCACAATTAGCATCGCTTACCTCATTAAGTGACAGGCCGCCCACAGAGCCCGCCGTCGTCCGTCCGCCCCTTAATCGACGGGCCGCGTCAGCAGCCGTCAGGCCGGCGGCTGCGGTCCGTCGTGGCCGGGCCCCGCGCCCGGTATGAATTGGCAACGCCCGTGCCGTGCCCGGCGCGCGGGGCCGCGGGCCGGGCCGCGTCACATCCGCTCGGGCACCTCGATGCCGAGCGTGGCGAGCGCCTCGGTCAGTCGGCGGCGCACGTAGTCGGCGATAGAGATCAGCACGGCGCGCCTCGCCTCGTCGGTCTCTTCGAGGATGCGGTTCTCGCGCCGGTGGTAGAAGAAGTTGAAGCCCTGGGCGAGCTGGAAGGCGTACTTCGCCAGCAGGGACGGCTCGGCCGCCGAGGCCGCCTGCGCCACGGCGTCTTCGAGTCGGGCGGCGAGCGTGACGAGCGACCAACGCTCGTCGCCGACCTCGCCCGCGAAAACGTCGCTGGCAGCGACGCGGTCGTCGCCCGAGGCCGCGCCCGCCACGAGGCTTTTCGCCAATTCGACCTCGCGGCTTTGCAGGTTGCGAAATATGGAGTTGGCGCGCACGGCCGCGTACTGGCAGTAAGGCCCGGCCTCGCCGCGCGTCGAGAGCGCTTCCTCGAAGTCGAAGACGATGACGCTGTTGCGCGTCCACTTCAGCAAAAAGTAGCGGAGGGCACCGACGGCGAGGGTGTGCGCGGCCCGCAGCTTCTCCTCCTGCGAGATGTCTGGGTGGCGCGACTCGACCTCGCGGAGGGCGTCGGCTTCCAGCCGGTTGATGAGGTCGTCAGCCTTGACGCCCAGGCCCCGCCGGCCCGACATCTCGACGAACGGGCGCGCGCGCTCCTCGTCCGACAGCTCGATCCCGAGCTGACCGGCCGCGGCCGGCGAGAGCGCGACCATCTCGTAGGAGAGGTGGACGCTCGCCTCGGAGCCGACCTGCGGGGCGACGGCCGCGACGCCGCGCCTGACCACGTCCTGCGGGTAGGTCTGGCGCGAGTCTATGACGTTGTAGACGGTCGAGCCGCCGCCGAATCGCGGCGCGTCACGGGCCGACTCCTCACGGAGGCTGGTCGTGGTCCAGATGGTGCGCCCGTCCGGCTCGGTGCGGAAGGGCCTGTAGTAAAAGTCGAGGTCAACCTGCCCGAGCTTCCAGAGCTGGTAGGCGATGTCCTTGCCGGTGTAGGTGATGGTGCCGTTCGAGCGGACGATCACCTTGTCGGCCTCGTACTCCTCCGAGCCCTCGTGCGTCTCCATCGGCATCACCCAGCAGCCGGCGAGCTTGCCCCCGGTTTCGAGCCGGATGGCGCCCGACCCCTTCATGTGCTCGAAGGCGTGGCCCCAGAGGAAGTGTAGGACTTCCGATTCGCGCGGCAGCAGGTCGTAGGTGATGCCGAGCCGCCGCATCGTGTCGAGGTGGCAATGGACGATGCGCGTCGAAACGTAGTCGGCCAGCAGCGCCACGGGGTTGCCGCCCGCTTCGAGGGCGTGCAGGGTCTCGGCCCGCAGCTTCAGCCGCGCGGGGTCTTCTTTGGCGTCGGGGTCGCCGCCGCGGTAGAAGAGTCCGACGCGCGCGTAGAGGTCCCAGCAATAATAGTCGAACGGGTAGTCGGGCTTGAGCGAGGCTTCGAGAGCGCGCACGTCTTCGAGCGTCATCCCTTCGAGGTGGACGAAGCCGACCACCACGTCGGCCACCTGGACGCCGGTGTTGTCGATGTAGTTGTGGACCTCGACGCTTTCGCCGCGCGCGCGCAGGATGCGGACGAAGGTGTCGCCGATGATGGAGTTGCGGAGGTGGCCGATGTGCGCGGCCTTGTTCGGGTTGACGCTGGTGTGCTCGACCATCCGCTTCGGGCGCGCCTCGGCCGTAGACGCTGCCCCGCGGGCGGTCGCGCCCGCGGTCTCGGTCGTGTCGTAGGCGGCGGCGGTCGTCGCAGCGCGGCCCCCTGCGACGAGCGAGGCGAGCAGGCGCGCGCGGTCGAAGAAGATGTTCAGGTAGCCGGCGCCCGCCACCTCGACGCGGGCCACCTCGGGCTCGCGTTCGAGCGCCTGCTTCAGCTCCTCGGCGACGGCGCGCGGGTTGCGCTTCTCGCCCGTCGCCTGCTTGACGCGCTTTGTAAGCTCGAAGGCGACGGGGAAGGCCATGTCGCCGAGTTCGGTCCGCGGCGGCACCTCCGACGCCACGTGTTCGAGCGCGACGGCGAACCTCTCGCGGGCGGCGTCGCGCACGACGCCTCGCAATCTCTCCTGCAACTCGGTCAGACTCAAGCGTTCATGATCCCTTCAGTCGCACGCGCCGCGCGCGGGCAGTGATGCGCAAGATCGGCCGGCCCTTTCCCTCTGCCGGCACGAAAAGGCGAAAGTATAGCGCGAGGCGGAGGCGGCGCGCTAACGCGGCCGTCGACGGGCGGCTGCCGGCGGACGCGGGCGGGCGGTTAACGGCGGGCGGTTAACGGCGGGCGGCCAGAGACCTGTTGACTCCCGGCAGGCGATTTACGATTCACGATTCGCTCTGCTACCATCCGGCCCTATTGATGTCGAGCAGAAACGGGCCGCACATCCCGGCGGGGCTCAGCGAAAGGCTCCGGTCGGCGCGGCGCGTCTTCGTCCTGACGGGTGCGGGCGTGTCGGCCGAGAGCGGCGTGCCCACCTTCCGCGGAGGCGGGGGCGCGGCCACCTGGAAGGGGATGCCGTTCGAGGTCATCTCGTCGGCCGAGATGGTCAGGCGCGACCTTCCGGCCGTCTGGGAATGGTTCGACTACCGGCGCACGGCGCTGGCGCACTGCCGGCCGAACCCCGCCCACGAGACGCTGGCCCGCTGGCAGGAGAGCTTCGAGGAGTTAACCCTCGTCACGCAGAACATCGACGGGCTGCACGCCGCCGCCGGCTCGCGCGAAGTGCTCGAACTGCACGGCAACGTCTGGGTGGCCCGCTGCCTCGCGTGCGACGCGCGGCGTGACATCAGGGAACTCGGCGACGAGCGCCCGCCCGCCTGTCCCGGGTGCGGCGGGCGAATGCGCCCGGACGTGGTGCTGTTCGGCGAGATGCTGCCGCCGGGCGTCTACGAGCGCGCGGCGGCGCGGGCCTCGCGCGCAGACATCTGCCTCGTCGTCGGCACCTCCGCGGTCGTCTACCCGGCGGCGAATCTGCCCCTCATCGCTCGCCGGGCGGGCGCACACCTGGTCGAAGTCAACCCGGAGCTGACGCCGCTCTCGGAAGTATGCGACGCCACGGTTCAGGGGCAGGCGGGCGAAATCCTCCCGCGGCTCGATCCCCTGTGAGCGCGCCGAACCTCGGCCGGTGACTCTGCTTTTCGATTGATGACTTTCCGCCTCGGTTGATGAAGACACTTTACTTCGACTGCTTCGCCGGAATCAGCGGCGACATGACGCTCGGCGCGCTGGTCGCGGCCGGCGTTGACGCGCGCGACCTCGCCGCCGAGATCGAACGCCTCGGCGTCTCCGGCTACGAGCTGAGCTTCGAGCGCGCGGACCGCTCGGGCATCAGCGCCACACGCGCCGTCGTCCGCCTGACGGCCGAGGACCAGAAACACCGCCACCTCGCCGACATCCACGGGATCATCGCCTCGTCGCGGCTCGGCGATTCGGTCAGGGAGCGGGCCTCGCGCATCTTCACGCGGCTGGCCGAGGCCGAGGCGCGCGTCCACAACCAGCCCGTCGAGAAGGTACACTTCCACGAGGTCGGGGCCGTGGACGCCATAGTTGACGTGGTCGGCGCATGCGTCGGCTTCGAGATGCTCGGGGTCGAGCGATTCGTCTGCTCGCCGCTCCACGTCGGCAGCGGCACGGTCGAGATGGCACACGGCCGTTTCCCGGTCCCGCCGCCGGCCGTGGCCGAGCTGCTCGCGGGCGCCCCCGTCTACTCGACCGAGATAACGGGCGAGCTGGTGACGCCGACCGGCGCGGCCATCGTCTCGACGCTCTGCGAAGAGTTCGGACCGCTGCCGCCGATGCGCGTCGGGCGGACCGGCTACGGCGCTGGCTCGCGCGACTACCCGCGCTTCCCGAACGTCCTGCGCGTCATGGTCGGAGAGGCCGAGGAGACCGCATCGGGCGGCGGAGATTCCGCGGGCGGCGGCTTTGACGAAAGGCTCCTGATGGTCGAGACCAACGTTGACGACGCCACGCCGCAACTGCTCGGCCACCTGATGGAAAAAGTGTTCGAGGCGGGCGCGCTCGACTGTTTTTTCACGCCGGCCCAGATGAAGAAGAACCGGCCCGGCGTGCTCGTCTCGATTTTGTGCCGCCCGGCCGACCGCGAGCGGTTCTACGGGCTGCTGTTCGCAGAGACGACGACCATCGGCGCCCGCTGCTACGAAGTCGGGCGCCGCGCGCTCGGGCGCGAGCATGTGACGGTGCAAACCGAGTTCGGCGAGGTAGAGATCAAGGTGGCTCTCGCGGGCGGGCGCGTCGTCGGCGCGACGCCCGAGTACGAGAGCTGCCGTCGAGTTGCGGCGAGCGCCGGGGCGCCGCTGCGCGTGGTGGAGGAGGCCGCGCGTGCGGCCTTCCGCGCGGGCCCGCGTGCGTCTTCGGAGGTGATAAAGGGTGGCGACTAAATTCTCCGCGACCGAGCCCGGCGAGGAAGGGCTCCCGCCCGATGAGACCACGGCCGGGCCGCGGGCCGTGGACCTCGACAAGATCGAGCGCGGCATCCGGCTCGTCCTCGAAGGCGTCGGCGAAGACCCCGAGCGCGACGGACTGCGCCGCACGCCGGCGCGTGTGGCCGAGATGTACGCCGAGCTGACGGCCGGCATGCGCGAAGACCCGTCCGAACACGTCAAGCCCCTGCCCGGCGACAAGCACGACGAGATGGTCATCGTCAAAGACATACACTTCTCGTCGCTCTGCGAGCATCACCTCGCGCCCTTCGTCGGCAAGTGCCACATCGCCTACATCCCGAAGGACGGGCGCATCGTCGGGCTCTCGAAGCTGGCCCGGCTGGTCGAGACCTTCGCCCGCCGCCTCCAAGTGCAGGAGCGCCTGACATCCGAGATCGCCGACACCCTGTTCGGCGGCCTCAAGCCGCTCGGCGTGATGGTCGTGATGGAGGCCGAACACACCTGCATGACGGTTCGCGGCGTGCGCAAGCCCGGCGCCACCACCATCACCTCGGCCATCCGCGGCGGCTTCCGCAAAGACCCGCGCACGCGCGCCGAGGCCATGTCGCTCATCAGGGGCAGGGAATGACCGCCAACGGCCAGACGGCACGTGCCCTCCGCGCCGTGCTCGCCGCGGCGGCGCTCGCCTGCTCGACGCCGCCCGCCCGTGCGGAGGCGGCGCGCGCGGCCGGCACGGGCCTAGCCGGGCGCGCGGAACAGGCCGGCGCGCGGCAGCAGGGCAGGAGGCGACAGTCACGGCGGCCGCGCGAGCGCCCCGCGGCGAAGGTCACGAAGAGCAGGCCCGACGTGATCTACGTCCCGACCCCGCCCGAGACCGTGGACGAGATGCTGCGGCTGGCGCGACTAAAGCCGGGAGACGTGCTCTACGACCTCGGCAGCGGCGACGGGCGCATCCCCATCGCCGCTGCAAGGCAGTACGGCGTCGCGGCCGTCGGCATCGAGATCGACCCGAAGCTGGTCGAGGAGGCGCGCGAAAGCGCACGGCGCGAGGGCGTCTCGGACCTCGCCACCTTCCGCCACGCCGACATGTTCCGCACGGACTTCCGCGAGGCGACCGTCGTCACGCTCTACCTCTCGGACCGGCTCAACCTCCTGCTCAGGCCGAAGCTGCTGGCCGAACTGCGCCCCGGCGCACGCATCGTCTCGCACGACTTCAGGATGGGCGACTGGAAGCCCGAGCGCGAAGTCCGCGTGCCCTGGAAGGGACTCTACCGCACCGTCTACGTCTGGACCGTGCCGGCAGGGCGCGGCGCCGCCGCGAGGTGAGGCCGACGCTGCGCGGAGGCCGGTGCGGGGCCGCGGCCGTTTGCCGAGCGGGCCGCCCCATCGAGTAGAATCACGTAGAATCTCGTGGAATCTAGGCATTCGCCCACGGACCCTATTCTTAACCGGACTCGATTCTTAACAAGGAGGCACAGGCGCCTTCCCGTTCATGAAGACTTTTTACGTCACCACGCCCATCTACTACGCCAACAGCCTGCCCCACATGGGGCACCTCTACACGACCGTCGTGGCCGACTGCCTGCGGCGTCACTTCCGGCAGCGCGGCCTTGAGACGCGCTTCCTGACCGGCACAGACGAGCACGGCGTCAACATCGTCCGCAGCGCCGCACGCTCCGGCCGCACTCCGCGCGAGCACGTTGACTACGTCGTCTCGGAGGGGCAGAAGTTCTTCGCGGCCTTCGGGCTCGGCCCCGAGAGCGGCGGCTACGACGTGTGGATGCGGACCTCGGCACCTTTTCATCACGAGGGCGCGCAGGAGTTCTGGCGCCGCGTGGCCGCGCGCCGCACGCCGAAGGGGCGAGAGAACATCTACAAGGGCTTTTACGAGGGCTGGTTCTGCGCCGCCTGCGGCACCTTCAAGACGGAGGCCGAGTTGCAGCAGCCCGCGCGCGAGGGCGACGCGCCGCTCTGCCTCGTCCACGAGGCGCCCGTGGACCGCGTCTCAGAGGAGAGCTACTTCTTCCGGCTCTCGGACTACGACGAGGCGCTGCTCAAACTCTACGAGGAGCGGCCAGACTTCGTGCTGCCAGAGTCGCGCCGCAACGAGGTGGCGAGCTTCGCCCGCGGAGGCTTGCAGGACGTTTCCATCAGCCGCGCCAAGAGTTCCGTCCCGTGGGGCATCGAGGTCCCCGACGACCCCGGCCACACGGTCTACATCTGGTTCGACGCTCTCATCAACTACATCACCGCGCTCGGGTTCGGGAGCGAGGCGCGGCGGCGCGAGGTCGGCGAAGACGCCTTCGAGAAGTTCTGGCCCGGCGTCCACCTCATCGGCAAGGACATCCTGCGCCAGCACGCGGTGCTGTGGCCGGCGATGCTTCTGGCGGCCGGCGTCGAGCTGCCGCGGCAGGTCGTCTCGCACGGCATGTGGCTCGACCCGCAGGGGCGCAAGGTCTCGAAGACGCTCGGCAACATGATCGACATCGAGCTGGCGCGCCGCCACACGTCGGCCGACGTGGTGCGCTACGTCCTGCTGCGCGAGGGCTCTTTCTGGCAGGACGGCCGGCTCGGATACGAGATCATCTTCGACCGCGCCAACAGCGACCTAGCCAGCGGCCTCGGCAACCTCGTCAGCCGCACGCTGACGATGATCCGCAAGTACTTCGACGGAGTGGTCCCCGCGGACGAGGTGACGGACGAGTGGCGTCTGGCGGCCAAGCGTGCCGGCGTGGACCCGGACGCCTCGGCGCTGGCGGGCAGCCTGGAACTGGCCCGCGACCAGTTCGCCCGCGCCGTCGAGGCTTACGAGTTGAACCGGGCGCTTGAGGTCGTCTGGTCGCTCGTCGCGCGGATCGACAAGTTCATCTCCGAGGCCAAGCCGTGGGAGCTGGCGAAGTCCGAAGAGCAGCGGGCGACGCTCTCGGCCGTGCTCTACCGCTCGGCCGAGACGCTGCGCTGGCTCGCCGTGCTGCTTCACCCGTTCGTCCCGGAAGCGACCGGGTCCATCTGGCGCCAGCTCGGGCAGGCGGGCGCCCCCGAAACCCTGAATCCCCTCGAACTGAAATGGGGCGGGCTGGCGGCGGGAACGCGCGTCGGCGAGGTGGCGCCCCTCTTCCCGCGCATCGACAAGGCAAAGGTTATGGCAGAAATCGCAAACGAAACCGCACAGCAGAACGCACAGCAACGGCCGGAAGAGAAGCGCACAGAGCAGAACGCGGGCGCGACTGAGGGCGCGGGCGAGCAGGCCGCGCAGGGCTCCGGCGCACACGCCACACAGGCGGCCGTCCCCGGCTCCGAGACGGCCGCGTCCGTCAAGCCCGTACCGCCCGAGCGCGGTGCCACGGAGGCACGGCCCGCCACGCCCGCCGACGCGGCCGGCGGCGCAACCGGGTCTTCCGGCTCGCCTTCGAGCGCCACCTCGGGCACGGCCTCCGGCGCACCCGAAGGCGTCGCCGACTTCATTACCATTGACGACTTCGTCAAGGTCGAGATGCGCGTCGGCGAAATCCTGACCGCCGAGCGCATCCCGAAATCAGACAAGCTGCTGCGCTTCACGGTGGACCTCGGCGAGAACCAGCCGCGGCAGATACTCGCCGGCATCGCCGAATACTACGAGCCCGAAAAGCTCGTCGGCCGCAAGGTGGCCGTCGTCTCTAACCTCAAGCCGCGCAAGCTCCGCGGCTTCGAGTCGCAGGGCATGGTCCTCGCCGCCTCGGTCGGCGAAGAGGGGCGCCCGGTCCTCGCCACCTTCACCGAAGACGTGCCCAACGGGGCGAGACTGAAGTGAGTTTTCAGTTTTCAGTTTTTAGTTGGTGTCGGGGCTTGACGGCCCGAGCCCTCAATCCGAGCCCACGCCCGAAAACTAAAGACTAGGAACTAGAAACTAAAAACACCCTCATGTTCGTTGATTCGCACGCGCACGTAGACGGCGAGGAGTTCGACGCGGACCGCGAAGAGGTGCTGGCGCGGGCGCGGGCGGCCGGCGTGCGCGCGGTACTGACGGTGGGGACGGGCGACCCGCGGGGCGGCGGGTTGGAGCGCGCGGTCGAGGTGGCGGAGCGTTACGAGGGCGTCTACGCCGCGGCCGGGGTCCACCCGCACGACGCGCGCCTCTACGACGACGAGACCGAGGCGCGCATCCTCAGTCTCGCGGCGCGCGGCGGGCGCTTCGTCGCCTGGGGCGAGATCGGCCTCGATTATTACTACGACCACTCGCCGCGCGACGTGCAGCGCGAGGTCTTCGCTCGTCAGTTGCGCGCGGCCCGCGGCTGCGGCCTCCCCGTCATCGTCCACTCGCGCGAGGCCGACGACGAGACCATCGAAATCCTCGGCCGGGAGTGGGCCGGCTCTGGCATGCCGGGCGTGCTGCACTGTTTCGGCGGGAGCGTCGGGATGGCCGAGGCCGCCGTCGGGATGGGCTTCTACGTCTCGTTCGCCGGCAACGTCACCTTCAAGAAGGCGGAGAACTTGCGGGAGGCCGCGCGCGCCGTCCCGCTCGAACGCCTGCTCGTCGAGACCGACTGCCCGTTCCTCGCGCCCGTGCCACTGCGCGGCAGGCGCAACGAGCCGGCCTTCGTCGTCGAGACGGCGCGGTTCCTCGCCGGCCTGCGCGGCGACGTGCCGGAGGAGTTGGGGCGGATCACGACCGAGAATTTCTGCCGCCTCTTCGGCGTCAACCTTTGAAGCTACGCGCCGCTTTCGTCATCCGACCCGAGATGTTATAAAGACTGAGGCGCCGGTCAGCTCATGACGACTCGCGCCGGCCGCGCGCCGGCCGCTCGACGATTCCCCGCGCCCCTGCGACAGACACATGGCCCAGCAGAACTCTTTCGACATCATCTCCGAAGTCAACCGCGCCGAAGTCGTCAACGCCCTCGACCAGACCATGAAAGAGGTCAGGCAGCGCTTCGACTTCAAGGGCAGCAAGGCCGAGGTCGTCCTCGAAAAGGAGGAGCTGATCCTCTCGGCCGAGGACGAGACCAGGCTGAAGAACATGAACGACATTCTTCAGCAGAAGCTCGTCCGCCGCGGCGTCCCGCTCAAGGCTTTCTCCTACGGCCGCGTCGAGCCGGCGGCCGGCGGCACCGTCCGCCAGCACGTCGCCATCCAGCAGGGCATCCCCGGCGAAAAGGCCAAGGAGATCGTCAAGTTCATCAAGGAGACCAAGCTCAAGGTGCAGGCCGCCATCCAGGGCGACACGGTCCGCGTCTCGGGTAAGGACCGCGACGTGCTCCAGGAGGTCATCGGCCAGATCAAGGCCAAAGACTTCGGCATCAACGTCCAGTTCGGCAACTACCGCTCGAATTAGCTTGTGGTAGTTTTCAGTTTTCAGTTTTCAGTTTCGGAAGGGACCGGCGGCCCCGGCCCGACCTCTGAACACACAAGGGCGGAAACTGAAAACTAAAAACTTCCGACGACCTATGCATCATTCCGGTCACAGCGCCGCGCTCGAAGAGCCGACCACGACGGCGAGGCGGGTCTTTAACCTCGTCGCCCCGGAGCTCGTGCTGGTCGAGGCCGAGTTCGAGCGACAGGCACGCTCGAACGTCCAGGTCATCGCCTACGTCGGCGAGTACCTGCGCGCCTCCGGCGGCAAGCGCGTGCGCCCCGCCCTGACCCTGCTCTCGAACTACGCCGTCGGCGGCGACGCCTCGCGCCCTAACGTCGTCCGCATGGCGACCGTCATGGAGTTCCTCCACACGGCCACTCTCGTCCACGACGACATCATCGACAACGCCGAGACGCGCCGCAGCCGCCGCACGGTCAACAGCCGCTTCGGCAACCAGACGGCCGTGCTGATGGGCGACTGGCTCTACATGTCGGCCTTCGAGACGAGCCTTCAGGAGCGCTCGCTGCCGGTCCTCGACATCCTGACCGCGGCCACGCGACGGATGACTGAGGGCGAGCTGATCCAGCTAACCCTGCTCGGCCGCGCCGACCTGACCGAAGAACAGCACTTCGACATCCTGCGACGCAAGACCGCCTACCTCTTCGCCGCCTGCTGCGAGATCGGCGCCATCCTCGGCGGCGCGACGGACGAAGAGAGGCGCGCCCTGGCCGACTACGGGCTCAACCTCGGCACGGCCTTCCAACTCGTAGACGACCTGCTCGACTTCACCTCCGACGGCGACTCGCTCGGCAAGGCCGCCGGCGCCGACCTGCTCGAAGGCAAGGTCACGCTGCCCCTCATCTACCTCCTCGCCGACCGGCCGGAGATGCGCGCCGGCGTGCTGGCCGTGATGCGCGAGGGCGGTTACGGCGAGGTGTCGCGCGAGGCCCTGCGCGCGGCCGCCGAGCAGTCGGGCGCGCTCGGACGCGCCCGCGCACGCGCCGCCGAGTACGCGCGCGCCGCCGCCGAAGCCCTCGGCGCCCTCCGGCCGTCGAAGTACGCCGACGCGCTCCGCTCGATTCCCTCTTTCATCCTCGACCGGGAAGTGTAGAATGAGGGGCGCCGGGCGGGCGCCGCGCCTGAACCCGCCCGCGACTGTGTAGAGGCCCCCGCCGTCCCCACGAGCGGCCGACAGCCGGAGAAGATCGAGCGAGCTTATGCCCGACGAAAACCTCCTAGCCACCCTCGAACAGAGCCTTCGCGGCGCCCGCGCCACGCGCTCGCGCCTGGCCTCGCGGCTCGCCGACCTCGAAGCCGAGGCCGAGCGCGTCCGCACGGAGGTGAACGAGATGGACGCCCTCGTCAGCCAGACCGAGGCCGCGATGTTCCGCATCCTCTCCTCATCCTTCGGCGTGGCCGCCAGCCAGTCGCCCTCCGACGCGGAGATCGAGTCGGCCCTGCGCCGCGACGCGGCCCACGCCGCCCGGCAGGCTGCGGCCGCCCCGCCGCCGGGCCGCCGCCCCGAGCCGCGCGCACCTTACGACCTGCCGCACCACATCCCCCCCATTCGTTCCGACATCATTCCGACGAACGACCGCTTCGCCGACCGCACCATCCCGCAGGCGGCCACGCTGCTGCTGCGCGAGTCGGGCGGGCCGCTCCACGTCAACGAGCTTTACAACCGGCTGCTCGAAGGCGGCTTCCAGTTCACGGGCCAGAACCCGACCATCAGCATCGCCGTCTCACTCAACCGCAACCGGCGCTTCCGCAAGGTCGCGCCCGGCACCTTCGACCTCGTCATCCGCGACGCCGCTCAGGCGTCCTGAAAGGGAATGGGGAAGGGGAAGGGGGAAAGGCGAAAAGGGAGATGGCGAGCAGGGGAAGGTAGGGCCGCCGACCGAGCCTTATACTTTCCTTAACGCTAACCCCTCTTTTCCTTTCCCCCTTTTTCCTTTCCCCTGTTGAATCTCTATGCGTGCGATGATTCTGGCCGCGGGCTACGGGACTCGTCTGTGGCCGCTGACGATTGACCGCGCCAAGCCGGCCATCCCGTTCATGGGGCGGCCGCTTGTCGGCTACGTGGCCGAGTACCTGTCTCGGTACGGCTTCCGCGAGGTGGCCGTCAACCTGCACCACCGGCCCGAGTCGGTGCGCGCCGCGCTCGGCGACGGCAGCCGCTTCGGCGTCCGCCTGCATTACGTCGAGGAGCCGGTCATCCTCGGCACGAGCGGCGCGATAGACAACGCGCGGTCGCTGCTCGAAGGCGGCACCTTCGTCGTCGTCAACGGCAAGATCGCCACCGACATAGACCTCTCGGCCGCGCTCGAAACCCACCGCGAGACGAAAGCCCTCGCCACGCTCGTCCTCCGCCCGAACCCGGCCCGCGAGCGTTACAGCATGGTCGAGGTGCGCGGCCCCTTAGTGACAGGCTTCGGCGGCTTCCCCGGCCCGGCGCCCGGCGGCGGCCCGGCGGCGGCCCTCGTCGCGGCTGGTGATGCCGGCGACGCTGATGCCGGCGACGGCGGCGACGCTGAGGCCCCCCTGATGTTCACGGGCATCCAGATACTCGAGCCCCGCGTCTTCGACCTTATCCCGCGCGGCGTCTTCTCGCATTCGGTGACTGACGTGTACCTACCGGCCATCGCGCGCGGCGAGCGCATCGCCGCCCACGTCGCAGGGGGCTACTGGTACGAGCTTTCCACGGCGAGGCGATACCTGGAGACGAGCGTCGAGCTGCTGGGCCGCGAGGGCCGCGAGGGCCGCGAGTTCGTGGCGGGCGAGGGCTGCGAGGTTGACGCCGGCGCGGGCGTGAGCGAGTCGGTGCTGTGGGAGGACGTGACGGTCGCGGCGGGCGCGAGGGTGAGGCGGGCGGTGCTGGGCGCGGGCGTCCGCGTCGGGCCGGGCGAGGTGTTCGAGGAGGTGGCGGTCGTGCGGGCCGAGCTGGTCGAGGGCGTGGAGCGCCCGCCCAAAGGTCTGAGCGGCGAGGTCCGCGGCGCCAATTTTGTCGCCCCCTTGCCCCGGTGATACAATTCCGGCCCGAGACCGCAACCGAGTCACTTTCAAGAGGATGAGAAGCGCGCCCGAGAGAACCCCGCGAGGGGAGCTTGTTCCGCCCGGCCGTCGCCCCACGCGCCAGCGATGCACCACCCGACGCAGGTCACGCCGAACGCCTTCGTGAGCAGCGCGAGCGAGCGCGTCGCCGAATACGTGCGCCGCGCCGGGGCCGACCCCCGCGACATCCACGCCCTGACGCCGGACGTTTCCACCCGCGAGTATTTCCGAATCCCCTGGAAGAAGGCGACGGCCGTGGCCTGCGTCTACCCGGAGCCGTTCGACCCTGAGCTTCACCCCTTCCTCGACGTGACTCGCCTCTTCACAGAGGCCCGCCTGCCCGTCCCGCACATCCACGACGTTGACGGCGCCAACGGCATCATCGTGCAGGAGGATATCGGCGACCGCCAGCTCCGCCGCGTCTTCGAGGCCGCGTCCGAGGATGAGTGCGAGGCGCTCGTCGAGCAGGCCGTCTCGCTCATCGCCGACATCCAGGCGGCGACCCGCCTGGCCTACGAGCGCGACTCCATCGCCTGCCGCCTCGCCTTCGACGAGGCGAAGCTCTCCTGGGAACTCGACTTCTTCGTCGAACATTACTTCGGCAGCCTCCGGCGCGAGGAGCTGTCGCACGCAGAGATGGCCGAGCTGCGCGCCGAGCTGAACGACGTGGCCTCGGAACTGGCGGCGCGCCCGCGCGTCCTCTGTCACCGTGATTATCACTCGTCGAACCTGATGGTTGACCCACGCGGGCGGCTGCGCATCATCGACCACCAGGACGCGCGGATGGGGCCGGCCAGCTACGACCTCGTCTCGCTGCTGCTCGACCGCCGGACCTCGCCGCCCTCGCTCTCCGAGGTCCGCGCCCACCGGCTCTACTTCCTCGACGAGCGCGTCAGGCGCGGGCTCGGCCCCGTGGACCCGGACGAGTTCGCGCGCGAGTTCCGCCTGATGGCCGTGCAGCGTTGCCTGAAGGCGGTCGGCACCTTCTCTTACCAGACGGGCGTGGCGGGCCGCGGCCAGGTCTACGCACAGTTCATCGACCCGACGCTGCGGATGGTGTTGCAGGCGGCCGAGTGGCTGGAACGCTTCCCGGTCCTGCGGCGCGTCCTCGGCGAGCGCGTCGGCGCGTCGTGGCGCGGCGTCTCGTAGCCGCGCGCCGCGCGCAGTCGGCTCGGGCCGGCCCCGAAGTCCAGGCCGGACCCGACATTTAATTTTGATTCCGAAGTCATGAAACGAGAGCGGGCGGCGCGGGTCGCCCGGCGTCAACAGGGGAAAATGGAACAGGTTTACGTCAGGGATTTGTCGCGTCACGTCGGCGAGGAGGTGACGCTGCGCGGGTGGCTCTTCAACACGCGTTCGAGCGGCAAGCTGATGTTCCCGCAGTTGCGCGACGGCTCGGGCGTCGTGCAGTGCGTGGTCTTCAAGAAGAACGTCTCGCCCGAGGTCTGGGAGGCGCTCGGGCGGGCCGGCCAGGAGTCCGCCCTGGTGGTCCGCGGCGCGGTCCGCGCCGACGAGCGGGCGCCCGGCGGCTTCGAGGTTGACGTGTCCTCGGCCGAAGTCCTTCAGGCCGTCGAGGGCTACCCGATCACGCCGAAGGAGCACGGCACAGAGTTTTTGATGGACCACCGCCACCTGTGGCTGCGCTCGCGCCGGCAGCACGCGGTACTCAAGGTGCGCCACACGGTCGTCAACGCCGTGCGCGACTTCCTCAACCGCGACGGCTTCACCCTCTGCGACACGCCCATCCTGACGCCGGCGGCCTGCGAGGGCACCACCACGCTCTTCGAGGTGGACTACTTCGAGGACGAGAAGGCTTACCTGTCGCAGTCGGGGCAGCTCTACAACGAGGCGACGGCCGCGGCCTTCGGCAAAGTCTACTGCTTCGGCCCGACCTTCCGCGCCGAACGCTCGAAGACGCGCCGCCACCTCACGGAGTTCTGGATGGTCGAGCCCGAGATGGCCTTCGCCACGCTCGACGACGTGATGGACCTGGCCGAACGCTTCCTCTCGTCAATCGCCGCCCGCGTGCTCGAAGAGCGGGCCGAGGAGCTGAAGGTGTTGGAGCGCGACACCGCGCGGCTCGAACAGATCGTCCCGCCCTTCCCGCGCGTGCAGTACGACGAGGCGGTGAGGATGTTGCAGGAGGGGCACGAGCGCGGCGAGATTGAGCAACGCTTCGAGTGGGGCGGCGACTTCGGGGCGCCCGACGAGACTTACATCTCCTCGAAGTTCGACCGGCCGGTGATGGTCCACCGCTACCCGGCGGCCGTCAAGGCTTTCTACATGAAGCGCGACCCGGAGCGCGACGACCTCGCGCTCGGCGTTGACGTGCTCGCCCCCGAGGGTTACGGCGAAGTGATCGGCGGCGGAGAGCGCGCCACCTCGCTCGAATTCCTCGAAGGGCAGCTCGCCGCGCACGACCTGCCGCGCGAGTCCTTCGAGTGGTATCTGGACCTGCGGCGCTACGGCAGCGTCCCGCACGCCGGTTTCGGCATGGGCGTCGAGCGGTGCGTCGCCTGGATGTGCGGCATCGAGCACGTCCGCGAGACCATCCCGTTCCCGCGCATGCTCTACCGTCTTCGCCCGTGACGAGTAAACCGTGACGAGTGACAAGAGAGTTGTCAGTTGTCACGGTTTTTAGCTTTTAGTTTTGCGCCGCGACGGAGAACAATAACTGGAAACTAAAAACTAAAAACTCACTTGTCACTTGTCACTTGTCACCGTTTACGACTATGGAACGAATCGTCACAATCTTCGGCGGCTCTAAATGCGGGGAGGGAAGCGAGGAGTACGGGCAGGCGCTGGCCGTCGGGCGGATGCTGGCCGAGGAGGGCTACACGATCTGCACGGGCGGCTACCTCGGCGTGATGGAGGCGGCGAGCCGCGGCGCGCGCGAGCGCGGCGGGCGCGTGCTCGGCGTCGTGATGAACCAGTTCCGGTCCGAGCCGAACCGCTACCTGACCGACAAGGTGGCGACCGCACACTTCTACGAGCGGCTGCAAAACCTCATCACGCGCTCGGTGGGCTTCGTCGCCGTCCGCGGCGGCATGGGAACGGTCACGGAACTCTCGCTCGTCTGGAACAAGTTGCAGACCGGCGTGATCGAGCCGCGGCCGCTCGTGTTGCTCGGTGACTGCTGGCCCCCGGTCGTCGAGGCCCTGCGCAGCCATCTCGTCGTCAGCGAGGCCGACGTGAGCCTGCTCGACTTCGCGCGGACGGCCGAGGATGCGGTCAGCATCATCAGGGATAAATCGAAAGGCGTAGTGATATGAACTGTCCGAACTGTGGGAGAGACCTGGCGCCGGGCGCGCAATTCTGCGGAGGCTGCGGCGCCCGTGTGGCCGACTACGGGGCCGGGGCGCAGGGGGCTCCGGCCGGAGGTCACGGCGGGGCCGGCGGCGGCGGTGGCGGCGGCATCCATATCGACGCAGACTCGCGCGGGCAGGGGCGCGGCTACTCGTTCGAGGTCTTGCACCAGCCCTCGTTCTCGCTGGCCGTGATCCAGCTCGGCGCAGAGCAGTCCATTCAGGCCGAGGCGGGCGCGATGGTCTCGATGTCTGCGAACGTCGAGCTTCAATCGCAGATGAAGGGGGGCGTGTTCGGTGCCCTCAAGCGCGCGGTCGGCGGCGAGTCGGCCTTCGTCTCGACGTTTACGGCGCGCGGGGGGCCCGGCGAGGTCACGCTCGCGCCGGGCGGCCCCGGCGACATCGCGGCCGTCGAGATGGCGGGGCAGGTCTTCTACGTCCAGTCGAGCTCCTATCTGGCGGGCGACGTGGGGCTGACGGTGGACACGCGTTGGGGTGGCGCGAAGTCTTTCTTCGGCGGCGAGGGCCTGTTCGTCTTACAGGTGACGGGCACGGGTCTGCTGCTGCTCTCCTCCTTCGGCGCCATCCACCGCAAGCGACTCGCGCCGGGCGAGAGGTACGTGGTCGACACGGGCCACCTCGTCGCCTGGGAGGGTTCGACGCAGTACACCCTGCGCAAGGCGGCCGCGGGCTTCTTCCGCAGCATCCTGAGCGGCGAGGGCGTCGTCGCGGAGTTCTCGGGGCCGGGCGAGATTCTGATCCAGACGCGCAACCTCGCCGCCTTCGCCGGCCTGATGAAGCCGTTCTTCCCGTCGCAGGGCGGCGGGGGCGGCTTCAACTTCGGCACCGGCGGGTGAAAGCGCGGAAAGGTCTGAGGGGATGGGAGTGGCTTTGACAGAGCGGGAGCGGGCCGGGGGGCGGGCCGGGCTGCCGGGCGCGGGGCGCCGCGTGGGGATTCTCGGCGCGCCGTGTGGCATCGGGGCCAGCCTGCCCGGCGTGGACCTCGGGCCGGCGGCCATGCGCGTGGCCGGCCTCAGGGCGAGGGTCGCGGGGCTCGGCTACGAGGTGACGGACCACGGCGACCTGCGCATCGAGTGCCCGAACGAGCCTCCCCCGGCCGGCGAGAGGCTGCGCCACCTGCGCGAGGTCTCGGCCGCCTGCGGGCTGCTGACCGCGGAGGTCGAGGCCATGCTCGAACGCGGCGAGCTGCCGGTCGTCCTCGGCGGAGACCACTCCATCGCCGTCGGCACAGGCTCGGGCGTCTCGTCCTTCTACCGGCGGCGCGGCCAGTCAATCGGCCTCCTCTGGTTCGACGCGCACGCGGACATGAACACCCCGGAGACTTCGCCCTCGGGCAACATCCACGGCATGCCTCTGGCCGTGCTGCTCGGGCGAGGCGCCCCGGAGCTGACCGGCATCGGCGGCTTCTCGCCCAAGCTCGACCCGCGCTGCTGCGCGCACATCGGCGCCCGCGACGTTGACCCCGGCGAGCGCGAGCTGATCCGCGAGCTGGGCATCCGCTTTTTCACCATGCGCGAGATCGACGAGCGCGGGATGAGCGCCTGCATGGACGAGGCCATCGGGATCGCCTCGCGGGCCGACGCCGGCTACTACGTCACGCTCGACGTGGACGCGCTCGACCCCGGCGACGCGCCGGGCTCCGGCACCGTCGTCCGCGGCGGGCTGACCTACCGCGAGGCGCACCTGGCGATGGAGAAGATCGCCGAGGCCGGCGGGGCCGTCGCCGTCGAGGTGGTAGAGATCAACACGGCGCTCGACATCAACAACCGGACGGCGGTCCTCGGCGTCGAGCTGATCCTGTCGGCGCTCGGCAAGACGATACTGTGAGCGCGGCCCGCCGCGACGACGGACGGTTCGAGCCCGAGGCGGCCCGCCGGCCGGCGCCTCGGGCTCGAACCTTTCGAGGGGAGGCAAGGAGCGAGGGATGACGAAGAAGGTGCGGGTCGGGGTGATTTTCGGCGGTCGTTCGGGCGAGCACGAGGTCTCGATCCGCTCGGCCCGCTCTGTGATCGAGGCGATAGACAAGGAGAAGTACGAGGTCGTCCCGCTCGCCATCGGCAAGGAGGGGCGCTGGCTCTCGCCGGCCGAGTCGGCTCGGCTCCTGCCCGGCCCGGCCCGCGCCGCGCTTCCCGAAGAGGTCTCGGAGTCGCGCACGGCGCTGACCATCGTCGGCGACCCCTCGCGGGCCGGGCTGCACAGCCTCGAAGGCCGCGAAGCATCAGGCGAAAACTCCCGGCTCGACGTGGTCTTCCCGGTCCTGCACGGCCCCTACGGCGAAGACGGCACGATCCAGGGGCTGCTGGAAATGGCCGGCGCCCCCTACGTCGGCTCGGGAGTGCTCGCGTCGAGCTGCGGCATGGACAAGGTGACGATGAAGGCCCTCTTCCGAGATGCCGGCCTGCCCGTCTGCCGCCACGTCTGGTTCCTGCGCTCGGAGTGGGAGCGCGACCCCGAAAGGGTCCGCCGTCGCGTCGAGGGCGAGATCGGCTTCCCCTGCTTCGTCAAGCCCGCGAACCTCGGCTCTTCGGTCGGCGTCTCGTGCGCGAAAGATTCCGGCGGGCTGGCCGGGGCCGTCGAGCTGGCCGCGCGCTACGACCGCAAGGTGATTGTCGAGGAGGGGCTGGATGCGCGCGAGATCGAGTGCGCCGTGATGGGCAACGACGAGCCGGACGCCAGCCTGCCCGGCGAGTACATCATTCACGACGAGCGTGCCAGATTCCTCGACTACACGGAGAAGTATTCGAGCACGGGCCACGTCGAGTTCGTAGTCCCGGCGCCGCTCGACGTGGAGACGAGCGAGCGTGTAAGGGAACTGGCGGTGCGCGCCTTCATGGCCGTGGACGGCGCGGGCTTCGCGCGTGTAGACTTCTTCCTCCGGCGCGACACGGGTGAGCTGCTCGTCAACGAGCTGAACACCATCCCCGGCCTGACCGACGTTTCCGGCTTCCCTAAGATGTGGGAGGCGACGGGCGTGCCCTTCTCACAAGTCATCGAGCGTCTGATCGAGCTGGCCTTCGAGCGCCACCGCGACAAGGCTCGCAACGCTACTAGCATCTGATAACGATACAGGCGCGGCCGGCCTCCCCAGGCGCGGCCTCAAAGGACCACCTGATGGCATACCAACATGTTGACCGCCTTGAGGAGAACCGGCTGCTGGCTGCGTTCCCGTCCGACCTCCGGGAGCGACTACGTTCGCACGCGGAGGTCAGGTCGCTGGAGCACGGCTTCCACGCCATCACGCCCGACGAGCCCATCCGAGACGTTTACTTCCCCCTGAACTGCCTGCTCTCGATGGTGACGACGATGTCCGACGGCCAGATGGTCGAGTCCGGCACCATCGGGCGCGAGGGCCTTTCGGGCCTCCCCGTCCTCCTGAACGCAGGGCAGACGACGATGCCCACCTTCGTGCAGATACCGGGCTCGGCCGTGCGGCTCGCCGCGAGCGTCATGAAGGCCGCCTACGAAGAGTCGCCGGAGGTCCGCGCCCTGTTGAACCGTTACGCCCACACGGTGATCGTGGTCGGCTCGCAGTCGACGGCCTGTAACGCGCTGCACCGGGTCGAGGCGAGGATGGCGCGCTGGCTGCTGATGTCGAACGACGGCACCGGGTCGGACGACCTGAACCTGACGCAGGAATACCTGGCGGCGATGCTCGGGGTGCGCAGGGCCGGGGTGACCGAGATCACGGTCAAACTCAAGGCCGTCGGCATTATCGAGCACAGGCGCGGCGCCTACCGGATAATTGACCGTGAGGGTTTGGAGCGAATGGCCTGCGAGTGTTACGGGAGGGTAAGGGGCGAGTACGAGCGCCTCTTCGGCGTCGCCGGCTGAGGGCCGGGGGTGGGGCCGTCGCGCGCTGTGCGACCCGCGGCCGGGATTGCGCGTCCTACGGCTTCCGAGCGCGGTAGCCCTTTCGCGTGCGGGCCGTGGCGCCGGGCTTTGAAATTTTCACCTCGACGGCGCGCCAGCGCCCGTCTCTCGCGCGGTTGAGCGGCCTGTAGCCGAGCGTGTATTGCCGGCTCAACTCCTCCACGATCTCTGCGAAGGCTTCGCTAAGGGCCTGCCCCCCCGGCTTCGAGAGGTAACGCCCACCACTCTTCTCTGCGAAGTGGCGCAACGTGCCTGCCGCGCCCAACGCCTGTATCCCCTGTGCCCTCGGGTCTGCCATGTTGACGGTGTAGATGACGGCGCCGGCCGCCAAAGCCGCGTCGAGCGCCTTGTCGGCCGAGGCCCCGCTGCGCGTGTCGGCCCCGTCCGAGAGGACGACGATGGCCCGGCGCTTCTCGGGGCGGGATGAGAGGTCACGCGCGGCCCTGAGCACCGCGTCGTGGAGCACTGTCCAGCCCTTCGAGTTGAGGCCGTAGGCGACCGGCGGCAGGTCTCGGCCCGGCGCGAAGTCCTGAAGCTGTTCGACCTCTGAGTTGAAGTGATAGACGGCCGCCACGTCCTCTTCGCGCAGCCCGTCGAGGAACCGGATGGCGGCCGCGCGTGCGAGTGAGAGCCGGCCCTCCATGCTGCCCGAAGTGTCCAGCAGGATTGCCGCGGCGAAGGGCGTCTCTTCGACGCCGAAGAAGGCGACGCTCTGTTCGCGCCCGTCCTCGAAGACGCGGAAGTCTTCGCGCGCGAGCTTGCGGACGAAGCGCCCGTCCGGCCCCGTCACGGTGGCGTTGAGGAGGACCAGTTCGGACTCGACCCGCACCACCTCGTCGTCGTCCTGCCGCGCAGAGGCCGGCGCTTGCGCGACGGCGGCCAGCGCCAGCGCCAGCGCCAGCAGGTAGTGGACGCGGCGGCGGCGCGCGGTGGCGCGCGATGCGGGCGCGGGCTCTCGTTCGCGTCTCATCTGGGCAGGACAGAGCGCAGGTGGCGGACCAGCTCGATCACGCGGTTCGAGCGTTCGATGACCGCGGCCGAAACAACCAGGCGGGAGGTCTTCTTCACCGCCTCGTTCAACTCTTCGGTGAGCGCGGCCAGGTGAGCGATGGCCGCGTCGATCCCGTCGGGCGGGTCCTCCAGCCTGTCGTCGTCGCCCGAGCCCCCGACCCCGCTCCGAATCTTGCGCGCCAGCTTCTCGACCCTCTCCAGCTTCTTCATCTCATCGCGGCCGAAACCGCGCCCGGACTCGTAAGCCTTCCGCAGCTCCTCGCCGAGCTGAGCCGCCTCGCCGGCGCGCTCGCGGAATTCACGGTGCGACTCCTCCTCGTGCCTGATGCGCGCGCGATCGAGCATCTCGGCCTCGGGCGATCCGAGGTTGCCTCTCCTCTGGCGCTGGACGCTGGCGGCGGGCGGCTGCGTGTCCGAGTCCGGCGCGGCGGCCGGGGCCGTCTGTGCCTGGGCCGCGAGGGCGAAGGCCGAGAGAAGTAAGAGGCCGGCGGGCAGGTTACTAATCATCTTTATCGTCCGGCCCGAAGCCCTGAGCGCGGGCCCCGGAGAAGGGAAGCTACGGGCGAATCGTGTGTAATAGAGACCGACGCTGTGACGCCGCGCGGCGCGGGCCGAGTTGTCTCGGGGCGAGGCGCCGCCGCTCGAAACCGTCTTAAAAGTGGCGCGTGAGCTTTGTCGACGCGCCGACATCTCAAGTAAGGCGCGAGGCTTTGGGTCAGGGAACGGAGATCGGGGTGTCGGGGGTGTTGATGAAGTCATCGCTGCCGCCCTGGCGCCTTCGCGGGGCCTCGTCGGTAATGGTCCGCGTCGTCTCCACGCGCTCTGGCGGGCGTTCCTTGCCGGGCAGCGACTGGAAGGCGACTTCGCCCGCGCCTCCCCGGCTCCTGAGTTTGACGACGCGGAAGCCGCCCCACTCCTCAGACTTCACCTTAAGAGTGTAGGTGCCCTTCTCGCCGGGGGCCAGCACCTCCGGGACTACCGCAACCTCGCGCATCTCCTTATGCCCGTCGCGCCTGTGCCGCAGCTCGACCTCGACAGAGAGGCGTTCGAGCCGCTCGTCGCCGGAGTTTTCGACCGTGCCGTTGAGGACTGCGAAGGACTTCTGTAGAAGTGCCTCATCAACGTAAACCTTAACCTCAGGCGGCGCCTTCGCGGCCGTCCTTTCGGCACTCGCGCGCGACTCCTGTGCCCGACCGCGCGGGCCGGACCCCGAACCGCAGCCCTGGAGGTTAACCGCAAGGGCGAGGAGGGCCAGGCCGAGAGTCATGCGCCGAGGCCGTCCGTGAGGAGTGGCTGTGTACAAATCGAGTTCTCCGTTCGGCCGCAGGATTTGAAGAGGAGCGGCGCGCCTGCGCCTACGTTCAAGAGTAGATGCGAGCTTGGCGGCCGGGGCAGGGCACGCGCGTCCCGCGTCCGGTAGAAAAGGATACGCCCGGGCCGTCTCTCAGTCCTGGTTCGGCCTGTTCGGGCGGGCGCCCGTCACCTTCTCGACGAGCGAGCTGATGAATTCCTCTTCGATGGCGCCGGTGCTGCTCAGCGAGACCCACTCAGCGCCGAGCACGCCGTCGCTCCGGCCCTCGACCCTGGCGCTGACGGAGACGTTCGTGTGAGTGCCGTCGAGCGGCTCGATCTCGACGATCAGCGTGTAGCGCCCGCGGGTCCAGCTCCGCACCTCGCGCGCCGGTATCACGGCAACCCGGTTCAGCTCCGAGAGGGCTACCACGGTCCCTCTCGTGAAGGTGTAGGGCTGCGAGATGAGGAGCCCTTCAGCGGGCTTGGACGAGGGTTCGTCGAGCACCATCTTCTGCTCGGCCAACAGTTCCGTCGCGGCCCGGATAATCACGTCGTTGGGGACGGCCAGCCGGTACGGGTTCGGCACGGGGGGCGGCGCCTCGGTCTTGCCCTTGCCGAAGTCCATGCCGCGCCCGATGCCGGTGTCGGTCTTCCCGCCGTTAATAGCCGGGACGCGGTTCGAGCCTCCCTCGCGGATGCGTTCATTTTGCTGGTCCACCCCCTTCTCCTGCGCCTGGGCTGAGAGGGTCAGGGCGAAAAGGACTGCGACGAGTGCGGAAACCTTCTTCATGGCAACTCTTCCTCGGCTCGTGGCGGACGCCGGCTCGGAAAGTGGGGGGGGACGCCTTGAGCATAAAGCAAGGCACCTCTTTATTCAAGAATGGCCTTCGGCTCGACGGCGGAGAGGGGCGTGGGCTTCGCCGGAGTTTCAGCGCGGGGCGCCCACGGCCTCGTTGGCGTTCCTGGAGCGTTCCCACTCGCGCAGGGCCTCGACGCCGCGCTGAAACTCGGTCTCGCTCGCGTAGAAGTTGTGTGCGCCGTCGTTCCGCGAGGGCTCGCGGACGTAGTAGAGGTAGTCGGTCTGGGCCGGCCTGAGGGCGGCTTCGAGGGCGCTGCGGCCCGGCGAGGCGATGGGGCCGGGCGGGAGTCCTGAGACCTTCCGGGTGTTGTAGGGCGAGTCGCGCTGTAGGTCGCTCAAGTAGACCTTGCCGTCGTTGCGCCACTTGCCGGCCATCTTCGAGGCGTAGATCACGGTCGAGTCTATCCCGAGCGTCATTCCCCGCCGGAGCCGGTTGTAGATGACGGAGGCGACGAGCGGGCGCTCATCGGCCAGCTTGGCCTCAGTTTCGATGAGCGAGGCGACGGTGACGATCTCACGCACGGAGCGGTTGGGCGGCCCGCCCTGGTTTTTGATTAGATCGTTCCAAACTTCGCGGAAGCGTTGGGTGGCGTTTCGGACGACCCCCCGCGCGTCTGTCTCGGGCGGGAACGAGTAGGTGTCAGGGAAGAGATACCCTTCGAGGTCGCGCGCCTCGGGGTCGAGGTCGCTGATGAGGCTCGGGTCGTCCAGCAGGGCGAGGGCCTGCTGGGGGTTCTCCAATTTCAGTTCGGGGATGCGCGCCAGCAGGTCTGCGATGTCCCAGCGCGTCCAGCCCTCGACGATGACGAGGCGGTTTAGCCGCTGCTCGCCTTCTTCAAGTTTTTCTATAACTTCAAGCGGAGTGATGGGCGAAGGGAAGCGGTACTCGCCGGCCTTGAAACGCGGTCCGCGGCCGGTCAGGCGGACGTAGAGGCGGATAGCCGTTCCGGGTCCGATAATGCCGAGCCGGGTCAGCCGGGCCAGCACCTCATTCGGGCTGGAGCCTTTCGGAATCTCCACGTACTCGTCCGCGTGCTGGTGTATGCGGGGCGTGCGGAGCTGCTGGTAAGCCCAGGCGGCGCCGGCGGCGCCGGCCAGGACGCCCAGGAGGAGAACGACGGCGATGACCTTCTTAATCTTCATCCGTGGAAATCCGGAGGGCAAAAGAGTCCCGAGCCGGCCGTCTTCACCCGCCGTGCTCGGGCGACTCGGAGCCGGAGAGAAAATCCGAGAGGATAAGGGCTGCTGCCTCTCCGTCCACCCGCACATTCCTTTCGCGCGTATTCAACCCCTCATCCCTTAAGTTATCGTCGGCTGCCCTGGAAGTTAGTCTCTCGTCCTGCAAATAGACCGGGAGGCCGAGCGAGAGTCGGAGGTTACGCGCGATCCTGCGCGCCTCGGCGGCCGCCTCCCCCTCCGCACCGTCGAGCCGGAGCGGCAAACCCACGACCAGGCCCTTAACGTCAAACTCCCGGCACAGCCCCCCGATCTCCTCCAGGAGCCGCTTCCAGTTCGACCGGCGGAGGAAGGGCAGGGGGCGGAGGCTGGTCCGCGACTCGTCCGTGACGGCCACGCCGACGCGCTTCGCCCCGAGGTCTATGCCCAGGAGCCGGCCCTGTTCCTGTGGCCGAGTATCTTTTCGCAAAGCGTTGGTGTCCGGCCGGGGGATGTCGCGGCATCTAATTCGACGTGTAAGTTAACGGAGGCCGGGCGTTTTGCGCAAACCCGCTCTCGGCCGGCGCCGGGTCTGTAGTATTATCCGTCGAGAATTAGGAAGGCCGCGACCCCGCGAGGGCCGCCGCGGCCGGCGCGTAACTGAACACTCAGAGGTATTTCATGTCTTTTCGCAGCAAGTTCCTGCTCGTCGTCTTCTCGGCCTCGCTGGCGCTCTACGGGGTCGTCGGCGGCTGGATGTCCATCAGCGCGCAGCAGCAGACGAACGACCCCGGCGCGCAGCTCAGGATTTTCGAGAGCGTCCTCAAGCACATCAACGACGACTACGTAGACGAGCCGGACATGGGGAAGGTGCGGGCCGGCGCCCTGCGCGGCCTCGCCTACGGGCTCGACCCCTACTCGACCTACCTGACGCCAGAGCAGGTGCGCGACTACCGCGCGGGCGCGGCGGCCAACCAGGTCGGCATCGGCGCGGAACTCTCGCAGCTCTCGTCCTACCTCTACGTGATCGCGCCGGTCAAGGGCGGCCCGGCCGAACAGGCCGGACTCCAGCCGGGAGACATCATCGAGTACATCGACAACAAGGCCACGCGCGACATCTCGCTCTACGACGCGAGGCAGGTGCTCGGCGGGGCGCCCGGGACGGAGGTCAAGCTGCGCGTGCTGCGCGCCGGCACTCGCCCCTTTGTCGTGACCGTTCGCAGGGGCGGCGTGCAGGTCCCCGTGGCCGAGACCAGGACGGAGGCCGGCCGGGTCGGCGTCATCAAGGTCAACAGTCTGGACGAGGGCGAGGCGGCCGACGTGAAGGCCCGGCTCCAGGAGCTGCTGAAGGCGGGCTCGCAGAAGATTCTGCTCGATTTGAGGAGCGTCGCAGGGGGCTCTCTGACCGAGGCCGTGAAGGTAGCCAACCTCTTCATCCGCGAGGGCAATCTGGCGCAGACCATCGGGCGTGGCAACAAGCCGCTGAAGACCTTCGCCGCGGAGCCCAAGGATTTCGTCTTCGACGGGCCTGCCGCGGTCCTTATTGACCGCGGGACGGCCGCCGCCGCAGAGGTCGTCGCCTCCGCCTTCGCCGAGTCGAAGCGCGGCGAGGTGATCGGCGTCAAGAGCTTCGGCGCCGGCGCCGAGCAGCAGCTCTTCACTCTGCGCAACGGCGACGGGCTGCTTTTGACCACGATCAAGTGGGCCTCCTCGGCCGGCAAGCCCTTCCTCGGAGCGGGCGTCGCGCCCACGGTCGAGGTCAAGAACCCCGAGCTGGCCGAGGCCGTTGACCCGGAGGATCTGACCGGCAATGACGACGACCCCATAGCGCAGCCCGACGCGCAGGACGAGCAGCGCGAGCCGGCTAACGAGCCGGCCAAGCCGAAGCAGCCGCGCGAGGACGTGCAGTTGAAGAGGGCACTGGAAGTCCTGCGGGAGAAGCAGCCCGCAGCGCCGAAGGCATCCTGAGCCGGCGGGGCCGCCGGGAGAGGGAAGGGCCGCGAGTCTGGAAGGACTCGCGGCCCTCTCGCTTTCGGGGCGGTGTCGCGGGCCGGGCTAGAGCGGGATATTGCCGTGTTTTTTGGGAGGGTTGGTGTCGCGCTTGTTTTCGAGGAGTCGCAGTGAGCGGATGAGCTTGCGGCGCGTGTCGGCCGGCTCGATGATCTCGTCGACGAACCCGCGCTCGGCCGCCACGTAAGGGCTGGCGAACTTGCGCTCGTACTCGGCGATCTTCGCGCGGCGCACCTCCTCCTGGTTGGCGGCTTCCGATAGCTCGCGCTTGTAGAGGATTTCGACCGCCCCGCCGGCCCCCATGACGGCAATCTCCGCACCCGGCCAGGCGAAGTTAACGTCCGTGCGGATGTGCTTGGAGGCCATCACGCAGTAGGCTCCGCCGTAGGCCTTACGCGTGATGACCGTGAGCTTCGGCACGGTGGCCTCTGCGAAGGCATATAGTAGTTTCGCGCCGTGGCGGATGATGCCGCCGTGCTCCTGCTTGACGCCGGGCAGGAACCCGGGCACGTCCTCGAAGACGACGAGCGGGACGTTGAAGCAGTCGCAGAAGCGGACGAAGCGCGCGGCCTTGACCGAGGCGTCGATGTCGAGCACCCCCGCCAGGTACGCCGGCTGGTTCGCCACGATGCCGACGCTGCGGCCGCCGAGCCGCGCAAACCCGACGACGATGTTCGGCGCGTAGAGCGCCTGGACCTCGAAGAAGTAGCCGTCGTCGACCACCCTGTTGATGACTTCGCGGATGTCGTAAGGCTGGTTCGAGGCTTCTGGGACGAGGGTGTTCAAAGCCTCGTCGCGCCTCTCGGCCGGGTCGGAGGTCTCGAAGAAGGGCGGGTCCTCCATGTTGTTCGAGGGCAGGAAGGAGAGCAGCTCGCGGACGAGCAGCAGCGCCTGCTCGTCCGTCTCGGCCGCGAAGTGCGCTACGCCCGAGACGCTGTTGTGCGCCTCTGCGCCCCCCAGCTCCTCTTTCGACACCTCCTCGTGGGTAACGGCGCGGATTACCTCCGGCCCGGTGATGAACATGTAAGAGGTGTTTCGCACCATGACGTTGAAGTCCGTGATGGCAGGGCTGTAGACGGCCCCGCCCGCGCACGGCCCCATGATGCAACTGATCTGCGGGACGACGCCCGAGGCGAGCGTGTTGCGCAGGAAGATGTCAGCGTAGCCGCCGAGGCTCAGGACTCCCTCCTGGATGCGTGCGCCGCCCGAATCGTTGAGACCGACCACGGGCGCCCCGACGCGCATCGCCATATCCATCACCTTGCAGATTTTCTCCGCGTGCGTCTCGGAGAGGGAGCCGCCGAAGACCGTGAAGTCCTGCGCGAAGACGAAGACGCGACGGCCTTCGACGAGGCCGTGGCCGGTCACGACGCCGTCGCCGGGGTACTTCTGGCGGTCGAGGCCGAAGTCCGTGGAGCGGTGGACGACAAATTGGTCGAACTCCTCGAAGCTGCCTTCGTCGAGGAGAAAGTCGATCCGCTCGCGGGCCGTCCACTTACCGGACTTGTGCTGTCGCTCGACGCGTTCCGCGCCGCCCCCGAGCCGAGCCCGCTGGCTGCGCTCTGCGAGTTCGGCGACGCGCTCAGTTCGAGGAGATTCTGAAGGTCCTTGAGACATCGGTTAAGAGTTTACTTCAAGTCAGACTGGGTCAATGTTGAGCATTTACTTTAAAAGTATTTTGAGGGGAATGTCGGCGTGCCGACATTTCATAACTGCACCTTCAAAAGCCGTGCACGTCCTGGCGAGGCGCCCGAAGTTTTGGGGCGGGTAAGGGTAAAACCCGCTAGCCGGCGACGACGACGTTCCGAAGAATCCCTATGCCTCCCACCTCCACCTCCACGATGTCTGCCGGTGCCAGCGGCCCCACCCCGGCCGGTGTCCCCGTCGCAATCAGATCGCCGGGCTCAAGGGTCATTACCTGCGAGATGTAACGCACGAGAAAGGGGACTGAGAATTTCATCTGTGAGGTCCGGCCGGACTGCCGGCGTTGGCCGTTGACACGTGTCTCGACCCTCAAATCCAGGGGGTCGAGACCGGAGACGAGCCAGGGGCCGATGGGGCAGAAGGTGTCAAAGGATTTGGCGCGGGTGAACTGCACGTCCTTTCTTTGCAGATCGCGCGCCGTCACGTCGTTGAGACAGGTGTAGCCGAGGACATAAGACAGGGGGTCTTCGGCGTCAGCGATGGAATGCGCCCGGCGTCCGATAACGACGGCGAGTTCGCCCTCATGTTCCACCCTTACGGAGACCTTCGGAAGAAGAATACTTTCTTCGTGACCGATGACGGCCGAAGGGGGCTTGAGAAAGAGCAGGGGTTCGTCGGGCATCTGGTTGCCCAACTCGGCTGCGTGCTCCTGGTAGTTGCGGCCGACGCAGACGATTTTGGTCGGCCGGACGGGCGGCAGTAATTTCAGTTCCGAGATGTCAGGGCGGATGCGGACCTCTCGAAAATCGCCCGCGCCCCATTCCTCGGCCCCGCCGGCAATCTCTCGCACCGCCTTACCTTCGACTATCCCGGCACGCGGGAAGCCGGTTTCCGGGTCGCGGAATCGAATGAACTTCATTGCTCAGGGGACCTGGTCCGAGGCGACCTCGGAGGGTTCGCTCAGGTTGCCGGCGCTGTCAACGGCCCTGACGAAGTAGAAATAGCGCGTGCCGGGCCTCACGTCCTCGTCCTGGTATGTGGTCTTCTCGGACGGCCTCTGGTTGAGCCTGGTCCAATCCTCCCGGGGTCGGGTCTCGTCAATCGAGCGGTAGATGAAGTAGCCCACCACGTCGCGCTCGGGGTTGGCCGCCCAGAAGAGCGAGACGCGCGGCGGGGCGGGCGTGGCCGCGGCCGTCAGCCGCGGCGGCGGCGTGGGGCTGAAGGTGTCGGCGGGCATCACCGTGACGGAGTTGGAGTTCAGGCTCTCGACGGGCTGGCCGCCGGTGCCGAGGGAGACTGCGCGGACGACGTAGATGTACTCCTCCCCGAACTGAAAGGTCTGGTCGGAGAAGGTGCCGGAGGTGAGCGGCTCGGGGTTGAGCGGCCGCGCGGCCACAGCCCCCGGCGAGCGCCCCGTGCGGTAGACGTTGTAGCCGAGCAGGTTGGGAGGGGTCGAGCCGTCGATGTTCGACGCGGGGGCCTGCCAACTGATGACGACGGCGTCCTGGCTCACCTCGGGCGGGCCGGCGACAACCGGGGGGCGGCTGACTGTCGGCGCGGGCTCGACGATCAGGAAGTTGGAGAAGGGCGCGCGCTGTCCCGCGGCGTTCACGTAGCGTAGGGAGTAACGGAGGCGGACGGGCTCGACGAGGGCCAGCTCGTCCACGTAGATAACGGTGCCGCTCGCGTCGGTGATCTGGGAGAAGGGGACGGAGCCGATGAGTGTGGCGCGGGCCGAGAACTCCTCTTCGGTGAGCGGGAGCGGGTCGTCTACCCTCTCGGCCAGGCGGTAGATGTCTACGCGGCGGATGCTCTGGACGCTGCCCTCCGGTGCGTTGAGCCGCGGCGCGGGCCAACTCAGGATTACCTGGTTGCCCCTCTGCGCGCCCGAGAGCAGCTCGGTCCGCTGAGGGACGCTTTCGAGGGGCGGGAGTGGCGGCCGTCGCTTGCCGCAGGCCGAGAAGAGGAGCGCCGCGGAGACGAGCAACGCCGCAGACGCCGTGCCCAGGGCGCGCGCGCGCGGGCGGCTGACGGGCGCCGAGGAAGCGCCACCCCGGCGGGCGGCGGACGCGGCGCCCCCTCCGGCTCGATGTGGGCTGGCGGGCTTCAAAGGTTTTCAGAGCACGTAGCGGCTGAGGTCCTG
The DNA here is from genome assembly GCA_035645715.1 of Pyrinomonadaceae bacterium. GTDB lineage: Bacteria > Acidobacteriota > Blastocatellia > Pyrinomonadales > Pyrinomonadaceae > QHXN01. The sequence continues at coordinate 114,202 of DASQMB010000007.1, forward strand.
GTCTTTGACGATGTCGGAGAGCGTGCGGCCGACGTACTCGGCGTCGATCACCTGGTGCTTCTGTTCGAGGTCCGGGCCGAGGAAGCTGATCTCGTCGAGCACCTTCTCCATGATCGTGTGGAGGCGGCGGGCGCCGATGTCCTCGGTTTGCTGGTTGACGCGGACGGCGTAGTCGGCCAGTGCGTCCACGGCGTCGCCCGTAAACTCCAGCTCGATGCCCTCGGTTTCGAGCAGGGCCTTATACTGCTTGACGAGCGAGTTCTTGGGCTCGGTCAGGATGCGCTTGAAGTCTTCGAGCGTCAGCGAGTCGAGCCCGACGCGGATGGGGAAGCGCCCCTGCAACTCTGGAATCAAATCCGAGGGCTTGGAGACGTGGAAGGCGCCCGCGGCGATGAAGAGGATGTGGTCGGTGCGGACCATGCCGTAGCGCGTGTTGACGGTGGTGCCCTCGACGATGGGCAGGAGGTCGCGCTGGACGCCCTCGCGCGAAACGTCCGGGCCGGTCCCGCCAGACTCCCGGCCGGCGATCTTGTCGATCTCGTCGAGGAAGACGATGCCGGCCGACTCGACGCGCTCCATGGCGGAGCGCGCGACCGAGTCCATGTCGACGAGCTGCTCCTCCTCCTCCTGGATCAGGTATTCGAGCGCCTCCTCGACGCGCATCCGCTGGCGCTTGGTCCGCCCCTGGAAGAGGCTGCCGAGCATGTCCTTCATGTTGATGCCCATCTCCTCGACGCCCTGCGGGCCGGCGACCTCGATGGTCGGGAAGCTCTTCTCGCGGACCTCGATCTCGACGAGGCGGTTGTCGAGCTTGCCCTCGCGCAACTGCTGGCGCAGCTTCTCGCGCGTGCGCTGGAACTGTTCGTCGCGGTCCGGGGCGGGGGAGTCGTCGCCGCCCGCCGCTTCGGGGCCGCCGCCGTAGAAGGCCGCGTGCGCCGGGCGCGAGGGCAGGAGGATGTCGAGGAGCCTCTCCTCGGCGTTCAACTCGGCCTTCTCGGCCACCTCCTCGACGCGCTCGGCGCGGACCATGTCCACGGCGATTTCGGTCAGGTCGCGGACGATGCTCTCCACGTCGCGGCCGACGTAGCCGACCTCTGTGAACTTCGAGGCCTCGACCTTGAGGAAGGGGGAGTTGGAGAGGCGCGCGAGGCGGCGCGCGATTTCGGTCTTGCCGACGCCGGTCGAGCCGATCATGATGATGTTTTTGGGCATCACGTCGGCGGCCAGTTCGGGCGGGAGCTTCTGCCGGCGGACGCGGTTGCGCAGGGCGATGGCGACGGCCCGCTTGGCCGCCTTCTGCCCGACGACGTGCTTGTCGAGCTGGGCGACGATCTGGCGCGGGGTCAGTTCGTCCAGCCGCGTCTCTTCTTCGACTTCGCCTGAGAGGTAGATGACCATTTTCCGTGTGCGGGCACAGGCCCCACGCTGGGGCGGCGGGGGCGCGGCCGGGCGGGCCGCGCCCTTATCAAATCTCTTCGACGACGATGTTCTGGTTGGTGTAGATGCAGATGTCTCCGGCGATGCGCAGGGCCTTCTCGGCGATCTCGCGGGCGCCGAGGTCAGTGTTCTCGACGAGGGCGCGGGCGGCGGCCAGTGCGTAGGCGCCGCCGGAGCCGATGGCGAGTACCCCTTCGTCGGGGGCGATCACGTCGCCCGTGCCGGTCAGCAGGAAGGAGCTCTTGGCGTCGGCCACGATCAGCATCGCTTCGAGGTGGCGCAGGACCTTGTCGGTCCGCCAGTCCTTGCTCAGTTCGATGGAGGCCCGCTCCAAATTTCCGTGGTACTGTTCGAGCTTGGCCTCGAAGCGGGAGAGGAGCGAGAAGGCGTCGGCGCTGGCACCGGCGAAGCCCGTGACGATCTTGTCGTTGAAGAGGCGTCGGACCTTGCGCGCCCCACTCTTCATGACGGTCTCGCCGAGCGTGACCTGCCCGTCGCCCGCCACGGCGACCCGCTCGCCCTTGCGCACGAGGACGATTGTTGTGCTGCGCAGCTCTCTGGAGGCAGATTTCATCGCGTCCGGGCAATATAAGAAGCGGCCGGAAGAGAAGTCAAGCGTGGGCGGTGGCAGGCCCCGCGGGGGGGCGGGGTTCGGGCGCAGGGGCGAATTGCTGTATGATGTCCGGAGGCTTTCAAAGGGTCGGAACGAGGGAATGGGCAACAGCAGGCCGCTGATAGGCATTACGACGCGCCACGAGCTCGACACGGAGAGGTTCTATCTGGCGCGCCACTACGCGGAGGCGGTCGAGGCCGCGGGCGGCCTGCCGGTCCACCTCCCGCTGGTGCCGCGCGGGGGCTACCTGGGGGAGGTGGCGTCCAGACTGTGCGGGCTCCTGCTGCCCGGCAGCGCCTCGGACGTGGACCCGCTGCTCTACGGGAGCGAGCCCCACAGGAGGCTCAAGGAGGTCCACCCGCTCCGGGACGCGACCGACCTGCTGCTGCTGGGTGAGGCGGAGCGTTCGGCCCTGCCGGTCCTGGCGATCTGCTACGGGATGCAGGCGCTCAACGTACACAGGGGCGGGACCCTGATCCAGGACATCCATTCGAGCCACCCGGATGCCTTACAGCACGAGCAGGGGGCGCCCAGGGGCAGGAGATCGCACAGCCTGACGCTGCTGCCTGACGCCCTTTTGGCGCGACTTTCGGGCGGAGGTCCGGCAATCGTCAACAGCCACCACCACCAGGCGCTCGAACGCCTCGGGGAGAACCTGCGTGCGACGGCCTGGTCGGCGGACGGCCTGGTCGAGGCGGTCGAGGACGAGAGGCCGGGCCGCTGGGTGCTCGGCGTGCAGTGGCACCCGGAACTCGAATGGGAGTCGGACGGGCTCTCGCGCGCCCTGTTCGGGGCGTTCGTCAGGGCCTGCGAAGAGTACGGCGCCTCAGTCGGCGGCTGATCCCGCCGGCGGCGAGCGGGTCTCGAAAATTTCCCCGAAAAAGGGTGGTAGGAGAGCGAGATAAATGGCGACGGGAGAAGGCCGACGGGTGACGCTGGGCATCGAGAGGCTCTGCGGCGAAGAGCAGCAACTGCTGCGCGGGGCGAGGGTCGGTCTGGTCTGTAACCAGGCTTCGGTGACGCACGAGCTGGTCCACTCGGCCGATCTGGTCGCCTCAACCGGCGTGGACCTGAAAGCGCTTTTCGGCCCGCAGCACGGCATCCGCGGCGATGTGCAGGACAACATGGTCGAGACGCCGCACGCCCACGACCGGGAGACGGGCCTGCCCGTCTACTCGCTCTACAGCGAGACGCGCGAGCCGACCGAGGAGATGCTGAGGGACCTGGACGTGCTCGTCTGCGACCTGCAGGACGTGGGATGCCGCATCTATACCTTCGTCTACACTATCGCTAACTGCATGAGGGCTGCGGGCCGCCTCGGCAAGAAGGTGATCGTCTGCGACCGCCCGAACCCTATCGGCGGCGTTGCGGTGGAGGGAAATCTCCTGAAGACCGAGTTCGCCTCCTTCGTAGGGCAGTTTCCCATCCCGACCCGCCACGGCCTGACTGCGGGCGAACTGGCCCGCATGTTTAGGGAACACTGGAACATCGAATGTGATCTGGAGGTTGTGGGTCTGATAAATTGGGAGCGGCGTCTGTGGTTCGACGAGACGGACCTTCCCTGGGTGCTGCCCTCACCGAACATGCCGACCCTTGAGGCTGCGACGGTCTTTCCCGGCACGGTCCACTTCGAGGGCACACTCGTTTCGGAAGGGCGCGGGACCACGCGCCCCTTCGAGCTGATCGGCGCGCCTTACGTAAAGGCCGAGGAGTTAGCGCGTTACCTGTCCGAACTGAACCTGCCGGGCGTCAAATTCAGGGCGACCCATTTTCTCCCGACTTTTCAGAAGCACGCGGGCGAGACCTGCGGCGGCGTGCAGATACACGTCACGGACAGGGAATCTTTCAAGCCCGTGCTGACGGGGGCGGCGATACTTAAAGCGATTCTTGAGCTATATCCGAACGATTTTCAGTGGAAACAGCCTCCCTATGAGTACGTCTTCGACCGCCTGCCTTTCGATGTCATCGCCGGCACGGACGAACTCCGCTTAAAGCTGCTCGCGGGCGCCTCTCTGGGAGACTTGGAAGAGTGGTGGCGGGCGGAAGTTAAAGTGTTTTCTGAAGAGCGGGAGAAGTACCTCTTATATTGAAGGCTACTTTAACGGTGGGGGCGAAAGGCTCCGGCACGAAACCGGGAATTTCGGGAAATTATGGCGCAGGGGGTCGAAGAGCTACTTTCGGAGTGTCGGAGCACACACGGGCATCTCTGTCCGGGGCAGGTACTGGGTGTGCGGATGTCGCTCCTGGGGTGCGAACTGATCGGCCTGGACGACCCCAGGGGGGCCGACCGGAAAAAGCTGATAGTCTTCGTCGAGATCGACAGGTGCATGGCGGACGCCGTGGGCGTTGCGACCGGGGCCAGGCTCGGACGAAGGAGCCTGAAGTTCTTCGATTACGGAAAGGCCGCGGCCACCTTCCACAACCTACAGGAGGGGAGCGCGGTGCGTCTGGCGATTCTGGAGTCGGCCAGGGAGTTCGCGGACGTATCTTTCGCGCACGTCGCGGATAAGAAGGAGCGGCAGATGGCCGCCTACTTGGCCGCCCCGCCGGAGGAGTTGTTCAAGACCGAGCGGGTGAAGGTGAGCCTGTCGGAGGCGGATCTGCCGGGCTCGCCCCGTTCGAGGGAGGTTTGCGCGAAGTGCGGCGAGGGGGTCAACGACCGGCGCTTTGTCCGGGGTGCGGCGGGTGAGGTGCTCTGCCGGCCCTGCGGCCCGGGCGACTCCTACTACGGCCTCTGCGACTGATGCCCCGGTGGCGACTTCGTGGGGTTTTCGGGCGTGAGAGCGAAATTCCGGAGGGTTCTTCGGACACGAAAAGAGATGAACGGAAATACTGCGTCACCCTTCCTGGCCGCGCTCCTAAACTTCCTGTGCCCCGGTCTGGGGTACTTAAAGAGCGGGCGGCCCCTGCGGGCGGCGGCGGCCGGCGCCACGGTGCTGGCCTTCCTGCTGCTGGGATTTTCGCTCGGCGGCCGCCTCTTCAGCATCTTCGACCGCAGCGAGGGGCTGTTGACACTCGTCTTCGCCCTGTGCGACATGGGAACGGGGGCCGTCTACTTCGCCCTGGCGGCGCTTGGCGTGGCGGCCGGAGACCAGTCCTTCAGGGCGACCTCGGAGTACGGGAACGTGTTTCTGATGACGGCCGGCCTGGTCAATTACCTGCACGCCCTGGATGCCTACGACCTGGAGGCGGGGAGGGGGAGATGAAGCATTTTCTGCTGATGCTCTTGTTTGCGGCCCTGGTGGCCGTCCCCTTCAGTTGGGTCGGCAGACACGAGGCGGGCGGCCGGGTCAGGCACGGGCTCAAGATATTTTTCGAGTTCGTCGCCGTCGGGCTCGCCCTCTCCTGGGTGCTGTTCCTGCTCCCTTAGGCGCTCGTAAACCCACCGAACGATGTATCTGACGAACTCCGAGGCGATCATCCTGCGGACGCACAAGCTCTCCGAAGCGGATAAAATCGTCGTCTTTCTCTCGCGGAAGAGCGGGGTGGTCCGAGGCGTGGCACGCGGGGCCAGGCGTCTGAAGAGCCGCTTCGGCGCGGGGCTGGAGCCCTTCACGAAGGTCTACATCTCCTGGGCCGAGAAGGAGGCGCGGGAACTGGTCTCGATCCGGCAGGTCGAGATAGAGAAGTCGTACTTCGACCTCTCGCGCAACCCTGAGGCCGTCAGTGCTCTCGAACAGATGTGCGCCTCGACGCTCACTTTCGCGCCGCCCTCGCAGCCGGACGAGCGCCTGTTCCGGATGGTCGCGGCCTGCGTGGACGCCCTCGGCGAGCGGCCCGAAGAGTCCGAGGCGGTCCTGATCTATTTCGAACTGTGGCTCTTGCAGTTGAGCGGATTCCTGCCGGACCTTTCGACGTGCGGCGCCTGTAGGGTCGACCTGGGCGCGGGTGCGGGGCGCGTGAGCGCGCGCCCGGACGGGGTGCTTCTGTGCGGTTCCTGCGCGGGGGAGGGCGACGAGCCACTGGGAAGGGAGGTCTTCCAGAGTCTGGCGGCCTCGCGCAGGCACGGTCCGCGCCGCTGGGCCGAGCATTTTCTCCTCCGTGACCAGGCCGTCAGGCGCGAGACGGCGAAATATTCCAGGCGCCTGCTGTCGCGCGTGACGGGGCAGCAGCCCAGGGCGGCGGGTTGATTTTACGCGCCCGACGGCTTTGAAACCCTCCGCGGGGCCGGGGAAGCGCCGCCAGAGAGGGTCGGTGGCGAGACCATGCTAATGGACAGGGTGGACCGTTACGTCTTCTCGGCGCCGGTCCCATACTTCTTCATCTCCCTCTCACTCTTCACGCTCATCCTGATGGTCCAGCAGGCCGCGAAGCTGGCCGAACTAATCAGTTCCTCGCAATTCCCGTTCGAGGTCACTCTCAGGCTGCTCCTGCTCGTCATCCCGGGGGTTTTGCTCTTTACGGTGCCGATGGCTGCCATCGTCGGGACGGCCGTCGGTTACAGCCGCCTGTTGAACGACAGCGAGTTGACGGCCCTCAGTGCGGGCGGCGTCAGCACCGCTAGGTGTCTGCGCCCGGCGCTCCTGGGCGGGCTGCTTTTGCTTGGCTTTTCGCTCTACACGGGGTTCGTATTGATCCCCGCGACGGCCCGGCAGTTGCGGGAGACGGCCAGCGAGGTGGTCCTCGAAAGGCTCTCATCGCCGGTCGAACCGAAGAGTTTTTTTACGGGGTTTCCGGGCAAAGTGATCTACGTGCAGAGCGGGGACAGGGAGGACGGGACCTGGAAGAACATCTTCATTCACTGGAAGGTGGAGGAGGGTGGTAAGCGTCTGATAACGGCTGAGGGTGGACGGCTCAACACTTCAGAGGTAGGGATAGAGCTCTACTTACGGCAGGCTGTTATTACTAGTATAGACGAGAAAAACCAGATAACTACTGAGAAAGCTACGGAACTTCACTTAAGAGACGAACGATTGGATCAGTACAGGGCCTCCTTCGCAGAGAAGCTGAAGAACAGGGAATTATCCAATGAGGAATTGAGTTGGCGCGAGTTGTCGGATAAGTCAAATAAAGCCGCGTCCGTTCAAGAGCGCGGCGAGGCCCTGGCGGCGTTGCATAAGCGCCTCGCCTTAGCCGTTTCGCCCTTAATTCTGATCCTCGTCGGGGCGCTCTCGGTCCTGAGGGTAAGGAAGGGGGGGAAGCTGAGCGGCATCTCCATCTCCGTGGTCCTGATGCTCGCTTATTACCTGCTCTTTCTAGTAGGCGAACAACTCACGCGGGCGGCGATCCTGCCGCCCGCCGTCGGCCTCTGGGCGACCCCCTTTAGCTTCTCCCTGCTGGCGTGCGCTCTCCTGTTGAGCAGGCAGGGGGGGCGAAAGGGGTCAGGAGGGGGATCGGCCGCAGTAATTCGCGTCGGTTCTTCGTTTAAGTTCGGGGCGACGAAGGGTACTTCTGTCGGTTTGTTCGACCGTTACGTCCTCAGGTCGCTGGCCGGCCTCTTCCTCGGCATCCTGACAACTCTCAACCTCATCTTCCTCTTATTCACGCTCTTCGAGCTCCTTAAGTTTATCTCTCGCAACAACATCGAAGCAAAAACCATTTTCACCTACCTGCTATACCTCACACCTTACTCGGCCCTGATTTTGATTCCCCCCTGCACCTTCTTCGCGGTCCTAATCGGCTACGCCCTGATGGTCAGAAGAAGCGAGGGGGTAATCTGGCTGAGCACGGGCCTGAGCGTGCCGAGAATCGTCGTTCCGGCCATATTTTTCTCCGTGCTGGTGGGTCTCGGCGCGTATTTCCTTCAGAACGAAGTCTCGCCCGCGGCGAATAAGCGTCAGAATGAACTGCGCCGTTACATACGCTCCGGCGAGAGAACCCTGGCGGCGCAGAACGGCGGGACATGGGTGAGCGTCCCGGAGGAAGGAAGAATCTACCTCTTCGATGCCGCCGGCAAGGCGTCCGGCCGGCAGCAGGAGAGAGTCGCATTCTACGAGTTCGACGAGTCCGGCATCCACCTCAGGCGCATTTTTGAATCCACGGACCCGGAAGAGCCGGCCGTGAATCCGCGGAGTTTAACGGGTAAGGCTTATGACTTCGGCGTGGGCGGGCCGCGTTTCGAGCCTCTGGCCGAGGTGGGGTCGCCGCCGCGACATATTCGACCGCTTAACGCCGACGATGTTTTACCGGAGACCTTAAGCGCTAAAGAATTAAGCGTAAATCTGCGACTGCTTAAAACGGGTGAGGCCGAGACGGCGCCCTTTACGGTCGAGCTGCAACGGCGGCGGGCAGCCCTCGTCGCGCCCCTCATCCTGGCCTTGATTGCGGCCCCCTTCGCCTTCCTAAAGCCGCGGCAGAACCTGACGAACGGCATCTATCAGGCAGTCGCCCTCATGCTGCTCTTCCTGGTCCTGTCGAGGGTGTGCCAGACTTTGGGGGCCGGGGGGTATCTGCCGCCGGTCCTCTCGGTCTGGGCGGTCCCCGTTCTCTTCTCATCCTTCGGCCTTTACCTGCTGACCCGCGCCAGGACTTAAGAAGACTTCAGCGTGAAGACCGAGAGGGGCCTGCCGGCAGAGCATCGATGCTCTGCCGGCAGGCCCCTCTCGGTTGGGATCTAGACTGACCTGGAGTGAGTAGTTAAGTGCCGCTCTCCCAGCTCCCCATGTACTCGACCTGCTCCGGGGTCAGGGTATCGATGCCGATGCCGAGCGCACGCAGCTTGAGGGACGCAATCTCCGTGTCGACCTCTTGCGGGAGGGTGTGGACGCCCGCCGGCAGTCTCCCCTCGTTCCTCAGGACGTACTCGACCGAGAGGGCCTGGTTGGCGAAGCTCATGTCCATGACGCTTGCGGGGTGGCCTTCTGCCGCCGCCAGATTGATGAGCCGCCCCTCGCCGAGGACGATCACGCTCCGGCCGGTCGACTTGATGGTGAACTCTTCGACGAAGGGGCGCAGCACCTTGGGTGCGGCGGAGTTGTGGCGCAGCGACTCCAGGTTGAGTTCGAGGTCGAAGTGACCGCTGTTGCAGACGATGGCCCCGTCCTTCATCGCCTCGAAGTGCTGCAAATCGACGACGTGGCGGTTTCCTGTGACCGTGATGAACACGTCCCCGATGGTCGCGGCCTCCGAGATCGGCATCACCCTGAAACCGTCCATGACCGCCTCGACAGCCTTGATCGGGTTGACCTCAGTGACGACGACGTTGGAGCCGAGCCCCCTGGCTCGCATCGCGACGCCCTTCCCGCACCAGCCGTAACCGAGGACGACCACGGTCCTGCCGGCGAGCAGAATGTTGGTGGCGCGGATAATGCCGTCAATCGTCGACTGTCCCGTGCCATACCTGTTGTCGAAGAAATGCTTGGTCTGTGCGTCGTTGACGGCGATGGCCGGGAAGGGGAGCCTTCCGGCCGCCTCCATCGCCCGCAGCCTGACGATGCCGGTTGTGGTCTCCTCGGTCGAGCCGGCCACCTCCGACACCTGTTCGGGCCGCTCCTTGACCAGCGTGGCGATCACGTCGGAGCCGTCGTCGATGATAATCCGCGGGTGAAAATCCAGGGCCTGTCGGACGTGCGAATTGTAGGTGTCGGTCGACTCGCCCTTGATGGCGAAGACCGGCACCCCCCAGTGCGTGACGAGAGAGGCCGCGACATCGTCCTGCGTCGAGAGCGGGTTGGAGGCGATCAGGACGGACTCGGCCCCGCCGGCCTGTAAGGTCCTGACGAGATTCGCCGTCTCGGTCGTGACGTGTGCGCAGGCGAGGAGTCTCAAGCCCTCAAGCGGGCGCTCGCGGGAGAAACGCTCCCTGATGAGTCTAAGGACGGGCATCTCCCTCTCGGCCCATTCTATGCGCTGCTTGCCCTGTTCGGCCAGGGAAAGATCCTTTACGTCATAAGTCTCGACGGAGGCTTGTGCGGTCATTTGCTTCTGCTCCTATGATTTAGGCCGGTTTGTTAGAGTGTTGGTTGAAGTTCAGGCGCCCGCCGCGGAGCGCAGCTTCTCGGCCACCTCTGTGGCCTCCCAGGTGAACCCCGCATCTTCACGTCCGAAATGGCCGTAAGCTGCGGTCTTTCTATAAATTGGGGCGCGCAGCCTGAGAAATTGGATGATGCCTTGAGGGGTCAGCGGAAAGATGTCCCTGACTGCGGCCGCGATCCTGTCGTCTCCGACGTGCCCCGTGCCCTGTGTATCCACAAGGACGGAGACTGGCTCGGCGACGCCTATGGCGTAGGCTAGCTGCACCAGGCAACGTTCGGCCATGCCTGCCGCGACCACGTTCTTGGCGATGTGCCGGGCCATGTAGGCCGCCGAGCGGTCAACCTTGGTCGGGTCCTTCCCGGAGAATGCGCCGCCGCCGTGCGGGGCGTATCCGCCGTAGGTGTCTACGATGATCTTGCGGCCGGTGAGCCCCGCGTCGCCCTGCGGGCCGCCGGTGACGAAACGGCCTGTGGGATTTATGTGAATCTTGGTCTCGGCGTCGGAGAGTTCGCCGGGCACCACGGGGTCTATGACCTGCGATCTGATCTGTTCGCGCAGCTCCCCAGTTGAGATGTCCGGTGCATGTTGCGAAGAGATGACGACCGAATCCACTCTCAGCGGCCTGCCGTCGGCGTACTCAATCGTCACCTGAGATTTTCCGTCAGGCCGGAGAAAGGGGAGGGTGCCGGACTTGCGCACCTCCGTCAGGCGCTGTGAGAGCCTGTGCGCCAGTTGAATCGGCAGCGGCATTAATTCGGGAGTCTCCGCGCAGGCGAAGCCGAACATCAGCCCTTGGTCGCCGGCGCCGCCCGTATCGACACCCTGTGCTATGTCCGGGGACTGGGTCCCGATGGCCGTCAGGACGCTACAGGTGTCGCAATCGAAACCGAACTTCGCGCGCGTATAACCAATTTCACGAACGGTTTCACGTGCAACCTTCGCGAAGTCGATAATCGCGTCGGTGGTGATCTCGCCGGCCAGGACGACCAGGCCGGTCGTCACCAACGTCTCGCAGGCGACTCTCGCGTCCTCGTCCTGCTTGAGAACTTCGTCGAGCACCGCATCGGAGATTTGGTCTGCGATCTTATCCGGATGGCCTTCCGTGACGGATTCGGATGTGAAGAGGAAGCTGCCGTTTCTGTTCAAATCTAGAGGGCTCCTGTTCTTGCCAATCAGGGGGTGCGCGTGGTAAAAGACCGCGTACTGTAGCAGTTGAAAAAATAGGTGTCAAGGAAGTCGTAAGGAAGTCGTCCGAAAGACTTATAGCCATAATATTCATTATCGGACTCAAGGGGTGGGCCGAAATTCCCCTTAACCGGGCCTTCCTTTTCTACTTTTCTCCCTTCCGACGAGTGAAATGCCGGTCAAAATCGAAAACGCCACGGACAGCGAGGGCCTGCCAAGGAAACTCGAAAGCACGATCCAGGGAGTCCTCGCCTCGGTTCCCAGAGAACATCTGCGCGGCCTGGAACGCGTCAGGGTCGTAAACCTGATTAGTCATCCGCGCCTTCGCAACATGGACGTAGCAAACGTGCCTGGATTGTATCACCCGAAACAGGGGCCGCAGTCGGCCTGGCTCGAAATCTCCCTCCAGGCGCTTCTGCCCGCTTCCGTCTCCTGGCATAAGAGGTTGATGGCTAAGCTCTCTCTCAAGTCCAACCTGGCCGCGCTACTATTTTCGCTGATCGGCCAGCACCACTTCCTGACGCTTCGACACTCCTATAAGAAGACACAACTGGAGCCCTCCGTCCGCGCTTACACACAGAAACACTTGAGGCTCTGGGCCGAAAAACAGGGCGGACTCAGGATGAGACTTTTCAAGCCCTTCCAGCCGACACTCGAAAAATGGGCGAAATCCCTTCAAAGGAAGGGCCTGGCAGCGAAAAAGGGGCGCCGCTGACGGCCCCCCTTCTCTCCCTTCTTTCTCTCTCCGCTTCCGGGTTCGAGACGTTTCAGGTCTCTCTGCCCCCCTCTAATTCCGCGAGCATCTCTCTCAGCGCCCCGATCACCTCCTCACGGCCGACCTGCTCCTGAGGGAACCTCAACTCCAGCTTGACGGAACGTGCGGGCAATTCATACTTGAATCTCGCACCGCCCTCCTTCTTCCTCCTGCCCGTCGCCGGGTCGGCGGTCTCCGCGCCGTTAGAGGATTTGCGCGCGGCCCGAGCCCCATCCCTGCCGAGCCCGCCCCGCTCTATCTCTCCAATCAGGCCGCGCATAGAATCAAGATCGGGTTGACGTGCTACTTGAAGTAGAGTCGTCTTGGCGCTGATGTCGGCGCGCCGACATTCCTCACGTATTCCTTCAGGTAAGGCTGCGATAGCCAGAGACTCCGTGACCGAGGTGCGGCTCTTTCCGACTTTCCGCGCCACGTCCTCGTGCGTGTAGCCGAACTTATGGCAGAGTGCGAAGAGGCCGTCGGCCTCCTCCCAAGGGGTCAAATCCTTGCGCTGCATGTTCTCGACGAGGGCGATTTCGGCGATCCCCTGCTCATCTACATCCAGCTCCACGCAGGGCACCTCGCGCAGCCCGGCCGCCTGCGCCGCACGCCATCGCCTCTCCCCCGCGACGATGATCCAGCGGCCGGTCCCGGTCTGAGGGCTGACCAGGAGCGGTTCGAGAACCCCTTTCTCCCTGATAGAGGCGGTCAACTCTTCCAGGTCTCCAAACTCCACGCGCGGCTGCTCCGGGTTCGGGTCGATCCTGTCGAGCGGGATGAAGCGGCCCACGGGGGTCGGCCTCTGACCGGCAAGCTCCTCGACGTAGTGCGAATCGTGCCGCATGCGTATGCCGGCCGGCAGTCCCCTCTTAGACACGACTTAGCACCTCCTCACATAGTTGTGTGTACTCGCCCGCGCCCGAAGAGTTGGGAGCGAACGAGAAGATCGACTCCTTGTAGGCTGGAGCCTCTTCCAGCCGCACGCTCTTCGTAATGACCGTACCGAAGAGCTGAGGGCCGAAGACGCTCCGGATCTGCTCGAATACCTCCCTCGCCAGAGTGGTCCTCTTGTCGTGCAGGGTGACGACGACGCCGAGAACCCTCAGCTCAGGGTTGGGCCTGGCCTTAACCTTTTCTATCGTCTCAAGCAGGTCGTCCGTCCCCTCCAGGGCGTAATAGGAGGACTGTATCGGGATTAGGACGTGTGTGGCCGCCACCAGGGCGTTCACCGTTATCAGTCCCAGAGTCGGGGGCGTATCGATCAGGATGAAATCGTAGAGTCCGCGGAGCCTCTCCACCCTGTCCTTCAGGCGAAAAGGGGCGTCGAAATCACCCACCAGCTTCGATTCGAGCTTCGCCAGATTAATCCGCGCGGGTATCAGGTCCAGCCCCCCGACGCGCGTCGGGTAGATGTAATCGGCCGGCTCCTCTGCACTGTCCACCATCAGATCATAGGCGGAGAGGCCGATGGTGTCGGCCTCCAGGTATGAGATAGAGGTGTTCCCCTGCGGGTCCAGGTCTAGCAACAGCACCCTGTATGGCTTGCGCGCAAGGGCCGCGGCGAGGTTGACGGCGGTGGTCGTCTTCCCTACCCCGCCCTTCTGGTTTGCGATGGTGATGATCTGTGTCAAGGGCGGACCTGTCCGGGTATGGTTTGAGCTAAAGACCCCTGGCTGGGCTGGAAAGACCCCCGCCGCGGCAGAATCCGGCGGGCCGCGGGCGGATGTGTTTCGGCCCGGGCGGCCGCCCCGTGCGGAAAACACCGCGCGCGAGTGCCCGGAAAGTGTAGGGCCGGCGCGGGGCCGAGGCAGGCCTACATGGTCAGGTCGCCCGCCTCGCCGATAACGTCGGGCCACTCGTCATCCTCGGACTCGGCCGACTCCTCCGCCTCGCTCAAGACAGAGTTGCGCGAAGCCTGGATGACTTCGACGTTGACGTAGATCGGGCAGTCCACGCGCAGGGCCAGGGCGATGGCGTCCGACGGCCTCGAATCCAGGGCCAGCGCCTCGCCGTTCTGGCTCTTCAGCTCGATCACGGCGTAGAAGGTGTTCTCTTTCAGTTCCGTTACGACGACTCTCGCCACGGTCGCCCTCATCTCGACGATCAGGTTGCGCAGCAGGTCGTGCGTCATCGGACGCTGCGGAGTCACCTTCTCGATCTCCAGCGCGATGGCGTTGGCCTCGTAAGCGCCCACCCAGATCGGCAGCATCAGCTCGCTGTTAACGTCTTTCAGAATCACGATCGGGGTCCCGCTGCTCGGGTCCATCATCAACCCCCTGATCTTCACCTCGATCTCCATCTACGCCTCCCAACACTGCCCGCGCGGATTCAGACCAGCTCCCCGTAGAGGCTGTTCGCCTTCGCCTCCAGAATTCGGACCCCGACCAGACTCCCCGTCAACTCGCGGCCGCCCGGGAAGTTAACGACCTTGTTGCAGGGCGTGTGTCCCGTCAAATCCGCCTCAGACTTCGCGCTCGCCCCGTTCACCAGCACCTCCGTCAGACGCCCGACGTAAGTGGCGTAGACCGAAGCCTGCACGGACGCCTGAAGTCGCTCTAAGGCCAGGAACCGCTCGGTCTTGACCCCGGCCGGGACATCGTCCGGCAGCCTGGCCGCGGGAGTTCCGGGCCGCTCCGAGTACTTGAAAATGTAGAGCCCGTCGAAGCGGCACTCCTCGGCCAGGCGCATTGTATCAGCAAACTCCTCTTCCGTTTCGGTCGGGAAGCCGACGATGATGTCGCTCGTCAGGGCTATGTTTCGCGGCGAGGCTTTGATCGCTTCGACGTGGCGCATGAAGTCTGCGACCTTGTACCCCCTGCGCATGGCCCGCAGGACTCGGTCGCTGCCCGACTGCACAGGCAGGTGGACCCAGTTGCAGAGGTTATCATACTCGTCTATGGCCCTGACTATGTCTTCGCGGAAGTCCCTCGGGAAGGAGGTGGTGAACTTGACGCGCGCCATCCCGGTCTCGGCCACGGCGCGCAGCAGGCGCGAGAAGGGCGTGCTCCCCGGAAAGCCCTCCAACCCGCCCTCGTCCGAGGGCCTGTAGCTGTTGACGTTCTGCCCGATCAGCTGGACTTCGAGGAACCCTTCGCCCTTGAGCCTGCGCACCTCCTCGACCACCTCCGAAGGGCGCCTGCTCTTCTCGCGCCCACGCGAATAGGGGACGATGCAGTAGGTGCAAAACTTGTTACAGCCCTCGATGATGGGGACGAAGGCCACGCGCCCGGCGCCCCTGTCCTCGGCCGACACCTCCCACGTCTCCGTCGCCGCGCGCTCGCCCAGGTCCAGGACGCGACGCTCACCCACGGCGGCCCGCTCGATCAGGTCCGGCAGGCGGTCGTAGGCCCTTGTGCCCGCGACCAGCCCCACGAGCGGGCTCTGCTCGAAAATCTTCCCGCCTTCGAGCTGCGCGACGCAGCCCATCACGCCGAGCAGCGGAAGGGAGCCGCCGCGCGACTTTCGCACTTCGCCGATCCTGTTAAAGACCTTCTGTTCCGCCTTCGCTCTGACCGAGCAGGTGTTGAAAATCAACACGTCCGCGCGCTCGGCCGAGTCGGACATCTCATAACCGGCATGTTTCAGCCGGCCCGCCGCCCGCTCCGAGTCGGCGACGTTCATCTGGCACCCGAAAGTCTCGATGTAAACGCTGTTCTTCTTCATTTTTTCAACGCCCCTTGCAAGCCGAACCGGGCCGCCGCCCGCGCTCAGGACAACAGCCCCAGCGCGCGCATTTTCGCGTACCTGCGGGAGATTCGCTCCCGCTCGGACATCCGAGAGGACTTCTGGACCCAGTCCCACAGGGCCTTGTCCGTCGCATCCGCCACCGCGCCCGCGTCCGCGTGAGCCCCCCCGGCCGGCTCCGGAATCACCTCGTCGGCCACGCCCAGCGCCGCCAGATCGCGCGCCGTCAGCTTCAGGCCCTCGGCCGCTCGGGCCGATTCGGCCGCGCTCTTCCAGAGGATCGCCGCGCACCCTTCCGGGGAAATCACCGAATAGATCGAATTCTCCAGCATCAGCAACACGTCGCCGACCCCTATCGCGAGCGCCCCCCCCGACCCGCCCTCCCCAATGACCAGAGCCACGACCGGGACCGTCAACCGCGCCATCTGCTTGAGGTTGGTGGCGATGGCCTCTGCCTGCCCGCGCTCTTCGGCATCGATGCCAGGATACGCGCCCGGCGTGTCGATGAAGGTCATCACGGGCCTTCCGAATTTTTCGGCCAGGAGCATCAGCCTGAGGGCTTTCCTGTACCCTTCGGGCTTCGGCATGGCGAAATTTCTATAACGCCGGTCAGAAGTGTTCCGCCCCTTCTGGTGGCCCACGAACCCCACCTTCAGCCCGTGAAAATCACCGAACCCGCAGATGATGGCCGGGTCTTCCGAAAAGCGGCGGTCGCCGTGAACTTCCTGGAAATCGGTGAAAAGCCTGCCCACGAAATCGAGGGTGTAGGGCCTCTCCTGATGCCTGGCGATTCTGACATTCTCGAATGATGATTTTTCCATTCAGGCTGAGCCTCAACCGGGTGGACGTAAAAAGGGTTTCGGTCCTAGCAAGTCGGGAAAAGATGGACGCGCTGCTTAATAATCGCTTAAGAGCTTCATCTTCAAATCGTGCTTAAGCACTTATAATACCCATGCTTAAAGTCGCCGCGACGACGCCGTCTTACTTACTCCCACTCGATGGTGCTGGGGGGCTTAGAGCTGATGTCGTAGACGACTCTGTTAACGCCCTTCACCTCCGCCACTATCCGGCTCGACATCCTGGCTAAGATGTCGTGGGGGATTCTGGCCCAGTCGGCCGTCATCCCGTCGATACTGGTCACGGCCCGGATGGCGATCACCTCTTCGTAGGTCCGGTTGTCTCCCATCACGCCGACCGAGTGCACCGGCAGCAGGACTGCAAATCCCTGCCAGACGCTCGCGTAGTGACCGGCCAGTTTTAACTCCTCCTCAATAATCAGGTCCGCCCGGCGCACCTTCCTAAGCGACTCCTCTTTAATCTCGCCCACGATGCGGACGGCCAGCCCGGGCCCTGGGAAAGGGTGCCTCTGGAGTATCTCGGCCGGCACCTCTAGAAGGCGCCCGATCTCACGCACCTCGTCCTTGAACAACTCGCGCAGCGGCTCGATCAGCTTCAGCCTCATGTCGGCCGGCAGGCCGCCCACGTTGTGGTGGCTTTTGATGACGGAGGAAGGGCCTTTAAGCGGCACGGATTCAATGACATCCGGGTAGAGAGTGCCCTGCACCAGGTATTCCACTTCGCCGAGCCCCTTGGCCTCCTCCTCAAAAACCTCGATGAACTTCGCGCCTATTATCCGACGCTTCTCCTCGGGATCACTGACGCCCCGCAAGGCATCCAAAAATTTCCGTGAAGCGTCCACGGCCCTCACGTTCAGGTGCATCTGCCTGCTGTAGAGGGAGAGCGTCTCCTCGAATTCCCCCTCCCGCAGGAGCCCGTTGTTGATGAACAGACAGACCTGCTGATCCCCCACAGCCTTATGGACGATGGCCGCGGCGACGGTCGAATCGACCCCGCCGGACAGCCCGCATATGACCGTGCCCCGGCCCACGGCGCCCCTGACCCTCTTCGTCTGCTCGGCCACGACAGAGCTCGGCGACCACTCTGGCCGTAGGCGGCAGACTTCCGAGAGGAAATTGCGTACCAGGTCCTTCCCGAAGGGGGTGTGCGCCACTTCCGGGTGGAACTGAACGCCGTAGACCCGCGCCCGCTCGTTCTCCAGGGCGTTCAGAACGTTCTCCGTGCGGGCCGTCTCGACGAACCCCTCGGGCAGACGCGTGACGTGGTCACCGTGGCTCATCCAAACGTCCATCGCCCCCGGCAAGTCCTTGAAAAGAAGGCTCTTGTGATTACTTACGGTCAGCCTCGCGAAGCCGTAGCCGCGGTGAAAAGAGGGCTCCACCTCCCCGCCCATCTGCTTGACGAGCAGTTGCAGGCCGTAGCAGATTCCCAGCACCGGGCAATCAACCCGCTCGAAAAAATCTGCCGCCAAGCGCGGGGCTTCCGCATCATAGACCGAGGCCGGGCCGCCGGACAGGATGAGGCCCTTCGGGTTCCGCTTTAACAGCGTCTCGACAGGAGTGTGGAATGGCAGTATCTCGCAATAGACGTTACACTCGCGGACGCGCCGCGCGATCAATTGCGTGTACTGCGAGCCGAAATCCAGAATTATGACCGTGTCCAGCGTACCTTCACCCGTGTCCAAGGCCCTGCCCCTCCTGCTTAGCCGAGAGTGTAGCTTTGTTTTACACCCTCGCCGGCCGGGAGGTCAAAAAACGTCGGCCGGCGTAGCACCCGTTCTGTTCGTTCCGCGCCCGCCGGATGCCTTGCAAGAGACCCTCGGCGGTAAAGTGTGACGGCCGATGCTCACGCTCTTCATTGCCTTCCTTAACCTCTACGCGGCCCTCCTACACGGGCCGGCCGCCGCGGACGGCCCGCCCGCGCTCTCTAAACCCCTGAAGAGCGCCTGGAGTTACAGCACCGACGAACTGCTCGATTTCTCGCCGGCAGTCCACGGGCGGAGCCTCTACCTCCCCCTTGCAGGCGGCAAGGTCGTGTCGGTCGAGATCGCCGGCGGAAACTTCAAGTGGAGGACCGAGGTGGGCGGGGAGATTTCCGCGCCGCCGGCCGCAGACGACGAAGGGGTATTCGTGTCGACGGCAGTTACGACGGACGCGCGGGCCCGTGGTTCAAAAGTCCGCGGCGTCCTCAGGCTGTTGAGCCCGGACGGGGGCGTCACTGTCTGGGTCCGCTCCCTGGAGGCGCCAGTGCGGGGTTCTCTGGCGGTTTCAGAGGGGGTCCTGTACGCGGCCACATCCGAAGGGCGGCTTTACGCCTTTGAGGGAAGAACAGGGAATATCAAGTGGGTCCGCCAGAACGGCTCCCCTTTCCAGACGAGCCCGGTGGTGGCAGGTGGTCTGCTCTTTTTGGGCGACGAGACCGGGTCGTTCTTCGCGCTGAATCTTACGACGGGCCAACCCGTCTGGCGTTATCGGACGCCCGCCCCGCTCCGGGCACAGCCGGCTGTCAACGACGGGGCGGTCTTCATAGGGTCCGCGGAGAACGTGTTCGCGCTTGAGGTCACTACGGGGAGGCTGCTCTGGCGGGCCAGGGCCAGCGGTCGCGTACAGGGCGTCGCAGCGGGGCAGGGCGGGCTCGTGGTCACGACGCTGGACAATTTCGTCTACAAGTATTCGGCCGCCGAGGGCAAGAGAGTCTGGAAGCGCAGGCTGCCGGCGCGCGTGACCGCCAGCCCCCTCGTCACCGTGGAGGGCGTCCTCCTCTCCCCGCTCTCTGGCGACGAGGTGTTGATCCTGCACCCTGACAGCGGCAGGAAAATCAACTCGATAGAGGTCGCGGAGGACAGCAACACCTCAGCCGCCCCGAGGCTCTCCGGCGACTTCGTCATCCTGTGCACGCGCCGGGGCGTCTACGCCTACACCAACTGAGATCCCGACTAGGTCTGCGGCTGCGGCTGCCGGCCGCGTGCGAGGGCCGTGAGGCGGAAGAGGATTCCGTGGAGGACGTAGGCGGTGATGAAGGCCAACAGGAAGTAGCGCGAGAAGAGCCAGACGAGCATTCCGACTGCGGCCAGCAGGATGATCATCCGCGCCGCGCCGCGCCGGCCCGCCGCCCCCGCGCTCTTGAAGCTCGAATACCTGATCGAGCTGACCATCAGGGCCCCGAGCAGGGCGACAAGGGCCATCAGCAGGGCCGCGTAAAGTCCGCCCGCCTCATCCCCGTGCGCGACGAGCGGGTCGGGCGAGAAGTGTATGAGGGCCGCGATCAGTCCGGCCGCGGCCGGGATCGGCAAGCCGACGAAGTTCTTCTTATCCACTTTGGCCGTCCCCTCGGCCAGCGGGCGCGGGCGCGTCGCCTGGACGTTGAAGCGCGCCAGCCTGTAGACGCCGCAGATCAGGAACATGAAGGAGACGAACCAGCCGAGCTTGTGGGCCGGGCTGCCGTCCGGGAAGGCAGCGCCGTAGCCCCAGGCGTAGACGAGGATGGCGGGCGTGATGCCGAAGGTCAGCACGTCGGCCAGCGAGTCGAGCTGGATGCCGATCTCCGTGGTGGTCCTGGTGAGGCGCGCTACGCGACCGTCGAGGGCGTCGAAGAGGATGGCCCAGCCGATAGCCCTGGCCGAGTTGTCGAAGTGCGCTGCCGCACGCGCCAGGTCGCTTTCGCCGCCCGCGTCCAGGAGCTGGAAGCCCCTGACGGCGCCCATCACGGCGAAGTAGCCCATCCCGATGTTGGCGGCCGTGAACAGAGAGGGCAGCAGGTAGAGGCCCTTGCGGACGCGCCCGCCGCCGGCGCGCGGCTCCGGCGCCGCGCCGCCGGCGGGCGCCACGAAGTCACTACCCTCCAACGCCGCACCTCCCGATGACGGTCACGCCGCCGCGCACCCTCTGCCCTACTTTCACCTCGACCGAGACCTCTGGCGGCAGCACCAGGTCTGTCCGCGACCCGAACTTGATGAGCCCGAACCTCTCGCCCAGCTCCAGCCGGTCGCCGGGCTTCTTCCAGCAGACGATCCTGCGGGCCAGCACGCCGGCTATCTGCTTACAGACAACCGTCATCGCCTCGTTCCTGATCGTCAGGGCGTTCTGCTCGTTGACGAGGCTCGCGTCCTCGCGCGTCGCCATCACGTAACGCCCCTTCGTGTAGGTCACGTCGAGCACGGAGCCGGCGATGGGCGAGCGGTTGACGTGCACGTCGAAGGGAGAGAGGAAGATGCTGACGATTGTCGGCGAGTCCGGCGAGTCCGAGACCCGCTCGACCCTCGTCACGCGCCCGTCGGCGGGCGAGACGACCAGGTCGGCCTCGGGCGGGGCCGCGCGGTGCGGGTCTCGGAAGAAGTAGGCCATGAAGACCGCCAGCACCCCGAGCACCACGGCCGCCCACCAGAGGCCGAAGAAGAAGGCCGCCGCCGCCAGCGACGCAGGGACGAGCACCCACGGGATTCCTTCGCGTACCAGCATTTTCACCCCCCTCAAATCCGACGCGACATCGCAAACCCCCGGCTAAAAGAAACGGGAACGCTCAAGAAGGTTTGAGGCGTCCCCGTCTTCCCTCCGCGCCCGCGCCGGCCCGCAGGCCGCCGGGCGCACGCGCCGTCGGCGGCCGGTCAGTGAACGGCACTCTCCGACTTCTGGTGGCGCAGCATGATCGCGTGCATCTGATCCTTAACGGCCAGCTTCTTCTTCTTGAGAGTGACCTCTTCGAACTGCTCCTCTTCGCTCGGGAACTGGAGGGAGGAGAGTTCGTGCAGTCGCTCCTCGTAGCGCCCGTGCTCGCGCGCCAATTCGCGGAACTCGGGGTCGGAAGTCATCAGTTGCTCCCGCAGGCTGTCCGTGCTCGTGATGTCCATCGCGGAGAATCTCCTTTCAGATGCAGGGGGGTGGTCCGGAGCCGAAAACTCGGTCGCCGGGTTCGCGCCGGCGCATCCCTCTCGTGTGTCCGCGAAAAATGTTAGCCCAATTCCCCCGCCCGTTCAAGACCCGCCGCCGAGCGGCCGAGCCATCACGAGCGCGGCCTCGGGCGGGTCGCGGTAGTAGTTGCGCCGCTCGCCCACCACCTCGAACCCGAGCGCCGCGTAGAGCCTCTGGGCCGGCAGGTTGCTGACCCTCACCTCCAGTACGGCGCGGGTCGCGCCCTCGCGCCCGGCCCTTTCGAGCGCGAGGCCGAGCAGGGCCGCGCCGAGGCCCTGACGCCGCGCCTCGGGCCTGACGCCGATGTTGTTAACGTGCAGTTCGCCGGCGTTGAGCCGCGCGGCCACGAAGCCCGCCACCGTGCGCGCCCCGGCCAGCTCGCCGCGGCCGGGGCGCGCCACGAAGGTCACGGCCTCGGGCCGGTCCAGCTCAGCGCGGTAGGAGTCCCAGCCCCAGCGGCTGAGGCCGCAAGTCTCCTCTATCTCCACCACTTCTAGCAGGTCGTGCTCGGTCATCTGCGCGATGCTGAAGTCCGCAGACGGTTCCACTCTCACCAGTTCGACGCTCGACATCAGCCTTTCAACTCCGCGTCCGATGGCCTGACATACAGCGGCCGCAACGTCTCGGCCGCGCCCGCCGCACCCACCGCATTTACCCTCTCAACCGCCAGCGCGGCCACGGCGACGGCCAGCCCGCCGCAAGCCTCCACCACCAGCCACTCGCCGGCCCCGGCCTCCACCGCGGCACCCTCGGCCGCGCGCGCTTCGAGCCCGGCCGCGCGCGCCGCCGGCAGTAACTGCGCGGCGAACTCGGGGGCACACCCGCAGGCCCATTTCAGCCCGCCGCCGAGCGCCTCAGCTCGCCGCAGCAGCTCGGCCGGCGCGACGTGCCCGGCCGGCCCGAGTGGTTCGACCCCGCCCTCGACCGGCGCCGAGAGCAACTGCGCGAAAAGCTCGCCGCGCCCGGCCGGCAGCACCGCGTAGAGGCGCTCGGCCGGGCGGGCCGCGTGGGCCAGGGCTTCGAGCGTCGGGACCCCGACGGCCTGCCTCTTCTTCGCCCTCGCCAGGGCCATCAGCGTCGCCAACCCTGCGCGAATGCCTGTGAAGCTGCCCGGCCCCGTCGCCGCCGCAAAGAGTTCTACATCTTCGAGGCGCGCGCCGGCCTCGCGCAGCACCTCGTCCACGTCCAGAAGGACCGTCGAGGCGCCGGCCTCGCCCCGCACGCGCGTGCGTGCTGCGAGGACCCTCGCGCCGCGGACCAGCGCCGCGCTCCTGTCGGGCGTCGCCGTGTCGAGCGCCAGCGTCAGGGGCGCGCGCCCGCCGGCCCCGGCCGTGCCCGCTTCGTTAACAGAGATGTCGTTTGACATGCCCGAACCGCCGCGCGATTATAGGCGCGGCTTCTCGCCCGAATCAATCACAGCTTTCCCTTGAACCGGCTTCCTAGCGCATGAAGTTACGCGTGGCAATCCTGACCGGCGGCGGCGACTGCCCCGGCCTCAACGCCGTCATCCGCGCCGTGGTCCGCCGCGCCGCCAGGGAGGAGGCGGCCGAGGTCCTCGGCGTCGTCAACGGCTGGCGCGGCCTGATCGAGGACGAGCTGCGCCCGCTCGACCGCCAGTCCGTGACCGGCATCCTCCCGCGCGGCGGCACCATCCTCGGCACCTCGCGCGTCAACCCCACAGACGAAGAGGGCTACGTCGGCAGCATCCGGCGCACCTGGGAGCGCCACAGCCTCGACGCCCTGATCGTCGTCGGCGGCGACGGCACGCTGCGCGCGGCACGCGACGTGTGGCGCGACCACGGCCTGAAGCTCGTCGGCGTGCCCAAGACGATTGACAACGACCTCTCGGGCACAGACTTCCCTTTCGGCTTCGACACGGCCGTCAACACCGTGATGGAGGCCGTGGACCGCCTCCACTCGACTGCCGAGTCGCACCACCGCGCCATGGTCATCGAGGTGATGGGCCGCCACGCCGGCTGGATCGCGGCCTACGGCGGCATCGCCGGCGGCGCCGACGTGATCCTCGTCCCAGAGTACCCCTTCCGCATTTCGCGCGTCTGCGAGCTGCTCGAAAGGCGCGAGCAGCAGGGCAGCGCCTTCTCCATCCTCGTCGTCGCAGAGGACGCGCGCCCTCACCCTGACGAAGACTTCCTCGGCGCGGCCGTCTCGGAAGAGATATACCGCAACGGCCGCCTCGGCGGCATCGGCTACTACCTCGCGCGAGAGATCGAACGCCTCACGGGCATCGACACACGACACGCCAACCTCGGCTACGTCCAGCGCGGCGGCTCGCCCACGGCCTTCGACCGCGTCCTCGCCACGCGCTTCGGCGTCGGCGCCTTCGAGGCCGTTCTGGCAGGGGCCTGGGGCCGTATGGTCGCGCTCCAGGGCAATCAGATTCTGACCATCCCGCTCGACGAGGCCGTCAACGAGCCCAAGCGACTCGACGAGGAAATATACCGAGTGGCCGAAGTCTTCTTCGGCTGACTTCTGGCAAAACCCTTCAATCCTTATCGGCGTTATCGGACGCTATGACCTGCTCCTTAATCTTCGCCTCTATCCGCTCGCTCTTGATGTCTATGCGCAGACGCGCATAGAGGCTCATGTACTGGTTCGCCACCCAGACGAGGGCGAAGCCGCCGATCAGGTAGCCGCGCCAGTCGTCGAGGAGCAGCTTGTAGCCTGTGATCAGGAGGAAGAAGATCGTGACGTAGTGGCTGAAGCAGTATTCGCAGGTGAAGAGGTAGAAGAATTTTCGCTGATACCAGCGCTCGCAGTTCTTGCTCTTATCAGCGCAGAACTCTCGCGGCTCGCGGAAGACCTCCTCGTGCGTCACGGTCCAGGCGACGCAGGCGATAGGCAAAGCGAGGATGAAGAGGACGGCGATCTGCCAGACGAGTTCGGTTCCCATGTCGGCTCTCTGTGGCGGCCGGCGACGGCCCTGTAGGTAGCCGGCCCCTTCCTGCCACGGATAATTTGGCCGAGCCTTGTCGCGGGAGTGTCCCCACTTCGTGACGTTTCATCCGCCCGGCCGGCCGAAGCTGTGCCCCCCGACTTCCGCCCCGACCTTTGCACTCGCCGCAGCCTGCACCGTCCCTCGCCCGAAGCCTCGCCCGAAGCCTCGCCTGATGCCCCGCCGGCGCGGCCGGGCGGCCCCCGTGCAGTTCGCTACCGTCTGTGGTAGTTTGTCGGCTCAGGCCGGACGACGCCGCCGCGCGCGCACGCCACAGTTCCGATGACGACCAACGCCACTCTCACGCCCATGCTCCGGCAGTACCAGGAGCTGAAGCGGCAGCACCCCGGCACCCTCCTCTTCTTCCGCCTCGGCGACTTCTACGAGCTGTTCTTCGAGGACGCCATCACGGGCGCGCGCGAGATGGAAATTACCCTGACGGCGCGGCACAAGGAGCGCGGTCAGCCCATCCCGATGTGCGGCGTCCCGCACCACGCCGTCTCGACCTACGTCGCCAGACTCGTCCGCAAGGGCTACCGCGTCGCCATCTGCGAGCAGACCGAAGACCCCTCGAAGACCAAGAAGCTGGTCCGCCGCGAGGTCGTGCGCGTCATCACGCCGGGCACGGCCGTAGACCCGCACCTCGTCGAGCTGAAGGAGGCCGTCTACCTCGCGGCCCTCTGCGGGGCCGGCGACAACTTCGGCGCGGCCTTCCTGGACCTCTCGACCGGCGAGTTCCGCGCCACGGAGGCTTCCGGCGAAGACGCCTGGGCCAGAGTCTGCGCCGACGTGGAGAGCTACTCACCGCGCGAACTGCTCTTCCCCGCCTCGCTCGCGCCGCTCGTCAGGGAGCATTTCTCGACGCGCGTCCGGGGCGACGCCTCGTTGCCGCGCGCGGCCGCGAGCGGCCAGGATGACGAAGCCGACCTCCCCGGCCCGGCCGGCCGCGGCGAGGGCTTGGATGCGGGCGCCGTCACGGTCGCCCGCATCGGCCCGGCGCAGGAGCCGGGCTCCGGGGCCGCGGCCTCGCCGGGCGGGCCGGCCCTGACGCCGCTCGACGACTGGCTCTGGGAGCCGACTTCCTGCGCCTCGCTGCTGCTCGAACACTTCGGCGCGCGCACGCTCGAAGGCTTCGGCCTCGGCGAGAAGATCGCGGCCGTGGCCGCCGCCGGCGCCTGCCTGCGCTACGCGCGCGAGACTCAAAGGGCCGCGGCCCGCCACGTCGCCGACATCACCTTCTTCCAGGCGCACGACTACCTCGTGCTCGACCCCGTAACCTGCCGCAACCTCGAACTCGTGGAGACGCAGAGCGGCGCAGGCCGCGGCGCCACCCTCCTCCACCTGCTCGACGCCACCGCCACCGGCATGGGCGCCCGGCTGCTGCGCTCCTGGGTCGTGCGCCCTTCGGTCAGGCGCGGCGAGATCGAGGCGCGCCTCGACGCCGTCTCAGACCTCCACGGCTCGCAGATGCTCCGCGACCGCGTCCGCTCCCTGCTCAGGGACGTGGCCGACCTCGAACGACTCGTCGGCCGCGTCAACATGGGCACGGCCACCCCCCGTGACCTCGTCGCCCTGCGCCGCTCGCTCGGGCAGGTGCCGGCCGTCAGGCAGTCGCTCGCACCCGCAGACTCCTCCCTGCTCCAGATCGTGCGCGAGAACGCCGACGAGCTGGCCGAGGTCCGCGACCTCATCGCGCGCGCCATCAGCGACGACCCGCCGGCCGCTCTCGCCGAGGGCGGCACGCTCCGCGAAGGCTTCGACGCCGAACTGGACGAGCTGCGCGCGATTAACCGCGACGCCAAGCAAACAATCGCCGCCATCGAGACGCGCGAGCGTGCGCGCTCCGGCATCTCGGGCCTGCGCATCCGCTTCAACAACGTCTTCGGCTACTTCATAGAGGTCTCGAAGGCGAGCGCCGCGCGCGTGCCGGCCGACTACGAGCGCCGGCAGACGCTCTCGAACGCCGAGCGCTACACGACGCCCGAGCTGAAAGGTTGGGAGCAGAAGGTTCTAGGGGCAGAGGGGCGCATCCTCGAAATCGAGGCGCGCGTCTTCGCAGAGGTTCGCGCCGAGGTCGCGCGCGAGACGCGACGCCTACAGGCCACGGCCCGCGCCCTCGCCCTGCTCGACGTGCTCGCCGCGCTCGCCGAGGTCGCGGCCCGCCGCCGCTACACCCGTCCCGTCCTGCACGACGGCGACGAGGTCGAGATCAGGGCGGGCCGCCACCCCGTCATCGAGGCCATCGGCGAGGCGCCCTTCGTCCCCAACGACCTCTACCTGAACAACTCGACCGACCGCCTGCTCATCATCACGGGGCCGAACATGGGCGGCAAGTCCACCATCCTCCGGCAGACGGCCTTAATCGCCCTGTTGGCGCAGATGGGCTCGTTCGTCCCGGCCGAGCGTGCGCGCCTGCCCGTCTTCGACCGCGTCTGGACGAGAGTCGGGGCGTCGGACGACCTCTCGCGCGGCCGCTCGACCTTCATGGTCGAGATGACCGAGACGGCCGCCATCCTCCACAACGCGACCCCCCGCTCGCTCGTCCTGCTCGACGAGATCGGGCGGGGCACGGCCACCTTCGACGGCCTCTCCATCGCCTGGGCCGTCGCCGAGCATCTGCACGACTCGCCGGCCCACGCCGCCAAGACGCTCTTCGCCACCCACTACCACGAGCTGACCGAGTTGGCCGAGCGGCTGGCCGGCGCGCAGAACTACCAGATACGCGTGGCCGAGCGCGAGGGCGAGGTCATCTTTCTCTACCGGCTCGAACGCGGCCGCGCCTCGAAGTCTTACGGCATCGAGGTGGCCCGCCTGGCGGGCCTGCCGCCGCCCGTGCTCGAAAGGGCGCGAGAGGTCCTGTCGCGGCTCGAACGCTACGAGCTGGACGTGTTCGCCGAAGACGCCGCCGTCAGGGCAGCCGCGCCCGCCGCGCCCGCCGCCGCGCCCGCCGCCCGCAGTGCTCAGGCGGCGCGGGGCGCGCGGAACGGCTTGACGGCGGGCTCGGCTACAAACGGACCGGACCCGCTCGCTCGGGCGGCGGCGCGCGCCGGCCGCAGGGCTCTGGCCGCGCAGGCCACCCTCTTCGACACGGCGAACAGCAGCCTCCTTGACGAGCTTCGCGGCGCTGAGGTAGAAAGCCTCACGGCCGAAGAGGCGCGGCAACTTCTGCTCGAACTGCGCAGCCGCGTCGTCTGAGCGCCCGCGCCGCAAACAGAATTTACGAGCGACGGCGACCCCACTGATGACCCAGTCCAGCAACCTCCTGACGCTCCCACTCGAACGCCAGATCGGACAGCTCCTCTTCATCGGGCTGCCCGGCACCGAGCTCGACGCTGAGACACGTGCCCTCGTCGAATACATCCGGCCGGGCGGCGTCATCGTCTTCGGCCGAAACGTCGCCGCGCCCGAGCAGCTCCGCTCGCTGCTCGACGGCGTCCGCGCCATGCTCGAAGTCGAGCCGCTCGTCGGCGTTGACCAGGAGGGCGGGCTCGTGGACCGGGTGCGGAAAATCTGCACGCCGATGCCGGCGGCCCGCGCCATCCGCCAGCACGGCGATTTAGCCGCCGCACGCACGCTCGGACGCGTCACCGGAGAGGTCCTGCGGCTGCTCGGCTTCAACATGAACTTCGCGCCCGTCATGTCCATCATGACCGAGGACCGCGACCTGCTCTCGAACGGGCTCTACTCGCGCTCGTTCGGGCGCTCGCCCGGCGAGGTGCTCGGCTACACGATGACCTACCTGCGCGCCTTGCAGGCGACGGGCTGCCTCGGCTGTCTCAAGCACTTCCCCGGCATCGGGGCCGGCGAGATCGACTCGCACGAGGAGATGCCCGTCATACACCTCTCGCACGACGACCTGATCGCGCTCGACCTCGCCCCCTACATCGAAATCTTCCAGCGCGAAGACAGCATGGCGGCGGCCGTCATGGTCAGCCACGGCGGCTTCCCCAACATCGACATCCACCGCGGCATCGCCGGCGGCCCGCTCGTCCCGGCCTCGATCAACTACGACATCGTCACGCGCCTTCTGCGCGAGGAGCTGGGCTTCGGCGGCCTCGTCGTCACCGACGACCTCGAGATGGGCGCCATCGCCAAGCACTGCGAGATCGAGGAGGCCGCCCTGCGGGCGATCCTGGCCGGCGAGGACATGCTGCTGATCTGCGCCCGGCCGGACATGATCCGGCGCGGCTTCGACGCGCTCGTCGCCGCCGCACGCAAGGGCATCATCTCGCCCGGCCGCATCGCCGCGTCGCTCGAACGCATCGAAAGGTTCAGGTCGCTGACCCGGCCGCCGCTGCCGTTCGACCCGGCCCGCCTACAGGAGTTGTCGGGCGAGGTGGCCGACCTGAACCGCAAGCTCAACTACGTCTACGGAGGCAAGATTTGAGGCAAGATTCAACGAGCCGTCGCCTGATAGCCGTCGTCATGTCCGCCCTCTTCGCCGCGACCGCGCTCTCGGCCTGCGGAGGCGGAGGCGGCGGCGCCCAAAGGGACCCGGCGCAGCCCTTCGTCGTCGTCCTCGACACGCGGCCGGACACCTTCGACCCGCTCGACGGCCTCGACGCTTCGAGCTACCGCCTCCAACAGATCGCCTACAACGCACTGCTGCGCAAGAACGAGCGGTTCGAGTACGTCGGCGACCTCGCCTCCGACTACCAGTTGGCCGAAGACGGCCGCACCGTCACCTTCAACCTGCGCGAAGGCGTCACCTTCCACAACGGGCAGCCCTTCACCTCGGCCGACGCCAAGTACACGCTCGAATTCCTGCTCAAGTCGAACAAGAAGAAGGCCGCGCCCTTCCTGATGCAGGCCGCGACCAGGCCCGCGGGCGGCTCAGCGCCCCCGCCCGGCGCGACAACTCCCGGCCCCGCCGCCGCGCCGCAGTCATACATCGAGTCGGTCGAGGCGCCCGACGCGCGCACCCTCGTCGTCCGGCTGCGCCAGCCCTGGCCGCAACTGCTGCCGAACCTCGTCGCCGTCCCCGTCATCCCGCAGGGCAGCGGCGACGCGCAGAAGACACAGCCCGTCGGCACAGGCCCCTTCAAGTACGCCTCGCACGACGAGGGGCAGCTCACCTACGACTACACGGCCTTCGAGAACTACTTTCAGGGCGCGCCGGCCATCAAGAATTTGCGCCTGCGCACCATCCTCGACGCCAACACCTTGCAGGCCGAGTTGCAGAGCGGGCGCGTAGACATCGCGCCGGGGTCGTCGAACCTCTCGCCCGACGTGTTCAAGTTCATGTCGCGCGACGCGGCGCTGAAGGTCGAGCAGTTCCCCGGCGCCAACATCCAGTACCTCGGCTTCAACGTCGAGCAGAAGCCGCTCGACAACGTCAAGGTCCGTCAGGCCCTCGCCCACGCCGTCGACCGCGAGGGGCTCGTGCGCGACCTGCTGCTCGGCCAGGCCCGCGTCGCCCACTCGGTCCTGCCGGAAAGCTCCTGGGCCTTCGACGCCGGGCAGAAGTACAGCTACGACCCGGCCCGCGCCGCGCAACTCCTCGACGAGGCCGGCTTCCCCGACCCGGACGGCGACGGACCGCGCATGCGCTTCGAGAGGCCGCTCGCCTTCAAAATCCCGTCCGGCAACGCGGCCACGGCGCAGTTCGTCGGCGTCATCCAGAACTCTCTGAAGGCCGTGGGCGTCCCGGCCTCCATCGAGACACTGGAGACCTCGACCCTCATCCCGCAGCTCTCGCAGGGGCAGTTCGAGATGACCACGCTGCGCTGGGTCGGCGGCAACCAGGACCCGGTCTTCCTCTTCGACCTCTTCCACAGCGGCGAAATCCCCACGCCCGGCCGCGCCAACGTCCGCAACCGCAGCCGCTACCGCAACCCGCAGCTCGACCAGATTCTCTCCGAGGCCCTCTCGACGCTCGACCGCGCGCGCGCCGGCGAACTCTACGCACGCGCCCAGCAGATCGTCAGCCGAGACCTGCCCATGCTGCCGCTCTGGTATCCAGACATCATGGTCATCGCGCGACGCGACGTGGAGAACATCGCCCTGGACCCGGGCGGCGATTTCAGCTTCCTGAAGAACGTGAGGATCGGCGGGCAGTAAGTCCAGACCCGGCGGGCGGCCCTACCCTTCGAGCCGCAGGTTGAGGCCGCGCAGAGTCGCCTCAACCTGCGCCCGCGAGACCGCCCCCACTCGGATGAGCCGCGGGACTGTGCCCGACACGTCGAGAACGGTCGAGGGCAGCTCGGCCCGCGTCTCGCCGCCGTCTACGACAAGCGACAGCCCCTCAGGAAAGTAGCCGGCAACCTCCGCGGCGGTGCGGGCCGGCGGCCGCCCGGCGGTGTTGGCGCTGGTCGCCGTCAGGGCGCCGCCGCACTCGCGCACCAGCCGGCGCGCGGCCTCGTCGGCCGGCAGGCGCACGCCGATTGTTCCGGTGCCCGCCGTCAGCAACTCCGTCACGCCCGGCGCGGCCGCCGCTACGAGGGTCAGGGGGCCGGGCCAGTGCGCGCGGGCGAGCGCGCGAAAGAGCGGCGTCTCGGCGGCCAGGAGCCTCGCGGCCGCGCCTTCGTCGGAGACGAGGACGAGGATCGGCTTGCCGTCGCGCCCCT
The DNA here is from genome assembly GCA_035645715.1 of Pyrinomonadaceae bacterium. Lineage (GTDB taxonomy): Bacteria > Acidobacteriota > Blastocatellia > Pyrinomonadales > Pyrinomonadaceae > QHXN01. Next base: position 145,073 of record DASQMB010000007.1, read on the forward strand.
TGAGCGAGTTGATGGCTTCGAGCGCCCGCGCGTCGAAAGGGTCCGAGCCGAGGCCGTAGAAGGTGTCTGTGCGGAAGGCCACGACGCCGCCTGCGGCGACGGCGCGGGCGGCGCGCTCGCGCCCCTCCGGCGTGTCGTTGTAAATTCGGGTCGTCATCGCGTTCGGGCCGGCAATCTTAGCAGAGCCGGCCGCAGGGCCGGGAGGCCGTGGGTTAATTGTAATGGGTGGCAGGCTGAACAGACTGTTGATGACGGTGCTGAGGGCCGCGCGGCTGGCGGCGCGCGACCCCGCAACCTGCCTGCTCGTCCTCCGCATGGCCTTCTGGGTGCTCGCGCTGGTCTTCCTGATGAGGGTCACTTCGCTGAGGCGCGCCGTCAGGCTCGTGGCCGGGGCGCGGCCCGGACCGCCGCCCTCCGACCCGCGCGCCACACGGGAGCGACTGGCGCGCATCCTCGACTCTCTGCTCGCGGCCGACTTCTGGGTCTTCACCCCGACCTGCTGGAAGCGCGCTCCCGTACTCCGGCGCTTCCTGGCCGCGGCCGGCATCGAGGCGAAGGTTGTCTTCGGCGTCCGCCGGGGCGAAGGCGGGCGGCTCGACGGCCACGCCTGGCTCGAAGCCGGCGGCGAGCCCCTGCTCGAAGCCACGGAGCCCGACTACCGCCCGACCTTCGCCTTCCCCGCCTGAACGCCGGCAGACTTCCTACAGGGCAATTAAGAAGGGGCGCGACCCGCGCGGGTCGCGCCCCTTCGCCTGTGGCCGGGGCGTAGCCCGCCCCGAACTCGTCAGAGCCCCGTCAGGGCAGTACCTCGACGACGATGAAGAAGCGGAAGTTCCCCGTCTGCTGCACTCCCAGCCGGAACCTCACGTCCACGCCCGCCCCCGGCGCCAACGGCGTCGCCAGAGTGATCACCCCGGCCGACAACGTCGAGTTGTAGCCCCCCCCGTTGCCCTGCCCCGGCGGCTCCTCCAACGTCGTCCCCCTCACCGTCTGCGCCGACCCCGTGCACGGGTTCGACACCACCACGTCCGCCGAGCTCAGCGCCCGCAGGTCCGCCGTCCCCGCCGGCACCGGGAACGTCGTGATGTCCACGATCCTGAACCTCAGCCTCGTCACGTTCGCTCCCGTGTGGTTCGTGAACTTCCGCCGGATGTCGAGCGTCCCGAACTCGTCGTTCGGCTCCGAGGGGTCGTTCGTCAAATCCCTGACGCGGTTCGGCGAACTGCCGGCCGCGACGCACGGCGCGATCAAAGTCGGCGGCACCAGCGCCGTGCGCACTATCGGGCTCGACACGTTCTCCGGCCCCGGCGCCCCGAGGTGGCGGCCCCTCCTCGTGCCGTCGAGCGATATGCAGCCGCCCGGCACGCTCAAGGCGCAGACCCCGTTAGTGTCCACGAACAGGAAGTCGTTGTCGTTGTCGCCCGTGTCGAGCGGTGAGCCCGAGGCCATGTCGCGGTAGAAGCTGTAGTTTGTGTTGAAGGTGGTGAGCAGCGGCGGATAGCCCGTGCCCTCTCGGTAGAGCGCGTTGGCCTCGGAGGAGGAGCCGGCCGCGTCCAGCCGGTTGGCTGGAGTGAAGTTGGCCGAATTCGAGGTGCTGAAGAGGGCGACGCCGGCGTTGTCGGGGATGTCTGTGGTGAAGGTGGCGTCGCCGGTGGCGGTGGTGCCGTTGCCGGCCGGGTAGGAGGCGAGCGAGTAGCCGGCGGAGTTGACGCCGAGGTAGTGGCCCCTGGCCGGGATGACGGTGCCGTTGGGGATGGTGAAGCGTGCGGCGCCGTCGGAGGCCGCGAGCGAGAAGCCTGCGGAGCCGTCGAAGGCGTTGACGGTGATGTCGGAGTTGGAGTTGTTGTAGATTTCGACGAACTCGTCGAGGGCGCCGGCCGGGCCGCGCAAACGCAGCTCACTGATGATGAGCGGCGTGGGTGGGGGCGCGAGGGTGTTGTACTGGAAGACCGTGGCGCAGCCCGTCGTCGAGTCGGTGCAGGAGAAGCAGCCCGAGCAGGTGCCGGAGTTGGCGAAGACCTCCGGGCCGCCGCCCGAGTGCCAGGCGCCGACTATGTACTTGACGGTAGTACCTGCCGGCTGCGGCGGGATGGCGCCCGTCACCACGTCGACGATCTGGCAGCCCTGCGTCTGGTCCGAGTAGGTGCAGGTGTAGCCGGCGACGGCGACCTGCGTCGTCCCGAAGGGCGTGCCGAAGCTGCCCGAGGGGTTCGAGCCGTCGGTCGTGTAATAGACCCTCACCCGATTGGTGAAGAACTGAAACTCGATCTTGGAGCGCAGCGTGTAGGTTTCGGGCGCGAAGATTTGAAAGCCCGCGGCGCCAGAGCGGTCTGTGTTCTCGACGTAGCGTCCGCACGAGGTGTCGGTGCCGCCGGAGGGGCAGGTCGGGGTGGCGACGAAGTTGGCCGTCTGCTCGTGGTAGACGAAGTTGGCCGTCGCCTCGGCGCGAGACGCGAAGAGGCCGACGAGGCAGCAGGCCGCGAAGGCGAGCCACAGTTTGCGCATGGATGGGTCTCCTTGAAGATCAGTGTCGGGAACGCGAGCTGGAACCGCGACGGCGCGACGGCCGCGGTCCCGTAAGTTGGAAGGACAGGCCGGGGCGCCTGTACCGTCGGAAAAAGGGGAGGCCGTGGCGTGCGGCCGCGAAGCTATTTGTACAGGTGCCTCCGGCCGTCAAAGAAGTCCCAGAGGCCGGGCGCGAAGGAAGGCTCTGTCAGCTCACGAGTTTGTAGGAGCGGAAGTTGTCGAGGACGCGGGCCACGCTGCGCTCGGCATGCTCGGGCTCGACCTCGTACTCTCTCGTCATCTCGCCGACGATCTCGGCGACCGTCTTGCCGCTCTCGACGCCGCGCCAGACCAGCATCGCCGTCTCGTTGAGCTGGTAGTACCTCTTCGTGTTCAGGTCCACCAGCACGCCCTCGCCGCCGTCGAAGACCGTGACGACGACGTGTTCATGGGCGCGCGGCGCGTCGGTGTTCTCGATTCTCTCAGACACTTCCAGGTTCCACTTCCTTTCGCGCGGGCACGCCGGACGCGGCCCGCCTTCATATCAGTAGCCGCGCCCGCGACCGGCGCCCGCAGGCCCGGCCGGCGAGGCCGCACGCCCGGCGCGCGCCCCGGCGAGTCCGCGCAGCCGCTCGAAGGCGGCGGCAAACTCTTCGGCCGCAAGGTCCGCCGAGTGGCCGCCTGCCGCGCCGGCGCCAACACACGAAGGCGGCAGGGGCAGACTCAGGCGCCCGCGACTGTCAATCCGGCCAATCAGGCGACCGGTAGTTTCGAGCCCGCCGCGACAGCCGGCGTCCGTGCAGCAGGGCGCGAGGACGACCGGCATCCGAAGCACTCGCGCCAGCGCGGCGACTTCGTCTGCCACCCGCCCATCAGTTTCTTCACCGGGCGCGGGCGCGTGCCTGACGACGAGGCCAGCCGCGCCGAGGCGTGCAGCGAACAGCGCGACCTGTTCGAGTCGCGGCAGAGAGTCGGTCGCCGCCTCGAAGTCAAAGCCGAACGGGAGTCCCGCCGCGCGGCAGCGCGTGAAGGCGCGCACCAGCCGGTTGAACGAGCCCGCGCCGCAAAGCCCGTCGTGTGATTCGGCGTCGGCGCCGCCGAGGCGGAAGGTAACGCGCGTCAGGGTCTCGCGCCGAGGCGCGACGGCCGGCCAGAACGCCTCGAACTGTTCGCCGTCGAGCGCGAGGTCGGTCGTCAACCCTGCAACCCCCGCGGCCTCGAAGATGCGCGCGAAATCCGGGTGCGGCGTCGTGGCGCGGGCCGTCAGCGTGACGTGCCCGAATCCGCACGACGAGGCGGCCCCGCGAACGACGCCGCTAAAGAGTTCGGCTTCGAGGAAAAGGTCTTCGGCCGTGGCTTCAGCCGCCGGGGCGCCGGGCTTGCGAGGCGACCCGTCGCCGGCCCGGCTGCTCAGCTCGACGACCAGACGGCCGCGGCCGCCGTCCTCTCCGCCCACGGCGAAAGCCTCGCTCGACATGCGCGTGCGCCCGGCCTCACTGCGCGCCGGCCTGGGCGGGCGGCACCAGCGCCAGGCGCAGCGGTTGAAGCTGGTACGAGACGGCGTCGAGCCGGTAGTAGAGCCGCACGGCCGGCGAGATGGTCCGCACGGCCTGGTCCACGGGCAGGCCGGTGAAGTCCACGTCCACAAGGTTCGCCGGCTCCCAGCGAAGATCGAAGGGGACGCCCATCTCGCTCGCCACCTTGAAAAGGACGACGGTCAGCGGCTGCTTCTTCGCCTTCACGGTGAGCTGGTTGTGTCCGTAGGAGACGCGCAGCGGGTTCGCCTCCTCGCGCTTGCGCCGGGCCTCCTCGTCGCCGACGCCCTCCTCCGTGTCGCCCTCCAGGAGCAGGGCCTCGGAGCCGCCCTGCACCGTCGCCGTCAGGCTCGGCTCCTTCTCGTTGAAGGCGTGGAGGTAGAGGGCTAGCGGGCGCGGGTTGCCGTCCTCACCGCCGGTCACGAAGTCAACGTAAGGTTGCGGCGCGAGGGCGCGCAGGGCTGCGTCGAGCGTCAGGCCGGCGAAATCAACCGTTACCCGCTGCTTCACCATCAAGGGGCTCAGGTTGACGGGTATCTTGAGCAGGCGCCCCAGCTCCTCGACGACTTCGGACAGGCTCGCGTCTTTGGCCTTGACGGTGAAGGTGTGGGGGGCCTCCCTGCTCATCCTCACGGTCCAGGGCTTCTTGTCGGGGGCCGTCTTCGGCTGGGCTGCGGGCGGCGGGGCGGGCTTCGCCGGCGCCTGACGCTGCTGCGCCGCGGCGGGCGCCGCCGACAGTAGTACCAGCCCCAGTGCGGCCGAAGCCAGGCACTTGCCGGCGCGTGTCAAACCTAAATCCATAATGCTCGGTCTTCCCTTCTGCGCGCGGGCCGGTGGCACGTCTCGCGGCCCGCTAAGGGGTCTCGTGACCCGGTTTTCTCAGGCTGTTCGTGGGGAAATTAAAATGAGCCTGCGGGCGGCTCGAACGGGACGAGCCCACGCGCGGCCCCTGGAGGCGAGCCCGCGGGCGGCTCGGTAGCGGGCTTTCGAGAAGCCCGACAGACACGCCGAAGCTTACACAACGCCGCGCCCCGCGTCAAAGACGAGGCGGGCCAAACCTTCGGCACTTTACCCGCGCTTGAGACTGGCCGTGCGGCGGCGTTTAGCGGCCCCTTCGTCCGACTCCGGCGCCCCGCCGCTTTTCGCCCGCAGGCGCTCCTCGAAGAGCCGCGTCATCGCTTCGAGCCGGCGGCCCCACTCGGCCTGTTCGGCCACCCGGCGGCGGCGCAGGATCGTGGCGCGGTCCTTCGGCAGCTTGAGCGCCCGCTCGACGGCCCCGAGGAAGAGGTCGGCCCGCGCCTCCGTCGTCAGCAACACGCCGTGCTCCTCGTTGAATTCGCGGATGGGCGGCAGGTCGGTCGAGACGACCGGCTTGCCTACGGCCAGGTACTCGTTAATCTTCGTCGGCACGACCGTCTCTGTGTAGACGCTGTTGACGTAAGGAACGATGCACACGTCGAAGCGGCGGATGTATTCGGCCAGTTCCCCGTGCGGCTTCTGCCCGAGCAGGTAGACGTTAGGCAGCGAGGCCAGCTCGCGCACGTCCGTCTGCAACACGCCGACGCAGACCCAGGACCAGTCGGGCCGCGCCCGCGCCATCTCGCCCAGCAGCCCGAAGTCCACGTGGCGGTGCATCCCGCCCACGTAGCCGATGACGGGCCGCGGCAGGGCGTCGAGGCCCGACGCCGGCGAGGCCGGTGATGCCGGCGAGGCCGGTGATGCCGGTGATGCGGCGCCCCCGCCTTCGTCCGCGCCCGGCCTTCCGTTGACCGCGGAGGACGGGGCGGGGTGTGGGCCGCTCCCAAACAGTTCCGACGGCCCGCCCGCGTCCAACGGGAAGCTTTCGAGGTTGACGCCGAAGGGGAAGACGTGGACGTGCGGGTTCCAGTGCGCGAAGCGGCGCGTTAGGGTCGAACAGTTGGTGAAGACCACGTCGCTCGCCTCCACGGTCTCGCGCTCGCTCTCGCGCAGCCGCTCGGCGTGCGGTGTCAGTTGCGAGAAGTCTGCGACGCAGTAGTAGACGACGCCGCCCCGTGGGCCGCGCATCAGGCTGATGAGGTCGAGCGTCGTGTCGGTCGGCAGATAGGTCCAGACGAGCGGGTCGCGCATCCCGAGGCGGCGGGCCGCGCGGCGGATGGCAGGCAGTAAAAGGCGGCGGTTCAGTTCGCGCCGCCAGCGCGGCCCGAACGGGGGCATCACGAGCGGAGAGCAGACGTAGATGTTCGGCGCCACCTCGCGCACGCCCTGCGAGCGTGCGGCCGCGGCCCAGCGGCGCAGGCGCAGGGCGACGCGCCCTGCGTCGCGCAGGGAGGGCGCGCGCACCCCCATGTTCTCGACGTACAGGACTCGGTTGCCGGCCTCGGCCAGGCGCCGCGCGATCTCCTGGTGCCCCTGCCAGAGGAAGCTCCACTCGATGCTGGAAATGTAGATGATGTCTCGACCGCTAAACATTAATGACCGCCGCCCCCGGCCCCTTCGCCCCGCCGCACGCGCCGCACGCGTCGAACGCGCGCCGCTCAGCCGCGCCGTCTCTCGCCGCTCTCCGTCAGCAGCCCCTTCGCGTAGCGCAGCGGCCGGACCAGCGGGTAGAGGAAAAACAGGGGGCCGGGGAGCGGGACCATGTCCCACTCTGAGGGGCTGGTGGCCGCGGCCGCGCGCAGGCAGTAGCGCGCGCGGTCGGCCACGCGCTCGCGCGAGCGCAGGTGGAAAGAGGCCCGGCCGAAGAAACTCTGAAAGCTCTTCTCCCTCCTCGTCAGCTCGCCCGAAACGCGCGCCGAGAGGGCACGCAGCGGGCGCGAGCGTTCGATGCGCTCGACCACGAAGTCGGGCAGTTCGACCTCCGACAGCTCCCGCGCCAGCATCAATCCGAGCAATAGAATCCTCTCGGCCCCGAGCGAGCGCGCCTGGCGAAGCGACTCGCGCCAGTCTATCTCGTGACGGCGGACGAACTCGGCCAGCGCCGCGACCCACTCCATGCGCGCCCAGGTGTCCTTCGCGCCGTGGACGCACAGCAGCAGCAGCGTGTCGCCGATTGACGGCACCGGCACGTCTCTCCCGCCGAGGCGGACCGCGCGCCGGCGCGACCAGAGTTCCTCCGTCTCCAGACCGAAGGAGAAGAAGCGCGGGGCGACGGCCCAGTGGACTTCGAGGTAGGCGGCCGCGCCCGGCTTGCGGAACGGCTGCACGTACCACCACTTCTGGAAGGCCACCTCGCGCGCGCCCGACAGCTCGAACTCCGGCTCGTATCCTTCCGCCACGAGCAGCGAGGTGACGCGCCCGAGGTCGCGCCGCCGGATGAGGATGTCGAGGTCGCCGAACTGCCTCGCGGACAGATCGCCGTAGGCGTCCACGGCCAGCGCCGGCCCCTTGTAGGCGAGCGCCGCCACGCCCCCGCTCCCGAAGAGTTCGAGCAGCCGGCAAAGCTCACCCGCCATGAAGAGGTTCCGCACGGCGTTCTGGCGAAACTGTTCGCGTAACTCATCCGACGCCACGGTCGGCACGAACTCCGAGAGCGTGCCTGAGAGGTGCCGGTAGAGGAGCGGTGTCAACCCGTGCCGCTTCGCCGCGGCGAGCAGCGCCGGCCAGTCCGTGCCCTCGCGCAGCAGTTCCCTCGCCCGCGACTCGCGCTCGGGCGAGAGCGTGAGCGAGGCGCAACACCGCAGCAGCTCGATTTCTCTTCGCGGTTCCAAAGTCTGTTATCGGCGGACGATTGAAGCGGGGTCGGGATTGCGGGCCGGCCGGGGCCGACGCCGCGACGGCATCGGCCGACCCGTGGCCGCGCCGGAGACGCGTCGCCCGCGGGCCTTACAGGGCGCGCCCTTCAAAAGTCGGGTAGTTTAATGCCCCGAAAGTCTCGCGCGCAAACGGGCGCTTCAGGAGATTTTGACGGCGTACCCTAACCCGTCGCCGATTGACAGGACCTGGGAGAGCAGTTGCGGGTGACTCACGAACCGGCGGTTGAACTCGCGCAGGGCCTCGGTCGAGGCCACCTTCTCGGGCGTGCGCGGCTCGGTCGCCACCTGCCCGCCCCACAGGAGATTGTCGGCCACGACCACACCGCCCGTGCGCAGCAGCGGCAGAGCGAGGTCGAGGTAGCCCGAATATTCCTCCTTGACGGCGTCGAGGTAGATGAGATCGAAGGTCTCGGAGAGACCCGGCAGGACTTCGAGCGCGTAGCCGCGCACGACGCGGACGCGGTCGCGCACGGAGGCCCGGGCCAGGAACTCCTCGGCCTGCTCGATCATCTCCTCGTCGGGCTCGACGGTGACGACGAGGCCGCCCGCAGGCAGCGAGCGAGCGAGCCGGAGAGAGGCGTAGCCGATAGCCATCCCGATCTCCAGCACGCGCCGCGCGCCCGTCGCGCGGGCCGTGATTTCGAGGAAGCGCGCCACCTCGCGGTCAGCGATGGGCACGTTGTGCTCGGCCGCGAAAGCCTCCATCTCCGCAACTACGCCCTCGCTCGGCGGGCTGAGGCGTTCGAGGTATTCGGCCTGCTCGGGCCTCACTATCGCGTCTTGTCTAGCCCTCATCTTCGGTCTGCTCCGCCTCCTCGCGCTTAGTCGGCGTCCCCCATCTCTTCAGTCTCGTCGGCGCGCTCGACTGAGACGTAGCGGCGTGCCAGCCCCAGCTCGCGCAGCTTGTGCTGAAGCGACTGCCGGTGCATCCCGAGCGTGGCCGCGGCGCGCGTCACGTTGCCGCCCGACTCTTCGAGGCAGCGTGCGATGTAGCGCCGCTCGAACTCGCGCCGGTCCTCGCGGAAGTCGTTGGTGAAAGGGACGGCGAGCGCGCCGCCCTCGATTTTCGGCGCGTCGGCGCCCTCGCCCCCCGCCCGCGCGCCCGCAACGCGCACGCGCAGGTGCTCGGGCAGGTCATGCTCGCGCAGCTCGTCGCCCTCGGCCAGCACCGCCGCGCGCTCGATGGTGTTTTTCAGCTCGCGGACGTTGCCGGGCCAGTCGTACTCGACCAGCCGGCGCAGGGCCGCGGGGCCGACGCGGCGCGGCGGCAGCCCGTAACGCTCGGCGGCCTGGCTGGCGAAGACTGCGGCCAGCGCCGGGATGTCCTCGCGCCGCTCGCGCAGCGGCGGGATTTCGACGGTGACGACCTGCAAACGGAAGAAGAGGTCGGCCCGGAAGTTGCCGCGCTCGATCTCTTCTTCGAGCGGGCGATGAGTGGCGCTGACGACGCGCACGTCAACCGGCACGGGCTCGCTCCCGCCCAGCCGCTCGACCTTACGATCTTCCAGAGCGCGCAGAAGCTTCGCCTGCACGTTCGGGCTCATGTCGCCGATCTCGTCGAGGAAGAGTGTGCCGCCCGACGCCTGCTCGAACTTGCCCTTGCGCCGCGCCGCCGCGCCGGTAAACGCCCCCTTCTCGTGGCCGAACAGCTCGCTCTCGATCAGCTCCGACGGCAGCGCCGCGCAGTTGACGGCGACGAAGGCGCCCCCGCGGCGGCGCGTGCCCCGCTCGTGCAGCTCGCGGGCGACCAGCTCCTTGCCCGTGCCCGACTCGCCGCGGACGAGGACCGTGGCGTCCGTCTCGGCCACCTTTTCGACCATCGAGCGGACGCGCTGGATGCCGACCGACTCGCCGATGAGCAGACCTTTGCCGCCGCCGCCGAGCCGCTCGCGCAGAGAGGCGTTCTCGCGCCGGAGCCGCACCACGTCGAGCGCGTTTCTGACGACGAGGCGCAGCTCGTCCACCTCGAACGGCTTCGAGAGGTAGTCGTAGGCCCCGGCCTTGACGACCTCGACCGCCATCCGCTCCGACCCGTAGGCAGTAATCATGACGACGGGGGGCGACTCTTCACCGCGCGCGGCAAGCTCGGTGAGCAGGTCGAGCCCGCTCTCGCCGGGCAGGTTCACGTCGAGCAAAACGAGGTCGGGGCTGCCGGCCGCCAGCGCCGCGCGTGCCTCTTCGACGCTCGCCGCCTCGGCCAGCTCGTAACCGGCCGAGGCGAGTGCCCGGCGGATGCCGTAGCGGGCCGCCTCCTCGTCGTCAACGACGAGCACCCGCCAGCCGCCCACGGCCTCCGGCCGCCTGTCTGTCCCGACACTCTCAGCCATTACTCTTTCGCTCTTTCCGGCTCCTTATCCCCTCGTCGCGCGGGCCATAACTTACCACCGCGGGCCTCATTTTGACAGCGAGGCCCGCCGCCTCGACGCGCGCCGTTCAAGAGACGGCGGCGGGCGAGTCCAGCGGAACGCGGGCCTCGAACGTGGCCCCCGGTCCGCGACCGGCCGAGACCAGCCGCGCCGCGCCGCCGGCCTCTTCCAGACGGCGCCGCACGATTGGGAGCCCGAGCCCCGTGCCGCGCTGCTTGGTGGTGAAGAAGGGCTCCCAGATTTTATCGGCCAGGTCGGCGGGCACGCCCGCGCCCGTGTCCGACACTTTGACGGCCAACGAGTCGCCCTCGATTGCGGCCCGCACCTCGACGCGCCCCCCGGCCGGCACGGCCTGCAAGGCATTGAGCACGAGATTCGAGACGGCGTCGCGCAGGGCCGCCGCCCTCCGCCCGTCGAGATCGACGGCGGCCCCGACGGTCTCGCAGACGAGCGTGACGCCGCGGGCCGCGGCGTCCGCCGAGAACAGGCGCGCGATTGACTGAAGAAGCTCGTCGGCACGGCGCGGGGCCGGCTCGGCACCCGGCCCGCGGGCGAAGCTGAGCATCTGCGTGACGCTGCGCGCGAGGCGGTCGGTCTCGCCGACTATCAAATCGAGGTCGCGGCCGTACTCGCCGCCGAAGCGCGCGTCCTCGCGCATCACCTGCGCGATTGACTTGATGGCCGAGAGCGGGTTCTTCACCTCGTGCGCGACCGTGGCGGCCATCCGGCCGAGCGCGGCCAGCCGCTCGCTCTCGGCGATGCGCCGTTCGAGCCTGACGTTCTCCTCGACCAGCCGGCAGTCTTCGACCGCCACCGCCACCTGCGCCGCCAGCATTTCGAGCACGCCAAGCACGTCGTAGGTCAGCACGTCCGGCTCTGCCTCCACCAGCATCACCCCGACCTCGCGCCCCTCGCGCGCCAGCGGGAAGACGACCGATGGCGTCGGGCCTCCGCCCGCCGCTCCGCCACCGTTTTCAGCAACCCCGCCATCGGACTCCGATGCTTCGCCCGCGACGCGCGGCTCGAAGAGGCGGAAACTGACGCGGCTCAGGCCGAGCGTCTCGGCCGCGCGCCGCTCGACGAACGAGAGCAGTTCGGGCAGCTCCTGAAACCGCCCGCCCGCGCCGCCGATCCGCCGCACGAGGTCTCGGTAGAGCGCAGTCTCCTCTGCGAAGAGCTCGCGGAAGTGGCGGTCGAGCCAGCGCCTGAGCGGCGAGGCGACGAGCGCCAGCAGCAGTATCAGTATGGCCTCGACGGCGGCCGCCCTCAGCCCGAACTGCTCGGTCGCCCACAGCGCCAGCGTGCGAATGCCGTAGAGGTAGACGACCAGCACCACGGCGGCGAACGAGGCGACGATCAGCGTCTCCTTAATCGCCAGTTCGAGGTAGCGGTAACGGTAGATGTGGTATGCCAGCAGCGCCGTCGGCAGCAGCGAGCCGAGGTTGGCGAGTGTCTGCAAGTAACCGCCGGGCGCCCGGCCCGCGCCAACGCCGAAGGCGAAGACTGCGAGGATGAGAGCCGCGACGGAGACGAACGAGGCCGCCAGCGTCAGCATCAGCCTCCGCTCGCGGCGCGAGGAGGAAAGGCGCGCTATCAGAAAGTCGGTCCCGGCGACGAGGCAGAGCACGTAGGCCGCCCACAGCGCGAAGGGCAGGACGAGGTTCGACAGTCGCGCGAACATCGGCTCGTAGCCGTCCGCCCAGATCGTCGGCAGCGCGTAGGCCAGGAACAGCGCCGGCGCGTAGCTGATGTAGACGCGCGCCCGCTCGGTCCGGTTGAGCGGCCGGCGGCGCGCCCCGGCCCAGAGGTGCAGGTGGAGGTGTAAGAGCAGCGAGTAGGTCAGCGTGACGCTCGTGACGGCCAGCGTGTCGGCCACCTTCAGCGCGGGCGACCAGCGCCCGGCCGCGAGCCCGAGCATCGAGTGGAGCGCGACGAAGAAGTTCGAGGCGTGCCAGACGCCGACCGCCACCGCCAAAGGCAGCAGCACCCGCTCGACCTTGCCCGGCGCGCGGCGGCGGTTCGAGAGCAGCGCCGCGATCCACAGGTGGAGCGCCGCGGCCGTGCTGTAGCCGACGAGCTGTAGGACTTCGAGCGGTGACATCTCGCGCGGGCGAAGGGCGACTCAAGTGCCGTCCCGCGCCGCCGTGGGCGCCGTCCGGGCTTGAGCCGCCCTCACGTTTCAGCCGCCCTCGGGGGTGCCGGCCCCTGGCCGCGGTCCCAGAGCGGTCTTCGAGACTTTGGCGCGCCTTACGGCCGCGAGCCGGCCGAGGCCGAGGAGGAGCCGCCCCCCTGCGGGACGAGCGTGATCTCGACGCGGCGGTTGCGCTGGCGGCCGGCCGGCGTCGTGTTGGCAGCGACGGGGTTCGAGGTGCCGAGGCCGTTGGCCTCGATGCGCGTGCCGTCAACGCCGGCCGCCACCAGCCGGCCGGCCAGCGCCTCGGCGCGGTCCTGCGTCAGCCGCCGCAGGGTGGCCTCGTCGCCGCGGCTGTCGGCGTATGCCTCGATGCGGACGCGGAAATCGGGGTTGTTGGCGAGCAGCGCGGCCAGCGGCTCGACGGTTGTGGACTCGGCCTTCGGGCTCAGGTCGGCGGCGCGGGCGCCGGTCCAGAGCGTATCGGCGAGGGTCAGGACGAGGCCGCCCGGCGTCTCGCGCACGGTGCCGAAGCGGGCCAGCGTGAACCGGAGCGAGTTGAGGGACTCGCGCTGGCGCGCCGCCCTCAGCTCGGCCTCGTCGCGGGCCTGCTCGGCCCGGCGCTCGCCCTCGATGCGGGCGAGCTGGATGCGCGCCGTCTCCGAGTCGGAGCGGACGGTTTGCAACTCGTCGCGCAGCCGCGCCACCTCCGAGCGCAGGTCGCGCAGCAGTTGGTTGGCGCTGGCCGCGTCGCGCTCTGCCAGCTCGCGCGCGTGCTGCTCGCTGCGGAGCGCCTCGCGCAGGCGCCCTATCTCGTCGGTGGCCTCGGCGGCCGTCGACTCGGCGTCGCGCACGGCCCTGTCGCGCCGCGCCATCTCTTCGCGCCGCGCCCGTGCGTCTTTGCGAACGATTGCCGTCTCCTCTGCGCTGACGGCGAGGCTGATGGCGCGGCGCGAGAGGGCATCAACATCGGGCTCCGGCTGGTTCAGGCGCCATGCGTTCTCGGCCTCTTCGAGCTTCTCCTCGGCCGAGCGCAGCTCCGAGCCGGCGTCGCGCTCGGCGCCGGCGTAACGGGCCATCTGCACGGCCTGCCGCGCGCCGAGCAAAGAGGTGGGCGTGCGGATGAACTCGCGGTCGGCGAGGTCTGGCACGCGCGGGTCGCGGAAGTAGTCGCTGTTGTTGCCGAGGTAGCGGACCGGCACGGTCGAGACTTCGGCGCTGCCGGGGTTCGCCGGCGGCAGGTTCTCAAGGACGACCATCCGGCTCGGGCTGCGGACGAGGTAGTGGGGCTCGGCCGTCACGATCAGGGCGAAGGTTTGGAGCGGCGTGGTCACGTCGATCTTCGTGTCCCGAAACATCGAGCCGCTACGCTTCAGCTCGCCGAGGTTGTCGGCTTGCCCCTCGGGCGAGATGGCCCAGAGCACGTAGGTCGTGTAGACGCTGCCCAGCTCGTAGGCGCGCGGCAGGTTCTCGATGGATAGCTCGACGCGGGTGTTGCGGCGGCCGGACCGCCTGACCTTCGCCTCGCCCGTGAGGCGCGGCAGCCGCGTCGTCCCGCGGAACTTGAGGCTGACGGTCTGTTCGAGCGGGTAGGTGACGGCGACGGTCTCGCGCCGCTGGTCGCTCTGCGCGAAGGCGCCGGCGCACGCGAGGGCGAGCGCCAGCGGGGCGAACAAGAGGGCGCGAGCCGTTTGGTGCCGAAGTTTCATGCCCTGACTCCTTAATTACCTGTGTCTGGTCTTGCGCCCGCGGCTGAGATGCTTGGGGAGCCGGGGCCGCCTGATGAAGCTTACAGTCTCAGTTGATGCGCCGCGGGCGCCCAACTGTTGCCGGGAACTTGTCGGGGAGAAGGGGGCGGCCGGGCAGCACCGGGCGGCGCCGGGCCGCCAGGCCGGGCCGCGGCGAGCGACGCCGGGGAGTTCGCTCAACGGCGCGCGGCCAGCCTGTCGTGGACGAACTGCACGAAGGCCACGGAGACGGCGCACAGCAGCAGGACGTGAATGAAGCCGCCCTTACCGAAGACGAATTTTCCGACGAACCACGCGGCAAAGAGCGTCGCCGCCGTTAACCAGATGTACAAGCGCCAGCCCCTTTCGCGCAGCGTCCGGTCACAGCCGGTCGGCCCCCTTTACGCTGCTGAAACCCGGTCTCGATAGTCCTCTCGACCGAGTCTGCACTGCCGGCGTTTACGGCCGGCGCACGCGCCCGGAGCCGGCCGGCAGTTCGACCGCGCGAAGGCCCGTGCCGGCCGTGTCGGCCCCGACGAGCAGCAGGCCGCCGCCCGGCGAATGCACCACCGCCACGGGGCGCACCCTCGGGCTCTTCGCGGCGGCGCCGGGCTCATCTGCCCGCATCAGCAGCGACCCGTCGCGGCCCGAGAAGCCGAGGAGGAAGGCGGAACCACCGGCCGCGATCAGGTCGAGGACGCCGTCGCCGTCGAGGTCGGCGAGGCTCGCGCCGTCGGAGGCGCCCGCGCCCTCAGCGAACCAGCGGACCGTGCCGTCTCTCGTGCCGACGAGCGCGAGGCGCCCGCCCCTCGTCACCATCGCAATCTCGGCCGACCCGTCGCCGTCAACGTCGGCGCTGACGAGCGTGCCGCGCACGGGGTCGTTGTCGCTGACGATGCGCCCGAGCACCTTCATCTCGGGGAAGCCGAGCGCGACGAGGCCGATCTCACTGCCGACGACGACCACCATGATGTCGCCGCGCGAGATCATTACCGGCGCAGTCGTCGGGACGGTGTCGAGCTTGAGCGAGGCCGTGGGCGCGAGGTCGCGTCCGCGCGCCTGCACCGTGCCGTCGGCGAGCGCGAGCAGCACGCCGCGCGCCGAGGCGGTAGCGAACGGCAGGGGCGCGCCGACGGCCTCGGCGTCGAGCTTTATGGAGTTGATGACGCGGCCCGTATCGAGCGCGAGCACGTGGAGCGCGGGCGCGCGGCTCGTCACGACGAGCAGTTCCCCGGCACCGTCACCATCTAAGTCCGCGAAGGCGCCGACCGCGGCCGTCCCTTCGAGGCGCGCGCGCCAGACCTCGCGCCCCGTGTCGCCGCGCAACAGCCTGACGCCGCCGTCGGCGCCGGCCAGCACGCCTGCGCCGCCACCGGCCGCCGCGACTACCACGGGGGCGAAGCCCGCCGGCGCGTCGGGCTCGGCCCGCGCGTTCCACAGCGAGACGCCGCTCGCGCCGTCAACGGCGAAAACCCTGCCGGCCGCCGTCACGCCGACGATGTCAGTCACCCCGCCGGGCCTGAGCCTCGCGGCCGCGAGCCGTGAGACCTCGCCCGTCGCCGTCCGCCAGCCCGATGCCTCGTCGGGCGTGATGTGGGGCGAGCCAGTGTTCACTCCCCTGCCCGTTCGCGTGCCTGCGTCGGCGGACACCGGAGGCGAGGAAGGGGCCTTGACCGTTACGCGCTCGGGCTTCGAGAAGGCGCTGGTTTCGGCCGCGGCCGGCGCGACGCGCCAGAAGTAGACCCCGGGCGGCAGTTCCGTCACGGTAAACTGCCGGCCCTCGACGGCGCGGTCAAAGACGATGTCGGAGAACTTCTCGTCGGTGGCGAATTGCAGACGGTAACGACGCACTCCCGCGCGGCCCGGCCAGCGGACGACTACCGAAGCCTGCGCGCCGGCGGCCGGCTCGCCCGCCTGCCGCCCCTCGGCAATCGGGGGCAAAAGCATCATAAGACAGGCGGCGAAGGCCAGAGCGCGGAGGGCACACGGGACCAAAGCGCGTGGCGCGCTCCTGGCCCTGGCGCGAAG
>DASQMB010000008.1:0-12508 GCA_035645715.1 Pyrinomonadaceae bacterium
GGCGGGGAGGTGGAGTACGCGGGCAGGGCGGACCGGCAGGTGAAGGTGAGGGGCCAGCGTGTGGAGCTGGCCGAGGTGGAGCGGGTGTTGGAGGAGCGGGAGGGAGTTGGGTCGGCGGCCGTCGTGCTGAGGCGTGAGGAGTCTGGGGGCGCGAGGCTGGTCGCCTACGTCGTGCGCGGGCGGGGCGAGGGCGAGGGGCTGCCGGCGTTGGAGTGGGAGCAGTACCTGAAGGCGCGGCTGCCGGAGGCGATGAGGCCGTGGGTGGTGCGTGAGGTGGAGGCGCTGCCGCTGACGGCCAACGGGAAGGTGGACCGTGAGGAGTTGGAGCGGTGGGCCGCGTCCGAGCAGCGCGTAGACGGCGCGGGCGGCTTCGAGGCCGCGCGCGGCGAGGTGGAGGTGCTGCTGACGAGAATCTGGGAGGAAGTACTTGGGGTGTCGGGCGTCGGCATCCACGACAACTTCTTCGACCTCGGCGGCGATTCGATCCTGAGCATCCAGATCGTGGCGAAGGCCAACCGGGAGGGGCTCAGCCTCAAGCCGCGCGACCTTTTCCGTCATCAGACGATTGCGGAGCTGGCCGGCGTGGCGCGGGCGGGCGCGGCCGCCGAAGCGGATCAGGGAATCGTCACCGGTCCCGTGCCTTTAACGCCCATCCAGCGTTGGTTCTTCGAGCAGTCGCTCGCCGAGCCGCACCACTGGAATCAGGCCGTCATGCTCGAAGTCAGGAGAAGGCTCGACCCGAAGCTGTTGGCCGAGGCGGTGGCCGCCCTCGCCCGCCAGCACGACGCGCTGCGGCTGCGGTTCGCCCGTCACGAAGACGGGTGGCGGCAGGTGAACGAGGGCTGGTCGGAAGAGGTCGCGCGGGAGTCTTTCACCTGCGAAGACCTGTCCGGGCTGGCGCGCGAGGGCCGGGCGGCGCAGATTGAGAATCTCGCGGCGCGGGCACAGGGCGGCCTGAACCTGGAGCGCGGCCCGCTGTGGCGCGTGGTCCTGTTCGACTGCGGCCCGGCCGAGCCGCAGAGGCTCCTCCTCGTCGTGCATCACCTGGCCGTTGACGGCGTCTCCTGGCGCGTCCTTTTGGAGGACTTGAGGAAGGGGTACGAGGGATTGGAGCGCGGCGGGGAGGCCAACCTGGGTCTGAAGACCACTTCGTTCAAGCGCTGGGCCGAGGAGTTGGAGCGCCGCGCAGAGGAGTCTCTTTACGAAGAGGAGCTGGCCTACTGGCAATACTGCCTGAGCCCCGAAGGCGCCGCGCTCGCAACCGACTTCGACGCGCGCGACAACCGCGAGCAGGGCGCGCAGTCGTTCGAGCTGTCTCTGTCGAGAGACGAGACGCAGGACCTCCTGCACCGCGTCCAGGCCGCGGCCCGTGCCAGCGTTAACGAGTTGTTATTGGCAGCACTGGCGCAGGCCTGGGGCGTGTGGGGGCGGGGCGAGAGCCTGCGCCTGATGGTCGAGGGCCACGGCCGCGACCACCTCGCCGACGCGCTGGACGTTTCGCGTACCGTCGGCTGGTTCACGAAGATATTCCCCGTGCGCCTTGAGGCCGGAGAGGCCGGGGGGGCGGAACAGTCTCTGCGCCGCGTGCAGGAGACTTTGCAGGGCGTCCCGCACGGCGGCCTCGGGTTCGGTCTCCTGCGCTACATGAGACAAGGCGTGCGTGGGCGGCCCGAACTGTGCGAGCCGCCGCTGCCGGAGATCAGCTTTAACTACCTGGGCCAGTTCGACCACCTGTTGCCGGACGACGGCTGGTTCGCGCTGGCACAGGAGGCGGCCGGCCCCATGCACGGCCCTCACGGCGAGCGGCCCTATAAACTTGAGATCGCTGCGGGCGTCGCCGGCGGCGTGCTGCAACTCGTCTGCCGCTATCACGAAAAGATGTACCGGCGCGAATCCGTCGAAGCCCTGACCCGTGGCTGGCTCGCGGCGCTGCGCCGCTTAATCGAGCATTACAGCGAGCCTGGCGCGCCCGGCCTCCCGCCGGAAGAACTGGCCGACGAGCATCTGACCGAAGTGGAACTGTCTAACATTCTCACGCAGATCGGCGAAGCCTGAGCCGCCTCGCCCGGCTCGACCGCCCCCGTCTTCTGCCCGCCACCGACCCGCCCGCCTCAAACCCGTCTCAAACCCGGCTCAAGACAAAGACAAACCTGCCGACGAACCGGCGTCTCAGGGGCCTCGTGCCCTCGTGGAGACGAGGTTCGTGCTCCGGCGTTGGCGCGCCCGCTCCGCAGGCGGACTCCTTCGGCCCGCCTCGCGGCAGCACCTACTTGCGCTTCAAGGTCAACTCGATGTTGACGCACACGCTCTCGCCGTCGCTGCACGCCTGTTTCAGAACCCCCGAGAGGCGTGTCTCCTTCTTCGCCAGAGTCCCGCTGATGCTGACCGGGACGCGGTACTTGATCAGAACTTTGATAGCACCGTCCGAGCCGATAGAGCCGACGATGTTTCCGCTCTCGTCCGAAGTCTTGTCGTATTCCGAGCCCGTGACCTTGCCCTCCGCGTCAATAGTGATGTCCCACGTCCCGACGTGTTCCGGCTCGCCGTCGGGCCAGTTGGCCCCCGGCGCGGGCCTTGCGACCCACTCGCCGCTGTATTTTCCAGCGAAGGGAGAGGGCGTCTGCGCGGGCATCTGTGCGTCGGCCGCGCCGCCCGCGCCGAGCAGGAGAAGGAGAGCGAAGACGGTCGCGCAGAGCGCGCGAAGGCGGCTCGCGCAGAGCGCGGCGGCGGCGAAGGGGGTAGTGCGCGTCATGGAGAGTTCCTCGTCGGCTGAAATGAAGTGAAAGGGAGAGCGTGTCGAGCGACCGGAGTTTTATACACATTACGAGTTCGGGCCGTCAATAATTTCGGCCCGGCCCGCCCGGTGTGATGACGACGAGACCCGTGCTGCACGGTTTCGCCTACTGCCTCGACTACCTGCGCGAGCAGGTGGCGGGCGTCCCCCAAGTGCGCCGGCCCTCGTTCGGAGAGCCCCTGAGCACGTCAAACCGTCTACCCGCAACGCGGATTCCGCGCGGCGGCCCAAAAAGGGGGCTGCGCCCGCCCGCGGCCCGGCTGCGGCTGTGCCTTCAAAGCGGCCCCTCAGACATTCGGCACCCAGAATTCCCCCTCCCGCGTCTTGAGATTTTTGAGGCCGCGGGAGGGCAACAGCTTCTCCGGCAGACCGAGGTAGGTGAAATGCGGCGAGTCGTTGCGCACGGTGCGGAACCACCCGTGCCGGGAGAGAATCGCGCGCACCCTCTCGTCGGCGTATTCGCACACGTCGAAGGCCAGCAACGAGAGGTGCTGCGACGCGCCGGGGGCCGCGACCGAGTGCAGGATCGACTTTGAGAAGTCTCTGCTGAAGAAGATGCCGCGCCCCTCAAGTTCGAGGACCGGGCCGATCTGTTCGTGCGCCGGCAAGGCTCTCAGCCGCCCCGACTCTTCGGCGGTCAGCGCCCCGCGCCGCCGCCAGTGTTCGAGCGCGGGCAGGAGGCGCGAGTTCCAGAGCCGCAGGGTGTCTGCGTAATCGCGGCGGGCGGCCTCAGGGCCGTCGCGCGGCGTGATGTCGAGTCCGGCCGCCAGCGCCTCTTCGCGCGCGGCAAGGAGCGCCTGCATCGCGGCGGGTTGGAGTTCGACGGTCGTGCCCTTGATCGTCGCCGCGCGCGTCTGCGCCTCGGCCTGAAACAGCGCCACCTCCTGCGGGCCGGAGAAGATGCAGACGGGCGGGGCCAGCACCTGTTCGCCGGCCAGGAACACCGCGCCGTACTCCCTCAGGATGCGCCGCGAGACGGCGTCGGCCTTGTCGCACAAAACTTTTCCGGCAGCCCCGCGCCGCGCCAGCGCGCTGTCGAGGGCCTCGTCGAAGCCGGCGGCCATCAGCGGGCTCGCCGCCCCGGCGGTGCGGGCCTCGCGGGCGTCGGGGTTGTCGCGGCCGGCGGCCTCGACGACGTGCCCGACGGCGGCGACGACGCAGAGAGTCGCGCCCGCGAGCTTCAGAATCAGGAGGGCCGAGGCGGCCAGTTTTCCGGTTGCTGTTCTCATCACTCGCAGCCCGCCCGCGCACGCTCTCTCCGACGCGGCGGGGCCGGGTTCTTACCCGCACACTCTTAGCGCGTAGCTGCGCGGTTAAAAGAATCAGGCGCGCCAAATGAAGAGCGCCGACGACCTGCAAATGAAAAGCGCGGACGAGCAGAATCGTCCGCGCCGTGCCGGCTGCGAGATTGATGACGGCCGCCGCGTTCAGGGCAGGCCGGAGGCGGGCCGCGCCAGGAGCCCGTAGACGACTTCCAGCATCTCCCTCTGCCTGCCGGCCCCGCTCCCGGCGTCGGCTTCGAGGCAGACGTAAGGGATGCCGCGCAGCGCCGAGTAGACCGAGAGCGAGCCGTCGTCCACGCCGCACCTCGCGTCCCGTAGCTCTTCGGCCGGCTTCTGCACGACCACGTTGAAGCCTCTCTCGGCGAAGGGGGCCATCAGCCGCGGCGACGAGAGGATGACGAAGTTGTCGGGGTCCGCCTCCCGGTTAGAGAGGTAGACGCCTGCGGCCTGCTCGTGAAAAGCGCCGTGCGCGCGGGCGTCGGCCGTACCGGTTCTGGCGAATGCGGCGGCGGTTAAGTCCTGTGCCCTCTGCCGGCCGCCCTTTCCGTCGTGGTCCGCGTTGTTGTGAACGGCGACGACGAACACCTCGCCGTCCCTCAACCGCGCGCCGCCGGCCGCGAAGACGATGTCGAGCAGCGCGCCGGCAAAAGCTTCGACGGCCTGCCGCGCCTCCGGCGGTACGCCGTCGCACCTCCTGCCGTTCTCCGTAAAGACCCTGTTAGGGTCAACGCTGTAGGCCCGCCCTCGGAAGCCGAACCGCAGGCGCCTCGCCGGAAGGCCGCCCCCGTCGTAGGAGACGATTTCGATTAGCCGCCCGCCCCTCCCGGCGACGGCCTCTCCGGCCGCGGCGGCCGCGGGCCGCTCGTTGTGGTGCGGCGCGAAGAAGGTGACGCGGGCGCCCTCCTTCTCGTAGACGTTCACCCTGACGGCCGTCTCGCCGAGCGGGATTGTCAGCGTCCTCTTCTCCATGGAGTCCTGCGCCAGCGCCGGGACGGCACAGAGCAGGCACCACGAGAGGGCGGACAGTAAACGTCTCGCCCGCCGGCTCTTTCGTATGTGCGAGAGCTTCATCAGTCGTTCGTTACTGTTCCGGGTCGGCATGGCTGTCGCTGAAAATTCATTCGCGCTCCCGAGTCTCGATTGTCGAGGCCGCAAGGTTTACGCGTGAGGTTTGAGAGGTTTAAATCACACCTCGCGCGGTCACGGCGCGGCCGGCGGCGCTTGCCGGCGCGGGCGGCGGAAGATACCCTAACGGCACCGGCCTTAATCACCTGAATTCTGAAGGGGGAAGCGAACATGCCCCGCGGACAAATCTACGCCGACATCACGAGCGCCATCGGCGACACGCCGCTCATCCGTCTGAACCGCCTCGGCGGGGGGCTGCCCGGCACCGTAGTCGTCAAGCACGAGGGCTTCAACCCTTTCAACTCCGTCAAGGACCGCATCGGCACGGCCATGATCGAAGACGCCGTCGCCCGCGGGCTCCTGCGGCCCGGCATGTTCATCGTCGAGCCGACGAGCGGCAACACCGGAATCGGCCTCGCGTTCGCGGCCGCCGCCCGCGGCTACCGCTGCGTCTTCACCATGCCGGAGACGATGACCGTGGAGCGCCGTCACCTGCTGCGCGCTCTCGGCTGCCACCTCGTCCTGACCGAAGGCGCGCGCGGGATGCGCGGCGCCATTGAGCGCGCCGAGCAGATACTCGAACGGCTCGGCGACCGCGCCTGGATGCCGAGGCAGTTCGACAACCCGGCCAACCCGGAGATTCACTACCGCACGACCGGGCCGGAGGTCTGGGATGACACCGCAGGGCGTGTGGACGCCTTCGTCTCCGGCGTCGGCACGGGCGGGACGATCACCGGCGTCGGGCGCTACCTGCGCGAGCGCAAGCCCGGCGTGAGAATCGTGGCGGTCGAGCCGGACGAGAGCCCGGTTCTCTCGGGCGGGCAGGCCGGGCCGCACAAGCAGCAGGGCATGGGCGCCGGCTTCGTCCCGTCGAACCTCGACACGGGCATCTACGACGAGGTCATCAGGGTGACGAACGAGGACGCCATAGCCACGGCGCGCCGGCTCGCGCGCGAGGAGGGCGTCTTCGCCGGCATCTCTTCGGGCTCGATCACCTGGGCCGCCCTACAACTGGCCTCGCGGCCCGAGATGGAAGGCAAACTCATCGTCTCGGTCGTCTGCGACTTCGGCGAGCGTTACCTCTCACACCCCGTCTTCGCCGACGTGCCCGCGCCCGAGGCGGGTGAGCTCGAAGGCATCCTGTGAGGCCCGCTCGACCCGCTCCCAGGTCGCGCGCGGGCGGGAGTCGAACGCCGCGCGGGCCGAAGTATAATCGGCCCTATGGACGAGCGGGAGGGGATAACCCTGTACACTGTGGGCCACTCGAACAGGGGCGCCGACGAGTTCTTAGACCTGCTCAAGGGCAACCGGATCGAGGTGCTGGCGGACATCAGGAAGCTGCCGGGCTCGAACAAGTATCCTCACTTCAACCGGGACGAGCTGGCGGAGTTACTGGGCCGGGCCGGCATCGGCTACGTCTACCTGAGCGAGCTGGGCGGCAGGAGGAAGCAGAATAAAGATTCGAGGAACACGGTCTGGAGGAACGGGTCTTTCCGGGCTTACGCGGACCACATGGAGACGGACGAGTTCCGGCGCGGCGTCGCGGCGCTGCTGGGTCGCGCCGTTGAAAAGAGGACCGCGATCATGTGTTCGGAGGCCGTCTGGTGGAGGTGCCACAGGGCTCTGATCGCCGACCACCTGAAGTCCGCAGGCGTGACCGTCCTTCACATCATGAACGCCAGGGATAACAGGCCGCACCCCTACACCTCGGCCGCGAGGGTCACACGGGGCAAGCTCTCTTACGAAGAGTAGCCGCCCGGCGCGCACGGCAGCGCCGCGGGCTCGTGTCAACGTCACCTCAACTTTAAAGATTCCCCGCCTCATTCAAGACTGTTGCTCCGCGCCTCCGCCGCGTGTATCTTAACGCCGCTCTTTATCGAGAGCGCGCGCGCAGCATAGCCGCCGCATAGCCGCCGCATAATGGAAGCCCCGAAAATTCACCATACACACTTTCAGTCGTAACAGTCCGGCCGGACGGGCGAGGGCGAAACCCCGCCCGCCGCTTTCGCCGGGCCTTTCTCGCGTCCGGCCGCCGCGCCACCGCCCCGCGGGCCGGCATGCCGGACAGACGACCGGGTTAAAGAGAGGAGCAAGAATGAGCCAAGTGACCGACAGGCCGCAGGAGATCGGGGGAGAGGCGAAGGGCGCCGAACTCGCACCCCCTTACTACATCACCAGAGAGGAGGAGTTGGAGCTTCGCATCAGGGCGAGCCAGGGGATCGTTATGAACAACGTCCCGACCTCGCTCGTCATCGGCCAGGCCACCTCCTTCGACGACTACGTTCGGCAGTTGATGATCCCCACGCGCGTCCTCGAACTGGCGCGCAAGGCATCCTCCATCCGTTTCTCGGCCTGGGAGACCGAGGCGATCAGGGCGAGCATCGCCCCCGGCGACGGCCTCCTGCGGGAGATTCTGAAGAAGAAGGCCGAGAAGGACGACTCTCACCCGCCCTACATCCGCGTCGCCTGCACCGGCAAGGGCGACTACGACGACCTGGCCGCCGACAGGTACGGCTACGAGACGGGCGCGGAGGAGGACATCCACCAGGGCGACTTCGGCTCGCCCGTCGTGCTGGAGATTTGGCCGGCGCGGCACTACTCGCCCATGCACTCGCACGGCCGGACGACCGGCATCATTTACAACCTGTCGGGGCAGATCGACGTGATGGCCTACGCGTGCCTCGCCTGGGACGCAGAGAAGGTGGGCCTGCTCACGCTAACGCCGGGTCAGTGCGCCTGGCTCGACGGCGAACGCTTCGCCGTGCACAAGGTCTACTGCCCGATGGACGGCGGCGACCGGCCTGTCGGCCCCGACAACCTGCTCAACGACAGCGGTAATTTCGCGGCGACCTTCCACGTCTACCTGAATCAGAGCGAGCTGCCTCTCGTCGGCGCCGCGCCCGAGCCGGAGCCGGACACGCGCGACCAGTTCACCTTCGTCGATGAGAAGTCGCGCCACGACCTGATACAGTTCCCCACCTACTCAGACCTCTCCTGGCGCATCCTGCGCAGGGTGATGGCCGACCACGCGGCGAAGATCGGGATGTGAGCGCGGGCCGCGGCCGGCGCATAAGAGCGCACGCAAAAGGGGGCGCGGAAGAGTTGAGCCTGTGTCAAACTCCTCCGCGCCCCCTCTGTTATCGCCGCGCGCCTGACGCCCGGCCGGAAAACCCTTTTAGCGGCTGACGAGCCAGTTGTGGATCGGTGCCCAGACCAGCTCGCGGGCGTTGTCGGCGAGGAAGAGGTCTGCGTGCCCGAACTCGACTGCGCGCGCCTGCGCCGGGTGGAGCCGGACGAGGTGCGTGCTCACGTCTGCGCTCCCCAGCCGGCCGAGCGTATCGACGCCGTAGCTGCCGAACCCCCCCTCGGCCCCGACGTAGAGGACGGGGATGTTGATCTCGCCCAGGTAGTCGTCGTGCGGCGTGTCAACGTCGCCGCACCAGACGGCCTCGGTCTCCACCTGTTCGGTGAAGCTCTGGAAGGGCGCGGCCGCCTGTAGGAAGTCGTAAAGGTACGCCTCGCGCGTGTACTGCAACCCGGTCGGCAGGCCGAGCAGGTTGAACTTGCCCGCGTTGAAGTGGTAGGCGGGCACGGGCGGGTTCGGGGCGAAGAGCAGGTGGGTCGAGGTCATGAGCAGCAGCGCCGCCTGCGCGTTCGTCAGGCCGGCGAAGCCCGGCACCGCCGACGGCAGGTTCGGCTCCGTGGCCGCCAGAAGCCCGAGCGTCTGGGCCAGCACACCGAGGTTGGAGTGATGCTGGCCGCCGTCGTATTGCAGTCTGCTCGCGGCGTAGCGCCGGCAGGCCGCCGCGCGCTGCCCCTCGTGCTCGGGGTTGAACTTGAAGGCCACGTCCACGGGGATGAGCGCGCTCACCTGGCGCGACTCCGCGGGCAACTGCGTCTCGGCGTTGGCGTAGGCGTAGGCGAGGACTCCGCCGCGGCTCCACCCGAGCAGGGCGACCGGGGCCGAGCCGCTGCCGGTGGCGCCGCGCACCGCGCGGGCGACTCCGAGGGCCGAGGCCAGGTCGCCGACGTGCGTGCGGATGTCCCAATCCTTCATGAAGGAGAAGTCGTTGGTCCCGGCCGGCACCTGCGTCCAGCGGAGGCTGACGCCCCACACGTCCACCCCGCGGCCCGCCAGGAAGACGCCGATTGACTGCTCGCGCGGCACGTTGGCCGAGAGAGTGCTGCCGAGGAAGGCGCCGTCGAAGCCCCAGATGTCGCCGTGCACCATGAAGACCGAATGCGGCACCTGGCGCGGGACGCCGGGCCCGGCTTCGCGCACGACGCGGTGCACGCGGATCACGTCGTGGTCGCCGTCGCCCACCTTGAGGAGGAACGTGTATTCGACAATGTCGCGCGTCAGGTGGCGCCGTTCGAGGCCGCGCACCACACACGGCCCCTGTGTAAGCCCGGTGAGCCGCGCCGCGGCGGCGCAGCCTTCGGAGGCGGCGCCCCTCTGATCGGCCGCCGCGGGAGTTTGCGCCCGGCCGTCGCTGAACGGCACGAGCCAGAGGAGAGACAGTAGAGCGAGTCGGATATAGAGTTTCACGAGGTCTCCTGTTCTGTCGGATGAATGCCGTGATGGTTGAGGCTATGACTTCAACTATTCCCGGGCCGCGCCCCGCGGTGCTCCTATGCCGCCGCGGCGGTGCCACTTAACGGCCCCTAAGAAGGTTTGGACACGCGCCCCCCGCGCCCGGCGGGCGACGATGGGAGCGCGTTCCCGTGACTAACGCGCGAGGCGTGAGGGGAGTAAATCACTCTGCCGACCCGCGGCGGCCCGTGCCCGGAAGTCAGGGCCGCGCGAATACCCATGCGCGTCAGGGTCGAGACTTTGAGCCTTCTGTAGCGGGCACAACTGTTCAGGCGCTATCAGGTAGAACTAACTGCCGGCCTTCATAGTCTCCTTCCAGAGCTATCGACCGGGGGCTCCCGATGATGGCACATCCTGAAACACGCGTCGGCGGCGGTGTTTCGTGGTGAAACATGGCGGCGGCCGTTCGACGCCTCGTTGATTGCGATTTCATGCTTTATTGACGATTTTTCACTATCGAAATCAACCGGCACACCCGTTGCACAAGGCCCACCCCGCAGAGACATCCTTTTATGAGCAGCCCTCGTCGTGCCTCGACCTTTCTGCACTGACGCGTTCAGCTCACACAAGCTTTCAAGATGAAATTAGGCATACCCGTATGCCGCCGGCAGCGTGCCGGCAGCACAGGGGTGCTTACCAGTCGCCGCCTCATCTACCCAGGAGTCGCAACCGCGATGTTACCTCTCTGGCTATTGCCCCGCCTTCCGCTGATGCGTTGGACCGCCCTAACCCTTTGCCTCCTGCTCGCTGCGCCGCAGGCTGCTCTCGCGGCGTTGAATAGCCGGGCCCCCTCAGATGGGGCGGCCCGCCTCCGGCGAGTTGAAGCTGATTTGATACGAACTAACGGTGGCGACCCGATGGGCCTTCGGCCCGCCATCGCCCCGCTCGACTCTGCCGAGCGGGGCGCCGACTTGGGGCGCGGAGGCCGGGAAGAGAAGGCCGCGGCCGGCGAAGCCCCGGCCCTGACGCGCCGGAACTCGGGCGCGCTCGAAGAGCGCGAGGAGACGGGCCGCCGCCCTCGCGCCGCGTCGCGTCGGCTCGGCGCCGCGGGAGCCGGTAGGCACGTGCAGGCCGTCGCCGCCGCGCCGCGCGTCGTCGGGGAGGTGTTGAAGGAGACGCCTCCCGCGGTTCGCGCCGTGGAGGCCGGCGGTGAGGGCGCGGCACGCGGAGGGGAGTTCAAGGCGAGCGCGTCGGCTATGCCGGCGGCGATTCCGGCAGCAGCGCCCTCCGCGGCCGAGAACTCTGTGAAGGTGCCGGGCGGCGAATCGGCGGCCGTCGCGGCGGATAAGGGCTTGGCCGTCTCGTCCGAGTCCGGCGCACCGTCGGCCGAAGCGCACGCTTCCCCGGAGTCGGGCGACTTAAAGAGCGACCCTCGGAGCAGCACTGTCGAGGGTCGGGCTGCGGCCGCCCCGGCCGCGGTAGAGTCGGGCCTTGAGCCGCTCGCCGCGTCCTCCGGCCCGCGCGAGGTTTCGATTGAAATGGCGGCGCTGACCGCCGCGGCTTCCGAGCAGCCGGTTCTGCCGGGCCAGCCTCTCGCTACGACGCCCGACAGCGCGCCGTTTGTCGAAGCGGAGCCGGCGCCCGCCGGCAGTGAGAGCGCCATGCCGGAGCCAGCGGTTCAGGGGGCGGCCCCGGCCGCGCCGCCGGAACTGGTCGCGTACTGGCGCTTCGACGCCGGCACGGGCCTCGTCGCCGCCGACTCTTCGGGCAAGAACAACACGGGCACTTTGCATGGCGCGACCTGGGCAGCCGGGAAGGTCGGCGCCGGCGCGGCCAACTTTAACGGCGCGGGCAGCCAGGTGGCCGTCGATGCTGGCGCCGCGCTCAGAAACGTCACTAACAACTTCACGCTCTCGTTCTGGGCCAGGCCGCGCGCCGCCCACGAGATCGACCCCGAGGGCTCGAACGCCGTTCACTACGGCACCGCCGGCCAGAAGTACGCCATCGGCGCCGAGCAGGGCGAGAGCCTCTACGGCTCGGCGGACCACGCCGGCGTCGGCGTCTCGGTCGGCACCAACGGCGTCAGCGTCTACGAGCACACCAGTAACTACATGCCGGCCAGCCTCGTCCACCAGGCGGCCATCGACGGCTGGACGCACGTGACAGTCGTCTACGAGAACCGGGTGCCGAAGCTCTACGTCAACGGCACACACGTCAGGACCGGCGTCGCCGGCCCGAAGAGCTTCCTGCACGTCGTGCCGCAGGGCATCGGCGGACAAAACTACGGCTTCTTCGACGGCGAGATGGACGAGGTCAAAATCTTCAACGGCGCGATGACCGACGCGCAGGTTGCGGCCCTCGCCAGGCCCCCGGCCGAACTCGTCGCCCACTGGAAATTCGACGAGGGGCACGACAACACGGTCACTGACTGGTCCGGCAAGGGGAACATTGGGACGATGCAAGGGGCGTCGCGCCGCGCCGGCAAGATCGGCCCCGGCGCGGTCAACTTCGACGGCCTGAACGACACCGTCACCGTCGCCGCCAAGCCCGCCCTCAGGGACGTGGTCAACAACTTCACGGTGGCCTTCTGGGCCAGGCCGCGCGCGGCGCACGAGATCGACGGCGAGGCTCCGAGCGGGTACGCCGGCGTCAGCGGCCAGAAGTACGCCATCGGGGCCGAGCACGGCGGCGCCTACTCGAACGACTTCTACAACAGCAACGACCACGCCGGGGCGGGCGTCTCGGTCGGCACCAACGGCGTCAGCGTCTACG
>DASQMB010000009.1:0-10356 GCA_035645715.1 Pyrinomonadaceae bacterium
GGCGGGGAGGTGGAGTACGCGGGCAGGGCGGACCGGCAGGTGAAGGTGAGGGGCCAGCGTGTGGAGCTGGCCGAGGTGGAGCGGGTGTTGGAGGAGCGGGAGGGAGTTGGGTCGGCGGCCGTCGTGCTGAGGCGTGAGGAGACAGGAGGCGCGAGGCTGGTCGCCTACGTCGTGCGCCAGACGGCCGGGGGCCTCGACGACGGCGCCGCCGGGGGCACAGACAGCGGGGCCGGGGGCGTCGGCAGCGAGGCCGCGTCGTGGGCCGATTACGTGCGCGTGCGGCTGCCGGAGGCGATGAGGCCGTGGGTGGTGCGTGAGGTGGAGGCGCTGCCGCTGACGGCCAACGGGAAGGTGGACCGTGAGGAGTTGGAGCGGTGGGCAGCGGCCGAGCAGCGCGAAGAGGCGGAGGCGGGGACGGCCAGGCCGCGCACGGCGCTCGAAGAGGTGCTCGTCGGAATCTGGGAGGAAGTACTGGGTGTGTCGGGCGTCGGCATCCACGACGACTTCTTCGACCTCGGCGGACACTCCCTGCTGGCGACTCAGGCCGTGTCGCGCGTTGCCAGGGCGGCGCGGGTAGAGCTGACGGTCGGAGCGCTGTTCGAGGCGCCCACAATCGCGGCGCTGGCCGAGCGCATCGACCGCGCGCGCACGGGAGGGCGGCCGGCCTCCAGGCCCATCGTCCCCACGGAGAGGAAAGCGAGCCTGCCCGTCTCCTTCGCCCAGCACAGGCTCTGGTTCCTGGAGCTGTTCCAGCCGGGAAGCAGCCTGTTCCACATGCCCGCCGCGCTGCGCCTGGAAGGGCTGCTGAACGCGGAGGCGCTTCGGGAGAGCCTCAACCTGGCGCTCCGGCGCCACGAGATTCTGAGCGCGAAGTTCGCCGTCGAGGACGGGCAGCCGGTGATGCTGCTGCCGCCCCGACCGCTTGAGCTGTCGCTGCCCGTCGTAGAACTCGGCCACCTGCCGCCAGCGCGGCAGGAGGAAGAAGTCGGGCGCCTGGCGGCCGAGGAGGCGCGCGCCGGGTTCGACCTGATGCAAGGCCCGCTCATCCGTGCCCGGCTGCTCAGGCTGGGCGCGGAGTCTCACGTGCTGCTCATCACGGTCCACCACATCGTGACCGACGGCTGGTCGATGAACGTCCTGACCAGGGAGGTCGGCGAGGCTTACGCGGCCCTCGTCGCCGGCCGCCAGCCGGCACTGCCGCCGCTGCCGATTCAGTACGCGGACTACGCAGCCTGGCAGAGGGAGGTCATGCAGGGTGCCCTCCTTGAGCACCTGCTCGGATACTGGCGCAGGCAGTTGGGGGGCGAGCTGCCCGTTCTCGACCTGCCACTCGACTTCACGCGCCCCCTCGTCCAGACCTTCAACGGCGCCCGCGCCCCCCTTGAGGTTTCGGCCGGCCTGACGCGCGAGATGCAGGGCCTCGGCCGCCGCACGGGCACGACGCTCTACATGATCCTGCTCAGCGCTTGGCAGGCCCTGCTGCATCGCTACACAGGGCAGGCCGACATCCTCACCGGCACCCTCATCGCCAACCGCCACCGACTGGAGACCGAGCCCGTCATCGGGTGCCTGATCAACGCGCTGCCCATACGCGCCGGCCTCTCGGACGACCCCACGTTCGGGCAGTTGCTCGAACAGACGCGCCGCGTCTCCTTAGAGGCTTACGAGCACCAGGACCTGCCGTTCGAGATGCTGGTCGAGGACTTGCAGTTGGAGCGCGACCTGAGCCGCCCGCCGCTGGTCCAGGTGATGTTCGGCTTCCAGAACTTCGGCCTTCAGGAGTTGCAACTGCCCGGCGTGCGCCTGACGCCGCTGGCGGTCGAGACCGACGCCGTCGCCTACGACCTGACGCTGACGCTCGCGGAGAAGGA
Organism: Pyrinomonadaceae bacterium; assembly: GCA_035645715.1. Taxonomy (GTDB): domain Bacteria; phylum Acidobacteriota; class Blastocatellia; order Pyrinomonadales; family Pyrinomonadaceae; genus QHXN01. The sequence continues at coordinate 1,872 of DASQMB010000009.1, forward strand.
CGGGGGCGTGGTCGGGGCGCTGGAATACAACACCGACCTGTTCACGCGCGCCACGGCCGAGCGCATGGCCGGCCACTTCCTCACGCTGTTGGAGGCGGCGGTGTCAGAGCCGTCGCAGAGAGTCTCGCGCCTGCCCCTGCTGACCGAGGCCGAGCGGCTTCAACTGCTCTCCGACTGGAACCATACGGCGCAGGACTACCCGCTTGAGACCTGCTTCCACCGACTGTTCGAGCGGCAGGCGGCCGCGACCCCTGACGCCGTGGCCGTGCTGACGGACGAGGCCCGGCTCACCTACGCCGAGTTGAACGCCGCCGCCGACCGAATGGCCCGCGCTCTCGGCGCGCAGGGCGTCGGCCCCGACGAAGTCGTCGTCCTGCTGGCCGAGCGCGGGGCGGAGTTCCTGACGGCCGTGCTGGCGCTCTTCAAAGCGGGCGGCGCGTACCTGCCCCTGGACCCGCGTTACCCTGCGCAGCGCCTGGCCCAGATCGTGGGCCGCAGCGGCAGTCGCCTGGCACTGGCCGGCAGGGCTGCGGCGGCGCAGTTGAGGGAGGCGCTGCTCGCCTTGCCCGAGGGGGCCCGGCCGCAGTCCCTCCTGCTCGAAGACCTGCCGGGCGGTGACGCGGGGGCGGCGGACGCGGCGGCCCGGGGCGGCCCGCGGAACCTTGCCTACGTCATCTACACGTCTGGCTCGACGGGCGTTCCGAAGGGGGCCATGATCGAGCAGCGCGGGATGGTCAACCACCTCTGGGCGAAGGTCTCGGATTTGCGCCTCACGGCCGCGGACATCGTCGCGCAGAACGCCTCGCAGTGCTTCGACATCTCGGTCTGGCAGTTCCTCTCCCCGCTGCTCGTCGGCGGCTCGGTGCGCGTCGTCAGCGACGAGTTGAGGCACGACCCGCTGGGCCTGCTGTCGCTGGTCGAGCGCGAAGGCGTGACCGTGCTCGAAGTCGTGCCGTCGCTCTTGCAGGCGATGCTGGAAGAGGTGTCGGGGCGCCGCGAGCCGCCGCCGCGCCTGGCGTCGCTGCGCTGGCTGATCGTGACCGGCGAGGCGCTGCCGCCGCCGCTCGCGCGCAGGTGGCACGAGCTGTACCCGGACGTGCCCCTGCTCAACGCCTACGGCCCGACCGAGTGCTCGGACGACGTGACGCACCACGCACTGACGGCCGCGCCCGCCGCGCAGTCGGAAGACGTGCCCATCGGGCGGCCCGTCGCCAACACGCGCCTCTACGTGCTCGACCGGCGCCTGCAACCGGTGCCCGTGGGCGTGCCCGGCGAACTGTACGTCGGCGGCGCGGGCGTCGGGCGCGGTTACATGGGCGCGCCGGGGCGGACGGCCGAGGTGTTCATCCCCGACCCGTTCGGGGGCGAGCCGGGGGCGGTCCTGTATAAGACCGGCGACCTCGTCTCCTACCTGCCGGGCGGCGAGCTGCGCTTCCTCGGGCGCGTCGACCACCAGGTCAAGATTCGCGGCTTCCGCATCGAGCTCGGCGAGATCGAGTCCGTGCTGCGTCGGCACCCGCTGGTCGCCGAAGCCGCCGTGCTCGACCACGCGAACGAGGCGGGCGAGAAGGTGCTCACCGCCTACGTCGTCGCGCAGCAGGGGCAGGCCGCGCCCGACGTGCACGACGACGCGTGGACCGACGAGAGGGTCCGGCAGTGGCAGGACGTTTTCGACGGCGTCTACAGCCAGGCCGGAGAGGTGTCGGACGGCTCGCTGAACCTGAGCGGGTGGATCAGCTCCTACACCGGCGAGCCGATCCCAGAGGAGGAGATGCGCAGTTGGGTGGAGGGGACTGTACAGAACATCCTCGCCCTGCGGCCGCGGCGCGTGCTGGAGATCGGCTGCGGCGCAGGCATGCTCCTGCTCCGCGTCGCCCCTCACTGCCGGCGCTACTGGGGCACAGACTTCGCCCCGCAGTCGCTCAACTACCTGCGCGAGCAACTGCCCCTGCACGAGCTGAACGGGGCCGACATCAACCTGCTGCAACGCCCCGCCGACGATTTCAGCGGCCTGGCGCCGAACTCGTTCGACGCGGTCGTGCTCAACTCGGTCGCGCAGTACTTCCCGAACGTAGACTACCTGCTGCGCGTCCTGGAGGGCGCCGCCGAGGTCGTCGCGCCCGGCGGCTTCATCTACGTCGGCGACATCCGCAACCGCCGGCTGCTCGAAGCCTTCCATTTCTCCGTGCAGTCGCGGAAGGTCGAGCCGGAGACGACGCGCGAGGAGCTTGCCGCCCGCGTCCGCCGGCTGATGAGCGAGGAAGACGAGCTGCTGCTCGACCCGGAGTTCTTCTTCGCGCTCAGGGACAGCACCCCGAAGATCGGCCGCGTGGAGATTCGCCCGAAGCGCGGCCGTCACCACAACGAGCTGACGCGCTTCCGCTACGACGTAGTGCTGCGGCTCGGGGAGGCCGAAAGACCTGCGGCCGAGCCCGCGCGGCTCGACTGGCGGGGGGCCGGGCTGACCGTGCCGAAGTTGGAGCGGAGGCTGGCCGAGGAGCGGCCGGAGGCGCTCCTGCTGACGAACGTTCCGAACGCGCGCCTCGCCGCCGAGGCGCACGGGCTGCGCTGGCTCCACGGCGCGGGCGGACAGCCGCAGAGCGCCGGCGAGTGGCTGCGCGCGGAGGCCGAGGGGCGAGAGCCCGCCGTGGACCCCGAAGACCTCCTGGCCGTGGCCGAGCGTGTGCCTTACGAGGTGGCCCTGAGCTGCGCGCGGGCGGGCGCCGAAGGCTCCTTCGAGGCCGCGCTGGCGCGCAGGGAGGCGGTCCCGCCGGAAACCGGCGGCGTCGTCGTGCCGTCGGCCTCCCGCGCCGCCTCGCTCTTCCCGGAGCCGGTGCGGCGGCCGGCCGCCCCGTGGAACAGGTACGCCAACAACCCGCTGCAAGGCGTCGTCGCCTCGAAGCTCTTGCCGCAACTGCGAGCCTTCCTCGCGGAGAGGCTGCCGGAATACATGGTGCCGGCGGCCTTCGTCGCGCTCGAAAGTCTCCCGCTGACGGCGAACGGCAAGGTGGACCGCCGCGCGCTGCTGAAGCCCCACGGCCCGCAGTTCACGCCCGCGTCGCTTCACGTCGCCCCGCGCACGCCCGCCGAGGAGACGGTCGCTCGCGTCTGGCAACAGGTCCTGGGGCTACCGCGCGTCGGCGTCCGCGACAAGTTCTTCGACATCGGCGGCGACTCGCTCAAGATCGTGCGCGTCTTCCGCCTGCTCAACGAAGTCTACCCCGGCCTCCTGACGGTCGTTGACCTCTTCAAGCACAGCACGGTCGAGGAGATCGCGGCCGCCCTCGGCGGCGCGTCCCCGCAGGCGGACGCGGAGCCGGAGTTGCAGGGGTTCGAGTTGTAGCCGGCGCGGGCGGGCGCCGCCGCCCGCCCGCCTCCCAAGGGGTTCACATCATGTCAGACGGCGTCGCCATCATCGGGATCAGCGGGCTCTACCCCGAGGCCGCAAACCTGGACGAGTTCTACCGCAACCTCTGCCGCGGCCTCGACAGCGTGCGGCCGATGCCGGAGGAGCGCGCCGCCCTGTGCGGCCTGACCTCCGAGGAGCGGCGCCGGTTGCTGGCCGCCGTCGAGCGCATCGACGAGTTCGACAACGAGTTCTTCAACATCTCGCCGAAGGAGGCCGAGTACACCGACCCGCAGCAGCGGTGGCTGCTGCTGCTCTCCTGCGCGGCCATCGAGAACGCCGGCTACAGCCTCGGCGACTTCCGCGGCAGCGCGACGGCCGTCGTCTTCAGCGCGTCGAACGCCGACTACCGCCGGCTCTTCGACTCGGGCCCCGCCGAGCCGACCGCCGTCACCGGCAACCTCACCGCGGCGCTGGCCGGCCGCACGGCCTACGCGCTGGACCTGCAAGGCCCCGCGCTGGTCGTCGACACGGCCTGCTCCTCGTCGCTCGTGGCCGTCTACGAGGCGTCGCGCAAGGTGCTCCACGGCGAGGTCGATTACGCGCTGGCCGGCGGCATCAACTTCTTCTTCATGGAAGACAGGCTGGGCGGGGCCGACATCGGCATCATGGCGCCGGACGGGAAGGCGAAAGCCTTCGACGACGCGGCCGACGGCACCGGGTTCGGCGAGGGCGGCGGCGTCGTCCTGCTCAAGCGTCTAGACCGCGCGCTGGCCGACGGCGACCACGTCCACGCCGTCATCAGGGGCGGCGCCGTCAACCAGGACGGCGGGCGCTCGAACGGCCTAACCGCGCCGAGCCCGCAGGCGCAGGCGGCCGTCATCCTCCGCGCGTGGCAGGACGCGGGCGTCGAGCCGGAGACCGTCGGTTACATAGAGGCGCACGGCACGGGCACGAAGCTCGGCGACCCGATTGAGATTCAGGGCATCACCGACGCCTTCAGGAAGTTCACGGGCCGCAGGCAGTTCTGCCGCCTGGGCTCGGTCAAGACCAACATCGGCCACCTCGTTTCGGCGGCGGGGATAGCGGGGCTGACGAAGTGCGTGCTCGCGCTGCGTCATAAACAACTGTTCCCCTCGCTCCACTTCCGCAAGCCGAACGTCCTGATCGACTTCGAGAACTCCCCCGTCGTGCTCAACACGCAACTGGGCGACTGGCGGCGGACCGACGACGAGACGCCCCTGCGCTGCGGGGTCAGCTCCTTCGGGTTGAGCGGGACGAACGCCCACCTCGTGCTGGAGGAGGCCCCGCGGGCGGCCCCGCGGGCGGCGAGGCGCGACCCCGGCGACGCGGCCGAGGAGGTGTTTACGCTGTCGGCGAAGACGCCCGCCGCACTGCTGCGCTACCTGGAGGACGTGCGGCGGTGGCTGCCGACTTCGACCGAGTCGCTGGCCGACATCGCCTACACCCTGAACGTCGGGCGCGACTCTCACCCCTTCCGCTTCGCGTGCGTCGCGCGCGACAGGGACGAGCTGCGCGCAGAGCTTGAGGCCGCCGCGGCGCGCGGCGAGGCGGGCGACTGGCACGCGCCGATCAAGAGGGCGAGGCCGGTCGTCTTCCTCTTCTCGGGTGACGCCGGGGCGGGGCCGGAAGCCTGCGACGAGCTGGCGCGGCGTCACGAGTTCTTCGCGCGCCACCACGGCCAGTGTCTTGAGCAGCTCGGGGGGCGGCCGGGCAACAGGGCGACGGCCCTGTGCGCCTTTCAGTTCGCGCTCTACCACCTCTGGCAATCTCTGGGGCTCGGCACCGACAAGCTGATCGGGACGGGCGCGGGCAACAAGGCGGTGGCCGTCCTGACGGGCCGGCTCACGCTCGGGCAGGCTTTGGATGAGGCGCTCCAGGCGACCGAGTTCGCCCCGCTCAACGTTGAGCGTTTGAAGGGCGTGGTCGCCGAGCTGGCGAAATCCGAGGCGCCGCTCTTTCTGGAAATCGGCGCGGAAGGCGCTCTCTCCGCGGCCGTCCGCGCCCTGGCCGCCGACCCGCACGCCGATCTGCCCGCCCTCGAAGTCGTCCCCTCGCTCGCAGCCGGGTCGAGCGGCAGCCTCGCGCACGCGCTGGCGCGTCTCTACCTCTCCGGGGCCTCCTTCTCGCTGAAGCCCCTCTACGAAGGGCAGGGGCGCCGCCGGGTGGAACTGCCGACCTACCCCTTCGAGAAGAAGAGGTTCTGGGCCGGCGCCCCCGTCAGGCAGGCCCCGTCGGCGTCGCGCGCGGAAGAGGCCGCCCCCGAGACGCCCGAGCGGGCGAGCGCCGCCAGCCTCCTGCGCGACGAAGACGGCACGGACTGGGAGCGGCGTCTCGCACGCATCTGGGGCGAGGTGCTGAGCGTCGGCGAGCTGGGCCGCGACGACGACTACTTCGACCTCGGCGGCGACTCGCTGAGCGGCACGCAGCTCACCAACGCCATCGTCAAGGAGTTCGGGGTCGGCATAGATTTCGAGGACATCTACACTTACTCGACCATCCGCTCGCTAAGCCTGCGCATCGCGGAATTGTCTGAGCCGGCCGCGCCCGCCGCCGCGCCCGCCGCATCGCCCGCCGCCGCGCCCGCCGCATCGCGCCCCGGAGACGCCTTCGCGCTCGCGCCCGTGCCGCGGCGGGAACAGATGCCGCTCTCCTCCGGCCAGCAGCGCCTGTGGTTCCTGCACCAGCTTGAGCCGGACAACCCCTTCTACAACATCCCGGTTTCGCTCAGGCTCAGGGGCCGGCTCGAAACGGCGCTGCTCGAAGGATGCCTGCGCGAGATCGTGGGCCGGCACGAAGTCTTGCGCACGGTCTTCGTCGCCAGCGAAGGCCGCCCCGCCCAGGTCGTCAGGCAACAGTGGCCGGCCTCCGTCCCGGTCGTCGGGCTGCAACACCTGCCGCCGGGCGAGCGCGAAGCGGAGGCCCTGCGCGTCGCCGTCGAAGACGCCCGCGCGCCCTTCTCGCTGTCCGCGGGGCCGCTGCTGCGCGTCACGCTCATCAGGCTCGCCGAGGACGACCACCTGTTACAGGTGACGATGCACCACATCGTCTCGGACGGGTGGTCGGTGGCGCTGCTGGTGCGCGAGTTCGCCGAGCTGTACCGCGCGCTGAGCGTGGGCGAGCCCCCGGCCCTGCCCGCCCTGCCCGTGCAGTACGCCGACTATGCCCACTGGCAGCAGCGTTGGCTCGAAAGCTCTGCCGTCAGAGCGCAGTTGGACTACTGGAAACAACGACTCGGCGGCGGCCTCCCCGCGCTCGAACTGCCCGCGGACCGCCCGCGCCCGGCCGAGCCGTCCTACCGCGGGGCGCGGCACGACTTCGAGGTGCCGCCCGAGCTGACCGCGCAGCTTCACGCGCTCGGGCAGCGCGAGAGCGTCACGCTGTTCATGACGCTGCTGGCGGCCTTCCAGGTCCTGCTGTCGCGCTACACGGGGGAGCGAGACATCGTCGTCGGCTCGCCCATCGCCGGGCGCAACCGCGCCGAGATAGAAAAGCTGATCGGGTTCTTCACCAACACTCTGGTGCTCAGGAACGACCTGGGCGGCGACCCCGACTTCGCCTCCCTGCTGCGGGAGGTCAAGCGCGGCGCGCTCGAAGCCTACGCCAACCAGGACGTGCCCTTCGAGCTTCTGGTCGAGGAACTGCAACCCAGGCGGGTGCTCAACCGCACGCCGCTCTTCCAGGTGATGTTCGTTCTACAGAACATCTCGCTGGCGGCGCACGAGCTGCCGGGCCTGGAGATGCAGGTCTTTGAGCCCGACCGGGAGACGGCAAAGTTCGACGTGACGCTCTTCATGATGGAGCGCGGGGGCGGGATGGCCGGGAGGTTGGAGTACAGCGCGGACCTCTTCGACGCAGCGACCGTCGAGCGCATGGCCGGGCATCTCCTCTCCCTGCTGCGGGGCGTCGCGGCCGACCCCCTGAGCAGGCTCTCCGCGCTGCCGCTGCTGACCGACGGCGAGCGGCGCCAACTGGAGGTCTGGAATCGGACCCGCGCACCCCTGCCGCCGGACCTGCTCGTCCACCGCCTGTTCGAGCAGCAGGCCGCGCTCTACCCCGACCGCCCGGCCCTGATCGCCGAAGACCGGAGCCTGACCTTCGCCGGGCTGAACGAGCGGGCCAACCGGCTCGCTCACTACTTACGCGCGCAGGGCGTCGGCCCGGAGGCGCGCGTCGCCCTGCTGCTGTCGCGCACGTCGGAGGTGGTGGTCGGCCTGCTCGCGGTCCTCAAGGCCGGCGGGGCCTACGTCCCGGTTGACGCCGCCTACCCGCAGGAGCGCATAGACTTCATGCTCGAAGACGCCGGGGCCGACCTCCTGCTCGTCGGCCGGGGCGCGAGCGCGCCCGCGAGGGAGGGCGTGAGGGCGATTCGCCTCGACGGCGAAGAGTGGGCCGACCGGCCGGCGGCGAACCCCGAGTGGAGGATGGACGACAGTAACCTCGCCTACGTCATCTACACCTCCGGCACGACGGGCCGCCCGAAGGGCGTCATGGTCCAGCACCGCTCGGTCGTCAACCTCTTCCGCGCTCTGGAAAGCGCCGTCTACTCGTCAATCGAGCCGCCGCGGCGGGTCGGCGTCAACGCCTCGCTGGCCTTCGACGCCTCGGTCAAGCAGTTGATCCAACTGCTTGCCGGGCGGACGCTCTGCCTCATCCCCGAGGAGGTCAGGACCGACCGCGCGGAGATGCTGAACTACCTCAATCGCCATCAGGTGGATGCCGTCGATTGCACGCCGGCCGTCGCCAGTCTCCTGCTGGTCGGCAAGGACGACGCCGCGCACCCCTACCCGACCGCCGTGCTGGTCGGGGGCGAGGCGATTGACGCCGCCGCGTGGGCGGAGCTGGCCGCGCAGACCGGGGTGGCTTACTTCAACGTGTACGGGCCGACGGAGTGCACCGTAGACAGCACGCAATGTCGCGTCCGGCCGAACCGCCGCGGCCCTTCCATCGGCCGCCCGCTGTCCAACGTGCAGGTGCACATCCTCGACCGTGGGATGAGGCCGGTGCCCGCGGGCGTGACCGGGGAGCTCTACGTCGGGGGCGCCGGCCTCGCCCGCGGCTACCTCGGCCGCCCCGCCCTGACGGCCGAGCTCTTCGTGCCCGACCCGTTCTCCGGCG
>DASQMB010000010.1:0-150122 GCA_035645715.1 Pyrinomonadaceae bacterium
ACAAGGCGCTGGGGCAGTTGCCGCCGGGTTACCGGGCGGTCTTCGTGCTGCACGACGTGGAGGGGCACGAGCACGAGGAGGTGGCGCGGCTTTTGGGCTGTTCGGTAGGCACGTCGAAGTCTCAGCTCCACAAGGCACGGACTAAGCTGCGCCAGCTTCTCCGCACGGGTAAGAGCACACGGCGCGGGCGGCCCGCCGCGATCCCGAACGAGGGCAACTGACGTGGCCCGATGAGTTCGGGCCGGGTGGCCGGGAACGACATTAACAGTAACAGCACGGTTCAGGACGGGGGCGGCGGGCGCGACGGGCGACGCCGCCCCTTCTTCTTTTCCTGTCCCCTCGCCCGCCTCCCTGCCCGTCAGGCCCGTCGGTTTCCCCTGCGGCGCCGGCCTGAGGCGGCGGCCGTGCGATTTTGTTTATAATTTCTGTCGATGCCGGAACAGACCAGAGTCCTGCGCCTGAAAGACATGATCTTCGGGCGCGGGGGCACGCCGCGGCAGCGGCTAGTGCAGTTAATCGGGGCCGTCGCCCTGCGCCTCTTCTTCCGGCGTATCGAGACGAGCCGGGCCGACCTCGCGCCGGGGGAGGGGCCGCTCGTCTTCGTCCTCAACCATCCGAACGGCCTGATTGATCCGGGACTGGTCTTCCTGGCGCTGCCGCGCCGCATCGCCTTCTTAGCCAAGTCAACGCTCTTCCGCCTGCCGGTCATCGGCGCGGCGCTGAGGGCGGTCGGCACGCTGCCGCTCTACCGCCGCGCCGACGCCGGCGAGGACGTGAAGCAGAACGTCCGCACGTTCGCGGCCTGCCGAGAGCTGCTGCGCGCCGGCGGCAGTATCGCCCTCTTCCCCGAGGGCGTCTCGCACAACTCGACGCGCCTGTTGCCGGTCAAAACGGGCGCGGCACGCATCGCGCTCGGGGCCGCCGCGCCGGCGCCGGGAGAGGCGGAAGCGTCCCCGCCCGGTCCGGCGCTCGGGCTGCGCGTCGTCCCGGTCGGGCTCTACTACACCTCGAAGACCTCCTTCCGCAGCGAGGCGCTGCTGCGGTTCGGTCCGCCCTTCGACGTGCCTTCGGTCGAGCTTGACGAATGTGGCGAGCCGCCGCGCGAGGCCGTGGTCGGGCTGACGGCGCGCATCGAGGAGGCGCTGCTCGAAGTGACCCTGAACGCCGACACCGAGGAGCAGTTGGACGCGGCGCGAAAGGCCGAGCGGCTATTCTCTTCGGTCTCCGAAGGGCTCAACGTCCGCGTGCCGCTGGCCGAGCGTTTCGTCTTCCTGCGCCGGCTGGCCGCGGGCCTGTTCGAGCGGTTGCAGGGAGGCGAAAGGTTTGAGGGTTTGCGGCAGCGGGTCGAGCGGCACGAGGAGGAGTTGCGGCGAGTGGGGCTGTCGCCCGAAAACCTTTCGCTGTCGCACCACTCGGCCTGGTTCGTCTTTCGCTACTTCCTGTTGCGGCTCGGGCTGGTGCTGCTGCTCTCGCCGCTCGCGCTGGCGGGCGCGGCGCTCCACCTCCCGGCCTACCTGGCCTGCGCGCTGCTGGCCCGGCTCTTCCCGCGCCACGGCCCCGACGAGATCACGCCGACCGTCAAAATCCTCGCTGCCATCATCTTCATGCCGCTGACGTGGCTCCTCCTGGGCGGACTTTCTTTCTACCTATGGGGCTGGCGGGCGGGGCTCGCAGTCGTGCCGCTCGCGGCCCTGTGCGGCTACGTGGCTCTGCGCTCCTCGGAGGAGCTTTACGACCTGCGCGGCTGGTTCAAGGCCGTGATGCTGATCGCGCGCCGGCGGCGCCTGTTCCTCCGGCTGCTGCTCGAACGGCGCGAGCTGCGCGAGGAGTTGGGCCGCCTCGGCGCGGACGACTGAGGCCGCCGCAGGGCCGACGGGTATGTTTGTCGCCAGGCCGACAATCAGGGCGAGGACGGGGCGAGCGGTCGAAGCCCGTGCGGAAATGAGAAACGAACGGGTCGCGGGAATGAACAAGACAGGGCCGCGCTGTTATCATCCGCCCGGCTCGTGCCAAATTCACCCGCGCGAACGTCGAGACCAGACGGGGCCGGCACGGCCGGGGGCGATTGATGCGACAATACCTGAACTACCTTTCACACATTCTCAGCCACGGGGTCAAAAAAGAGGACCGCACCGGGACCGGCACCCTGAGCGTCTTCGGCTACCAGATGCGCTTCGACCTGCAAGCAGGCTTCCCCGTGGTGACGACCAAGCAGCTCCACCTCCGCTCGATCATCCACGAGCTGCTCTGGTTCCTCAGCGGCGACACCAACATCGCATACCTGAAGGCCAACGGCGTCAGCATCTGGGACGAGTGGGCCGACGCGAACGGCGACCTCGGCCCCGTCTACGGCAAGCAGTGGCGGCGCTGGGAGGCGGCCGACGGCCGCGTCACAGACCAGGTGGCGAGCGTCGTCGAGCAGATTAAGTCGAATCCCGACTCGCGCCGCCTGATCGTCTCGGCCTGGAACGTGGGCGAGCTGGACCGGATGGCGCTCGCTCCGTGCCACCTGCTCTTCCAGTTCTACGTGGCCGAGGGCAGGCTCTCTTGCCAGCTCTACCAGCGTTCGGCCGACTCGTTCCTCGGCGTGCCCTACAACATCACGAGCTACGCCCTGCTGACCCACATCATCGCGCAGCAGTGCGACCTCGGCGTCGGCGAGTTCGTCTGGACGGGCGGCGACTGCCACGTCTACTCGAACCACCTCGAACAGGTGAGGCTGCAACTGACGCGCGAGCCCTACCCGCTCCCGCGGCTCAATATCAGGCGCCGCCCGCCTTCGGTCTTCGACTACAAGTTTGAAGACTTCGAGGTGTCGGACTACCGCTCGCACCCGCGCATCGCGGCGCCGGTCGCGGTCTAGGCCGCGGCGCGCCACACGTGCGGCGCGCGACCGGGGCGCGTCCGCCCCTCACGTCCGCAGCTTGTGTCCGGGGGTTGCGAACGCCGCTCGCGTCCGGCGCTCGCGTCGCGGCCGGCGTGGGCATTATCATGGCCGCGTACAAAATCCCAACTTCGGCGAGGCGGTTTCATGCAAGCAGGCGAGGCCATGAACGACGCGGTCGTGCAGACCATCTCCACCAAACCTTTCGCCGGCCAGCGGCCGGGCACCTCCGGGCTGCGCAAGAAGACGCGCGTCTTCTTGCAGCCCGGCTATCTCGAAAACTTCGTCCAGTCGGTCTTCGACGCCGTGCGCGAGATTACCGGCGCCGACTTCGCTTCGGAGACGCTGGTGGTCGGTGGCGATGGCCGCTACTTCAACCGCGAGGCCATTCAGACTATCGTTCGCATGGCCGCGGCCAACGGGTTCGGCGGCGTCCTCGTCGGGCGCGGCGGGATACTTTCGACGCCGGCCGTCTCGGCGGCCATCCGGCGTCGCGGCGCTTTGGGCGGCCTCGTCCTCTCGGCCAGCCACAACCCCGGCGGCGTCGAGGAAGACTTCGGCATCAAGTACAACGTCCGCAACGGCGGCCCGGCGCCCGAGGCCGTCACGGAGCGCATCTACAAGGGGACGACCGAGATCGAGCGCTACCTCACAGTCGAACACCCCGACATCGACCTCGAACGCGAAGGCGAAGCGACAATCGGCGCGACGCGGGTCGAGGTCATCGACCCGCTCGAAGACTACTCGGCCGTGATGGAGGAGCTGTTCGACTTCGACGCCCTCGCCTCACTCTTCCGCGGCGGCTTCCGCATGGCCTTCGACGCGATGAACGCCGTCACAGGCCCCTACGCCCGCCGCATCCTCGAAGAGCGCCTCGGCGCGCAGGCCGGCACCGTCATCAACGGCACGCCGCTCGAAGACTTCGGCGGCCACCACCCTGACCCGAACCTCGTCCACGCGGCCGACCTCGTCCGGCTGATGTCGGGGCCGGACGCGCCCGACTTCGGCGCCGCCTGCGACGGCGACGGCGACCGCAACCTCATCCTCGGCCGCGGCTTCTTCGTCTCGCCCGGCGACTCGCTGGCCGTCATCACCGAGCACGCGCGCGATTGCATTCCCGGCTACAGCAAGGGGCTGGCGGGCGTGGCGCGCTCGATGCCGACGAGCATGGCGGCCGACCGCGTGGCCGAGGCGCTCGGCATCAACTGTTACGAGACGCCGACCGGCTGGAAGTTCTTCGGCAACCTGCTCGACGCAGGGCTCTGCACGGTCTGCGGCGAGGAGAGCTTCGGCACCGGCTCGGACCACGTCCGCGAAAAGGACGGCCTCTGGGCCGTGCTGGCCTGGCTTTCGATAATCGCCGCCCGGCGTAAGTCCGTCTCCGAGATCGTCCGCGACCACTGGCGCCGCTTCGGCCGCAGCTACTACCAGCGGCACGACTACGAAGGGCTGGAGGCCGAGGCGGCGGCCTCGATGATGTCCGAGGTCAGGGCGGGGCTCGGCGACCTGCCGGGCACGGAGTTCGGCGAAGGGCGGATCAGGCACGCCGACGACTTCAGTTACACCGACCCCGTTGACGGCAGTGTCACGCGCGGCCAGGGCGTCCGCGTCTTCCTCGAAGACGGCTCGCGCGTCGTCCTCAGGCTCTCGGGCACCGGGACCGAGGGCGCGACGCTGCGCGTCTACCTTGAGCAATACAGGCAGGACGGCGGCGAGGGCGAGCCGGCCGAGGTGCTGGGGCCGCTCGTGCGCGCTGTGCGCGGGTGGCTGAGGCTCGGCGAGCGTTTCGGGCGCGAGGAGCCAACCGTCATTACTTAGAGCAAAACGTCGGGCAAGTAGCGGAGGCGTGTTCCGCCACAGGCATAGAGGCGGGCCGCGGCCGCCGGCTCACGGTACGTCTCACCGTGAGCCGGCGGCCGCGGCCCGCCTCTATGCCTGGCGTTGGGTATTCCGACCCGCGTCTAGGCGACGGTCGCCTCGGCCGCGACCCTGACCTGCTCCCAGGGCAGACCGGTGCGGCCGAAGTGGCCGTAGTTGGTCGTCTGCCGGTAGATGGGGCGGAGCAGGTCGAGTTGCTCGATGATGGCCGAGGGGCGGAAGTCGAACTGCGAGACGAACTCGGCCGCGGCGCGCGGGTCGCCCGTGCCGAAGGTTTCGGCCTTGACCGAGACGGGCCTGGCGACGCCGATGGCGTAGGCCACCTGAATCTCGGCCTTCGAGGCGAGGCCGGCCTCGACGAGCTGGCGCGCGACCCAGCGGCAGTAGTAGGCGCCGCTGCGGTCAACCTTCGACGGGTCCTTGCCCGAGAAGGCGCCGCCGCCGTGGTGGCCCGCGCCGCCGTAGGTGTCTACGATGATCTTGCGGCCGGTCACGCCGCAGTCGGCCGAGGGGCCGCCGTGGACGAAGCTGCCCGTCGGGTTGACGTAGACCTTCACGCCCTCGTGGAACCAGCTCCCGAGCACGCGCGGCGCCAGCTCTCCCGAGACGTAGGCCGCGATCTCCTCGCGCGACGCGTCGGCCGAGTGCTGCGTCGAGATGAGCAGGTCGGTGACCTCGACGGGACGGTTCCCGTCGTAGAGCACCGTCACCTGCGACTTGGCGTCGGGCCTCAGCCAACGCTTGTGCCCGGCCTTGCGGTCCTCGGCCAGCCCGTAGGTCAGGCGGTGGGCCAGCAGCACGGGCAGCGGCATCAGTTCGGGCGTCTCGTCCGTGGCGAAGCCGAACATGATGCCCTGGTCGCCGGCGCCCTGCTCGCCGACGAGGCTCGTCTCGGCCGTCACGCCCTGCGAGATTTCGGCCGACTGGCGCGTGAGCATCTGGACGACGCGGACCCCCTCGGCGTTGAACGACTCCTCGGGGTCGGTGTAGCCGATGGCCCTGACGGCCTCGCGCACCACCGCCTCGTGGTCCACCTCGGCGTTCGAGGTGATCTCGCCGGCCACGACCACAGTGTCGGACTTGCAGAGGACTTCGCAGGCCACGCGGCTCGCCGGGTCGCCGGCGAGGTAGGCGTCGAGCACGGAGTCGGCGATGAAGTCGCAGACCTTGTCGGGGTGGCCCTCGGAGACCGATTCGGAAGAGAAGGAGAAGGTGTGACGGGGGGTCAGGTTATCAGCAGACACTATGCATACCCTTTCAGAGTTTTAGGATTGTCAGATATGCGTCAGGGAGGGCGCTTGCGGCCGGGCCGTGCCGGCCGGGCTTTGACTTGCAGCCCGCCGACCCTCTTACCCGCGGAGACAACATCTTCGGAAGCCTGAGCTTCTGCACATCGAAGGTCGCTTCAAGTGACCTTCACGGCACCGTCGCGTCTCCTTGCCCGGTTGCCGGACCCTCCAGCTCGCAGGGTCGCTCCTGATGCAACGGAGAGTGATAGCATCAGCCCGCGGCGCGAGTCAACCGCCGCCGGGGCTTCCCGGGTGGGGGCGGGCGGGGAGTTATTAAGCTCCCCGCCCGCCCGGCTGACTAACCGCCCTTCGTCCGGCAGTGCCGGCCTTACGGGGCCGGCGGCGAGGCGAAGGCCAGGTCGGAGATGAGCAGGGCGCCGCCCGCGTTCTGGTCGAAGCGGAACTGGACCGTGCGCACGTCCGTCAGGTTGATGCCCGTGAACGACGAGAGCGGGATGCGCGCCGTGTTCAGGAAGACCTTCGGCACCGAGGCCACCGAGCCCGGCGGGTAGAAGAGCACGCCGGAAACGTCGGCCACCCGCAGGCTGGCGGTCGCTCCCGAGCCGTCCGTGAGGACGACCGTGAAGTTCTGCGCCGCGCCCGCCGCGTTGCGCGAGTCGGCGAAGTTGACGCCGACACGGAAGGTGAGCCACTGGAAGCCGCTCACGTTGCGCGCGCCGAGCGGGAGGTCGTTGGTGTAGGAGCCGAGCGAGGTCCAGCCCGTGCGGAGCTGGCTCAGGCCGCGCCTGGTGGAGCGGGCGCTGGGCGTCGTGTGCGGCTGGCGCGAGGTGGCCTGCGTCGAGGGCAGGCAGTGCTGCGGCTGCGGCGAGTCGCCCCCGCAGAGGTCGTGCGGCGTCAGGCCGGTCTGCGCCGACGCCCCGCCGAGCGTGTTGGTCGTCAGGTTCGAGGAGGCCAGCAGGCGGTTCACGTCGCGGCGCGTGGCTGCCGTGTCCGGCGCGTGGTACGAGACGTGGAGGTTGGTGGTCTGGGCCGAGGGCGGCGGCGCGCTCGCGCCCGTCAGGTACGGGAGGAACTGCGTCTCGCCGCCGACGTAGGCGCGCATCGCGGCCGAGATGTAGGCCAGGCCCGTCCCGCGCTGCTGCGCCGCGGTCAGGCGCTTGTTGCCCGAGACGGTGCCGCAGTGCGGGTCGTTGCTGCCGCCGGAGGTGTAGGCGGTCCAGTCGTCGGCCGTGCCGGCCGGGAAGAGGCCGGGCGTCCAGACGGTGTTGTAGTAGTTGTGATTGCCCCCCATCACGTAGACGGTGTGCTTGGCCGCCGCGTCGCCCGCCGCGTTGTAGCGCGCGTCGTCGTAGAAGTGGACGCCCTGAAGGTCGTTCACGTCGCCGTCGCAGTAGGGCAGCATCACCGACAGCGGCACGTTGTTGATGACGGGGCGGTTGAAGTCGACGGGCGCGAGCGGGAAGACCGACTTGATCCCGTAGGGCGAGCCGAGCGAGGCGTTGTGGACGTAATGCTTGACGACGCCCTCGCCTCCGCGCGAGTGGCCCATCGTGCCGACCTTTTGCAGGTCAACCTTGCCGATGAACTTCGAGCCGAAGGGCGCGGCGCCCGCTGTGTTGAAGGTCGCCCACTGCTGTAGGTGGCGCTGGATCAGCTCGGCCCGCGCCTGCATGCCGAGGTCGTTGACCTGGTTGTCGTAGGCGCTGATGCCGTTGGCGCTGATCGAGACGACGACGTAACCGTGGCTCGCCAGCTTCTCGGCGATGTAGTCGTAGCCCTGGTAGCTCGGGATCGGCTGCTCGGTGCTGCGGCACGGCCAGCGCAGGGCCGTCAGGCCCGACTTGGAGTAGCAGGTCGAGTGGCGCCCGTGCAGGAAGACGACGAGCGGGTAGAGGCCGCCGGCGAGCCCCGTCGGGTAGTGGACCGAGCCGATCAACTCGACCGACGCGGGGAAGTTCGACGGCGTGAAGGCCGTGTTGCCGTAGTTGTACTCCTCGCGCGTCACCGCGAGCGGCCCCTGCGCGCCCGGGTCGGGCGTCTGCGCGAACGCCGTGTGAGCGCCCGAGGCACCTAGAAAAAGGACGAGGGCGAGGCGGAGCGCGTAACGCGTCAACAGTTCTCTTCTCACTGCGCACCCCCCTTCGGCCCGCCGAGCGAGAGCTTCTCGGGCAGTTCGCTGCGGTCTTCCCTGTTCTCCTTGTCGCCGTAGGAGAGGTAGATGCTGGCGCCCTCGCGCAGCAGCGCGCGGTCGAAGGTGACGACCGTGATGGCCGTCAGGTCTTCGCTCTCGACGCCGTAGCCGACGGCCACGTCGTCAACCCAGACGACGGGCGGCAGGGCGCGCACGGGGAACGGCCCGCCGAGGATGGTCAGGCGGAACGCCTCGGCCGTCTCGGTCTTCTTCCCGCCGATCTCGGCCGTGACGGGGCGCGGCAGGGTCAGGTGCTCGACGCGGTAGGTCGCCACCTTGTGCGGGCCGGCGGCCCTCTCGTTGCGGCCCTGGCCGATGACGGTGCCGGGCAGGCTGAGCAGTTCGGACAAGGCTATCTCCTGTGTCGCAGGCGCCTGGCTCTGCGCGAAGACGGCCGACTGGCCCGCGGCCAGCAGGAGGAGTATTGCGGCCGCCGCGCGCACACTCCGGGTGGGGCAAAAATCCCAGAGACTTTTTGCTCGTATCATGGTGCTCCTTAACAGAGTTATGTGATCAGGTGAGGCGACACGCGGGCGGGCTTGAGGGGCGGTCGGCACGCGGCATGTGTAACCCCGACAAACTCCCCGCCCGGCGGCCCGTGGTGGTGGCGCGGGCGCGGGGAACGCTGCAAACTGGCTGTGGCCCTCATTCCGCCGGCTCTTGCGGGCACGTGGCACCGCTGAAGCCGCCCGAACCTCCGACACGCTCGGCCGCAGGCCCACTCCCGGCGCACGAACCGCGCCCGGCGAAGGCTCTTTGACTGAGTTGTCTGCGTTTCGGTGGACCGAAGAGGAGTCCGCGAAAGGGCCGCTCATCTTAGGGCTGCCCCGCCGCCGTGTCAAGCCGGCAGAACCGCCAGGAAAAAAAACGGGGCGGGGTGATTCAGGCCGGGCCGGCTTTTCGCCTTAGGAAGGTGTAGCGGCCCGCGCGGGCCGTGCTCGAAAAGACTCACCACCGACGGAGGAGGGACAGACGATGAAAGAAGTGCTGGCGACGATCTCGGAGAAGAAGCGGGCGTTCGAGGGGCTGCCCTTTTTCGCCTTCCTCGGCGACGACCGGCTGGCCCCTGAAGAGCGCCTGGCCTTCCTCCCCTGCATGGCCCACTGGGTGATGAGCTTCGCGGACCTGAACAAGTACTTCCTGCGCGCCGACCCGCGCGGCGACCGGTATCAGGAGCGGGTCAACCACTACAGCCACGAGGACGACGACCACTGGCAGCTCTACCTCGAAGACTTCCGCAAGCTCGGCTTCGACCGCTTCCAGACCGGGGCCGACTGGCTGAGTTTCCTCTGGGGCGAGGAGACGCGCGCCAACCGCCTGCTCTCCTACCGCATCGCCCGCATGATCATGGGCGCTTCGAGCGTCCAGAAAATCGCCATCGTCGAGGCGATGGAGGAGGCCGCCAACGTCTTCTTCCCGCTCACGGTGCGCCTCGCCGAGCAGTTTCAGGAGCGCACGGGCGTCGAGCTGCGCTACCTCGGCCACTTCCACTCTGACCTCGAAGCCGGGCACACCGGCGCCGGCGACCACGAGGCGCTGGCCCGCATCGAGCTTGACGAGGAGACCCGGCGCGGCGCCGTCGAGATGGTCGAAGAAATCTTCCGCCTCTTCGAGGACTGGGCCGAGGAGGTTTTGCGCTTCGCCCTGAAACGTTCGCGCGGGGCGGCGCCGGCGGCCGTCAGGGTCGCGCTCCCGGCGGCGGCGTAAGCGGGGAACGATACAAGAGAAGCGGCGCCCGCGCCGGGGAGAAAATCCTCTTCGGCGCGGGCGCCGCTTTCGTTTATATTGCCCCGCGGGATGTTCAACTTCGAGGTCAGGCGCAGTCGCATACAGGGGCGCGGGCTGTTCGCGCTGGTGCCCGTGCCCGCGCGGCGCAAGATGGGCGAGCTCGGCGGCGAGCGCATCACCCGGCGCGAGGCGCGGCGGCGCGCCCGCCGCACGGAGCGCATCGCCATCGTCGAGTTCGGCGACGGCACGGCCCTCGACGCCTCGCAGGGCGGCACACACTTCCGCTACGTCAACCACTCCTGCTCGCCCAACGCCTACATGCGTCGCGCCTACGGCCGCGTCGAGTTCTACTCGCTGCGGCCCATCGCCGCCGGTGAGGAAGTGACCTGCGATTACGGCGAGACGCACCACGACGGCAAACTGCCCTGCCGCTGCGGCAGCCCGCGCTGCCGCACGCTGCTGTGAGGCGGCCCGATTGTAAGGAGCACAGCAACCATGAACCGCAGACTCGTCTTCAGACTCGCCCTCGCGCTCTGCGCCCTGCCCTTCGCGCATCGTGCGCCCGCCCCGGCACAGTCGCTCTACGAGTTGCCCGACGCGGTCGAGACCCGCTGGGCGAGCCCGGAGAACCCCTCCGGCGCGAAGGGCGCGGGCGGGCGGGCGGGCGGCGGGCGCAAGGGCTCGCCGACCATCGCCGTCAGGGCCGGCGCGAGCGCCGTCCTGGCCGAGGCGCGCAACACCCCTGGCACGGTACGCCGCATCTGGATGACCATCCCCGACCGCGGCCCGCGCATGCTCCGCGGCCTGCGGCTCGACATGTACTGGGACGGAGCGGCCCGCCCGGCCGTCAGCGCCCCGCTCGGCGACTTCTTCGGCGTCGGCCTCGGCCGGATGGCGACCTTCGAGTCGGCCCTCTTCTCTAACCCCGAGGGGCGCAGCTTCAACAGCGTCGTCCCCATGCCCTTCCGCACCGGCATGCGTATCGTGTTGACGAACGAGAGCGGCGCGGACCTGCCCGAGCTGTTCTACGACATCAACTACACGCTCGGCGACCGCCACCCGCCCAACATGCTCTACTTCCACGCCCACTGGCGCCGCGAGAACCCCACGCGACT
This sequence comes from Pyrinomonadaceae bacterium, assembly GCA_035645715.1. Lineage (GTDB taxonomy): Bacteria > Acidobacteriota > Blastocatellia > Pyrinomonadales > Pyrinomonadaceae > QHXN01. The sequence goes on from DASQMB010000010.1 coordinate 11,047, forward strand.
TCAGGAGGACTACGAGATACTGCCGCGCGTCGAGGGGCGCGGCCGTTACCTCGGCACCAACATCGGCGTGACGACCGACCGCAGGGTTTACTCCAACACATGGTGGGGCGAGGGCGAGATTAAGATTTACCTGGACGGCGACCGCGAACTGCCGACGCTGGTGGGAACGGGCACCGAAGACTACGTGGGGACGGCCTGGGGGCAGGGGCAGTACGCGAACCTCTATCAGGGCTCGCCGATAGCGGATGAGGGCGCGGGCCAGTGGGCCTTCTACCGCTACCACCTGCCCGACCCCGTCTACTTCCGCCGCGACCTGCGCGTGACGATGCAGCAGATCGGATACCTCGCCGACCACAGCCGCGGCGCACTCGTCCGAGAGGGGCGCACGCTCTACCGCGCTGGCCCGGGCCGCGTCGAGTTCGACATCACCAAAGACGGCAAGTTCGAGCGCGCCGACGACTGGTCGAGCTGCGCTTACTTCTACCTCGACCGCCCCGAAAACAACCTGCCGCCGCTCGCGCCCGCCGCGCAACGGTTCGGCGGCCTGTGACTCCGGAACGCCGCGCTCACCTCGCGCATACCCCGCCCGGGCAGCGCGGGATAAGAGCGGCCCCGCGTCATTCCGCGTAGCCTTCCGGGTGGGCCTGCATCCAGTCCCAGGCCGAACGGATGATGAGCCTCAAATCCTGATACCGCGGCTCCCATCCGAGCTCGCGGCGGATGCGCTCGGAGCTGGCGACGAGCACGGCCGGGTCGCCCGCCCGCCGCGCGCCCACGCGGACAGGGATGTCTCGCCCCGTCACCCCGCGCGCGGCCTCGACGACCTCGCGCACGGTGTAGCCCTCGCCGCCGCAGCCGAGGTTGTAGACGGCGCTGCGCTCGCCGAGGATGCCGAGCGCGAGGACGTGCGCGCGCGCCAGGTCTACGACGTGGATGTAATCGCGCACGCAGGTGCCGTCGCGCGTCGGGTAGTCGTCGCCGTAGACCTCGACGTGGGGGCGGCGCCCGGCCGCCGCCTGGAGGACGATGGGGATCAGGTGCGTCTCGGGGTCGTGGACTTCGCCGCACCGCGAGGTGGCGCCGGCCGCGTTGAAGTAGCGCAGCGAGCAGTAGCGGACGCCGTGCGCCTGCCCGTACCACCCGAGCGCCCGCTCGAAGGCGAGCTTCGTCTCGCCGTAGGGGTTGGTCGGGCTGGTCGGGTCGCGCTCCTCGACGGGCTGCTTCTCGGGCTCGCCGTAGACGGCCGCCGTGGACGAGAAGACTATGCGCGAGACTCCGGCCCCGCGCATGGCGTCGAGCAGGGCGAGCCCGGCCGTCACGTTGTTGCGGTAATACTTGGCGGGGTCCGTCACCGACTCGCCGACGAGCGAGTGGGCGGCCATGTGGATGACGGCCTCCGTGCCGTTCTCGGCGAAGGCCCGGCGCAGGGCCTCGGCGTCGAGCAGGTCGCCCTCGACGATGGCCGCGCCCTCGACGATTGCCCCGCGGTGCCCCTTCGAGAGGTTGTCGAAGACGACGACCTCGTGGCCGTCGGCCAGCAGCTCTTCCGTGACGACGCTGCCGATGTACCCCGCCCCGCCCGTGACCAGTACGCGCATCCGTCTCCCTCCCGACTCGGCCCTCAACTCGCCGCGCGCCAGACGTGCGGGGCGAGCACGGCCTCGATCTCCTCCTCGTTCGCGCCCAGGCCGACGCCGCCGTGGAGGCTCCACTGTTCGACGTGTTCGGCCGCCTCGCCCGGCTCCAGCCGCCGGAGCGGCGCGAGCGACTCGACCTCGACGAAGGAGCCGGCCGTGAAGACCTCCGTGTTGCAGTTGTAGTCGGGGTAGGCCGCGCCCTCCTCGTAGCCGTAACGCTTGACGAAGAGTTCCGAGCCGGCGTGGTAAGCGGCCCAGCCCTGCTTGTTGAGCAGCCCGATCTTCTGCGGCTCAGGGCGCGCCGCGTCGGCCCTCAGGCGGACGAGCCTGCGGCCCAGTGTGAGGCGCGCGTCGGTCAGGTCCGTGTAGTGCCAGAGGACGAGCGGGCGGGCCGGGAGAAGAAAATCCGGGTGCGGCCCGAACGGCTCCTGCGGGATGACGACCTCGCCGCCCGGCCGCATGACGGTCAAGGCCCACGGCGCCAGCTCGATTGACCAGACGCCGCCGTTGACGACGCGGTGCTCGACGCTGACGCCCGCGCCCGACGAATCGAGCCTGACGATCATCTCTTTGCCGAGGCCCGTGCGCGGGTCAATCTTTTGGACGAGCCTGACGCCGAGCGGCCCGTCGGCCGTCGCCTCCACGGGGTCGTTGTCCGGCGAGTAGCTGCGCGGGTTCGCCTCGGGCGCCGCCCAGAGCCGGTGGCCGCCGTAAGGCTTGAACTCGCCCCACACGGTCCGCGCGGCGGCCTCCGGGTGCTCGCCGAGGATGTTCTCGCCGCCGGCCAGGGCGTAGCGCAGGACGCGCGGCCCCACGTCGGAGGCGACGACGACCTCGGCCGCGCCGTTCGACAGCCGGTAACAGTTTGGCAGTCCCAGGTAAGCGATCTTTTCCAAGAGCTGACCCCGCCGCGCGTGCGCGCGACCTCAGTAGGCGAACGACTGGTAGACCTCCTCCGCGGCTTCGTCTGCCGTCTCGACCACGGGGTTGAAGCGGAGCAGGAAGCGCGCCCGCTCCGAGAGCGTCTCGCGGACCTCGCGCGGGACGCGGATGGAGACCTCGGGCCGGAAGAGCCAGCGGCGGCTGTAGCCGAGCACGACCATCGGGCGCGGCTCATGGGTCCGGTTCGGCGTCCCGCGGTGGAGCCCGCGCACGTCGCGCACCATCACGTCGCCCGCACGCAACAGCAGCGGTTCGAGCTCGACCGCGCCCGACTCGATGAGCCGCAGCCCCTCCTCCTTCGACATCATGTGCGTGCCGCGCGCCACCTCGAAGGGGCCGTTTTCGGGCGTCACGTCCGCGAGCGGGAAGTTGACGGCGAGCTGGTAGGGCGGCGTCTCGCGCCCGGTCTCGGGGAAGAGCGGCGGGGTGTCGCGGTGAATGTCCTGATAATCCGAGCCGAGGAGCGGCGTGTCGGTCGCCAACTGGCAGAAGACCATGTCCTCGCCCACCAGACCCGAGACGACTGCGAGCAGGTCTTCGTCCTCGAAGATTTCGGGGTCGGCGAAGGGCACGACGAAGGGCAGCGTGACGTAGTAGCGCGCGGCGCCGCGGTTCTGCAAGTGCCCTTGCGTCTCGACGTGCCGTTCGAGGAGCGGCGCGAACGCCTCGCGCCACGCGGCCAGCTTCGCGGCGGGCACGTGGCCCGGCAGCACGCAGAAGCCGTCCTCAAGCACTTCCCGCGTGAACCTCGCAATCTCTTCGTCGCCGTAACGCCTCATGAATCCCCCGCCCCCCTCGCTTGGCGCGGCCCGGCGAGGCTTTCGCCCCACGGCGCGCCCGTCAGCGCCTCCGGCTCAGGCGGTTTTGCACTACCACCACCGCGAGCAGGATCAGGCCGCGCAAGACCTGCTGCCACCACGGGCTGATGCTGCCTTCGAGGTTGAAGATGTTGAAGATGACGCCGAGCAGCATCACGCCGATCAGGGTGGAGACGGCGCTGCCCTGCCCGCCCGTCAGGAGCGTGCCGCCGACGACGACGGCCGCGATGGCGTCCAGTTCCCAGCCCATGCCGGCCACAGGCTGCCCGGCCCCGAGCCGCGAAGCCAGCACCACCCCGGCAAGGCCCGCCAGCGCCCCGCTCAGGGCGTAGACGCCAACCGTCACGCGCCCGACGTTCAGGCCCATCAGGCGCGCGGCCTCCTCGTTGTCGCCGAGCGAATAGACGTGGCGGCCGAACCGCGTGTGGTTGAGCACGAGCCACCCGGCCGCGTAGGCCGCGACGAGGAGCAGGACCGGATAGGGTATCGAGAAGACGAAGAGGTCGAGCCGGCCGCGCCCCAACTCCGTGAAGCCGCGCGACAGGGAACCGACGCCGACCGACTCCTCGCCCGTCCAGACCAGCGCGAGCCCGCGCGCCGCGATCATCATGGCGAGCGTCACGATGAAGGGCTGGATGCGCCCCTTCGCTATCGCCAGGCCGTTGATCGTCCCGAGCAGCGTGGCGAAGCCGACGCCGGCCGCGAGCGCCACCAGGAAGCCGTACCCGGCGAGGTTGGCCGCGACCACGCCCGCCACCGCCAGCAGCGACCCGACCGAGAGGTCTATGCCGCCCGTCAGGATAACGAAGGTCATCCCGAGCGCGACCATGCCGAGCATGCTGTTCTGCCTGAGCACGTTCAGCAGGTTGTTCTCGTTCAGGAACTGCGGGTAGCGCGCCGCCGCGAAGACGCAGACCAGCACGAGCGCCACGAGCGCGCCCTGCCGCTGGACGAAAGTGGTCATCAAGGCCCGCGCCGTGCGCCCGCGCGTCGAGCCGACCTCGTCAACCGTCGCCGCACCTGCCTCGGCCATAAGTCGTCCTCCCAAATGAGACTCGCGCAGTGTCGCGCGCCTAACTCGGCCCGGTCTTGCTCCGCGCACCCGCCGCCCACTTCACCGGCGCGGGGTGATTCTCAGCCAGTCGAAATTGACAGTGGAGCCGGCCGGCCCGCCGACGGTGAGGGCCACGCGCGCGCCCTCGACGTGGCCGCCGGCGACGGCGCCGCCCACCTCAAGCCACTCGCGCCCGTCGAGGCTGTAGGCGAAGCGGTAGGTCTCGCCGCCCTCGGCCGTCATGCGGAGCTGAACCGGCTCGGCCCCGGCCGGCGTGCCGACCATCACCTCCGCGAGTGTCTGCCGCGCCTGGTTCTCGCGCCGCCAGACGAAGACCCTGCCGGGGCCGAGCGCGATGCCGACGGCCCCCTGGCGCCAACTGTAGGCCGAGAGGCCGGCCCGCGGGTTCGCGCCGTCGCGCTGTCGCGGCATCTGGGCCGCGGCCGTCGCCACGTAGTCGGCCGAGCGCGTGCGCAGCCCGACGACGGCCGCGGCCCACTCGTCGCCCTCGCGCGCTCCGGGCGGGGCCGTCAGCAAGAGCCGCCCGGCCAGGTGGCGCAGCGTGGCCGGCTCGGCCGACATCGGCCATTGCCATTCGGGGCCGACGTGCTCGGCCGTGAAGTCGTCGAAGAACTCGCCCTCATCCTCCTCTTCGGCGACGCCGAGCGGCGCGGGCGCGGCGCTCGAAGGCCCCGCCCCGCCGTTGATCGAGGGCCAGCCGTCCTCGCCCCACACCACCTCGTCGAGCAGGGCCTCGCGGCCGACGCTGAAGGTCCACGGGCGACTGCGGTAGGAGTGGTAGAGCATGAAGAGGCGCCCGCCCGGCGTCTCGACGATGGTGCCGTGGCCCGGACACTGCCATTCGGAGTTGGCCTTAAGTATCGGGTTGCGCGGGTGCTTCTCCCAGGGGCCGTAGAGCGTGCGCGCGCGCGCGACGCCGAGCGCGTAGTCGCACCCGCGGCCGCAGCAGGCGTTGCCCGAGTAGAAGTGATAGAGCCACCCGCCGCGCCGCGTGATGTAGGAGCCCTCGGTCACGTGCCGCTCCCAGGCTTCGGTGTTGCGGAGGATTTCGCGGCGCTTGCCCTGAAGCTTCAGGCCGTCGGCCGAGAGCGGCTGCGCGAAGATCGGGGTCGGCTGGCCGGGGCCGGCGTCGTTGCCGTCGGCCTTCCAGACGAGGTGGGGGGCGCCTTGCTCGTCGCGCACGAGGAAGGCGTCAATCGAGCCGACGTTCTTCAGCTCCGGTATCTGGCAGACGAGCGGGCCGTGGTCCTGATAAGGCCCGCCGGGCGCCGGCGCCGTGGCGACGGCCACGCAGAGCGTGCCCGTCTTCCTCTCACCCTCGTTGCGCCGCGCCGTGTAGTAGACGTGAAAGCGCCCGCGATGCTCGACCAGCTCCGGCGCCCAGAAGTCGCCTTTGGCCCACGCGGGCCTGCGCGCGAAGACCGCCCCGGCCGCCTGCCAGTTGACGAGGTCGCGCGAGCGCAGCAGCGTGAAGTGCGGCGCCCAACTGCCGGTGGTCACGGCGGCCCAGTACTCCTCGCCGACGCGAATCACTGTCGGGTCCGGGAAGTCGCCCGCCACGACCGGGTTGCGGTAGACGGGCTGCGACTGAGGGAGGGACTGCGGCCCTGATTGGGGTTGAGGTTGATACTGCGGCTGCGATTGTGGCTGTGGTCGAGACGGCGCCGGTGACTGAGCCTGAGACTGCGCCGCGGCCGGAGGCGGGCACGGCCAGGCGAGTGCGGCCGCGCAGACGACGACGAACGCCCGCGCGACTGCCGCGGCCGCGGCCGCGCGAGTGACGAGGCGCCCCCCCGCCCGCCCGGCCCGCGCGCGCGTTGATAGATGTCCTCCCGTCTGGCTCATCTCGTGTGGCCGAACGTTCGTCCGCCGCGTGCCCTTCCCCGCCGACGCCCTCAGGCGACCTTCGGCCGCTGGATGTAGACCGCGACGATGATGATGGCCGCCTTGATGACCAGCGACCACGCGAAGCTGATGCGGTTCATGTTAAAGCTCGTCGTCAAGGTCTGCATGATGAGCGCGCCGACCACCGTGCCGAGCACCGTGGCGCGCCCCCCCGTCAGAGGCGTGCCGCCGACGACGACGGCCGCGATGGCGTCGAGCTCGATGTTGAGGCCGACCTTCTGCGCGTCGCTCGCCCCGAGCCGCGCCGTCTCGATGAGGCCGGCGAGGCCCGCCAGCAGCCCGCTCAAAGCGTAGACCGTGATCTTCGTCCGGTGGACGCGGATGCCGGAGAGGCGGGCCGCCGCCTCGTTGCCGCCGACGGCCGCCACGTAGCGCCCGAAGTTGGTCATCCGCACGAGGAAGACCGCCGCCGCGACGGCCAGAACCATGATCACGATCTGAACCGGCACGGGGCCGACGTACCCCTTGCCGAGATACTCGAAGGTCGGGTTGCTGAAGGGTATCAACTGCCCGCCCTTGCTGATGACCTGCGCCACGCCGCGCACCGTTATCAGCGTCGCCAGCGTGACGATAATCGGCTGGATGCCGAAGCCCGTAATCAGCGAGCCGTTGAAGGCCCCGACGGCGAAGGCCGCAGCGAATGCCAGCAACACCGCGACCCCAACGCCGCCGTCGAGGGAGACGGCGGCCACGGCCGACGCCAGCGCCATCACCGACCCGACCGAGAGGTCTATGCCGCCGGTCGCAATCACCAGCGTCATCCCGACGGCCACCAGCACCGTCGGAGTCACTTGCAGCAGGATGTTGCTGAAGTTGCGGAAGTCGAAGAAGTTCGGCGTCAGGGCCGAGTTGGCGACGAGCAGCAGGACGAGCGCCACCAGTGCGCCGTAGGTCGGCGCGTAGTCTGCGAGGCCCGAACGCCGAACGCCCGCAGCCCCACTCGTAGTTGCCTGTGACATATGGCCCGACTCCTCCGCCGCCGGCCCCGAGTCCGAAAACCCGAGTCCGGGATTTATCAACGACCGCCCTCGTCGCCCGACTCAGCCTCGGCGCCGTCTCGACGGCCGCCCGACTCGCCCGCCTGTCGCTCGGCCGGGGCCTCGCCCTCGGCCATCGCGTGGATGATGTTGTCCTGTGAAATCTCTGCCCCGCGCAGCTCGGCGGCGGCGCGGCCGTCGCGCATGACGACGACGCGGGAGCTGCCCTCGACCAGCTCCTCCAGCTCCGACGAGATCATCAGGACGCCGAGACCCGACTCGGCCAGCTCGTTGACGAGCGCCTGTATCTCGCCCTTCGCCCCGATGTCGATGCCGCGCGTCGGCTCGTCGAGGATGAGGAACTTCGGGTTCTTGCAGAGCCAGCGCGCCAGCAAAACTTTCTGCTGGTTGCCCCCCGACAGCTCGCGGATCTTCTGCTCGGCGCTCGAAGCCTTGATGCCGAGCCGCTTCATGTACTTCTCGACCACCTCGCGCTGGCGCGCGGGCGAGACAACCCCGAACTTGCCGAGGGTCGGCAGCGCGGCCAGCGTCAGGTTCTCGCGCACGGAGAGTTCGGGGATGATGCCCTCGGCCTTGCGGTCTTCGGAGAGAAAGGCGAGGCCGGCGGCGATGGCCTCGTTCGGCGAGCGCGCGTTCAGCGGGCGGCCTTCGAGGTAGACCTCTCCCTCGTCCACCGGGTCGGCGCCGAAGATGGCGCGGGCCGTCTCGGTGCGGCCGGACCCGAGCAGGCCGGCCATCCCGACGATTTCGCCGCGCCCGACGCCGAGGCTGACGCCTTCGAGCTTGCGCCCGCGCGTCAGGTTCTCGGCCCGCAGGAGCGGCTCGCCGCCCTCGGCGCGCGCGTGGTGCTCGCCGAAGGCGGTCACGCCTTTCTGCCGCAGCTCGTCGCGCTGCTTGCCGAGCATCAGGCAGACGAGGTCGATGCGTTCGAGGCCGGCGAGGTCGCGCGTGCCGACCAGCTTGCCGTCGCGCAGCACCGTGACGCGGTCGCAGACGGCGTATAGCTCGTCGAAGCGGTGGCTGATGTAGACGACGGCCGTGCCCTCGGCCTTGAGGCGGCGGATCACTCCGTAGAGGATCGAGACCTCGCGCTCGGTCAAAGAGCTGGTCGGCTCGTCGAGGACGACCACCTTCGCGCCGAAGCTGACGCCGCGGGCTATCGCCACCATCTGCCTGAGCGCGATGTTGAGGCTGCCGAGGCGCGCGGCCGGGTCGATGTCGAGCCCGAGCCTGCCGAGCAGCTCGCCCGCCTCCCGGTTCATCCTCTTCCAGTCGATGAGGCCGAGGCGGCGGGGCTCGCGGCCGAGGAAGATGTTCTCGGCCACGGTCCGGTAGGCCAGCAGGTTGACTTCCTGATAGACGGCGACGACGCCCGCGCCTAGCGCGTCCTCAGGCGTGTGGAAGTCCACCTCGTGCCCTTCGAGCCACACCCGGCCGCCGTCGCGCCTGTAGGCGCCGGTCATGATCTTGATGAGCGTGGACTTGCCCGCCCCGTTCTCGCCGACGAGCGAGTGGACCTCGCCGCGTTCGAGCGTCAGGCTCACCCCGTCGAGCGCCGTCACGCCCGAGAAGACCTTCGTGATTCCCTCCATGCGGAGGAGCGGCTCGTTTGACATGGCATTAGTGGCCGGGTGCCGGCAGTCGTCTTCACCGGCAGCCAGCTTCCGGCATCAACTTCCGGCATCCGGCGTCTCGCTTTCAGTAAGCCTCGTTCACGAACTGCGCGGCGTTGTTCTTGTCGAAGAAGCGGTCTTCGAGAATTATCTTCTCGGGGATGCTCTCGCCGCGCAGGTACTTCTCCAGCGTGTCGAAGGCGAGCGGGCCGAAGCGCGGGTTCGACTCGACGGTGGCGTTCATCTCGCCGGCCATGATGGCTTCGAGCGCCGAGCGCTGCCCGTCAACCGAGACGACGAGCACGTCGGTGCCCGGCTTGAAGCCGGCCGACTTGAGGGCCTGGATGGCGCCGAGGGCCATCTCGTCGTTGTGGGCGTAGACGGCCGTGATGCTGCGCCCGTGGGCCTGAATCAGGTTCTCCATCACCCGCTGCCCCTGCGCGCGCGTGAAGTTACCGGTCTGCGAGGCCAGTATTTTCATGTCGGGATGGCCGGAGATGGCCGCGGCGAAGCCGTCGTGGCGGTCCTTGGCGACCGACGAGCCGGCCGTGCCCGTCAGCTCGATGATGCCGGCGCGGCCGTTCGTGGCCTGCGCCAGCCACTCGCCGGCCCGCCGCCCCTGCTCGACGAAGTTCGAGCCGAGGAAGGCCACGTAGTCTTCGCCGGCCCTGCCGGCGGCCGCGCGGTCGATCAGGAAGACGGGGATGTTCGCCTCTTTCGCCGCCTGCAGGGCGGGGGCGAGGCCCTCGTACTCGCGCGGCGCGAGGAAGATGGCGTCAACGCCGCGGGCCACGAGGTCTTCCACGTCGGAGACCTGCTTGGCCGTCTGCCCCTGCGCGTTGGAGACTATCAACTGGAAGCGGTCGGCCCTCTTGGCGGCCTCGTCGCGCATGCTCTTCGACTCGGCTATGCGCCACGGCCCGTCCTCCTCCATCTGCGCGAAGCCGACTACCACCTTCTCGCCCGGCCCCTTCTGCGCCCGCCCGCCGCCCCCACCGCCCCCGCCTTCCTTCCGGCAGGCCGTCGAGCCGGCGAGACCGAAGGCGAGCGCCGCGAGCGCGCACGTGATGAAAAGCCTTCTGCCGAATGAACGATTCATGAGTTTTCTCCGTTGAAGCCGGCGCCGCGCCGAAGCCTTTTGTACCCGGCGGCGCGCCGAAGCCTTTACCCGCTAACGCCGCGCAGGGACGACGCGCAGCCAGTCGAACGAGGCCGAGGCGCCCTGCGCCCCGCCCGCCACCAGGGCCACACGGACGCCCCTGTCCCACGGCGGCAGGTAGGTGCCGTCAACCTCTTCGCCCACGTCCGTCCAGGCGCGCCCGTCGGCGCTGAAGGCGAAGCGGTAGAAGCGCCCCTCGCGCGCCGTCATCCTCAGTTGCAGGCGCGACCCGCGCGGCGCGGCGGCGCCGGCCAGCTCCCGCTGCTCGTTCTTTTCGCGCCGCCAGACCATAACGCGCCCGCCGCCGACGCTCACCCCGAGGGCGTTCTCAAGGTCGCCGAAGGCCGAGAGGCCGGCCGCCCCGCCCCGCTGCGCGGCGGCGTTGACGAGCGTGGTGGCAACATAATCTCCGGTCGTGATCGGGCGCGCGAGCACGGCGCCGAGGGGGCTGTCGGCACGGCCCTGCGGCGGGGCGAGAGTCAGCCAGCCGCCCGCGCCCGGCCTGAGGCTGTGAAGCGGCTCGTGCCCGACGGGCCACTGCCAGCCGGGCGCCAGGGCGGCCGACGTGAACTCTTCGGCGAAGCGGTACTCGGCGTCGGTCTCTCTGACGCCGTGCGGCGAGGCGGCGCGTCGAGAGGGGCCGCGCCCGCGGTTGATCGTGGGCCAGCCGTCGGCGCCCCAGGCGATTTCGTCGAGCATCATCTGGCGGCCGACGTAGACGAAATCCTTCGCGTCCATCGCGTGGTAGAGGTAGTAGTGGCGCCCGTCCGCCGTCTCGACCACCGTGCCGTGGCCCGGGCACTTCCAGTCGTCGTTGCCGGCCATGATCGGGTTGGCGGGCGCCTTCTCCCACGGGCCGAGCAGGCGGCGCGAGCGCGCCACGCCGACCATGTAGTTGCACTCGCGCCCGCAGCAGAAGTTGCCCGAGTAGAACATGTAGAACCAGCCGCCCCGCCTGACTATTGACGGACCCTCGACGAGGTCGCCGTAGGGCAGCGTCGGGTGCTTCTCCCACGACTCGGTGTTGCGGATCAGTTCCTGCGGCTGGCCGACGAGGCGCGTCCCGTCCGGCGAGAGCGGCTGCGCCCAGATGGGGGTCGGCGCGCTCACGCTGTTGCCGTCCTCCTTCCAGAGCAGGTAGCGGCGCCCGTTCTCGTCGCGGACGTGGAAGCCGTCAATCGAGCCTACCTTCTGGCAGACGAGCGGGCCGCGGTCGGTGTAAGGCCCCTGCGGGCGCGGGGCGGTGGCGACGGCCACGCAGAGCGGGCCGCCGTTGGGCTGGCGCGCCGAGTAATAGATGTAGAAGCGCCCGCGGTCCTCGGCGATCTCGGAGGCCCAGAAGCTGCCCACGGCCCAGCGCGGCGGCCGGCGGAAGACGACGCCGACCTGGCGCCAGTTGACGAGGTCGCGCGAGTGCATGAGCGTGAAGTGCGGCCCCCATTCGCTCGTCGTGGTCGTGGCCCAGTAGTCGCGCCCGACGCGGATGACCGATGGGTCCGGGTAGTCGCCCGCCGCTACCGGGTTCGTGTACTCGGCGCGGCGCTGCGCCTCGGCGGCCGGGGCCGCGAAGACCAGAAGCAGGAAAGCCGTCGTGATGATTCTTTTCATCTTCAACACCTGATTGTTTCAGCGCGGGGCGGCGCCGCGGGCCTGGGCCGTCGAGGCCCTGACGACGAGGCGCGTCTCGATGCTCGTCTCCACGCCCCGCTGCTCGGGGTGCGAGATGGTGACGATCAGAGCCTCGACGGCGCTGCGGCCGAGCGCCTCGCGCGGGACGCAGACGGTCGTCAATTTCGGCTCGCAGAGCGAGGCGAAAGCTATGTCGTCGAAGCCGACCACCGACACGTCGGCCGGTATCGAGAGGCCGGCGGCGCGGAACTCGTCAATAGCCCCGAGCGCAGTCATGTCGTTGGCCGCGAGCACGGCGGTCGGCCGCTCCGCGTCGGCCAGCATCTCGCGGGCGGCCCGTGCCCCGCCCGACAGCTTGAAGTCGCCCTCGTAGATGAGGGCCGGCGCGTCCGGCAGGTAGCGCGCCAGCGACTCGCGGAAGGCCGCCAGCCGGAGCGCGGCCGAGGGCAGGCGCGGCGGCCCGCCGACGAAGGCGATGCGGCGATGGCCGAGCGAGACGAGGTGGCGGATGGCCTCGTCAATCCCTGAGCCGTAGTCGAGCTTGAGGTTGCTCATGTGCGGCCCCGACTCGCCGAGGTCGAGAAAGACGACCGAGACCTCGCGGCGGGCCAGATCGGCGATGAGCGAGCGGTCCAGCTCCGAGGTCATCACGACGACGCCGGCCGCCTTGCGCTCGATGAAGCGGCGGACGTACTGCGAGGTGCGCGCCGGGTCGTAGTTGGTGTTCGACAGCACGATGTCGTAACCGTGCTCGAAGGCCGCCGTCTCGATGGCCTTAACCAGCTCGGGAAAGAACGGGTTCGAGATGTCAGAGACGACCAGCCCGAGCGTGCGGCTGCGCCCCGACGCCAGGCTCCGCGCGTTGGCGTTCGGGATGTAGCCGCACAGCTCGACGGCTTCGAGGACGCGCGCCCGCACCTCGTCTGAGACGTACCTGGTGTTGTTGATGACGTGCGAGACGGTGGCCGTCGAAACGCCCGCCGCCCGCGCCACGTCCCTGATGCTGCTCATACAAGCCGTGAAAGGTACATGGTAAATGGTGAATGGGGTTTTCAGTTTTTAGTTTTAAGTTTTCGGTTGCCGCCGGGGGCCAGGTACTACGCCTGAAGGCCAGCAGGTAAAAACTGAAAACTGAAAACTCTCCTCACCATTTCACCAGCTCTTCGGCGCCGGCGCCGGCCTCCGTGACGAGGATCGAGGGCGCGGCCCCGGTCTCGCGCTCGTAGCGGGCCGAGACTGTCTGCTCAAACTCCGCGAGCGCGTCGCGGCGGACGAGGCTGACGGTTGAGCCGCCGAACCCGCCGCCCGTCATGCGCGAGCCGAGCACGGCCGGCAGCGAGCGCGCAGTCTCGACCAGCAGGTCCAGCTCGCGGCAGCTCACCTCGTAGTCGTCGCGCAGAGACTCGTGCGACTCGTTCATCAGGCGGCCGGTCTCGCCGAGGTCGCCGCGGCGGAGCGCGCCGGCCGCCAGCAGCGTCCGCTCGTTCTCGGTGACGACGTGGCGGCAGCGCCGGTTAATCGGCTCAGGCAGCAGGCGGGCGTGGCGCGCCAGCTCCTCGGCGCTCACGTCGCGCAACTCGAACACGCCGGGCAGGCTCTCTTTGAGAAGCTCGACGCCGCGCGCACACTCCTCGCGCCGCGCGTTGTACTCCGACGACGAAAGCTCGTGCTTGACGCCCGTGTCGCAGACGACGATGGCGACCTCCGCCGTGTCGAGCGGGACGGCCTCGGCTTCGAGGCTCCGGCAGTCGATCAGCAGTGCGTGGCCCGCGCGGCCGAGCGAGGCGACGAACTGATCCATGATGCCGCACATCGTCCCCACGTATGTGTGCTCGGCCTGCTGGCCCGCGAGCGCCAGCGTCACGCCGTCCACCTCCCGCCCCGAAACGCGCGCGAGCGCCAGCCCGGCGGAGATTTCGAGCGCGGCCGAAGATGAGAGGCCCGCCCCCGCCGGCACGTCCGAGGCGATCAACAGGTCGGCGCCCGACAGCTCGACGCCGCGCCCTTCGAGCGCGCGGGCGACGCCCTCGACGTAGTCGAGCCAGAGGCCGCGCCGCGTGGGGCCGGGCCGGTCGAGGTCGAACTCGGCCTCCTCCTCGCGGCCGAGCGAGTAGGCCCGGACCCTGCGATCTCCACGTGCTGCGGCGGCCACCACAGTCTCACGCTCGATGGCCAGCGGGAGCACGAACCCGCCGTTGTAGTCGGTGTGCTCGCCGATGAGGTTGACGCGGCCCGGCGCGCGGAAGAGCCGGGGGGCGCGGCCGTAGCGCCCGCCGAAGGCCGCCGCGACTGTGCCGCGCTCGATCAACGGCCCCGCCCCCCCGCGGCGCGGACGACCGGCGCCGGCACGCGCCCTTCCGATGGGCCGCCGCCCTCGACGCGCGGCCAGCCGCCCCGCCAGACGAGCCTGTCAATCAGCATCACGCGGCGCACGGCGCGGTCGCCGCTGATCTCGTTTTCGAGATGGGGCCGCTTCACGTCTATGGCGTGATAGGCGATCCAGTGCTGCCCGGCGTCGTCTGTGAAGACGGAGTTGTGGCCGGGCGCGATCCAACGCTCGCCGCGGCGCAGGATGGTGCTGTCGGCCGCGCCCCCGACCTCGCCGAGCGTTCGGAAAGGCCCCGTGGCCGAGCGCGAGCGCGCGACCATCGCCGCGTATTTAATCTCCTGTAAAGGCCCGTGGCAGCAGTTCTCGCCCGAGTAGAAGAGATAGTACCAGTCGCCGCGCTTCGTCACCCAAGCCCCTTCGATCAGCGTGTGGAAGGGCACGCCCTTGTCGGCCCTGACGAGCTCGACGGGGCGGCTGCCCGGCTTGAAGCCGAGGCGGTCGGCCGCGAGTTCCTGCGCCCGTATGGACTGGAAGCCCGAGCCCCAGTAGAGGTACTTGCGGCCCGTCTTGGGGTCGTCGAAAGCCATCGGGTCGATGTGGACGAACGAGAGGCCGCACTTGAGCGGCCGGCCGCTGTCGCTGAACGGCCCCTCGGGCCGGGGCGAGGTGGCGACGCCGAGGCAGAAGACCCCTTCCTCGCTGCCGGCGGCGTTGTTCTCGCGCTTGAACTTCTCGGCGAGGCCGGGGTTCAGACCACCCGAGTAGTACATGAAGAAGGTCCGGCCGCGCTGGTGCACGTCGGGCGCCCAGAAGAGCTGCGTCTCGCTTGCCCAGTTGGGCTTCGCGGGCAGCACGTCGGGCAGCCGCTCCCAATTGACGAGGTCGCGCGAACGCGCCGCCTGGATGTTGTGGACCTTGTCGCCGACCGGCCCCTGCGTGGCGTAGGCGTAATACCAGCCGTCGGACGCGCGGATGACGGTCGGGTCCGGGAAGTCGTAATCGAAGACCGGGTTCGTGTAGAAGCGCGCGGGCGGGGCCGGGGGGGTCTGGCGGGGCTGGGGGCGCGAATCGCCCGCGCGGCGGCGCAGGGCCGTCGCGTCGGCTTCGCCGTCACCGGCGGCGACTGTGCCCGCGGCCGGCGACGACGACAGGAGCAGGGCCGCGCAGAAGGCGCCCCTCAGTAAGCGCGAGAGTCCCATGCCGCGTTTGAAACGGGGCTCACCTGAGCGTCACGACGCGCACCGAGTCCCAGTTGTTTTCGGACGAGCCGAAGCCGTAGAGCATCACGGTGAAGTTGCGGGGCATGTTCCTGACGGTCTTCCTGAGCCCGATTTGCGCCGCCTCGGGCGGGCTTTCGGGGCCGTTGAGGACGAACAGGAACTCGTCGCCGCGCCGCACGACGGCGAGGACGGGGTTCCTGATCTTCGTGCCGAGCTTGCGGTCGTCGAGCCGCTCGGAGCGGCCGTCCACCACCGACCACGCCTCGAACGTCCCCTCGCTCGTCAGAATCCACTCGATGCGGTTGCGGCCCGAGCCGTCGAATAGGACGGTCAGCGCGCCGAATCCGAGGGGCGCCGACCTGCTGCCCGGCTCAAGCACCTGCGGGCCGACCCTCGCCAGCCGCGCCTCGACGCTGAAGCGGTCCGACGAGAAGGTCCGGCGGCTGCGGATGCCTGCGCGCGAGTTGTTGCCGCTGCGCAGCCGCACCTGCCCTTCCCTGACCTCGACCCTGCCCCCGCCCGCGCCCTCGAAGCTGAAGCGCTCCCATTTCGACTCGTCGAGCGCGTCGCCGCCGAAGTCGTCGCCCCACTCGTCGAAGGCCGGCTGTTGAGACTTTGCCGCCGGCTCCTGCGCGACGGCGCACGACTCTCCTCCGCCCGCCGCGCCGGCCGGCGCGAGCGAAGCGGCCAGCAGGGCCGCGGCCGCGATGTGACTTAACTTCAAAACAGCCCTCCTCGTTCTCCGCACGTCTCTATCCTAACCCCGCGGAGCCGCGCGTCAGAACCTCACGTCGGCGAGGCGGCGGACCAGCTCGCGCCGGTCGCTCTCGCGCTTCTCCTTCTGGGTCCGGCTCAACTCCTGAAAGGCGTCGAGCTCGCGCTTGGCATCGGCCTGCCGCCTGAGTCTGACGTAGACGCGCCCGAGTTGGTAGCGCGCGTCGGCCAGGCCGGGGTCTAGCCTGACGACCTGTTCGAGCTGCTTCGCCGCCTCGTCCCAGCGCTCCTGCCTGACGTAGAAGCGGCCGAGGGCGAGCCGCGCCGGGGCGAAGTCGGGGTCGATCTCGACGGCGCGAGTCAGGTACTTCTCGACGCGCGGGCCGTCCACCTCGGCGAAGCGGAGCAGCGCGTCGGCCGCGAGATAGTAGGGCACGGCCCCGCGGCCGTCGGCCCTGATGGCCCGCTCGTAGAACGCGACCGCCTCTGCGAGCTGGCCGCGCTCGGCGTGGACCGTGCCGAGGTAGGCGAGCGCCGGCACGGAGTCGGCGTCGAGTTCGAGGGCGCGGGCGAAGGAGGCTTGCGCGTCCTCGTTCTTGCCGTCGTTGAGCTGCGCGATGCCGAGCGCGAGCCAGAGCCGCGGCGAGCGCGGGAACTGCCCGAGCGCCTCGCGCAGGCGGATGACGGCCGCCGCCGGCGCCTTCGTGTCGGTGAGCAGCAGCCCGTAGCGTAGGTGATAAGCCTCGTTGCCGGGTTCGGCCGCAATCGCCAGCCGCATCGCCGGGATGGCGTTCTCGAAGTAGCCGCCCGCCTCGTAGACCTCGGCCAGCGCGGCGTAGAGCCTCGCGTCGCTGCGGCCCCGCGCCACGGCCGCTTCGAGAGCGCGCCCGGCGGCCGGAATCTCCCTGCGGGCGAGGTGCGCGCGGGCCAGCGCCAGCAGCGCGTCGAGGCTATCCGGATCGGCCAGCACGGCGGCGCTCAGCTCCGCGACCGCCTCCTCGGTCAGCCCCGCTTCCAGAAGCGCCGCCCCCAGTTCGGCCCGCGCGGAAGGCTGTGGAACCGTGCCCGAATCAGCAAGGCGGGCCGCGTACTCGCGGAAGTGGCGGGCGGCCGCCGGCCTGTCGCCGAGCCGGAGGGCCGTGGCGACCAGCGAGCGGGCGATGTCTAGGTCGGGGGCTAAGGCGTAAGCGCGCTCGAAGAGTTCGAGCGCCTGCCTGAGACCTTCGGGCGTGCCGGCCGCGAAGCGTATCTGCGCGAGGTTGACGAGCGGGCTCGGCTGGTTGCGGTCCAGCCGGAGCGAAATCTCGAACTGCGCGGCCGCCTGGCTGAGGCGGCCCAGCCGCAGCAGGACGGCGCCGTGGTTGTTGCGCGACTGTGGGGAGAGAGGGGCGGCGGCGGCGGCGGCGGCGAAGTGGCGTTCGGCCCCGGTCAGGTCGCCTTCGCGGTCCGCGAGCAGGCCGAGGTAGGTGTGTGCCGAGACGTGGTCGCGGTCGAGGCCGAGCGCGCGGCGGAACGACTCGCGGGCCGTGGCCGCGTCGCCGCGTTCGAGCGCCGCCACGCCCGCCTCGACGTGCGCCGCCGCCTCGTCCTGCCTGCCCGTGCGCGCCTGGGTCTGCCGCACACGGGTCGCGTCTGCGCCGCCCGAAGGGCCGGCCGCTTCCGCCGCTTCCACCGCCCCCGCCGCGGCCGTGGCCGCGAGGCAGAGGGCGAGCAGCGCTCCGCAGAGCGGGCGGGCGGGCGCGGAATGTGTCGGCAGAGGCATGTCAGGAGGCCGGCGGCGTCAAAGACCGAACGATTCAATCAAAAGAGCGAATGAAACGGCGGGCGGCGCGGGAAGAGAGAGCCTGAAATTCTCCCGCGCCGTCCGCCTGTCGCTCACGCCTGACTAGAAAATGAACCTCACGCGGGCCTGCACGATGCGCGGCTGGTAGCCGGCGTCGATGCCCGAAAAGCTGAAGCCCACGGGGTCTTGCAGGTCGCTGCCCGGCTGTGTGAGCCGGTGCCGGTTGAAGACGTTGAAGGCTTCGAGCCCGAGTTCGAGAGTCAGCGTCTCGGTGAGCCGCGTCTTCTTGAGCAGGCTGACGTTCTCGCTCAGGAACGGGATGTCGCGGGCGAAGTCGAGCACGGCCGGCGCGTTCCCGAAGAAGGCGAGCGGGTTCGAGTAGTAGTTGACGTAGTTCTGATTGATCTTGCCGTCCACGAGTAGCGGCGGCGCGCCCTGGTTGAAGCTGCGCGGCGCGGCGAAGGCGCCGGGGTTGAAAATCTGGACGCGGCCGTTAACGAGCTGGCTGTTGCCGGTCAGGATCGGCGCCCCGGTCAGGTTGGGCCGAACGTCTGTGCAGAAGCCCGTGGGGCCGCCGCAACTGAAGGCGTCCTGGCCGGTGCGGCGGATGACGAGCGGCAGGCCCGACTGATAGCGCTGGATGCCTGAGAGCTGCCAGCCGCCGAGGAAGAAGTCGGCCGCGCGGCTGTCGCTCATGAACCGCTTGCCCCGCCCGAACGGGAACTCGACGAGGTAATTGACGACGAAGACGTGCGGGATGCTGGTCGGCGAGACCGCCCGGAGCGAGCCGCGGTCGTAGGGGTTCTGGAGGACGCTGCCGATGGGCGAGCCGCCGAAGAGGTTCTCCGAGGCGTCAGTGATCAGCTTCGAGAAGGTGTAGGAGGCGCCGAACTGGACGCCGTTCGAGAAGCGGCGTTCGAGCTTGGCCGTGCCGGCGTTGTACCAGCTCCGGCCCATGCTCTCCAACTGGTTGCGGATTAAGCCGTACTGCGGGAACGGCTTGAGCGCCTGCCCGACCGAGCCGTTGAAGCCCTGGAAGACGGCGTTCGGGTTGGCCGGCAGCGCGACGCCGACCTGCTGGGCGAAGGCCCGCTCATCGGGGCCGATGGCCGACAGAGGCTTGTTCAGCAACTCGAAGCCGAGCCGCAGGGCGTTCAGCGGGATGGCGTTGATGCGGCCGAGGTCCGAGCGCAGGCGGTCGGCCCGGTGGCCCGTGTAGCTCAGTTGGACGACGAACTTGTAAGGCAGTTGGTGCTGGAGGTCGAGGCCGTACTGGAGCGTGCGGCCCGTGCGGAAGTTCTCGTCGAAGTAGTCGATGTCGGAGCCGATGAACTGCCCCGTGGGGTCCACGGGCGGGACGCTGCGGAAGTTGCGCAGGAAGAGGTCGGGGTTGGCGTCGGCCCCGCCGTTGATGTTGGGCGGGCGCGGCGAGTTGTAGCCGATGGTGCCCTCGGTCAGCGTGCCGCTGCCGCCGAAGCCGTAGGCGATGGGCGAGTAGTAGAGGCCGATGCCGCCGCGGACCACAGTGCTGTCGCTGAGCCCGTAGGCGAAGCCGAGGCGCGGGCCGATGTTCGAGTAATCGGGCCGGACGAGCGTGCGGCGCTCGGCGCCGAGCGCGCCCGAGCCGCCGGCCGTGACGATGGCGCCGCGGCGACCGCCGGCGGCCGGGTTGGGCACGTCAGGGTCGAAGCCGCGGAAGCGGTCGCGCGCCTCGAAGCGCAGCCCCGGAATGTCGTAGCGGACGCCGACGTTGACGGTCAGCCGCTGCGTCACCTTCCAGTCGTCCTGGAAGAAGTAGGAGTGGGAAATCTGGCGCCAGCTCGGGTCAAGCTGCTGCTGGCTGTTGAAGGAGAACTCGGTGGCGCCCGTCAGCAGGCTGGCGATGGGGAAGCCCTCGTTCGAGCGCTCGCAGCAGCCGTTGGCGGTCTGGTTGGCGCGGAAGTTGATCTCGCCGCCGGGGTCTAGAATCTGGTGGATGTTGAACTGGCTCTGGCGGAAGTCGGCGCCGAACCGCATCGTGTGGTTGCCGCGGACGTGCGTCAGGAAGTCGGAGACGTGGATGCCGTTGTCGAGCAGCCGGTCGCTGAAGAAGGTCGAGTTGATGCCCTGGTAGGCGCGGACGTTCGGGTTGAAGGGGTCGGCCGGGTCGCCGTAGCCGGGGAAGCCGATGACGGGGAAGCCCTTGTTCTGCGTGGCGTTGGGCGGGAAGCCGAGCGTGCGCGGGTCTAGCCCCTCGGTCGTGTTCCGGTTCGCCACGTCGTAGCGGGTGAAGCCGACGTTGAGGTGGTTCAGGAGCGTCGGGCCGAACGTGTAGTCGTGCTGGAGCCGGTAGAACTGCGACTTGAAGAACTGCTGCCAGACTCCGGAGGCGACGAACGGGAAGGGGAAGCGGGGGGCGCCGCCGGCGATGCGCTCGTTGTTGCGATAGGCGAAGCTGAAGGTCAGGCGCTGCTTGTCCGAGAGCGTGAAGTCCAACTTGAAGGTCGGGCTGTTCATCGTGTTCGGTATCTGGGACTGCGCCAGGTAGTTGCGGAAGACGCCGGGCCGGGTCGGGAGCGGGAAGAGGTTGGCGATGTTTCGCCCGACGGGGTCAATGATTGACTGGCCGGTGACGGGGCTAATGTAGGTGCGCAGGTCGTTGTTCGGGATCGGGTTGCGCTGGCCGACCGGCATCGTCGGGTCGAAAATCTGGATCGGGCCGCCGTTGCGGCTGATCAGATCGGGGTCGGTGAGCAGCTCGCCGAAGTCGCCCTGCCGCATCCGCGCCGTCGGCACAGAGACGAAGACGTTCTCGCCCTGCGCGAAGCGGTAGCCCTCGAAGTTGAAGAAGAAGAAGGCGCGGTTGCGGCCGCTCCAATAGCTGCGGCCGCCCTCGCCGAAGCGCGGCAGGTAGATGGGGCCGCCGATGTTGCCGCCGAAGTTGTGCTGGTGGTCTCGGTTCTTCGGCAGGCCCTGCGCGTTGTTGAGGAAACTGTTGGCGTTGAGCGCGTCGTTGTGGAAGAGGTCGTAGACCTCGCCGTGGAACTCGTTGCCGCCCGACTTCAGGGTGAAGTTGATGATGCCGCCCGAGGAGTTGCCGAACTCGGCCGAGTAGTTGCTGGTCGAGATGGTGAACTCCTGGTAGGCGTTCGGCCCCGGCGCGACCTCCGTGAAGAAGGTGCCGTTCTGCTGGCGGCGGGTGGAGGCGCCGTCAATCAGAATCTCGGCGCCCTGGCTCTGGCCGCCGCTGACGCGGAAGTTCGAGGCGTTGGTGCCGGTGCCGGTGCCGGCGGCCACCGTGCTGTCGAGGAAGATGAAGGCCAGCGGCGAGCGGCCGGCCGACTCCGAGCTGACCAGCAGCGGCAGCTCCTTGACCTGCCGCTCGGTGACGTTGGTCTGCCTGACGGGAGAGTCCGACTGGAGGACCGGCGACGAGTCGCTCGTCACCGTCACCACGTCGGTCACGACGCCGACTTCGAGCGTGAAGTCAACCGTGTGCCTGACCTGGACGGCGACCTTGTAGTCCTCGACCGTGGCGGTCTTGAACCCCGGCGCCTCGACGCTTACGCGCCACCGCCCTGCCCTCAGCTCCGGCAGCGTGAAGCTGCCCTCGCCCGACGAGGCCACTTCGCGCGCCTCGCCCGTGTCGAGGCTGGTGGCCGTGACCTTCGCGCCCGGCACGACGGCCCCGCTCTGGTCCGTGACCGTGCCGGTGATCGAACCGCGGTCGCTCTGGGCCGTGGCCGCCGGGGCCGCCCACAAGACCGCCAGGGCCAGCAATAAAGCCGCGCTCAGCTTTAGAGATTTCATACTTTCCCCTTCAGCAGGTGTAGCCGCGAAACCGTTAACCGCATGGAAGCCGGCCCAAAAACCGGCCAAAGCAGAACGCGGAGGCCCGTCCGGAGTGTAATGCGCGGAGAGACGGCGCTTCCGCCCGAAATGTGGGAACGCTGCGGCCTGCGGGGAGGCCGTGAAAAGAGAGCTGCAATTATTAAGAATGCGGGGGATTGCCAGTCTGCCCGGTTAACCGGTTGCGTAACCGCTTAACTACGAACGATGGCGGTTTATAGCAATTCCCCGAGACGGCTGTCAAGATTTTCATTTTTTGCCTCGCGGCGGCCCGCCTTTTGTTGGCCCGCCGAACCAACGTGGCCTCAAGGCGCCGGCCGCAATCCCGTTACAACTCGGCCGGCGGGCCTCGTACCTAACTCGGGCTGACGCGGAAGCGGTCCGCGGCAGAAAAATCTGCGGCCTCGCAGAGACAACACAAAATCAACCCGGCGGCGGGCGGCGGAGAAGGGTTAACGGCTCGCCCGCGGCGCTTTTCGCCGCCCCCTTCCTCAAGCTGGCGAACGACCCCGAGACCGGCGAGTTCTTCCTCCACTGCGCGGGCGGGCGCCACCGGACGGGCGCGCTCGGCGCCGTCTACCGCTACGAGAACTACGGCTGGGACTACGAGCGGGCCTACGCCGAGATGAAGAAGTTCGACTTCTACACGCGCTGGGGCCACGGCGGCTTCAAGGAGTTCGTCAAGCAGTACTACGAGCATCACCGGGCCGGGCAAAGGCACGCGGCGGCCGGGGCCGAGTCCGCTGGCTCAGACAATTCCAGCTCGGGCGACTCCGGCTCGGACAACTGAGGCACGGCGCTGGCGCCGCCGGACGCGAAGAGGCCGCCCCACGGGCGGGGCGGCCTCTCTTCGCGTCTCGGGCGTATGCGGCGTCTCGGGCGTCTTCGGCGGCGCGCGCAGCCGGCCCGCCTACTGATAGAAGTAGGAGGTGTTCTTCTGCTGGTCCCACTCGACGCTGTCCACGTTCTTGTGGTCGGCCGTCAGTATCTCGTCGCTCAGGCGGTCGGTGCTGACGAAGGGGCTGATGTTGACGTAGTAGACGATGCAGCCCATCTCGTCGTCGGCGTCGGGGCGGTCGATGGTGCGGACCTCTGCGTCGAAGTCGTACTTGCGGAAGAGGCGGAGCAGAATGTCCTGGGTCACGTCCACGTTGCGCGTCTTCACCGTCAGCTCCATGGCCCGCGTCACCTGCTCCGTCTCGCGGTATTCGAGCCCCCAGAGCAGCAGCAGCACGAAGAAGGCGAGGATGGTCGCCAGCTCCCAGCGCCCGACCCCGGTGGCGAGCCCGATGGCGAGGCTGACGAGCAGTACCGTGATCTCCTTCGGGTCCTTGATGTTTGTGCGGAAGCGGACGAGCGAGACGGCCGCGAAGATGCCGAAGGCGCGGGCCGCGCTGTCGCCGACGATCATCATTAGGGCCGAGGCGACGACCGCGAGCAGGATCTGCGTCTGCGCGACGAACGGGTTGCGCTTGAAGAAGAGCGAGAAGCGGCGGGGGCGGAAGGCCAGCAGGGCCGCGAGCAGCGCCGCCAGCGTCAGGCGCACTGTGACGCGCGCGAAAGTGGTCAGCCAGTCAAGCGGCTCGCGCGCCTCGCCGGCGGCCGGCTGCCGCTCTTCGAGCTCGAAGATTTGGGCGAGGAAAGACTGCTCGCGCGGCGTGGCGGTTGGCTGCGAACTCGCGCCCGGTCGAGGCGTCGGCGACTTCGTCTCAAGCGGCACGCCGGGGAAGATTTCGACGGCGCCCGAGTTGTCGGACGAAGGCGAGGGGCTCGGGCGTGCCTGCGAGGTCTCGGCCGCACGGCGAGGCTCGTCGTCGCCGCCCCGCCGCGAGTTGAGGACGAGCACGACGGCCGCGAAGCCGAGTGCCGCGGCGATCACCCCGACGACGATGTAAAGATGGCGGTTGCCGGCCGCGCGCCCTCTTGCCTCGGCCCGCCGCGCGCGCTCGTCCAGCTCAGGGCCACGTGCTTCCATCTGGTCCCCCTCAGTCGTGCCGCCCGATGCGGCCGCCGCCGCGCAGGCCGGCGAGTTCGTTGATGCGCTCGCGGACGGCGCGCGAGAGCGTCCGCACCTCCTCGGGCGTGTAGTTGGCGGCGCGGAAGGCGTCGGCGAGCTGCCCGTCGCTCAGGCGCGAGAGCCACGAGCCGAGCCAGCGCGCCTCTTCCACGCTGATGTCGTCGAAAAGGTCCTGGCGCTTCCCGCCGTAGGTGAAGTGGACTCGGCCGTGCTTGACCTCTTCGACGAAGTCGGAGCCCGCGTAGTCGCCGGGATTGTTCCGGCTGCGGGTGAAGAGCCAGAAGACGGCCAGCTCGCCCGTCCTGCCGAAGGTGGCGCCGAGGTCGCTGACGACGTAGCGCAGCTCGCCGCGCCCCTCGTCGTAGATGATCTTGTTGTTCGAGTCCTTGATGTCCCAGTTGTTCAGGAGGGCCATCATGACTACGAGGCCCTGCATCGGCTTCGTCCCCGTGAAGGGGTTGCGGTTCCACTTCCACTCGTCGAGCCGCCGGTGTCCCTCGGGCCGGGCTTCGAGGCGAACGTTCTCGAAGGTGCCCTTGCCGGGGATGGTCAGGCGCGGGACCAGGTAGACGATCTCTGTGGGGTAGCCTGCGGCCCAGACGAGGCGGTTGGCGGCCGTCTCGCTCTGCGCCTCCTTGCCGACCTTCGCCACCCAGACGCGGCCCGCCCCGTCGCGGATGCGGTACTTGGTCGAGTAGCCGCCCTTCTCTTCCTCGACGAATGTGACGCGCGAGGTGTCGGGCAGCAGGGCGCGGCCGCCGGGGCCGTGGAAGAGGTCGCGGCGAGCGATGTCTTCCGGCGCGGCCCAAAGGAAGGGCGTGCCTTGCGGCGTCGCCTTCTTCTTTTTGTCCTGCGCACCGGCGGCGGGCGCCGCGGCCGCGTGCGCGAGGACAGTGACGACGGCCAGCAGGGCCGAGGCCGCCACGCGTGTGAATGCTCTACTCATGCTCTTCTCCTCACGGTTCGGACTGAGGGGAGAGTCATTCGGGTTCGGGGGCCTCGATGAAATGGAGTTGGGCGCTGAAGGGCTCATCGCCGGGGGCACGGCGGGGGCGGCGGTACGAGCCGTCGGGTTGCAGCTCTCGCGCCTTGACGTTGTCGCGGAGGTAAGCGGCCAGCAGCACGTCCTTCAGATACTTCTTGAGCCGGGGGTCGCGCACGGGCGCCACCACCTCGACGCGGCGGTCCATGTTGCGGTGCATCCAGTCGGCGCTGCCCGTGTAAAGCTCCTCGTCGCCCCCGTTAAGGAAGTAGTAGACGCGGCTGTGTTCGAGGAAGCGGCCGACGATGCTGCGGACGCGCACGGTCTCGGAGAGGCCGGGCACGCCGGGCCGCAGCATGCAGATGCCGCGGACGACCAGGTCGATGCGGACGCCGGCCTGCGACGCCTCGTAGAGGGCACGGACGACCTGCGTGTCGGCGAGACGGTTGATCTTGACGGCGATGCGGGCGGGGCGGCCGGCCCGCGCGTGTTCGGTCTCGCGGCGGATGAGCCCGAGCATCCGGTCGCGCAGATTCACGGGCGCGACCAGGAGCTTGCGATACTCCTTCTGGCGCGAGAACCCCGTCAGGAAGTTGAAGAGGTCCGTGGCGTCGGCGCCCACTTCGGGGTCGGCGGTGAGCAGGCCGAGGTCGGTGTAGAAGTTCGAGGTGACGGGGTTGTAGTTGCCTGTGGCGATGTGGACGTACTGCCGCAGATCGTCGCCCTCGCGGCGGACGACGAGCGTCACCTTGCAGTGCGTCTTTAGGCCGACGATGCCCCAGACGACGTGGACGCCGGCGTCTTCGAGCCGCTTGGCCCACTCGATGTTGTTCTCCTCGTCGAAGCGGGCCTTCAGCTCGACGAGCGCCGTCACCTGCTTGCCCTGCTCGACGGCCTCGATGAGGGCCCGGGGGATCGGCGAGTTCTGCCCCGTTCGGTAGAGGCACATCTTGATCGCCACCACTTCGGGGTCGTGCGCGGCCCGACTGATGAAGTCCGTCACCACCTTGTAGGTGGTGTAGGGGTGGTGCATCAACACGTCGCGCCCGCGGACCACGTCGAAGACGCCGGCCGGGTCGCGCAAGCCCGCGGGGCGCCGCGGCACGAAGGGCGCGTCCTTGAGGTCGGGCCGGTCGAGCTTGTAGAGCTGCATCAGGCCGGGGATGTCGAGCGGGCCGTGGACCCTGTAAACGTCGTCGGGGTCGAGTTCCAATTCCTTCGTCAGATACTCGACCATCTCGTCGGGCATCTGCGCCGCGGCTTCGAGCCGGACGGCCGAGCCGAAGCGGCGCTTGCGCAGCGATTGCTCGACCGTCCGCAGCAGGTCGTTGGCCTCGTCTTCGCGGACCTCAACGTCGGCGTCGCGGGTGACGCGGAAGGGGTAGCACTCGGAGACGCGCATGCGCGGGAAGAGCGTATCGGCGTGGGCCGCGATCAGATCCTCGACGAGGATGAACCTCGCCCCGGAGTCGCCGACCGGCACCAGCCGCTTGACCAGCGGCGGCACCTTGAGGCGGACGAAGCGCGGCTCGACCTTGCCCGTCAGCGAGCGCGTGATGCCGAGTTCCGGCAGCGGTTCGACCCGCAGGCCGAGGTTGAGGCTGAGGCCCGAGATGTAGGGGAAGGGGTGGCCCGAGTCTACGCCCTGCGGCGTGAGCAGCGGGTGGACCTGCTTGACGAAGTAGTCGCGCAGGGCGCGCCGCTCGTCGTTCGAGAGCGAGCGGTGGGAGACGACCTCGATCCCCTCGGCGGCGAGCGCCGGCAGCACGTCGCCGAGCAGGCACCGCGACTGCTCCTCGAAGAGCGGCACCAGCCGTTCGCGGATGCCGCGCAACTGCTCGGCCTGCTTCATGCCGTCGGGCGAAAGCTCCGACGAAGGCCCGTCCATCGTCTCCTTCAGGCCCGAGACGCGGATCATGAAGAACTCGTCGAGGTTCTCGGAGAAGATCGATAGGAACTTCAGGCGTTCGAGGAGGGGCTGGCTGGGGTCGAGCGCCTCTTCGAGGACTCGGCGGTAGAACTCGATCTGACTCAGCTCGCGGTTGAAGAAGAGCTGGCCTGCGTCGTCGGCGCTGACGTACCCGTCGCCGAACGAGCCGCGGCCCTCCTCGTCCTCGAATGGTCTGGCGTCGGTGCTGGTGGTCATTTAATAGTGGTGTCGGCCGCGCGCGCCGCCGCGCCCGCCTTCGCCTTACGACACGCGGCTGACGGCCCTCGCCCCTTCCACGCGAGCCGCCCCGAACGTCCGTCTGCCTCGTCTGCCTCGGGCCGCATCGTCACCACACGCCCGCGCCGCGCGGCACACGCCCGCCGCCCTAGCGGCTGGCATCCGTGGTCTCGGCAAAATCCTTTTGGGGAGAGTGTGGACGATGTCGCCGAACAAAGCAAGCATCATACCTGCCAAACGGAGCCGACCCGACGGTAGTTGAAAGTTATTTTACTTCACTATTTAAGCTTGGCAAGTGGCGCGGCCCCGGCGGGGCGCCCGCACCCCGCCGTGTAGCAAAGCCGTACTGATGACCGAACACCCGCGACCGCCGTTGCGCCGCGCCCGGCGGACGGGGCCGCGCGGGGAGGGCGCATGCCGACCCGGTGTGACGCGGCAGCCTCAGCGCGGGGCGGGCGCGGGCCTGAGCGTCAGGGCGCCGGCCCTGACCGCCTCGTCGAGCAGGCGCGTCACGTCTTCGAGCTTGACGGAGCCGTAATACCAGGAGCCGGCCGCCTGCGCCTCGGCGTAGACGGCCTTGTAGATGTCGTAGAAGGAGCGGCGGCCGTCAACGAAGTTGTAGACCTCGTCGCGCATCAGCCCGTGCAGTTGGCCGCGGGCCGAGCCGGGCACCTTCGCGCGGTTGGAGAAATAGACTTCGAGCGTGGCGACGTTGGCCGGCACCATGCGGGCCGCGGCCTGCTCGGCGACCGTCAGCGCGACGGCCTTCGGGGCCGCGCCGTGGAGCTGGCGATAGAAGGTCTGGAGGTCGGCGTTCAGCTCGGCGGAGCGGCGGCCCAGGCGCTCGACCGCCGCGTCGATGAGTTGGCCGGCGCGCGCGTCGCCCGCGGCGAAGACGCGTGCCGACTCCAGCGCGCGCCGCTCTCGCGCGATGCCCTGCTCGATTACGACGCCCGCCTGCTTCCAGCTCTCTTCGGGCGCCCCGCGCCCCTCCTGCAACAGCCGCAGCGCGACCTCCGTGTCGTTACCCAAACGCCTCGCACCCTGCGCGAAGGTCTGCGCGACGACCACCGGCACGTCCGCCGGCCCCGCCTTCGCCAGGAAGTAAGACATGGCGCCGATGAGGAAGTTGTTGCGGCGCAGTTGGGTCTGGTCGATCTTGTCGAGGTCGTCGTCAGAAGAGTGGATGAACTCGTCGTCCCAGTTGATGAGGGCGACGGCCGGGATGCCGACGGCGCCTTCGAGGAAGACGAGGTGGTCGGAGGAGCCGAACCAGGGGACGAAGCGCGCGTTGTAGCCCTGGCGGCTGCCGCGCGTCGAGTAGAGCGGGCGCGTGTGCGGGCGCGGCAGTCCGCCCTGCCGGCTGGCGGGGAGGTAACCGTTGTTGGTCTGGATGAGGAAGGTGCCGACGCTCTCGAACAGCGCGTCCAGATATGAGGTGCGCGAGTGCGGGGCGAAGATGAGGTGCTGGACGCGACTCCCGAGAGCCTGATTGGCGCCCGTCATGTCCTGGTGGACGTTGGCGAGAATCTTCTTCACCTCGCCGGGCCGGTCCTGAAAGTAGCGATACTCGGAGTAGATTTCGTCGGTCCACCAGAAGCGCAAATCGCGCTCGGGCCGCTTCATCTTCCCTTCCCTGATGAGCCGGTTGAAGACGCGCGCGAGTTCGAGCAGGTTGGCGCAGCCGCTCGCGTCGTCGTTTGCCGAGCCCTGTTCCTCCTGCAAGTGCGCGGTCAGCACTATCTGCTCGCGGTCAGGGCGCGTGCCGCGGATGACGGCCTCGACGAAGCCTGTGCGGCCCGTCGGCGCCTCGCCGAACTCCGTGTCCACCTTCGCGCGCAAAACGGCCCGGCCGCCGGGCGTGCGCTTGCCGGTTGCGAACACGTCCTGCACGTCTCTCGAAGAAAGGAGGCGGCGCAGCGCCTCGCCCTTGCGTGGCGGCAGCGAGAAGGCGAAGGTGTCGCGCCCGCCGGGCGGGGTCTCGGGGTTGATGCGCGTCCAGGCGATCTGATCGGGGAAGTCCAGGGCGCTCTTGCCTTCGGAGGGCTGGAAGGTGACGACGCCGACGGCCCCGCGCTGCCTGACGCCGCGCTCGACGGCCGCCTGCGGGTTGCCGCTGGTGAGTAGAATCTTGCCGCGCACGTCGAGGCCGCGGAAGCCCTCCTCGCTGGCATCGCCGACCCAGACTAGTTCTGCCGTCACGTCGGCGTCGTGGCTGCCGTCGGCCAGGTAGGTGGCGTGCTCGCCGAGGTCGGCCAGCTTGACCTCGATTGGCTCGACCAGCCACAGCTCGGCCGAGCGCGGCGTGTAGTTCCGGCCTTCGAGCGGCTGCTCGACGAAGCGCACCTCTTCGAGGCCGGCCTCCTTCGCAGCGCGCATCACGTACTCGGCGGCCTTGAAGTAGCCTTCCATGCCGGAGTCGCGGTGCCAGTGGGTGAGCCAGCGGATGTGCTCGAAGGCGCGGTCGCCCGAGATTTCGTTCGAGAGCATGCGAATCTCGTCGTCGGAAAGGAAGGGCGTGGTCTGGGCGCGGGCCGTAGGCTGGAGCGCGAGCAGGGCCAGGAGCAGGACGGAAACGACGGGAGTTCTTCTCATCAGGAGTTTCGGGGCCTCGTCTCTGGGATTTAAGGTTTTGCGCCGGACGGCCGGGCGGCGCGAGTGTAGCAGCCCGAAGAGGGCGTTGAAAAAGCGCGCGGCTGCTGATTCGATTTCACCGCGTCCGGCGCGTTAGAGGGCATGGCGGCAGGAGCGAAAACGATGAAAAAAAGAATCAGGGCAGTGCGGGCGCGGGTCAGGGAGTTCAGGCGGAGGCGTGCGTCGTAAGACGGCCACACCTGGGCGGATCGTCCAAGACTGGCGGCGGGGATTCAAAAACCCGCCGCCCTTTTTTTGGTGATTATATAGTTGACGCACCATGAGTTCTATGCGATACTCTGCTCATGGAACAGGACGCCAACTTCACCAAGACACTCCAAGAGGCAATCAAGTTCTTCTCCGACCTCGATACGTGCGTTACCTTCATGGCGCAGATTCGCTGGCCCGAAGGCGTAACCTGCCCGTACTGCGCTGGCAAGGCCGTCTCTTACCTTTCGACGCGCCGCATCTGGAAGTGCATGAACAAGGCTTGCCACAAGCAGTTCAGCGTTAAGGTTGGGACCATCATGGAAGACAGCCCTATCGGCCTCGACAAGTGGCTCGCCGCCGTGTGGCTCATCACGAACGCGAAGAACGGTATCAGTTCGTGTGAGGTGGCGCGCTCCCTCGGCGTCACTCAAAAGAGCGCGTGGTTTCTTCTCCACCGTATCCGCCTCGCCATGCAGACCGGCACCTTCGAGAAGCTTTCGGGCGAAGTAGAAGTTGACGAGACTTACATCGGCGGCAAGGCCCGCTTCATGCACAAAGAGAAGCGCGAGGCGATGATTAAGGGCCGGGGTAGCGTCGGTAAGGTTGCGGTCATGGGCCTTCTTGAGCGTAACGGCAAGGTGCGCGCGAAGGTTATCGGGAGCACCACGCGCGAGACGCTTCACGCCGAAGTTAAAGAGCACGTAGAGCCCGGCACGTCCCTCTTTACGGACGAACTCAGGTCTTACCGCGGTCTTCAAGCTGAGTACATCCACAACGTGATTAACCACGCGGAGAAGTACGTTGACGGCAACGTTCACACATGCAACATTGACAACTTTTGGAGCTTGTTGAAGCGCGGGATTAAGGGCACTTACGTGAGCGTTGAACCCTTTCACCTATTCCGCTACTTAGACGAGCAGAGTTTTAGGTTCAACATGCGGAAGGGGAAGGATGCGGACAGGTTTGTTGAGATTATGAAGTCCGTCGCCGGAAAGAGGCTAACGTTTGATGAGTTGATAGGCAGTAAGAAACCGCCGAGTCATTAAACAGGATAAGGGACGGCCGCGCCGCGGGGGGAAACGGAAGGGCTAGCTACTTGGCTGGCCTTTTCCTTTTGCCTTCGGCCTCGCGCTGGCGTTCATACTTCACCCTTTCCGAATCTACTTCGCTTTTAGGCACAGCGATGAGTTTGCGTAGCGTCTGCTCAAAGCGCGTGAACTCATCCGACTTGGGCGTTTTCTGGTCTTGCCTCTTCATTCGCTGAAACTCCCTTCCGGCGAGGATTCGGGGCGGGTTATAAAAATCGAATAATCCGCCACATCTTGCCATGCCTCTTGCCCCACCTCTCTAATAGAGAGTTTCAGCACACACGCACCCGCCGGTGATACAGGAAAGCCCACCACCTCATTGACGGCGCGAAATCTATTCGATGTTGAGACGAAATCAAGCATCGTACTCCCATCTAATGCTTGCTTGCCGTTGGGTAGTACAAGCTGTGTGCGCTGCTCGAACTGCTTACCTTCTTCTCCATGCTGCCGTTCCCAAAGGGATAAAACACTCCACTTAATAGGAATCTTCATTTCTTCGTCCCGCAATTTAGTGCCTTCGGGAATGTCTATAGAAAACGCTTCTATAATAGAGATTAAAGAGGTGGTGTTATCACGCTTGTTTATTATCACGCGGTCGCACGGGGCAAACATCAGAAGTTTCGGCATGGCTACCCCTCACGGCTCACGCTGAAGCGGGATGAATCCGGGCGAACAGGTCCGGCATTGAATTGCCCATAGCAACTATACGCTCCCTAATATGGACGGAGGTGCTATTAGCGACAATGGTAATGTGCCGGACGCCTAAATCCACAACGGAGAACTTAGGCTCTTGACTTATAGCGTTCGTGCCGTACCCTAGATCGGCATTAAATAATTGCTCATAAGGATTCCAGTTGTGGGGCGGGGGGGTCGCGCGACTAAACCAATGCGCCCCGTTAGCCAACCACGCGCGCCTTAACTCATCATAAGTAAAAACCGAATCATCATTACCGAACTCTGTACCGCAGCAAGGGCAGATGTAATAGTCCTTCGGCGGTTCAGTCATTTCCGGGTAGCCGCACACAGGACAGAGATTCATTATTTTGCACACTCCAAATTGAAATATACTAATCCGCTTCCATATTTCGCCAGCGCCGCCGTTAAGATGTAATAAGTCCTAATGACGTTATCTTGACTGAGAACGCCCCACTCTTCCGTCAAGTCATTATACCGTATTCTATCACCGCCGCGCCGTGTGCATTCGTGCATGTGTTGATTGTTCGGGTCTACAGGCGCCCCACAATAAGCGTCTGCCCTCTCCAAGTATTCATCCTCCGTCGCAACGCCGAGAAGTGCCCCGTGCCTTGTGAAGTGGTCTTGTAGTGCGGCGCCATCTTTGAACCCGTTAGTAAATGTCGGCACGATGGCTACCCCTACACATCTCACGATAAAACGCGCAGGGAATTCTAGTCTTTAAAGGCCGGCGAGTCTATCTCTTTTTGGTGCGTCAACTATATAATCACCCTTTTTTTTCTCCGCCCGACACACCCCACACGCCGCGGCGCACCCGGCTTTAACCGCCATCACGACGCTGCACGAGCACCTGAAAGCTTGAGGCCATCCCGCCGGGCAGCACCATCTCGCGGGCGCCGAGCCGGAGGGCGGCCACTTCTGCCGCCCCCTCCGCGCGCGCGCACTCGCGCTCCAACTGTTCGAGCAGGCCGGCGCGCAGCAGGAAAGAGTCCTGGCGTTCGAGCGCGACGCGGCGCAGGCCCATGCGCTCGCCCGCCGCGACGACCTGCGTCCAGTTGACGGTCGCAGTGATGTCCTGCGCGCCGGGGTCGGCCAGCACGTCTTCGGCTAAGACGTGACGGCGAAAGGCGCGCAGCGTGCCCTCGCGCCGCGCCGGCGAGCGATACAACTGCTCGGCCTCGTCGCCGTAATCGACGCTGACGACGAAGCCGCGGCCCGCGGCCCGCGCCGCAAGCCCTAACCACTCCTCCACCTCCAGGTTGACCTCGGCCGCGTGCCCCTCCAAAAGCGTGATGCCGAGCCGCTCGAAGTGTTCGGCGAGCCGCGGCGTCGAAGGCCCCGACTCGACCCAGCGGAAGCGCCCGCCCTCGTCAAGCCCGACTAACAGCTCGCGCAGCAGGCCGTCTCGCATCAGGACGCGATGGACCGGCAGGGCGTCCAGCAGCTCGTTGGAAAAGATGATTGCCGCGTCGAGCCGTCCGGCCAAAGCGCCGAGCGGCGCGAACCGGACGCTCCCGCGGTAGGGCGCGAGCAACCGTGCCGCCTGCCCGCGTGCGTCGTCGCTCTCCTCGGCGAAAACGTATTCGAGAGAGTTGAAGGCCCGCGGGTGGTCTCGTTCGAGCGTTCGCAGCACGCCGAGGGCGAACGCGCCGGCCCCGCCGCCGGCCTCGACGAGGTGAAACGGCCGCGGGCATCCCAGCTCATCGAAGAGGCCGGCGAAGTAGCGCGCGAAGGCGGCGGCGAACAGGGGGCTGCGCTCGGGGCTGGTGCGGTAGTCGCCGGGCCTGCCCCAGCGCGGGGAGCCGGGCCGGCGGTAGTAGCCCTCGCGCTCGTCGTAGAGCGCCGCGCTCATCCAGTCGCGGAAGGTGACGGGGCCGCCGAGCCGGACGCGCTCGCGCAGTCGCTCGGCCAGGGGCTTTCCGACAACCGCCCCGCCCTGCCGCGATTCGCCGTCGCTGTCTCTGGTCGCCGCGGGGAACGCCTGGTTTGTCTCGTCGCGCGTGGAGTTCGGCGGGGCCACCTCGTCGCTCGGGAGGCCCGGAAGGGGCGGCGGGTGCGGGGCTTTCACTGCGGATCGCGCGGCTCGCGCGCGGGCTCTCGGTCGAGGAGCTGCGTGGTGTGGTCGGTCACGCTCGAAGGCTGGCGGCCGGCCAGCTCGCCGGTGTCGTAGCGCGGGCGGCGGTAGAGGTCGGCCGGCGTGGCCGGGGGCAGCGCAGCACTGCGCTCGGGCGTGCCGAGGTAGTTGGGCGTGACCGCCGGAGGTACGTACTGCTGCGCGACCGACGACTCGGTCACGAAGTTCTCCTCGAAGAGGAGCGCGTAGAGCAGCCGGAGCAGTCCGCCGCCGAAGCAGATGATGGCGGTCAGCCCCGCTATCTCGCCGGGGAGTTCGAGCAGCGCCACGCCGATAATCGCCACCAGCGGCACGACCGCCAGCGTGCTCAGCATCAGCATCGCGCCCTGCCGCATCCCCTTCTGGCGCGGCGTCAGGCGGCGAGACGCGGGCGGGACGACGGGCAGTTGCCCGCCGCGCACGAGCAGGGCCGACACGTTGTCGAGGGGCAGCCCGCAGCCCGAACAGAAGCGCGCGTCGTTGGAGAGCTGTTTGAGGCCGCATTGCGGGCAGAACATCGCTCGATTCCCTCCCCGGTCTCTAAACTCGAATAGTCCCGCCGTTAAACCCGCAGGCGCGGCCCGTCGCCTTCAGCGGGGCTCGTCGCGCTCGTCGCCGAGCCGCCGCGTCGTCCCCTCAATCACGCTCGGGCGCGGGCTGAAGTCGGCCGTGTCGCGCCGAGGCGGAACGTAGGCGCGCGCCTCGACGCCATGACCCGCCAGCAACTCAGGCGCCGCACGACCGCCGGGCCGCGCGAAGGCCGGCTGGCCGGCGAGGTCGTCGGCCCCGCCCGCGAGTCGCGGCGCCGCCGCGTCCTCGAAGAAGGCGTAAACGAGGCGCAGGAAGCCCGCGAAGCAGATGAGTATCCCGAGCATCGCCAGCTCGTCCTTAGTGCCCACCAGCTCGTGCATGACGAAGAAGAACGGGATGAGGAACGCGCCGAGCGCCATCCCCTGCACGCCCTGCCGGACGCCCCTGCGCCGCGGCGATTCGACCTCGCCGCGGCCGAAGCGCCGTTCGGGCGCGACCCCGCCCGACCTCAACAGCCCGCCGACGGCGCCGAGTTGGAGACCGCATCGCGGGCAGAAACGCACTTCATCTGTGGCCTGCTGCTGGCCGCATTGCGGGCAGAACATTTTTGAGGACTCCTGACTCAGAAGACTCCCGGGATACGGGCGCGGAAATGAAAGCTTAACCGACCCCCGGCCTATTACGAAAGCGCGGACGCGCGGGTTCGCACCCCGCCGCCCTTCAGACGCGCGGCAGCCGTTCGTCAGAGAAGAGGCGGAAGGTGGCGTAGGCGCGGCCCTGGTGGTGTGCGGCGCGCGCGAGCGTCTCGCAGGCCAGCTCGAAGAGGGTCCGCATCCCGGCGGGCGCGGCGATCTCTTTCGTGAGGTCGGCGTCGGAGCCGAACAGGGCGAAGGCGCGGAGGCGCGTCTCTTCGGCCTCGCCGAGGTAGGCGATGACCTGCCCGGGCGCGGCCAGCGACTCGGGCAGGGTCCACTCGAAGGGGTCGTCCCAGAGGTTGACGGCGATGCCGCCGAAGGTCTGCTCGACGGCCGCCGCCCCACGCAGGACGTGCTCGCCGACCGAGTAGACGGGGAAAACGCGGGACCGCGCGGCGGGCGGTTGCCAGTAGAGCCTTTCGGTCGGAACGAGGCGGACGAGCGCGACCCACCTCTCGTGGAGAGCTGCGAACTGCCGGTCGAGGGCGCGAACGATCTGCATCAGACACCTCGGCCGCGCCCCCGGCCCGGCGCGCGTCTACTTAACGCGGCGGTCGGACTCCTGCAAGGCCGTGCCCAGCGTGCGGCCCCCGAAGGTAAGCCCGCTCAGAACCCGCCCCTTGACGCCGACGCGCGAGCCTTTCGACGGAACGCTCCGCTCCGAGACGACCCAGATTTTTCCGGTCCCGTCGTCCAGGCGGTATGCCCCGCCGACGAACGGCACGCCGTAGCTGTCCGTGACCGTGCCGGCGATGCCGACCTCCTTGTTGAAGTAGCGGTCGGGGTCGGCGTTGATCTTGCCGATCTCGGTCCGGTTCGGGCATGCCGTCAGCGCGAGCGCGGACAACAGCAGCAGCGACAGCAACAACAGCTTGCGACTCTTGCGCATTGCTTCTCCTTCCCTCTGCGTCAGAATGGCGGGAGAGCGCGGGCCATGATAGCACGCGTGGGCCGGGCCGGGCGCCGGGCGGCCCCGGCGGCGCGGTCCTCCGGCCGGCGCGGCTTTGATGCTCCCGCTTTGCCGTATGGTGGGCAAAATGTTTATAAAGTCTTCGCCGTTAATGCTCCGAGAGTCCGACACACCCACGGGAGGGGCCATGACCAGAAGAATCGGAAGGCGCGACTTTCTGCGCCGCACCTCGGCGGCGGGCGCGCTGCTCGCCGCCCCCGGCCTGAAGGCGGGGGGCGCGCCTGCCGTCGTCGCCCGCCGCGCGAGGCCGGTCGTCGTCGCCTCGTCCAACGGCCACCGCTTCAAAAACGGCGGCGAAGAGACCTGCGTTCAGCGCGCCTTCCGCCTGATGACCTCGGGCTCGGACGTGCTCGACGCCGTAGTGGCCGGCGTCCAGATCAACGAGCTGGACCCGGAGGACGACAGCGTCGGATTCGGCGGGCTGCCGAACGCCGACGGCGTGGTCCAGCTCGACGCCTCCTGCATGCACGGCCCGCTGAAACGCGCCGGCGCCGTCGCCTCGCTCGAAGGCGTGCGCACGCCCGCGGCGGTCGCTCGCGCCGTCCTCCACAACACCGACCACCACCTCATCGTCGGGCGCGGCGCGCAGGTCTTCGCCCGCAACTTCGGCTTTAAGATAGAGGACGACCTCAACACCGACCACTCGCGCCGGCTCTGGCTCGAATGGAAGCGACGCACGGACCCCTCGCGCTACCTCGACCCCGAGAAGCGCGCCGAAGCCTGGCGCCGCGAGGGGCTGAAGATGGTGGCCGAGGGGCTGATCGACCGCGAGCATTACTACGGCACCATCAACTGCAACGCCGTCAGTGCAAAGGGAGAGGTCTGCGGCGTGACGACGACGAGCGGGCTGTCGTGGAAGATACCGGGCCGCGTCGGCGACTCGCCGATTCTGGGCGCGGGGCTCTACGTGGACAACGCGGTCGGGGCCGCGGGCTCTACGGGCCGGGGCGAGGCCAACCTCTACAACCTCTGCTCGTTCCTCATCGTCGAAGAGATGCGGCGGGGCCGGTCGCCGAAAGACGCCGGGATGGAGGCGCTGCGCCGCATCCGCGCCAACACCGTCGAGAAGCGGCTGCTCAACCCCGAAGGCAACCCGGCCTTCGGCATCAACTTCTACGTCGTCAACGCGCGGGGCGAGCACGCCGGCGTAACGATGTACGAGGGCGCGCGCTACGCCGTCTGCACCGAGTCGGGCCCGCAGCTCCTCAACTGCGAGCCGCTGCTGCCGCGCCCGCGCGCCTGACCGCCACCTGCCTGATGCGCCCGGCGCACGGAGGTTCCGCAGCGAGCCGCCGAACATTGACGCGAGGCCGCGCAAAGCTCTGGACAGCCACGGCGGACCGTCGTACTCTCACCGTGCCCGCTCACCGGCGCCCGGCCCGGCCGCGGCCGGCGCCAGCCCGGCACTCCCTTCGGGCGGGCCGACTCACCCCATGAACGATATCTTCATCAGCTACGCGCGCGAAGACCGCGGTAAGGCGGAGCAACTGGCCCGAGTGTTCGTGCAGCAGGGCTGGACTGTCTGGTGGGACAAAGTCCTCTCGCCGGGGTCGAAATACGCGGAAGTCATCACGGAGCAGCTAGCCGGGGCGAAGGCCGTGATAGTGCTCTGGTCGGGCGCCTCTGTGGCCTCGACCTGGGTCAGGGACGAGGCCGGGGAGGGCGCGGCGCGCAACGCGCTCGTCGCCGCGCTGGTCGAGCACATCCAGCCGCCGCTCGGCTTCAGACAGTTCCACGCCTGCGACCTGTCCGAGTGGGACGGCTCTGCCGACGACTCCAACCTCCAGGAGATGCTGCGGGCCGTCGCCGCGCTCATCGACAAGCCCCACAGTCCGCCGGCCCCCAGCCGCCGCCCGGCCATACTGAGCGGGCGGTTCGCCTGGCTCCACCTCTTGGTCGGCGTCGGGCTCGTCGTCGCCCTCAGCGCGGTCTTCTTCCGTCAGTGCGGCGCTCGCCCCGACCCAACAGACAACCGGAACGACAAAGCCTTCGAGGTGCAGAACGGCGCCGGCGTCTGCGGCAGAGACGCGCGGCAGAGGGCGGCCGACCTGACCGGTAAGGGCCTGACCTTCATCGACCCCGGCGGCAACCACAGCGCGGCGGTCCTGCAATTCGACGAGGCCATCGCCGAATGCGCCAACTACGTTGCGGCCTACTTCTTCCGCGGCCAGTCATACGTGGCTTTGAACAGGCAGGAGCGAGCGCTTGAGGACTTCAGGAAAGTGGTCGAACTGTCGCCCAAAGGCGAACACGGACGGGAGGCCAGGGAGTTCATCGTCAACATCGGCGGCCGCCCCGCCGACAATCAATCGATGCCAAGCGGCAACGCCAACGCCAACGCCAACCGGAACGCCACCGGCAACCGGAACGACTCCGGGAGCAACGCGAACGTGGGGCCGACGCCGACCGGGCCGCCGGCCGTCGGCGTGCGCGACATCTTCGCCACCAACAAGCCCACCCGTATCGCCGCCACCACGCGGCTCATACTTGAGAAGAAGAACGACCCCGAGGCCGTCCGGCTCGCCGTCCGCGCTGCGTTGGAGCAGAACGACAACAAGAGCGGGGTGATTAACACGCTCGTCTACCTTCAGAACGTCGAGCCTTCCATCCTCAAGGGTCAGCGCGCGGAAATCGAGAAGCTATTCGCCGTCGCCCGTAAAAACGGGGAGCAGACCGTCGAGCACATCAAGAAAGTCGAGGCCCGCCTGAACAACTGATCGTAGCCTCCCTCAAAGCGAAGAGGTGGGCGGGGGAGCGCACTCCCCCGCCCACCTCTTCGCTTTAGGCCGTGCGGCGTCCGCGGCCGGGGCGCCCGGCCTCGTCCTTACTTGCCGTACCAGCCGATGGGCTTGCCGGAGAGGTCTACCCAGACGCTCTTGACCTGCGTATACATCTCAAGCGCGTGCTTGCCCATCTCGCGGCCGTAGCCCGACTGCTTGAAGCCGCCGAAGGGCGAGGCCGCGTTGAACATATTGAAGGTGTTAATCCAGATGGTGCCGGCGCGGATGGCACGGGCGAAGCGGTGGGCGCGCGTGATGTCCTTGGTCCAGATGCCGGCCGAGAGGCCGAAGACGGTCTCGTTGGCCTGGCGGACGAGGTCTTCCTCGCCCTCGAAGGTGATGACCGAAGTGACGGGGCCGAAGATTTCCTCCTGCGCCACCCGCATCGTGTTCTTGACCTCGCCGAAGATGGTCGGCTGGAAGAAGTAGCCGCCCGCGAAGTCGCCTTCGAGCGCGGGCGGAGTGCCGCCCGCCAGCACGGTCGCGCCCTCCTCCTTTGCGATGTCAACGTAGCTCTTGATGCGGTCTAGCTGCTCGGACGAGACCTGCGGACCCATCTGCGTCGTCTTGTCCGTCGGGTCGCCGACCTTGACGCGCGAAGCCCTCTCCTTGAAGCGGTCGAGGAACTCGTCCTTGATCCGCGCGTCGAGGAAGAGGCGCGAGCCGGCGCAGCAGACCTGCCCCT
Organism: Pyrinomonadaceae bacterium; assembly: GCA_035645715.1. Lineage (GTDB taxonomy): Bacteria > Acidobacteriota > Blastocatellia > Pyrinomonadales > Pyrinomonadaceae > QHXN01. Next base: position 50,262 of record DASQMB010000010.1, read on the forward strand.
GATTGAAGAAGATGCCCATCATCGCGCCGTTGACGGCCTGGTCCATGTCGGCGTCGGCGAAGACGATGTTGGGAGCCTTGCCGCCGAGTTCGAGCGAGACTTTCGTCAGGTTGTCGGCCGCCGCGCGGGCGATGATCTTGCCGACCTCGGTCGAGCCGGTGAAGGCGATCTTGTCAATCCCCTTATGCGAGGCGAGCGCGGCGCCGGCCGTCTCGCCGTAGCCGGGCACGACGTTAACGACCCCGTCGGGGAAGCCGGCCTCCTGGATGAGCCGGCCCAGCTCCATCGCAGTGACGGGCGTCTGCTCGGCGGGCTTGAGGACCACGGTGTTGCCGGCGGCGAGGGCGGGCGCGAGCTTCCAGGCGGCCATCAGCATCGGGAAGTTCCACGGGATGATCTGGCCGCAGACGCCGACCGGCTCGCGCAGCGTGTAGTTGAACATCTGGCCGGGGACGGGGATGGTCTCGCCCTCGATCTTCGTGGCCCAGCCGGCGAAGTACTCGAAGTTCTCGACGACCTGCGGGATATCCACGTACTGCGACTCGCGGATGGGCTTGCCGTTGTCGGCCGTCTCAAGGGCCGCCAGCTCGCCCGTGCGCGCCTCGATGAGCTGCGCCAGCTTGTAGAGGAGCCGGCCGCGCTCGCGCGCAGAGACCTTCGACCACGGCCCCTCGAAGGCGCGGCGGGCTGCCTCGACCGCCTTGTCCACGTCGGCCTTGTCGGCCTCGGCCACCTCGGCGAGGGTCTGGCCGGTCGCGGGGTTGGGAGTGGTGAAAGTCTTACCCGACTCGGCGTCCACCCACTTGCCGTCAATCAGGAGTTGATACTTGCGCGGGCTGTCGGATGCCGGCTGTGCTGATGACATAGGGAATTATCCTCTCTCGAACGAAATCACGTAAGGCCGCGGCCTCTTGTAGTGCGCCGGGCTGTCTGCGGGAATTTTGCCGTGCCTACTTTAGCACCCGGCCGCCGCCGCGCAAAAACCGCGCCCGAGCCTTTTCAGAGTCGCGCCCGCGCGTTTCAGAGTCGCGCCCGCGCCGAGGCGTGCCATTTGTCCGCCCCCGACACCCTCACCCGCGCCCGTCACTTCCGACGCCGCGGCTCCTCGCGCTCCTCGTCGTGTGCGTAATCGAGGTCGTCGTCGCCGGCCACCTCCTCCCACTCGTAGCCGAGGTAGATCGAGAAGCGGTTGAGCTTCGACTCCCAGAGGCGGCGTCGGTCGCGGTACTCGGTCCAGCCCTCGACCGCCTGGCCGCGCGTCTTTATCCCCGCCGCCGAGAGACGGCGTAGATGCTGCTCGTACCGGCGACGCCAGCGCGACTCGTCCTCCTCGACCTCCTCGCGGCTCAGCTTCCGCCGCTCGCGCCGCTCAAGGTCGAGCGACTCGACCAGCTCGCCGAGGACGTGGAGCGAGCTGGCTTCGAGCGTGCGTACCTCCGGGTAGTTGCGCAGGTCCGAACACTCGTCGGAGTCGAAGGCGGCGCGCAGGACTGCGCAGGCTTCGAGCAGGAGGAAGAGGATGCGGGGCAGGCTCTTGTAGGTCTCAAGCGGGTGAAAGTAGTGGATGACCGGGTGCTCGATGTGCGATTCGAGCATGGCCTGGATGTCGCGCGTCGCCTGCCGCAGGGCCTCGCGCAGGCCGTAGAAGCGCCCGTCCACGAAGTGGTGCGCGATCAGGCCCGAGGCGTCGGCCCCCTCGCCCGCCTGGTGATAGAGGGAGAGGGCGAAGGCCCGCTTGCGTTCGAGCGCGCTGTAGACCGACAGCAGGTACGTGATCGAGAGCGAGATGAGCGCGAAGCCGCTGGCGGCTTCGACGACCGCCAGGGCGCGCATCCACGAGTGGACCGGGGCGACATCGCCGTAGCCCACGGTGGTCAGCGTCACCCCGCTGAAGTAGAGCGCCTCGTCGAAGAGGTCGCCCGTGTGCGGGTGGTCGTGCGTGAAGCCCTCGGCGATGTGCGGGTAGTAGATGAGCGCGAAGCCGACGACGAGCAGGATGATGTAGGTAGCGACGAGCAGCGGCAGCAGCAGCGGCCCTACCACGTTCAGCCAGGCGTGGCGGCGTCGTCGCCCGCCCCGGCTGGCGAAGAAGCGGGCCACGCGCCAGGCGAGCCGGTTGAGCCGCTCGCCGACAGGCCCGTAGTGGGCGCTCGCGTGCAGCACCGTCGCGTACACGTCGTAGGCGACCAGCAGCAGCAGCGCCACGCCCGCCGCCGTCCAGAGCAGAGTCGTCATGGTTCGCGGAAGGAGGGGCGCCCGGCCGCTTCACAGGGCGCCCCCCCGCGAGGCAGGCTCATGTGAGCTTCGGCGCCCGCCTTAGGCCGAGCGCGAGATCAACTGCCGCAGGACGTAGGGCAGGATGCCCCCGTGGCGGTAATACTCGACCTCGATGGGCGTGTCGATGCGGAGCGTGACCGGCACGTCCTCGGGCTCGCCCGAGGCGCGCCGGATGCGGAGCGTCAAATCCTGCCGCGGCCTGACTTCGCCCTCCTGCAACCCGACGAGGTCGAAGACCTCCGAGCCGTCGAGCCCGAGCGTCTGGGCGTTCGTGCCCTCCTTGAACTGGCAGGGCAGCACGCCCATCCCGACGAGGTTCGAGCGGTGGATGCGCTCGAAGCTCTCGGCGATGACGGCCCTGACCCCGAGCAGCAGCGTGCCCTTCGCGGCCCAGTCGCGCGAAGAGCCCGTGCCGTACTCCTGCCCGGCGAGGATGACGAGCGGGATGCCCGCGGCGTGGTAGTTGATGGCCGCGTCGTAGATGCTCATGCGCTCGCCGACGGGTTGCAGGACGGTGACGCCGCCCTCCGTGCCCGGCACCATCAGGTTCTTGATGCGGACGTTGGCGAAGGTGCCGCGCACCATCACCTGATGGTTGCCGCGCCGCGCGCCGTAGGAGTTGAAGTCCTGCACCTCGACGCCGCGCAGTTGCAGGTAGCGGCCGGCGGGCGAGGTCGGCTTGATGGCCCCCGCGGGCGAGATGTGGTCGGTCGTCACAGACTCGCCGAAGATGGCGAGGGGGCGTGCGCCGCGGATGTCGCAGAAGGAGCCGGCCTCCATCGAGAACTTCTCGAAATATGGCGGCTCCTGAATGTAGGTGGACTGCGTATCCCACTCGTAGACGAGCCCCTCGACCGAGGGTATCTCGTTCCAGAGCGGGTTCTCCTCGGCGAAGTCCGCGTAGAGCCGGCGGTAAGTCTCGGGGCTGGTGGCCGACCGCAGGGCCTCGCCCACCTCTTCGAGCGTCGGCCAGATGTCGCGCAGGTAAACCTCTTCGCCGTCCTCGCCGCGGCCGATGGGCTCCTTCGACACGTCTATGTTGACCGTGCCGGCCAGGGCGAAGGCGACGACGAGCGGCGGGCTCATCAGGAAGTTGGCGCGGACGTTCTGATGGACGCGCGCCTCGAAGTTGCGGTTCCCCGACAGGACCGAGGCCGTGACCAAGTCTCGCTCGGTGATGACGGCCTCGATGCGCGGGTCGAGCGGGCCGGAGTTGCCGATGCAGGTCGTGCAGCCGTAGCCGACGAGGTTGAAGCCCAGCCGGTCTAGATAAGGCTGGAGGCCCGTCTTCTGGTAGTAGTCGGTGACGACGCGCGAGCCCGGCGCGAGCGAGGGCTTGACGGTCGGCCTGACCTTGAGCCCGCGCTCGACGGCCTTTTTGGCGAGGATGCCGGCGGCGAGCATCACGCCGGGGTTCGAGGTGTTGGTGCAGGAGGTGATGGCCGCGATGACCACGTCGCCGTGGCCGAGTTCGGCGCGGCTGGCCTTGCCGGCCTGCGCGTCCGGCCCGCCCATCCCCTCGACGCGGTCGGGGGTCGGGCGGTTGTTCATCATCTCGATCTCGGTGAGGGAGCTGGTGTCCCGCTCGCTCTGCGAGCCGAGGCCCCCGACCGACTCAGTCTTAGACACCTCTGGGATAGACTCGGGCTCCTGTGCGCCGCCGCCCGTGATGGCGCCGCCCTGGACCACGGGCAGCGCGCGCGCGGAGGCGCGCAGGTCGCGGCTCAGGTCAATCTCGTGGCGGGCGCCCATCTCTTCGGCCGGTCGCTCGTAGCCGTTCTCCCTGGCCGGCCGGCTGAAGAGGTCCGCGAAGGTCTCCTTGAGCGAGTCGAGCTCGATGCGGTCCTGCGGGCGCTTCGGGCCGGCGACGCTCGGGCCGATTGAAGAGAGGTCGAGTTCGAGCGTCTTCGTGTATTCGATCTCGCCCGCGCGCGGGATGCCGAAGAGTCCCTGCTCGGTGAAGTAGCGGCGGAAGGTCTCGACGTGTTGCTCGTCGCGCCCCGTCGCCAGCATGTAATCGCAGGTCTTCTCGTCCACGGGGAAGAATCCCATCGTCGCGCCGTACTCGGGCGCCATGTTGCCGATGGTGGCGCGGTCGGCGACGGGGATGCTGGCGGCCCCCTCGCCGTGGAACTCGACGAACTTGCCGACCACCTTCTCCTTGCGCAGCATCTCGGTGACGCGCAGCACGAGGTCGGTGGCGGTGACGCCCTCGCGGAGCCGGCCTGTTAAATTGACGCCGATCACGTCGGGCGTCAGGAAGTAGACGGGCTGGCCGAGCATGGCCGCCTCGGCCTCGATGCCGCCGACGCCCCAGGCGACGATGCCGAGCCCGTTGATCATCGTCGTGTGCGAGTCTGTGCCGACGAGCGTGTCGGGGTAGTAGACGCCGTCGCGCTCCATGACGCCGCGCGCCAGGTATTCGAGGTTGACCTGGTGGACGATGCCGATGCCGGGCGGCACGACCTTGAAGCTCTTGAACGCCTGCGTGCCCCACTTGAGGAACTGGTAGCGCGAGCGGTTGCGCTTGAACTCGGTCTCCATGTTGAGGCGCAGCGCGTCCTCGCTCGACCAGAAATCCACCTGGACCGAGTGGTCAATGACGAGGTCCACGGGCACCAGCGGCTCGATGAGCTGCGGGTCTCGCCCCATGCGGGAGACGGCCGAGCGCATCGCCGCAAGGTCGACGAGCAGGGGGACGCCGGTGAAGTCCTGCAACAGGACGCGGGCGACGTTGAAGGGTACCTCCTCGGTGCGCTCGGCGGCGGGCAGCCAGCCGGCCAGCGAGCGCACGTCGGCTTCGTCCACGACGTGGCCGTCGTAGTTGCGGAGCACTGATTCGAGGACGATGCGGATCGAGACGGGCAGGCGCGAGACGGGACCGACGCCCTCGCGTTCGAGCTGCGGCAGGGAGTAGAGGCGGGCGGTCTGCCCCGACCCGGTCTTGAACTCGCGGAGCGTGTTGAAGAGGTTATGCGTCATCGTTTCGGCGTCTCAACTTTCGTGCTGGGGCGGGCCGGGGGTGGCCGCGCGGTCTCCGGCGAGGACGGCCGGGCCGCCGCGTGCGGGGGCCGGCCGCGGGGCCGGAACGTGGTCTGTGAATGACTGCTTAAAGATGGTTCCAAGTTTAAGTTTGCGCGGCGCGGGCCGTCAAGCAAGCGGTCCGCAGCACGCGCGGGGCCGGGCTTGTTGCCGCGGCGGCCGGAAGGTTGTTATAGTTGGGGCCGCTTAATCCTTCCCCCGCGTGAATAAAGTTTCTGGCCGCCGCCGGCCCTCGACTCGGGCTCGTTCGACGTTGAGGCGGAGGGGCACAAGTGGAGGCGCGCAAGAAGATGCCGAAGAAGAACCCGGAAGAGTTCACCTACCTGAGTAACGACCCGAACTTCGTGCCCGACCCGGATATCGAAGAGTTCATGGAGGAGGAGATCGCGCGGGCGCCGAAGGACCCGGACCAGCTCGCCAACCGCCTGCGCCAGCACACGGCGGCCTCGCCGGCCGACGCCGGCGGCGACCTCGACGCCTCCTGGGAGAACGCCGAGGGAAGCGGCGAGGAGTCGGTCTCGGGCGACCACGCCCTGCCCGACCAGTCGGACGTGGAGGAGAACGCCCACGCCGTCGGCGTCAACTTCGAGGACAACGAGGAGCTTGAAGTCATCGACAAGATCGAGCGGCGCGACCGCCAGCGCTACGAGCTCGACCCGCGCTCGAAGACCGAGGACAACTCCATCTAGCACGGATGTCAGGTGTCGGGCGTCAGGTGTTAGTGAAAGGCAGGGGCCGGTGAAAGATTACCTTCACCGGCCCCGAAACTTTACCGACATCCTGCACCCGACTACTGAAATTCTGTGCGGGGCCGGAGCGCGGCGCGCTGGATGCGGATGGGCTCGGCCGGGTTCTCTGTGCCGGGGCGGGTCGGGGCGCCGGCCATGATCTGGGCGTCGCTCATCCCCTGGATGACCTTGCCGAAGACCGTGTACTGGCGGTCCCAGCCGGGCACGCGCCGCAGAGTGATGTAGAACTGGCTGTTGGCCGAGTTGGGGTCGGAGGAGCGTGCGGCGCCGACGATGCCGCGGTCGAAGGGCACGTCGGAGAACTCGGCTTCAAGGTCCGGGTAGTCTGAGCCGCCCGTGCCGTCGTTGGCCGGGTTGGCATCCTTCGAGAGCGGGTCGCCGCCCTGCAAGACGCCGGCCTGTGGGTTGACGCGGTGAAAGGCCGTGCCGTCGTAGAAGCCCTCGCGGACGAGCGTCTTGAAACGCTCGACGTGTTTGGGCGCGAGGTTCGGGTAGAGCTCTATGACGAGCCGGCCGTAGTTGACGCCGCCGGCGCTGACCACGTCGATGACGGCCACCTCGGAGTCGGGCTCGGGTTTGACGCCGGTCTTGACGGCGGGCGCCGTGTCGCCGGCCCCGTCATCCCGGCCGTCTTCGCCGCCGCCGCAGGCCTGGGCCGCGAGCGTCAGGCAGGCGATGAGCAGAGTGGCGAGCAGAGTGGCGCGGCGCGGGGCCGCCGGGCCGAACAGACGCGAGTTGATTCTCACGCTCTAATCAATGCCTCCGGTGTATGAGTGATGAGAGAGACGCGGCCCGCCGTCCTGCAAGTGACGGCGCGCCCCGCCGACGGGCGCTGTTATCTCAAAAAAGCTTCCTGCTGTCGAGCAGGATGGTGACGGGGCCGTCGTTGACCAGTTCGACCTCCATCGTGCTGCGGAAGCTCCCGGTCTCGACCCGCTCGACGCGGCGACGGGCCTCGGCCACGAAGAGTTCGTAGAGAGGTTCGGCCGCCTCCGGCTGCGCCGAGTCGGTCCACGAAGGCCGTCGCCCGCGCCGCACGTCGCCGTAGAGCGTGAACTGCGAGACGACGAGAAGGGCGCCGCCGGCCTCGACGACCGAGCGGTTCATCCGCCCGCCCTCGTCGTCGAAGACGCGCAGCGTGGCAATCTTCTCGGCGAGGTAGCGCGCGTCGTCCTCCGTGTCCTCGCGCCCGACGCCGACCAGCACCAGGAGCCCCGCGCCGATCTCGCCGACCAGCTCCCCCCCGACCTTCACACTGGCGCGCGTCACGCGCTGCACGACCGCCCTCATAAGTCTCAGTAGGCTCGCAACCTCAACAACTCCGCGCCGGCCCGCCGCATCAGCGGGCCACGAAACGGTAGGTAATCACGCCGCGGACCTTGACGGGCTGGCCCCCGACGAGCGTCGGCGAGAAGCGCGCGTTGTAGGCGGCCCGCTCCGCCGCGAGGTTGAGCGCGCGAGACCTGCTCTCGCCGCAGGCCGCCAAAACCGTTCCGGTCTCGCCGACCAGCACGCGCACCGGCACGACCCCCGACTCGCGTGTGCGGCGGGCCTCGGCCGGGTAGGAGGGCGGCGGGCGGGAGACGATCTTGCCGTCGATTACGTCCTCCCTGCTCAGCGTGTCGCGCCCCTGCGCGGCCGACCGGAAGACCTCCTCGGCCCGCGCGGCGAAGTCGGCCGCCTCGCGCCCGCGCCCGCGCTTGCGCGCCAAACATTCGAGGCGGAAGAGGGCGACGCCCGCGTCGTCGGGCGAGCCGAAAGGCATCCGCTCCCTGACCTCCAGGAAGCGGCGGAACAGCCGCTCGGCCTTCTCCTCGCCGCCCTGTAGCTCATGGAGATGCGCGAGCGGGAAAAGGCTCATCGAGACCTCGGGGCTGTCGGGGCCGAACAGGCTCTCCTTGAAGGCCAGGCTCCGCTCGTGCAGCGAGACGCCCGCCGCTGGCGTGTCGGACAGCAGCGCGAGGTTGTCGAGGACGACAGTGGCCTTGACCTTCGCCGCCTCGTCGCCCTTCTCGTAGACGGACAGCGCCCGTCGGTAGTGCGACTCGGCTCGGCCCCGGTTGCCGAGCCGCTGGTGGATGATGCCGAGGTTCTGGTGTGCGTCGGCCGTCGAGACGTGTTCGCGCCCGTGTGCCGTCGTGCGGAGCTGTAACACCTGCTCGGCCAGCGGCAGCGCCTCGGTGTACTTCCCTTCCTCGGCGAGCGCGATCACGCGAGCGTTCAGGCCGTCGACCCCAGTTTGCGCGGCCCCGGCGCGCGCGGCCTCAGGCGGCGGCAAATCCGGCGCGCCGGTCTGCGCCGCGGAATGTGCGGCGCCGGCCGCCAGCAGCGACAGAGACAACAGGAGCGAGGTCTGACTTAACATGAATTGCCGTGACCGGGCGGCGCGGGCTGGTCCACTTGCCCAAGCCCTTGCCCCACGTCCGCGGGCGCCCGCGCGTGCGCGCTAACGCAGGACGTAATTGTAGGTGATAACGCCCGTCACCTTGACGGGCTGGCCGCTGAGGAGCGTGGGCGTGAAGACGGCTTGGCGTGCGGCCTCTTCGCTGGCGGCGGCGAGCTGCGGCGGGCCGCAGATTGACTTCGCGCTGATGACCTTGCCCGCCTCGTCCACCACCACCCTGACGATGACTGTGCCCATGACACCCCTCGCCCGCGCATCGTCCGGATACTTTGGCGGCGGCTTCCTGATGACCTTGCCCTGGAGGACGCCGGCCGCCCTTAGGGCCGCCTTCGGGTCAACGCCCGTGGCCTCCTCCTCCAGCGCGGCCACCCTGCCGTTGAACTCGGCCCACTTGTCAGGCTTGAGGGCGCGCACGGAGAAGCAGAGCATGGCGTCCTCGGCCGCCTCGACGCGCGGGTCGTCCTTGCCATAGAGCGCGCGCCAGGTGGACCGGGCGCGCTGCCAGGCGGGCGCCGCACGCTCCACGTCGCCCCGCGACAGGTAGACCTGAGCCAGCAAGTTCAGCGAGTCGGCCGACACCGCGCGGCCGCCGTCCCCCGCCTTCTCGGCATGAGCGACGGCACTTTCGAGCGCAGTCTGCGCCGAGGAGTGGTCGCCGCGCCGCGCGAGCACCGCGCCCAACTGCCGCCGGGCGTCGGCCACCTGCAAATCCGCCCCGGCCTTCTCGTAGACGGCGGCCGCGCGCCGGTAATAGTCTTCGGCCTGCTGATACTTCTCGCGCGCAGTCAGGAGCGTGGCGACGTTGAGGAGCGCGTTAGCGACGAGCGGGTGCTCTCCGCCGAGCGACTTTTCCCTGATGGCGAGGGCGCGCTCGGCCAGCGGCAGCGCCTCGGCGAATTTCCCTTCGCCGTGGAGCCTGACGACCTCCGAGGTGAGGCGCGCGGCCTCGGCCAGCTCCGAGGTTTTGACCGGCGACGGCGCGCCCTCCTGCGTGCCGCCCGCGGCCTGTCGTGCACCTGAGGCCGGCGCGGTGGCGAGGAGCAGAGCGGGAGCTAAAGCGAGAGCGAGTTTCATCTCTCTTAATTCGGCCCGAGTGCAGGCCGCCGGGCGAGTCTGCTACGTGGTGCGCAAATCACTTCGGGCACGGCGGCCCCGACGGACAAAAGTGTGGACAAACAAAGCAACCGGGTGGTTAACTTTCTATCAGGCCGTCTCCCCGGCCCCCGCCGTTCTCACGCCACCCCGCTCTGAAAGGACTTTCGACAAACAAGATGAGTAGAACGTTTCTCTGGTTCGGCCTGGCCTTCTCCGCGCTCATGGTGATCGTAGGGTTAGGCAGCGCGAAACCTTTGGCGCTCCTCTTCTGGCTCCTGGCCGGGGCCGGCGCGGCCTACAAGCTGTTCAGGAAGCCGTCGCCTGAAGCGTCCTGATTGGCGGGCGGTTGCGGGCCAATACTACCCCTTCACTTCGGCGAATCAATCAACCCGAGCCCGGCCGGCCCTACTTCTTCGGGGGGCGGCTCGGCCTGATTTCGACGCGGCTCGGGAGGCTGCGCTCGTCGTGGCGCAGGAGGTCTAGGACGACGCGCGCGATGTCCTCGGGCTGTAGCTGCCAGGCCCGCTCCTCGCTCGGCGTGTCGCCGCCGAACTCCGTGTTGACCGAGCCCGGCATCACGTAGCTGACCTTGATACCGTCGTGCCTGACCTCCTGCATCAGCGCCTCGCTGAAGCCGTTGAGGCCGAACTTCGAGGCGTTGTAGGCGGCCATCCGCGGGTGCGGGTTGGCTCCGGCCAGCGAAGAGATGTTGATGACGTAGCCGCCGCCGCGCCGCCTCATCTCGGGAACAATCGCGCGGCAGGCGTAGAAGACGCCGAAGAGGTTGGTTTCTAGCACGGCCCGAAACTCCTCGGGCGTCGTCTCCTCGACGGTCTTGAAGACGCCGACGCCGGCGTTGTTGACCAGCACGTCCACGCCGCCGAACTCCTCGACCGCGTGCGCCACCAAAGCCTCGATTTCCTCGGCCGAGCGCACGTCGCAGGCCATGCCGGACGCGGAACCGCCGCCCATCGCCTCAAGTTCGCGCACCGTCTGCTGTACGTCCTCGATGGTGCGGGCGCTCACGCAGACGTTCATCCCCTCGGCGACCAGTGCCTCGGCGATGGCCCGCCCGATGCCCCGCGTCCCGCCCGTCACTATCGCCGTCTTCCCTTTGTAGTCCATTGAGTAGTTTTTAGTTTTCAGTTTTTAGTTTTTAGTTCTCAGCCGCAGCTTTAGTCTCGGGCCTTCGGCCGCCGGCTAAAAACTGACAACTGAAAACTAAAAACCCTAGTCGCGGAGCTTCACCCTGAGCAGATCGTTGACGACCTTCGGGTTGGCCTTGCCCTGCATGGCCTTCATGACCTGGCCGACGAAGAAGCCGAAGAGCGCCTCCCTGCCGGCGCGGTACTGTTCGAGCTGTTTGGGGTTGGCGGCGACGACATCGGCGACGACGCGCTCGATTTCCGCGGCGTCGGAGACCTGTGCGAGTCCCCGCTCCTCGATGACGGCCTGCGCGCCCTTGCCCGTGCGGAACATCTCGACGAGCACGTCCTTGCCCTGCTTGCCGCTGATCTGTCCCGCCTCCACGGCGCGGACGAGCGCGCCCAGTTCCTCGGGCGAAACGGGCGACTCGGCGGCCCCTGTGCCGGCGGCGTCCAATTCGCGCAGCAGTTCGGCCTTGAGCCAGTTGGCCGCGCCGCGCGGGTTGCCGGCCGCACGGGCCGCGCGCTCGTAAAAGTCAGCGAGCGGGAGGTCGCGCGTCAGGAGCGTGGCGTCCTCGAAGGAGAGATCGTACTGCTCGGAGAAGCGGCGGCGGCGCGCGTCCGGAAGCTCCGGCATCTCCGAGCGGACGCGCTCGATCCAGTCGGCCCCGACCGCGAGCGGTTGCAGGTCCGGCTCGGGGAAGTAGCGGTAGTCGTGCGCCTCCTCCTTCGAGCGCATGACGCGCGTCCGGGCCGCGCGCTCGTCCCACAACCGCGTCTCCTGCGAGACGCGCCCGCCCGACTCGATCAGCTCGACCTGCCGCTCGATCTCGAACTCGATGGCCCGCTGCATGAAGCGGACCGAGTTGAGGTTCTTCAGCTCGACCTTCGTCCCGAACCTCTCCTCGCCCTCGCGGCGCACCGAGACGTTGGCCTCGCAGCGCAGGTTGCCCTTCTCCATGTCGGCGTCCGAGGCGCCGACCCATTGCAGCGCGCGGCGGACGTGGTTGACGTAGTCGTAAGCCTGCCAGGAGGTGCGGAAGTCGGGCTCGGTGACGATCTCGGCCAGCGGCGTGCCCGCGCGGTTGAGGTCGATGTAGGAGTAGAGTTCGGTCTGGGGCAGCCCCTCGTGGACGTTCTTGCCGGCGTCCTCTTCGAGGTGCAGGCGCGTCACCCTCACGGTCATCGGCCGCCACTCGCGCGCGTGGCCGCCCTCGTCGCGCTCGGCCGTCACGATCTCCAACACGCCCTCGGCCGAGAAGGGCCGGTCGTACTGCGAAATCTGGTAGCCCTTCGGCAGGTCCGGGTAAAAGTAGTTCTTGCGCGCGAAGATCGAGACCTCGTTGACGCGCAGGCCGAGCGCGAGCGCGGCCCGCGCGCCCAACTCGACGGCCCGCCAGTTCAGGACCGGCAGGGCGCCCGGCAGGCCCAGGCAGACCGGGCAGGTGTTGGCGTTCGGCTCGTCGCCGAAGCGCGTCGAGCAGCCGCAAAAAATCTTCGACTCCGTGCTCAACTGCGCGTGAATCTCCAGGCCGATGACGGCCTCCCAGCCAGCTTTCATTGTGAGTAGTTTTCAGTTGTCAGTTTTTAGGTTTCGGTTCTCGGGCACGGCTTTCAGTCGTCGGCACCTGCCTCGTCCTGCCGGGCATTGCCCGGCAAAACACTGTCACGATGTCACATAAAGTACATCGGCTCTCTGTGTGGGCTTTAAGCGGGCCGAAGTATAGCACCCGTTAAAGCCGACCCTCAAACTGGGGGCCGGGCGGCCAATCTGGACGTAAAAACCGCATTGACCCGTGATGTTTTTGGGTTACAATCCGCTCACCCTGAATCTCGCAATCACCGCGCATGGTGTAAGCCGTGGGCTGACGGCAAGCCGGCGCAAGGCTTTTCCAGACACCTTTATTCGGAGGACCTTGAAAGACATGGCAAAAACAGTCGCGACCATCATGGGCGTCGTGTTTATCCTGGCCGGGCTCGTCGGATTTCTTGACAACGACTTACTCGGCTTCCACCTGACACCGTTCCACAATGCCGGCGTCCACATCGTATCCGGAATCGTCTCGCTCTACTTCGGCCTGAGAGGGACTCTGGCCGGCGCGCGCACGTTCTGCCTGGTTTTCGGTGTCGTCTACGCCCTGATCGGCGTCGCGGGCTTTCTGCTCGGCAGCAGCCAATCTCCTTCGCCGGGGGTTCCGGGGCCGGCCGATGCCCGCCTCTTCACGCCCATTCCCGGTCACCTCGAACTCGGCACCAGCGATCACATCCTACACATCCTGCTCGGGCTTATCTTCGTGGCGGGCGGCCTGTTGACACGGGCCGACCTGAGAAACACCAGGAATTAAGCGTTCGCCCCGGCACCACCACGCGGCAGTCACCCCGGCAAAACGGGCGGGGAGGCTGCCGCCCGTTATTCTACCGGCGTCGGCCCAACGCAGCCGCGCTCAGATTGCGTTTGCCTGCATATTACGCCTCACGTAAGATTACGCCTCATTTTCATTAATTTGGGAGCGCCCGCTTACGCCCTGTTCCCAACGCGCCGCCCGAATATAGGAGTAACGTTAGCCGTGATCAAGACCGTCGAGTGGACCGACGAAGGCGTCCGCATGATCGACCAGCGCCTCCTCCCGACCGAGGAGAAGTACCTGACACTTCGCTCGTGCGAGGAGGTGGCCGACGCCATCAAGCAGATGGTCGTGCGCGGGGCGCCGGCCATCGGCGTCTCGGCCGCCATGGGCATCGCCCTCGGCACCAAGCAGGCCGTCGGGACGGATGTGACCGACCTCGAACAGGACTTCGACTATTACTGCGACCTGACCGGGAGCACTCGCCCGACGGCCGTCAACCTCTTCTGGGCCATCGAGCGGATGCGCGACTGCTTCCGCCGGGCGAAGGCCGAGGGGCTCGGGGCCGAAGAGATCAAGGCGCGGCTCGTGGCCGAGGCGCGGAAGATTTTCGACGAGGACATCGAGGCCAACCGCCGCCTCGGACGCCTGGGCGGCGAGCTGCTGCCCGATGGCGCGACCGTCCTGACGCACTGCAACGCGGGCGCCCTGGCGACGGCCGGCGACTACGGCACGGCGCTCGGCGTCGTCCGCGGCGCGCGCGACGCCGGCAAGCGCATCGCCGTCATCGCCGATGAGACCCGCCCCTTCCTACAGGGCGCGCGCCTCACCGCCTGGGAGCTGCACAAGGACGACATCCCCGTCACCGTCATCACCGACAACATGGCAGGCCACGTGATGAAGCAGGGCAAGGTAGACGCAGTCGTCGTCGGGGCCGACCGCATCGCGGCCAACGGCGACACCGCCAACAAGATCGGCACCTACATGGTGGCGGTGCTGGCACGGCAGCACTCGATCCCCTTCTACGTCGCCGCCCCCGTCTCGACCATCGACCGCCAAATCCCCAACGGCGAGCAGATACCCATCGAGGAGCGCGACCCGCGCGAGGTAACGCACGTCCGCGAACACCGTCTCGCGCCCGAGGGCGTCCAAATCCACAACCCGGCCTTCGACGTAACGCCCAACGAGCTGATCGCCGCCATCATCACCGACCGCGGCGTCGCCCGCCCGCCCTACGCCGAGAGCATCAGGCGGCTGTTTGAAGACTGAGCCGCGGCCCCCTGCCGGGGGCGCCGGATGACAGAAGGCGGGGCCGGCCCGGGCAGGTCAGGAGTTGAGTCCTGACCTGCTCGGGCCGGCCCCGCCTCTCGACTTTCGACCGCCAGGCATCACCCGCCGCGCATATACTTTGCTACACGCAAGTTCTTGATGAGAGGTAGGCTGATTCGCGGTAGAGTGCACGCCGTTGTTAGATTTCCGTTGTTTGCTGCGAATTACTTTAAGGATGCTTTTCAGCTTGCCTGTCGTATCTCTTGCGATAGTTCATCTTCAATGTTATCTTATGCGATATGGAGCGGATAGAACTAAAGGTCAAAGAACTTGCACAAGAGCGCGATATTCAGAATGCCTATCAACTCCAGCAAGAACTTGGGGTCGCGCCCATGGTGGCACGGAGGTTATGGAATAATGAATTGAAGCAGATGGATTTCCGCACTTTGCTCACGCTATGCCGCGTATTTCGCTGTCAACCGGGTGACGTGCTTATTTACAAGAAAGATGAACGCAAACGACCTGGGAGATAGGTTAATGGCCTCACAAATATCTTTTTTGCAAGATACGGAAACAGCTCCTGGCAAACGCACGCAGGGCGGAATACCCACAACGAATGTGGTTATGTCAGCCTATGTAGGCGGCAATGCCGAAGTTTTCCCAAACATTCTGGCTCTACATGTCCCGGAAGGTTCTAATGTTGCTGATGTGACGTGGGGTAAAGGTGTTTTCTGGAAGAATATACCTGAAGACAAGTACACAGTTCTGGCGACAGATTTAAAAACGGGTGTGGACTGTCGCAACTTACCCTATGGAGAGTGTTCGATTGATTGCGTGGTACTCGACCCGCCGTATATGGAAGGACTGTTTCGCCGCTCAAAAGACCATCTCGCCGGGGCGGGAACACATGCGGCTTTTCGTGAGCATTATTCAAACGGAGACGCAACAAACGAAGACGCCCCGAAGTGGCACGCTGCCGTCCTTGATCTGTACTTCAAAGCCGGACAAGAGGCACTGCGTGTGTTAAGAGAGAACGGGACTTTGATTGTAAAGTGCCAGGACGAAGTAAGCGCAAATCGGCAGAACTTAACTCATGTAGAAATTATTAATCAGTACGAGCGGCTGGGCTTTTATACGAAAGATTTATTTATAGTGGTGCGGCAAAATAAGCCTGGCGTGAGTCGGCTCAAGAAACAAGTTCACGCACGCAAAAACCACTCATATTTTTTAGTTTTTGTGAAAATCCCCGGAGGCGTTAAGCGTAAGTCTATTCGCTCACGATAATCTCGTCATCCTCCCCTCCACCTTCAACCACAATTGGCTTTGATGGATGCTCACGCTCCCGTTCTTCAATAATCTCATCGAGCAGCCTGAACGGCTCATCATAAAGCGGCGGTTCAGGTGGGTGTACGACGGGCACGAGGGACGCTAAAAGGTATTGGCGTTGTGTCTCGGCATACCCCCTATATGAGCTACGGGGCAGGTCTTTATTCTTTGCGAAGAGGAACCGCCACCCGTCGCCAAAGGCAAAGATATTGATGGCAAGCAAGTCGAATTCCCCGACCAGCAAACAAGTCGTGTTTATAGATGAGCCGTCCGGCAGATTTATGATTCTTCTGTCGCTCGCGTCACATTGGGCTTTACCAACAAATTTATCTTCAACTTTACGGATGCTGTTAGTTTGGAGAGATTTAGATTCAATGATGAAGCTATGGTTGCGGTAGGTGATAACAAGGTCGCCCTTCTTTTTACGGTCGTGATCATCATGCTTTACTGCATGGGTAACTCTCTCACCTGAAAACCACATCTTTCGTAGTTTCATCTCAGCCACATAACCAAACATATTGCCGCGCATACTCGGATTCGCGTCTATAAGCTCGGTTAGTTCTTCGGCTGTAATCTGCCATCTTTCAAGAATGTTCCGTTTCTTTAAAGGGTTTGAGTGTTCGGGCAAACTTCAATCCTTTCACTCATTCCGTTAATCACCTTCCAACTCCGAATTTTCATTACACAGGCAAAAGAAGGAAACCTAAAGCCCTTTTGCGCGCCTTTACGCGCCCGCTTCGGCCTGCGCGTAGCGGCTCGTCTTCCACCACTCGACCGTCAGCCGCAGCCCCTCCTCCAGATCGACGCGCGGCTCGTAGCCGAGCCACTCGCGCGCCCGCGTGATGTCGGCGAGACTGTGGAGCACGTCGCCCACCCTCGCGTCGAGGTAGACGGGCGCGGCGTCGGGCCGACCCGTAACGCGCCGGAGGACTTCGAGCAACTGGTTGAGCGTCGTCTGCTGGCCGTTGGCGACGTTGATGACCTGGCCCACCCCCTCGATTGTCTCGGCCGCGCGCAGGTTCGCGTCCACGGCGTTGCGGACGAAGGTGAAGTCGCGCGACTGCTCGCCGTCGCCGTAAATGACGGGGCGCTCGCCCGACATCAGGGCCGCGATGAAGCGCGAGATGACGCCTGAGTATTGCGAGGTCGGGTCCTGGCGCGGGCCGAAGACGTTGAAGTAGCGCAGGGCCACGGTCTCGAACTTGTAAACCCGCGTCCAGACCTGGCAGTAATACTCGCCGACGAGCTTGGCCGCGGCGTAGGGCGAGAGCGGCTGCGGCGGCATCTGCTCGGCCTTCGGCAGTGTGGGCTGGTCGCCGTAGGCCGACGAGGATGCCGCGTAGACCAGGCGACGCACGCCCGCCTCGCGCGCGGCCACGAGCAGGGCGAAGGTGCCGTCGGCGCAGGCGCGGTGCGTCTCCACCGGGTCCGCGACCGAGCGCGGCACGGAGGGGATTGCCGCCTCGTGGAAGACGAGTTCGACGCCCTCGACCGCGCGGCGCAGGGCCTCAGGGTCGAGCAGACTACCGTGGATGAACTCGATGCGTCCGCCGATCTCCTGGAGGTTCTCTTCGTGGCCCGTCGAGAGGTCGTCGAGCACGCGCACGCGCGCGCCCGTCTCGGCCAGCGCCGCGGCGATGTGCGAGCCGATGAAGCCGGCTCCGCCGGTGACAAGTACGGTTCCCGTCAGAGGCATGCTGTTTCCGTTCAACCGGATATGAAGTCTGGCCGCCCGCCGGCCCGCTGAGCCGGCCGTTCGGTGGGGGCGGACGGGCGAAAGCGGGCCGTGCCGGCGCTGGCCGCCGGGGTTCTTCAGGACTCGGCGCCGTTGGCCCTGCCCGCCGCCAGTCCGCGCGGGCCGGCCGCCTCGGTGCCGCGGCCGACGCCGACGTAGTCGAACCCGAGCCTCTTCATCGCCTCGGGTTCGTAGATGTTGCGCAGGTCGGCCACCAGCGGCCGCCGCAGCAACCCCTTGAGCCGCGCCATGTCGAGCGCGCGGAACTGGTTCCACTCCGTCGCCAGCACCAGGCAGTCGGCCCCCTCGGCGGCCGCGTACTCGTTCTCGGCGAACTCCACCCCGGGCAGTTCCGCGCGCGCGCGCTCGACCGCCACCGGGTCGAAGGCCCTGACCCTGGCGCCCCCGTCCAGCAGTTCGCGGATCACGTCCACGGCCGGGCTCTCCCGCAGGTCGTCGGTCTCGGGCTTGAAGGAGAGGCCGAGCACGGCGATCAGCTTCCCTTCGAGGCCGCCGACCAGTCGCTCGATCTTGCGCCGCATCCGCCCTCGCTGCTGCCGGTTGACCTCCACCACAGACTGCACGATCAGGGTTTCTGACCCGAACTCGCGCGCAATTGCCGCCAGCGCCGTCGTGTCCTTGGGGAAACAACTGCCGCCGTAGCCGGGGCCGGGATGGAGGAAGAAGCGGCCGATGCGGCGGTCCATGCCCATGGCCTTCGCCACGTCGTGCACGTCGCACCCGATCTCGTCGCAAAGGTTGGCGATTTCGTTGATGAATGAAATCTTGGTGGCGAGGAATGCGTTCGAGGCGTACTTCGCCAGCTCGGCCGCCTCGGTCGAGGTGATGACGAAGGGCGTCTCGATCAGGAAGAGCGGCCGGTAGAGGTCGCGCATGATGGCGACGGCCTCCTGGTCGCGGCTGCCGATGACGACGCGGTCGGGCCGCATAAAGTCGTCGATGGCCGCGCCCTCGCGCAAAAACTCCGGGTTTGAGACGATGCCGAAGCTATGCGGCTCCGTCAGGTGACGGCGGATGAGCGCGCGCAGGCGCTCGCCCGTGCCCACCGGGACCGTGCTCTTGGTGACGATGACCTTGTAGCCGTTCATGTGGAGGGCGACCGAGCGCGCCGCCTCCTCGATGAAGCTGAGGTCGGCCGAGCCGTCCTCGCGCGGCGGGGTGCCGACGGCCAGAAAGACGACGAGCGACTCTTCGACGGCTTTTTTGAGGTCGGTGGTGAAACGCAGGCGGCCGGCCGCCGTGTTCTTGGCGACGAGTTGGTCGAGGCCCGGCTCGTAGATGGGAATGTGGCCGGCGTTAAGCCGTTCGATCTTTTCCGAGTCGATATCGACGCAGGTAACACTCGTGCCGAATTCGGCGAAACAGGCGCCGGTGACGAGTCCGACGTAGCCCGTCCCGATAACCGCAATGTGCATTGCCAGATGAAGCCCCCTAGTTGGATGGCGGGGTGGATAACCGCGGCGGGATTATCTCAGACAAAAGCTCGCGGGTCACGCGAGGAAGGTGCCACGCGTGACCCGCGAACCTGTTTGAGCAAAACCTGCGGGCGTTAGAACCGCCGCACGGCCGGGAGTGCGTTGCCGGCGGATTTAACGGCTCGGGCTGATGACGATGGGGTTGCCACCGAAGTTCAGGTCGTCATCCTGGGAGGCGAGGATGGCCGCGGCCACCGCGCCGCCGACGGCCAGCAGGAGGGCCGCGAGGGCACCGCCGCCGATGCCGCGCATCTCAGGCTGGGTGAAACGGGTGCAGCGGGTGCCGGGCGTGGCAGTGCCGGCCGTGTCCTGGCCGCCGGCCGCGATCTGCTTGACCGTGTCGCCCGCGCGCAACTCGACGCGGCCCGAAGCGGTGTTAACGACCGTGTTGCCGCACTCAACGTCAACAGTGAAGACGCTCGGCTGGCCGGAGTCGGCCACGGCCTGGCCGTCCTTCGTGGTGACAATGGCGTTGACGCCCGACGAGGTCGAGAGCCGGACGCGGCCCGAATCGAGCATGGCCGTGACGCTCGTGTCGGTGAAACCGAGCTTCAGGCTGGTGTTCGGCAGCAGCTCGACGCGGCCGAGCTTGCCGAGGCTGACGACGGCGCTCGAATTCTGGCCGGTCGTGACTGTGCTGTCCGAGAAGACGGTCGCGCCAGAGATGGCGTTGGTGCCGTTGACCGTGACCTCGCCGACGACCGAGAGGTCGCCCGTCTGTCCCTGCTGCGGGGCCGCGAGCGCGACCATCGAGTAGGTGCAGAGGACGGCCACGGCCAAAGCCAGCGTGATAGGCGTGCGGCTCCAGGTTCTGCTGTACATTACTTCTCCTCCCGTAGGTGAAACTGTCGAATCTTGAGAGAAAGCGCGCCGCGAGCCTTGTTTTCAAGGTCTCGCGTGAGACGTGGTGTTTTTTCCTTTTTCTCTTTGTTCCCGTCTCAGTCCAAAGCCGCGCGGGACATCTCATTAGAGTTAGTTGAGAGCCATTTCGGGCTTCAAGAAGACCTCGCACTTTTTACACGAAAGAGGCCGGCGTGTCAACAAACATTTCGGCGAATTCAACTATTTTTCAACACTTTGCCGGTTTCTGACCGCCCCCGTACCGTTACCGCCCCAGGCCCGCCGTCGCGCCCTCGGACGGCCCGGCGCGGCCCCTCCCGGCTGCCGCCGGGCCGCCGCTCAGTCGCGGTAGATATGGACCTGCGGCCGTCCGTCGGCGCCGACGAAGCCGCGGTACATGCCGGCCGAGTTGAAGGGCGTGGCGATCCGGCCGTCGGCCGCGATGGCGATTAGCCCCCCCTCGCCGCCGAGCCTCCCCACCTTTTCCAGGGCCATCTCGGAGGCTTCCGCCAGCGACTTGCCGCCGAAGCGCATGGCCGCCGAGACGGCGTGGGCGACGCCGGCGCGGATGAAGTATTCGCCGTCGCCCGTGCAGGAGACGGCGCAGGTCTCGTTGTCGGCGTAGGTGCCGGCGCCGATGACGGGCGAGTCGCCGACTCGCCCGAAACGCTTGTTGGTCATTCCGCCGGTCGAGGTGGCTGCGGCCAGGTTGCCGGCGCGGTCGAGCGCCACGGCACCCACTGTCCCGAACTTCCGCTCGTCGAGCAGGAAAGGGTCGGCCCCGCGGTCGGACCTCTTCGGCGGGGCTGAGGGCTGCCCGGCCCCGCTTTTGCGCCGCTCCTCCTCCTGCCGGCGTTTGAGCTGCTGGAAGCGCTCTTCGGTGTAAAAGTATTTCGGGTCAACAAGTTCGACGCCGCCCGCCTGCCGGGCGAAAGCCTCCGCGCCCTCACCGACCATCATCACGTGTGGCGACTTCTCCATCACGAGCCGGGCCAGCCTGATCGGATTCCTGATCCGTCTGACACCGGCCACGGCCCCGGCCTTCAGCGACCGTCCGTCCATGATGGAGGCGTCCAGCTCGTTGGTGCCCGCCCCGGTGAAGACCGCGCCCTTGCCGGCGTTGAAGAGCGGCGAGTCTTCGAGCAGCGCGACGGCCGCCACTACCGCGTCGAGCCCGGGGCCGCCGCGCGACAGCACCTCGAAGCCGGCTTTCAGGGCCTCGGAGAGCTTAGCTCTGTAGGCTTCCTCGCGCTCGGGCGTCATCCGGCTGCGCTCGATGGTGCCGGCCCCGCCGTGGATGACGAAGCCGAAGGGCTTGAGGACCGGCAGCTTCGGCGAAAAGACCCCGCCGCCCTGAGCCGCCTCTGCGCCGCGCCAGGGCCACGAGGGGAGCGCGACGGCCGCCAAACTGGCGCCTACGGCAGCGATAAATTTACGACGGTTCTCGTCCTTGAGCATCGGCCGACACGCTCCCGCGCGGGGACGGAAAGGTAAAATCAGAAATCTTGTCGGGGAAAATCGCGGCGGATGTTACCAGAGCGCCGGGCGGCGCGCAAAGAGCTTCCGGCCCGCGCGCAATCCTTCTGACCGGAGGACGCTATGCCTCGGACTCTTCGGCGCGGCGCGCGGCGGCCGCGTGGCTTCGGGCACGCTCGGCCAGTTCGGCGGGGACCGTGACGCGGTAGGGGTGCTTGGCGAAGAAGCTCGGCACCCGGCGGACGCGCGCCCCGAGCGCCGACATGGCGGCGACGGCCTGCTCGTCGCCCAGCTCGTCGAGGCCGTGCCGCTCGGCCGCTCGCCGCAGGGCCCCGCGCAGGCGGTCGAGCGGCAGCTCGCGCTCGGCCAGCACCAGCCCGCGCGACTGAAAGTCGCCAAAGGCGTCGAGCACCAGGCGCTCGGCGTCCACGCCCTCGGCCGGCTCTCTGTCGAAGAAGCTCGGTTGTTCCATTCCTGACCTCGCAGCCGGGTCGGGGCCGGCGCGGGGCGAAGGCACCCGGCACCGGGTCGGAGGCCCAATCTCGCGCGGCGGCGTGCGGTGCCGCAACTCATTATTTCAACTCACCCCTCAGCGGGGCGCGTTGACGCGACGGGGACGGACGTTCCCGTCCTCTCCCGCCTCCTTGCTGGAGGCGTGGGCGCCCGACCCCTGCGCACCTCTGCGCTGCTGCTTGCGCAGCTCGGCCTGCTCGTAGGGGTCGAGTCGGGCGAAGACGTGGAAGGTCTCGCGCCCCTGCCTGACCGCGCCGAGATACCTGAACTTGAAGTCGAAGACTTCGCCGGGCACGAGGTCCGAGACCTTCGGGATGGGCGCGAAGAAAATCTGGTCGAACTCGTCGGCCGAGACGGCTTCGAGCTCGGGCAGGAAGTCGTTACCGGTCTCGCGCGCGATGCGGACCGCCACCTGCCTGAGCGCGCGGATGCGGTTCGAGTTGTGAACGTAGTAGTTGCGGTCGATCTCGCGCCGGCTGACGCGGTCGTCAACCACCTCCTGTTGGTCGCGCAGGTAGGCGAGGTAGGCGCGGACGATGGGGCCGAACTCCGCTTCGTCGGCCTGCGCGGCGCGGGCGCGCTGGGCCGCGGCCCCCGGCGCGAGCGTGCAGAGCGCGAGGGCCAGGAGCGCGAGTCTGACGAGGCGGCCTGGCTTGATCATTCCCTTCACTTTCCGCGGCCCGGCCCGCGCGGCGTCGGGGGCGGGGCAGTCCGGCATCGTGGGCGACGGGTTGGGGGCGTGTTGCGGGACGAGTTTATCACAGACGCGGGCGCGGGACGCGGGCCGGGCCGCCGCGTTGCGCGCCCGCCGAGGGCGGTGCTACATTCGCGCCCGTCTCAAACATCGAGCTGTTTATGTCCTCCGGTGAACAGATTAGCGGGGCGGGCGAGGGCGGCGGGCGCGAGTTGGCGGGCCGGCGCGTGGCGCTCGGCGTCTCGGGCGGCGTCGCCGCCTACAAGGCCGTCGAGGTCCTGCGCGGGCTGCAACGGGCGGGCTGCGAGGTGCGGGTCGGGATGACTAAGCGCGCCTGCGAGTTCGTCACGCCGCTCACCTTCCGCGCCCTCTCGGGCCGGCACGTCGTCGTGGACGACTACTCCCCTGAAAACCCGGACCCCATCGCCCATATTACCTTCTCGCAGACGGTCGAGCTCTTCGTCGTCGCCCCGGCCACGGCCAACCTCATCGCCAAGTTCGCGGCCGGCGTGGCCGACGACTTCCTGACCTCGACCTACCTCGCCTCGACCGCGCCAGTGCTCGTCGCCCCGGCGATGAACACGACGATGCTCCTGCACCCGGCGACGCAGAGGAACCTGGCGCGGCTGAGGGCCGACGGCGTGCGCATAGTCGAGCCGGACGCGGGCGAGATGGCCTGCGGCACAACGGGGCCGGGGCGCCTGAGTGAGCCCGAATGCATCGTCCGCGCCGCTCTGGAAATGCTCGGCGAGCGCGCGGGCCGCGCCCGCGACCTCGAAGGCGAGCGGCTGCTCGTCACCACCGGCGCCACGCGCGAGCAGTTCGACCCAGTCCGCTTCATCTCCAACCGCTCGTCGGGCCGGATGGGCTTCGCCGTGGCCGAGGCCGCCCGCGAGCGCGGCGCAGAGGTCACGGTCGTCGCGGGCGAGACGAGCGCGCCCGCGCCGGCGGGGGTGCGTGTAGTGCGCGCCACGTCGGCCGCCGAGATGCACCGCGCCGTGCTAGCCGAGGTCGGGGGCGCGACCATCTTCGTCGGGGCGGCGGCCGTGGCCGACTACCGGCCCGTGGCGCGCGCCGCCGAGAAGATCAAGAAGTCAAACGGCCCGTTGACCGTCGAGCTGGAACCGACCGCGGACATCCTGGCAGATGTCTCGCGGACGCGGCGCGACGGCCTGCTCGTCGTCGGCTTCGCGGCCGAGACCGAGCGCGTCGTCGAACACGCCCGGCAGAAACTCGCGCGCAAGGGGCTCGATGCCGTCGTCGCCAACGACCTGACGCAGGACGGCGCCGGCTTCGACGCCGAGACGAACGTCGTCACCATCCTCGCGCGCGACCGCGAAGAGCCCTCGGCGCTCCCCCTGATGTCGAAGCTCGAAGTGGCGCACCACCTCCTCGACGAGGTCGTGCGGCTCAGGCGGGCCGCCGGCCGGCGCCCGTGAGCCGTGCCCTGACCGCCGCTCGCCGAAACGTGGCATAATGGCCTCGCACGCTGGCAATGAGTGACGAGTCGCAATTCGGCGAAGAGCTGGCCGGCCTCGCCCGCGAAGTGGCCGAGGCCGCCACGTACCTGCGCGAGTTGGGCGCGGACGGGCTCGAAGGTCTGGGCGCCTTCGTCTCGGCCGCCCGCGCCGCTCCCGCACAGGAGCCGCCGAGTCCCTTCAGGCCGGCCGCACAGTCGCCCGCGCTCGCGCGCAACGCCCTCGCCGAGCGGCACGAGCAGCACGAGCAGCACGAGCAACACGAGCGGCCGTCGCCCCCGGCGGCCCGTCCCCTTCAGCCCCCACAGCCCCCGTCAACACAGACGCAGGCCACGACGCAGACCAGCGGGCCGCGCGCCTTCAAGGCGCCGCCGCGCGTCGGCGGCCCGCCTTCGACCCTCTACCAGACCGAGATGCCGAAGAGACCTGTCAGAAAGCCTTCGCCCGACCCGCCCGCGCCGCGCGAGACCCTGTTCGGCGAGATCGCCCCGAAGGACGAGCTGAGCCTCGGCCGCCCCGGCGAGACCTTCGAGGACATCCGCGAGGACGTGGGCGAGTGCGTCCGCTGCCCGCTCCACAAGGGGCGGACCAACATCGTCCACACCGAGGGGAGCCGCGAGGCCCGGCTGATGTTCGTCGGCGAGGCGCCGGGCGCCGACGAGGACGCCTCGGGCCGCCCCTTCGTCGGGCGCGCCGGCCAGCTCCTCAACAAGATCATCGAGGCCATCGGGCTCACGCGCGAAGACGTGCTGATCGGCAACGTCAACCGCTGCCGCCCGCCCGGCAACCGCACGCCCACGACCGAAGAGGCGCGCACCTGCAAGCCCTTCCTCCTGCGCGAGATCGCCGTCGCCCGCCCCGAGGTCATCATCGTCCTCGGCAACACGGCGATGAAGAACCTGCTCGACACGAAAGAGGGCATCACGCGCCTGCGCGGCGAGTTTCAGGACTACCAGGGCATCAAGGTGATGCCGACCTTCCACCCGGCCTATCTTCTGCGCGACCCGTCGAAGAAGCGCGAGGTCTGGGAGGATTTGAAGAAGGTCCGCGACTACCTCAACGCCACGAAGAAGTGACGGCCCGCGCCGCCGGGGGCGGCGGCGCGCGGCGAAAGCGGCGGGCGGGTGAAAGCGGCGGGCTGCGGCGTCCGCGCACCGCGGCGAGCGCCGCCGCCGTGCCGGCCGAAACGACGATGCAGGATTCGCTGTTCAGCGCGACCGAGGCCGAGCCGGCCGAGACCCTCGAAGAGTTGAACGCCGAGCTGCTGCGGCGCGCCAAGAGTCTGCCGCAGTACCGCGACCGCTTCTTTATCTTCGGCGAGGGGCCGGTGGGCGCCCGCGTCGCCGTGGTCGGCGAGTCGCCCGGCGCGCCCGACATAGACTCGGGCCGCCCCTTCATGGGGCCGGCCGGGCAGATGCTCGAACGCATCCTCGGCGCCATCGGTCTCGCGCGCGCCGACTGTTACCTGTCCAACACCGTCAAGATGATCTCGACCGGCGACGAGCTGACGCCCGAGGTGCTCGCCTTCTTCACGCCCTACCTGCACCGCGAGCTGGCGGTCGTCTCGCCCCGCGTCGTCATCTCTTTCGGCAACACGCCGACCCGCGCCCTGCTCCGCACGAAGAAGCCGATTTCGCAACTGCGCGGCGAGTTTCAGCCCTACGGCCGCGCGCAGCTAATGCCGACTTTCAACCCGGCCTATCTTCTGCGCGACCCGACCAAGAAGCGCGAGGTCTGGGAGGACATGAAGAAGGTCCGGGCGCACCTCGCCGCCCTCTGACCCTCTCTCTGACCCTCTCTCTGACCCACCCGCCCCGGGGCGCCCGGCGGGATCAAGGGCCGTTGGCAACGCGCCGCTTCAACTTTCCGCCGCTTCAAGTTAACTTAACTCCCCGTGCGACGCCCCAACGCCTCGAAGCCCCCCGGCGATCCTGCCAACCGCAGCGGCGGCCACGACGCTGCGCCGCTCTACGCGGAGGTCGCGCTGCCGCTCAGGCTCGCGCAGACCTACACCTATCGCCTGCCGCTCGCGCTGCGCGAAGACGCGTGCGTGGGCGCGCGCCTGCTCGTCCCCTTCGGCCGCAAGCTCCTGACAGGCTACGTCGTCGCCCTCCACGAAGGTCTCGACGCCGACTCGGGCCTCGCCGATTCCGAGGTCAAAGACGCCGAGGAGATGCTCGACGCCGAGCCTCTGCTGACGCCCGAGGTTCTGGAGATCACGCGCTGGATCAGCGACTACTACGCCGCGCCGTGGGGCGAGGCGCTGAAGGCGGCGCTGCCGGCGGGCCTCAACTCGGCCGTCGAGCAGTACGTCTCGATCACCGCGGCCGGGCGCGACGAGCTGGCCCGCCTTCCCCCGCGCCGCGCCGTCACGGCGAAGGCGCAACTGCTCAGGCTCGCCTCACTCTCCGAGGCGCTCGCGCTGCGCGACGCCGCGCGCGAGCTGGGCCAGGCGAAGGCCGCCAAGGCCGCCCGCGAGCTTGAGCGCGCGGGCTGGGTCACGATCACGCACCGCGCGCGCACCGCACAGGCCCGCGCCAAGCGCCGCAAGGCCGTGCGCCTGCTCCCGCCCGATTCGGCCGCAACCGACGCGACCCGCAAGACAGCCGGCGAGCCCGACGCGGGCGGCGTCTCGCGTCGGCGTCAGGCGGCGAGCGGCCCGGACGGGCTGACCGAGGCGCAGCGGCGCGTGGTCGGCGCGCTCATCGAGGGCGGCGGCGAGTTGCTCTTCGCGGAGCTGTTGGAGACGGCGGGCGTCGGCGCATCGGTCGTCCAGACGCTCGAACGGCGCGGGCTCGTCGAGGTCTACGCGCGCGAGGTAAGGCGCGACCCGCTGGCCGGCGCGCGGCTGCCCGAGCGCGACGAGTTCCAATTGACCGAGGCGCAGGCCGCCGCCCTCTCCGAGATCAACGGGTCTCAGGCGCGCGGCGAGTATGCGGCCTTCCTGCTGCACGGCGTCACGGGCAGCGGCAAGACCGAAATTTACATCCGGGCCATGCGCGAAGCTTTGCGGCACGGGCGCACGGCGATGATGCTGGTGCCGGAAATCTCTCTGACGCCGGTCTTCTCGCGCCGCCTGCGCGCACACTTCGGCGATGCGGTCGCCATCTTTCATTCTTCGCTGACGACGGGCGAGCGGTTCGACGAGTGGCGACGACTGAGGAACGGCGAGGCCCGCGTCGTCATCGGCACGCGCTCGGCCGTCTTCGCGCCCGTTTCCGACCTCGGCCTCGTCGTCGTGGACGAGGAGCACGAGTCCTCATACCGGCAGCAGGAGTCGCCCTACTACAACGGGCGCGACACGGCCGTCATGCGCGCTCTCAAGGAGCGGGCCGTGGTCGTCCTCGGGTCGGCCACGCCCTCGCTCGAAACCTTCCAGAACGCGCGGGCCGGCAAATATCGTTACCTGCGCCTGCCCGACCGCATCGCCGGCCGCGCGATGGCCCGCGCCGAGATCGTGGACATGCGCGACGCTTTCCGCCGCGCCGGGCGCCCCGAAGTCTTCTCTCCCGAACTGCTCGAAGCCGTCGAAGAGACCCACGCGGGCGGCCATCAGTCCATCATCCTTCTGAACCGGCGCGGCTATTCGAGCTTCGTCCTCTGCCGCTCGTGCGGCGAGCGATACAACTGCCCCAACTGCGACGTGACCTTAACCTTCCACCGCTCCGAGCGGAGCATGGTCTGCCACTACTGCAACCTGCGCCAGCGCGTGCCCGAAGCCTGCCACGCCTGCCGCGGCCCCTTCATCCACTTCGTCGGCGAGGGCACAGAGCAGATCGAGGAGATTCTGCGCAAGAAATTCCCGGCCTTGCGCATCGCGCGGCTCGACCGCGACACGACGGCCCGCCGCAGCCACTACGAGGAGACCATCCTCAGCTTCGGGGCGGGCGAGCTGGACATGCTCGTCGGCACGCAGATGATCGCCAAGGGGCACGACTTCCCGAACGTCACGCTCGTCGGCGTCGTCTCGGTTGACGCCGGCCTCGCCATCCCCGACTTTCGCGCGGCCGAGCGCGCCTTCCAGCTCATCACGCAGGTCGCGGGCCGGGCCGGACGCGGCGACGCGCCGGGCCGCGTCCTCATCCAGACCTACCTGCCGCACCACTACGCCCTGCGCCACGCCTGCGCTCAGGACTACGAGGCTTTCTTCGACGAAGAGATACGCTACCGCCGCAACCTCAATTACCCGCCCTTCGTCGCCCTCGCTTCCCTGCTCGTCCACCACGAGGACCACGTGCGCGTCGAGGCCACGGCCGGCACGCTGCGACGCGCACTCGACGAGGCCAACTCGGACCGCGCCTGCCGCGTCCTCGGTCCGGCGCCGGCCCCGCTCGCGCGTTTGCGCGGCGAGCACCGCGTCCAGCTCCTCATCAAGTCGCGCAGCCGGCCGCGCCTGCGCGCGCTCGTCGAGATGGCGACGGCCGCCGCGGCCGCCACGCCCGGCTGCGACCCCAACACCGTCAACGTCGAGATTGACCCCGTCAGCCTCATGTGAGCCGTCGTCTCAGGCGGGCGGCCGCGGGCGCCTTCGCGGCCGGTGCCGGCGGCGCGGACGCCCACGGCGGCGAACCGGAGTGACGCCATGACCCCACAGCAGTTCAGACTTCTCATCGTCGTCAACCAGCTCTTGATGGTCAGCCTCCACGTCGTGGCCGGCATGACCGACAGTATGCTGCCGCCCGAGCTGCGGGGCGTTGACGCATCCAGCGTCTTCGACACGCCGCTCTCGGTCGCCTCCGGCGACAGCGCCCCTTACTTCTACACGGTGGTCGTTGACTTTCTGACCTTCGTCGCCGCGGCCGGCCTCTTCTTCGGCCGCCGCTGGGGCCGCACGCTCTACCTCCTCTGTTTCCTCGCCCTGGTCGTCTCTCCCCTCGCCCCGCCTTACAGCACCGGCACCTGGTGGGACGGCCTTTTCGGCTACCTCTACGAGGCCACGCAGGGCGCAGTGCTCGCGCTCGCCTACTTCTCGCACCTGCGGCGCCTCTACGAGCGCCGGGAGGAGGAAGAAGAAGAGGAAGAGGGGTGAGGCGGCCGTCGCGTTTTGAGTTGGGCAGGGCCGGTGGCTAAACTCGCCGCATGAGACTCGGAGAACTGGCGGAGCTGACGGGCGCGCGCGTCGAGGGCGACCCGGCGCTTGAGGTGACGGGCGCGGCCGGGCTCGACGAGGCCGAGGCCGGCCACGTCACCTTCCTCTCGAACCCGCGCTACACGCCGCGCGTGCGGACCACCCGCGCCTCGGCCGTATACCTCGCCGAAGGCGTCGAGGCCGGCCGCGAAGACATCGCCGTCCTGCGCGCGCGCGATCCTTACCTCGCCTACACCCGCGCGCTCCGCCTCTTCCACCCCGAGCCTGAGTTTGAGCCGTTCGTCCATCCCTCGGCCGTCGTGGACCCGACGGCGCGACTCGGCGAGGGTGTCTGGGTCGGCGCCTGCGCCGTCGTCGGCCCCAACGCGGTGCTCGGCGACCGGGTCCGCCTCCACCCGAACGCGACCGTCTACGAGGGCGTCACCATCGGCGACGACTCGGTCATCCACTCGGGCGTCGCGCTGCGCGAGGGGACACGGATCGGCGCGCGCGTCGTCGTCCACAACAACGCCGTCGTCGGCTCGGACGGCTTCGGCTACGCGAAGGACGAGGTGGGGCGCTGGCTGAAGATTCCGCAGGCGGGCCGCGTCGTCGTCGAGGACGACGTGGAGATCGGCGCGGGCACGACCATCGACCGCGCCTCGGTCGGCGAGACCCGAATCCGGCGCGGCGCCAAGATCGACAACCTCGTCCAGATCGGCCACTCCTGCACCGTCGGCGAAGACTCCCTGCTCTGCGCTCAGGCGGGCCTGGCCGGCAGCTCCCACGTCGGCCGCCGCGTCATCCTCGCCGGCCAGGTCGGCGTCGCCGGCCACCTCACCATCGGCGACGACGTGGTAATCACAGCCAAGAGCGCCACCAGCCACGACGTGCCCTCAGGCCGCATGCTCTCCGGCATCCCTGCCTTCGACAACCGCGAGTGGCTCCGCTCGGTCGCGGCCTTCCGCCGCCTCGGCGAGATGCAGCGCACCCTTCGCGCACTCGAAAAAAGGCTCGCCGAACTGGAATCGGCCCGGGGCGACGAGGAGGCCGGGCCGCTCGCCTCCCTCGACTGAAACCCGAAAGCCCTGAACCGCCTCCGCCTGCCGCCCGCCGCCTGCCACAGTGGGCCGCCTCCGCGCCGACCCACATTCCAGGCCCCCGCGGCCCGGCAGTTTGCCGACTCTCGTGTGCTGCCGCTTTTCGGGCCGCGCGCGGCTAAAAGGCAGGTCAATTTACCGGGGCGGCCGGATAATTTCGCGGGCCGGAGAACTTGTGCCGCGACCATCTGGCAGCCGCGCAGCTTGAAAATTTGATTGCCTCAGGCGCGGGTTTGCGCGAGATGAAACGACCGAGAGGCGCGACCCTCTTGACAGCGATGGCGACGATAGGGATAATCCGGTTGAAATTGGCTTTCAATTTCAGCACCTCCCTACTAAGGTGATGGCAATGTTCTTCAGACAGGCTCATACATCTAACATGCAGCAACAGAACAGCGCGGCCGAGCAGACAGATGCCCGCACCGGCCCCGAGAGCAAGGTCGAGGTCGTCTTCGAGCAGCACGAGGGCGCGGAGGTCGTCTCGCTCAAGTATCTGACCTGGACCGACGGACTCGGGTGGTGCTGCCAGAAGACCATCAACGTCGACGAGTCGCAGCTCGACGAGTTGCACCGCGCCATCACGGTCGCTCGCCACCGAGCCGGCCGTCGCCGCGCCGAGTCCGGCCTGCCCGCGCGGACGGCACAGGTGATTCAACTGCCGACGCTCGGCTGAAGCCCGCCCCCGGCGTTCGCGCCCAAAACATCACGGCGGCGGGACCACCCACATTTAGTGGTCCCGCCGCCTCTACTTTTACCCCGACCCGCCGCTTCCCTTAACTGACCTGGCGCAGCGTGATCTTCTCGTGGGTGACGCTGGCTTTGCGCTCGTTCGAGAGCTTTTCCAGCTCTTCAACATGCTTCTGCTCGTCGGCGATGCGCTCTTCGAGCTGGAACTTGGTCGGCAGGTGCTCCTCACCGCAGGAGGCCCAGGCGGCCATGTAAGCGCCCATCGCCGCGCGCTCAAGCTCCAGGTCCTGCCTCAGCATTTCGAGCAGATCGGTGGACTGGCGGATGTCGCCCGGCTCGACCGTCGGGACGCCGCCGAGGGTGACGACCTTGTCGCCCAGAAACTTCGCGTGGTCCTGAGCCTCCTCGCTCATGTCGCGGAAGTAGCCGCGGAAGACCTCCCGCTCCGGCCCCGTCACCAGGTAGCTGTGCTGGAGGTATTGAATCACCCCGGCAAGCTCCAGGCTCAAAGCGCGGTTCAGATTCTCGATCAGCTCGTTGGTCGCCATCCTCGTCTCCTCTACGAATCGTCGGGGTGTTTCCTTAAACCTGCCCCAGATATTACCGAGAGGAGGCCGCCCTGTCAAGCTAAGTTTATGATAATAAAGCAGTTAATAATGAAATTCATTTTCAGCGGAATAGAGTTTTTAGTTTTCAGTTACCCTTAGACACGCTCCGGCTCGGCCGTCCTCACCGTCGAGCCAAACTAAAAACTGAAAACTGAAAACTGATTCTAGGTTATTGCTCCGCCGTCCACGATGATGATTTCGCCGTTCATGAAGCTGTTGCGGTCGCTGACGAGGAAGGCTGCCATCTCGGCCAGTTCGGCGGGGCGTCCCATGCGGCCGGCGGCGGCCCAGAACTTGTGCATCTCGATGAGGCGGTCGGGCAGTTCGTGGGCGAGCTCGGTGTCGAAGATGCCGGCGGCGATGGCGTTGACGGCGATCCCGAAGTTGGCGGCCTCGCGCGCCAGGCACTTCGTGAAGCCGATCATGGCGGCCTTCGAGGTGGCGTAGTGGACGGCCGTGGGGAGGGCACGGATGGCGCCGATGGAGGTGATGTTGAGGATCGAGCCCTTCCGCTGCCGAATCATCTGCTTGTAGACGGGTTTGGTGACGGCGAAGAGGCTGTTGACGTTGGTGTCTATGACGAAGTCCCAGGCGCGGTCGGTGGTGGTGGCGAAGTTGTCGCCGCGGTTGACGGCCGCGTTGTTGACGAGCACGTCGAGACCGCCCCACTTCTCGACCAGCTCGCGCGTCATCCTCTTGAGCCCCAGACGGTCCGTGACCGAGATTTTATACGCGAGCGCGCGCCGGCCGTGGGCCTCGATCTTCGAGACGGTCTCGGCGGCCAGCTCGTCGCGCGAGTGGTAGTTGAAGGCCACGTCGGCGCCTTCGCGCGCGAAGACCTCGCAGATGGCCGCCCCGATGCCCCGCGTCCCGCCGGTTACGAACGCGCGCTTCCCTTCCAGTAAAAGGCTCAAACTTTCCGACCCCTGACCACACCGCCGCCCCCGTCTGCCGACGCGGCCGGGCGCTAAATTTTTGATTTACAGAGCGGGACGATTAAAGCCCAAAGCCGGAAGGCGCGTCAACTTATGGCGCGGGCGGGACGGCGGCGGGGCTCGGAGGAGGCGCCGAACATGTGGGCGTGGCTAGACGGCGCGGGAGTCCTCTTCGGCGAAGGCGGGCGCGGGGATGAGGGCCGCAATCTCCTCGACGATGCGGCGGGTCGAGTCGGGCATGGCGATGGCCGCGGCGGCCGCGCGCAGCGAGGCGTAATAACGCGCGTCCTCGACCATGCGGCGGACGGCCGGCACCACGTCGGCCGCGCGCCGGAGCAGGACGCCCGCCCCGCGCCGGTCGATGAGGTTGGCCGCGCCCGACTCCTGCGGCATGGGCGGAGTGATGGTGTCGGCGATGATCGGCAGGCGACAGGCCAGCGCCTCGAAGGTAGTCAGGCCGCCGAGCTTCGAGACCATGACGTTGGCGGCCTGCATCAGTTGTTCGACGTGCTCGGAGTAGCCGATGACCTTGACGGGGAAGTTGGCCGTGGCGGCGAGCTGCTCGGCTTCCTGGCGCAGCTCCGTGTTGTTGCCGGCGAGGAAGATGGCCTGCACGTCGAGTTGGCCGCGGACCAGCTCGCGGAAGATTTGCGGGATGTTGCCGCCGCCGACCCAGCCGGCGTTGACGAAGACGGTGAACTTCTCGGGGTCGAGGCCGAGGGCGGTGCGGGCTGCGCGGGCTGCGCGCTCGTCGGGCGAGCGAAACTTCGGGTGGACGGGCATCCCCGAGACCTTGATCCGCTCGGGCGCGACGCCGTACTCGATCAACTGCTGCTTGGCCTCATCGCTGGCGACGAGGTAGAGCGTTACGTCGTCGCAGGCCCAGCCCTTCCAGAAGCCGTAGCAGGGGTCTGTGACGACCGTGACGAGCGGGATGCGGCCGGTGAGGCCGAGTTCACGGAGGACGCGGGCGAAGGCGTGCTGCGTGAGCGGGTGGACGCTGACGATAATGTGAGGGCACCACCTCTCGAAGAGTTCGCGGACGTAGCCGAGGGTGCGGCGGTGGAAGAACTCGCGCGTCTCCGGGCGGAAGCGGTTGACGCACCAGTAAATGTACTTCATCCAGTGCTGGCGGTGGCGCAGCACCCAGTTGTAGAACCTGACCAGCTTCTCGGTCAGGTGGTGCGACTCCTCGATGGCGCGCACGACGCGGACGGCGTAGGAGTCGCCCGCGAAGAACTTCTGCACCCCGGCCACGATGGCCGCCGCCGCCGAACGGTGGCCGCCGCCCGTGTCGGACGAGATGATCAGAATTTTCGGCCCCTTGTTTCCTGCCATTATCGGTGCAACTAAATGCCGGACGCCAAATGTCAGACGTTATGTTAGACGTTAGTCGGCGGCGAATTATTCACCAGCGTCTAACACCTGATGCCCGGCCTGCGCCTTTAAGCTTTGACAGCCACGCCGTCGGCCTCTTCGCGCCCGCGGTCCTGCTTCCGGCTCGCCTTCTTCATCTCGCGCTCCAGGCGCTTGATCTGGATCAGGTGCTTCGGGTTGAAGGGCAGGCTCGGGTAGTAGCTGTTCGACTCGTGCGTGCAGAAGCAGCCGGCGGCCACCTCCTTGCGGCGCGCGGCCATCGCCTGCGAGTGCCAGAGCGACTGGAAGTTCCAGTCGTAGTCGCGCAGGTTCCCGACCGCGTCTTTGTTCTCGCACGATGAGACGGTGCCCTCGTCGTAGATGACGGCGCCGGCGGTGCCGGCGTAGCACTTCATCTGCGCCTTCTGCTCGCGCTGGGTCTTGTCAATCAGGCCGTGCATGTAGATGTCTATGGCGGCCTTGAAGAAGCCGGCGTCGCCGCCGTAGTTGTTCTTGATGGCGGCGTGGCGCGAGTCGTCGTCGATCATCGCGGCCAGCCGCGCGTAGCGCGTGTGGTCAATGTCAAGCTCGACGGGGTCGGCCGACGGCGGCCTGATGTAGTTGAAGTTGACCTTGTCGGGCCTGAGATCGTACTTCAGAAAATCGTACCACTCGAAGATTGTGTCCTGGTTCGAGTGCATGAAGCAGGTGCAGGTCTGGATGTCGAGACGCGGGTACTCGCGCTTGATCTGCTGCAACTGGCGCGCTGTGTCGATGGCGATGTCCCACGAGCCGGGCTTCTGGCGGATCTTCTCGTGCTGCGCCTTGAGGCCGTCGATGCCGAGTGCGACGGCGACGTTCAGGTTCGGGCACTCCTGAAGGATGCGCGTCACGTCCGGGATGATGCGCTTCTGAATCTGCCCGTTCGACATCAGGTAGACAGATTCGAGCCGGTTGTTCTCGTAGAAGGCGCGGACGATTTCGGGCAAATCCTTGCGTGTGAAGGGCTCGCCGCCCGCGAGGATGAGGACGCCGAGGTTGCCGCCGAGCGTCTCGGAAATCTTCTGCACTTCGTGCGTCTTCATCTGGAGCTTCTTGCGCGGCCGGTCGTCCAGCTCGTCCGTAAAGAAACAGTGGGTGCAGCGCATGTCGCAGACGCTCGTCACCAGAATATTCAGCAGGACGGGCGCAAAGGGCTGCCCGACGGCGAGTTTGGCGTAACGCTTGAGAAGCTCTCTGGTCGTGTAATCCATCACTAACCCTTCATCAAAAAGCGCGGCCGCGAAAAAGACCGGCCGCGCAATGGTCGCCCAATCGCCGGGCGACTAAAGAGACTACTGATAAGCCATTTAAGACCGCGTGTCAACGCCGCGCGCGGGCGCCCCTAAGCGCCTGCTGCGCGCGGAGTTTAGATGCGCCGGGCGGGCACATTCGTCCGCCGCCTGTTTAGGGGCGTAAAGGGGGCCGGCGGGGCCGGAGACCGCGCGCCGGCGCCGGCGGCGCGAAATGCTGTTGACTCGCGCCGCCGGACCGACTACAAAAGGTGTGGTATTCGGCCCCGTCAAAGGTTCAAGCCACCCCCGGCCGCGAAAGTACTCAGAAAATAGGTGCCCGCCATGAAATACGCACTCCCCCTACCGGCACGCTCCGCGCGGCTGCTGCTGGCCGCCCTCTTCCCGCTGTTGGCGCTCGCCACGGCCTCTTGCGTGAGCGGCGCGGCCCGCTCGGAATACTTCGGCAAGACCGATCCGCCCGAGGGGCAGGTGCTCCGCTACATCACGGGCTCCGAGCCCGAGTCGCTCGACCCGCAGGTCAGCTCGGGCCAGCCCGAGGCTCGTATTTACATGGCGCTCTTCGAGGGGCTGGTCGAGTACCACCCGAAGACTCTGGAGCCGATCCCCGGCGTGGCCGAAAGCTGGGAGCCGACGAGCGGGACGCCGGGCTACGTCTTCCGCCTGCGCAGGAATGCCCGCTGGTCTGACGGCTCGCCCGTGACGGCGCACGACTTCGTCTACTCGATCCGGCGGGGGCTGTCGCCCGCGCTCGCCTCGCGCAGCGCCTCGTTCGGCTACTACATCAAGTACGCTCAGGCTTACAACGAGGGCGGCGCCTTCGTCCGCGACCCCGCGACGGGGCAGTTTCTCCTGGCCGCCGACTTCGCCGCCGGGGAGGACACGCCCGCCCCGGCTGCGCCCAGTCGGCCCACGGCGGCCACTGCGACCACTGCGACCACTGCGACCGGGGCCGAGCCGCTGCGCCTGACCGTGGCCGGCGACGAGAAGGGGCGCGCGAAGGAGGCGAAGTCGAACCCGAAGCTGGCCGCCGCGCTGGCCGGCAAGGAGTTCGTCCCCGTCCGCGCCGAGGACGTGGGCGTCGCGGCGCTCGACGACCACACGCTCCGCTTCGAGCTGACGCAGCCGACGCCCTTCTTCGTCGGCGTCCTCGCACACCCCTTCTTCCGCCCCGTCCCGCGCCAGGCCGTCGAGCTGCACGGACAGACCGGGTGGACCAGGCCGGGCAGGATCATCACCAACGGCCCCTTCCGGCTGAAAGACTGGCGCCCCTACGACGAGATCGCCGTCGAGCGCGACCCGAACTACTGGGACGCCGCCGCCGTCAGGCTCGACGTGATTAAGTTCTACCCGACCGAGAGCAACGTGACGGCCATGAACCTCTACAAGGCGGGCGAGGTGGATGCCGTCGGCAACCACACCGTGCCTATCTCCTGGCTCGGCATGATCCGCCCGCTCAAAGACTACATGGACGCGCCCGAGGCGGCCATCGAGTATTACCTTATCAACACGAAGCGTCCGCCGATGGACGACGTGAGGGTCCGCCGCGCCTTCAACCTCGCGCTCAACAAGCAGGCCATCGCCGACTGGCGGCGCATCGTCAAGCCGCTGACGGCCTTCACCCCCGAGGGCATCTTCCCCGGCTACCCGCAGCCGCGCGGCGACGGCTTCGACCCCGAGCGCGCCCGGCAACTCCTCGCAGAGGCAGGTTACCGCGACGCCTCCGGCCGCTACGACCCGTCGAAGTTCCCGGTCCAGCAGGTTGAGATCACTTACAACTCTCACGAGTCTGTGAGGATGGCCGCCGAGTTCTTGCAGGCTCAGTGGAAGCAGAACCTCGGGCTCACCCTCCCGCTGCGCGGCGTCGAGTTCAAGACCTACATGGCGGCCCGCGCCAAGCTCGACTACAAGGGGATGGCCCGCGGCGGCTGGGGCGCCGACTTCATGGACCCCTACGCCTTCCTCCTCCTCTTCTACACGGCCGACGGCAACAACGGCACGGGCTGGCACGACCCGAAATTCTCGGCCATGCTCGACGAGGCCAACCGCACCACCGACCCGGCCGAGAGGTACGAGATTCTGGCCCGCGCCGAGGCCCTCATGCTCGAAGCGCAGCCCGTCATCCCGCTCTGGACGCCCGCCACCAACTGGGTCAAGAAGCCCTACGTCCGCGGCATGTACCCCAACGCCGGCTCCTACTTCGCCTGGAAGTACGTCTACATCGAACACGACCGCGCCCGCTGGAACGCCGCCGACTGAGACGCGGCTGGCGCGCCGGCCGGGTCTGTTTAATACGCGGTTCTGCAACGCGAGCCGCCTGAAGAAACGCAAGTGCCCGCGCTACCTCGCGCCTCTTGCAACTATGAGTTAGACACTCCTCGGGCCGCGAAGGGGTGGAGAAAAACGGCCGCGCGGTGTTAGCATGGCGTCTGCCCGCGCGCCACGCGCGACGCCCGAAACCCTCCGCCGCCGACACCGGACAAGGGAGAGAACCCGCTTTGGCCCTGCGACCCCCTCGACGCACAGGCACACACTCGACGGCCGCTTCGCCCCCTGCCTCCGGCGCGCGAGGGCGATCTCGCCGCCTCCGCACCTGCGCCCCCGGCACCTACGTAGCCTGTCTCGCCTGCGTGGCCTCTCTCGTCTGCCTCGCCGCCCTTGCGGCCGCCGGAGCCCACGCCGCCGGGGTGGCACAACAGGCGGGCGCGCAGCAGCCGGCCACGCCCCCGCAGGCTTCGCCCACGCCTTACGTCAGGCCGCGGACGGTCGGCGGGCGCGAGGGAGCGCGCGAGGAGGCCGCGCCTTCGCGCGAAGGCGGCGCCGGCCCTGCGCGCCAGACGAGCGAGCCGCCGGCCAACCTCTTCGGCGACGACGCGCCGCAGGAGGTGGGCGAGGACGAGGTGGTGCGGGTAGACTCGAATCTGGTCCTGATCCCGGCCTCGGTGCTCGACAACCGCGGGCGCGCCGTGACCGACCTGCGGCTTGAAGACTTCGAGTTGCGCGTTGACGGCGAGGTCCAGCCGATCAGCGACCTGAGCCGCGCCGAAACCCCGGTCCACCTCACGATGCTCTTCGACAACAGCGCCAGCCTCTCTGCCGCGCGCGAGTTCGAGAAGCAGGCCGCCGTCCGCTTCTTCCGCTCCATCGTCCGGCCCGTTGACCGCGCGGCCATCTACTCAGTCTCGACCATCCCGACGCTCGCCCAGCCTTTGACGGCCGACGTGAACCGGCTCGTGGGCACCATCGAGCACTTCGGCAAGCCCGAGGGCGCCACGGCCCTCTTCGACGCCGTGGCGCAGGCGGCCGAGTACATGCGACCTGTGCCGGGCCGCAAGGCACTCGTCGTCGTCTCGGACGGGGCCGACACCGTGAGCGACGTGAGCTTTGAGGAGGCTGTCAGGCTGGCGCTGCGCGCCGAGTGTCAGGTCTACGTCGTGCAGACGCGCCAGGTTGAAGAGCCGAATTTGCGCGACCCCATCGCCGAGGAGCGGATGCAGAAGCTCTCCGAGCAGACCGGCGGGGCCGTCTTCACACCGAAGGTGGTC
Source organism: Pyrinomonadaceae bacterium (assembly GCA_035645715.1). GTDB lineage: Bacteria > Acidobacteriota > Blastocatellia > Pyrinomonadales > Pyrinomonadaceae > QHXN01. Next base: position 88,737 of record DASQMB010000010.1, read on the forward strand.
GAAGACCTCGACGCGGCCTTCGCGCAGATCGCCCTCGACCTCTCGCAGCAATACCTCCTCAGCTACTACCCTCCGCCCGGCCGCAAGGACAACTACTTCCGCTTCATCGCCCTCAGCGTTAAGTCGCGCCCGCACCTCCGCGTCCGCGCGCGCAAGGGCTTCTACCCGCAGGCGGCCGACGCCCACCTGCCGCCGCCCGACGCAGGCCCGGCCGCCGTCACGACCGCGGCGCCTGTCGCCGCCCGCGCGCGGCGCGACGGTCCCGACACGCGCCCGGCCGCACGCGACACCCCGCGCGCCGGGGCGGCCTCGGCCTCGCGCCCGGCCGACGCGCAGCAGGCACGCAGGATCGGACCCGCCGGCCCTGACGAAGAGGAGGCCGCGCGCAGACCCGCTCGCGGGGCTGAGCTGACGACGCTGAGCCTCAGGGTCGCGGACTCCGCGCAACGCGCCGCCGAGACGGCTTCGGCCACAACCGCCCGTCCGTCAACCGCGGCGGCCCGGCCCGCGGACACGCCCGGCACGACCGCGCCGCAGTACGCCCCCGCACAGCCGCCCACACCCGAGCCGGCACCCACGCCCACCCCGACGCCCGCGCCCGCGGTGACGCCGACGCCCGCGGCGAGTGCTCCGCCTGCGCCTGCGGCAGGGGCCAGGACGAACGAAGCAAAAGACACGACGCGGGGCAGAAACGACGCCGCGCCGGCCGAGAAGCGTGTGGTCTCGGGCGGCGTGCTCAACTCGAAGGCCATCAGCCTGCCGCGGCCGTCCTACCCACCCACCGCGAAACAGGCCGGAGTCTTCGGCGTGGTCGTCGTAGCAGTGACGGTTGACGAGAGAGGGCACATCGTGGAGGCGAAGGCGATCTCCGGGCCGGCCCTGCTCCACTCGGCGGCCGTGGCGGCGGCGCGGCTGGCGCGCTTCTCACCAACCACGCTCTCCGGCGCCCCGGTCAGGGTGACAGGGACCATCAGTTACAACTTCGTCCGGCAGTAAAAGCAAAGGCACTGAGCGCGCAGCGCGCAGCGCGCGTTGAAGGACCACGATAGAAGAGGGAGGCGCGAAGTCACGTTCGGTGGACTTCGCGCCTCCCTCTTTCCGTCTTCACTGCGCGCGGACTAATCGAAACGGACCGCGCGGGCCTTCGTCACCCTTCGGCCCTCAGGCGTTCGAGGCTTCGGCCGCGACGCGCTCCCACTCCTCGTAAAGCTCGCGCAGGCGCGCGTCCGTCTTCGCATACTCCTCGTTCAGCTCGGCGAGGCGGCGCGGCGAGCGCGCGGCCTCGGGCGTCGCCATCTCGTCCGAGAGCGCCGCGAGTCGTTTTTCGGCCTCGGCGATCTCGCCTTCTACCGCGCCGGGGTCGCGCCGTGCGCCCCCCTTCTTCTTCGACGACGGGGCGCCCTTTCCCGCTGCGCCCCCCCTCCCGCGCCCTCCCTGGTCGGCGGCCGGCGCGGGGGGCACGTTCGCGGCAGTCTTCACGGAGGCCGCGCGGCGCTCCGCCTCCGCGGCCGCACGCGCGGCCTTCCAGTCGTGGTACTCGGTGTAGTCGCCCTCGTAGTGCTCGGCGCCGCCGTCGCCGTCGAGGGCGAGTATCTGGGTGGCGACGCGGTCGAGGAAGTAGCGGTCGTGGCTGATTGTGATGATGGTGCCGTCGTAGGCGTCGAGCGCCTCTTCGAGCGATTCGCGCGAGGGGATGTCGAGGTGGTTGGTCGGCTCGTCGAGGACGAGGACGTTGACGCGCGAGTAGATGAGCTTGGCGAGCGCGAGCCGCCCCTTCTCGCCACCCGAGAGGTCGCGGACGTGCTTGTACACGTCGTCGCCGGTGAAGAGGAAGCGCGCCAGGAAGGAGCGCAGCTCGCCGGCCGTGGCCGCCGAGGGCGCCACGCGCCGCAGCTCCATGATGATCTCGTTGCGGTCGTCGAGGTCGTCGAGCTGCTGCGCGTAGTAGCCGACCTGGACGTTCGTGCCCCAGCGGATTTCGCCGGCGAGCGGCGGGAGCTTGCCGAGCACGGTCCTGACGAAGGTCGTCTTGCCCGAGCCGTTCGGCCCGATGACGCCGAGGCACTCGCCGCGCTTGAGCAGGAAGCCGATGTCCTCGGCGAGCAGCTTGTCGGGGTAGCCGACCGCGGCCTCGGCGACGGTGAGGACGTGCGTGCCCGCTCGCTCGACCTTCTGAAGCTGGAAGTTGCCCTGCGGCTGGTCGGGCCGCACGGCCTCGACCCGATCCAGCTTCTCCAGCATCTTGCGGCGCGACTTGGCCTGCTTGGTCTTCTGTCCCGCGAGGTTGCGCCGGATGAACTCCTCGGTCTTCGAGATGAGGTGCCGCTGGTTCTCGTAGGCGCGCTGCTGAATCTCGCGCCGCTCCTCGCGCTCGACGAGGTAGGCGGAGTAGTTGCCCGTGTAGCTGGCGGCGCGCCCCAGCTCGACCTCGACGATGCGGGTGCAGGCGCGGTCTAGGAAATAGCGGTCGTGGCTGATGATGACGTAGGCCGAGCGGTAGGACGTGAGGAACTCTTCGAGCCACTCGACGGCGGCCACGTCGAGGTGGTTGGTCGGCTCGTCGAGCAGCAGCACGTCGGGCTCGGCGAGCAGGAGGCGCGCCAGCCCCAGCCGGTTCTTCTGCCCGCCCGAGAGGACCTCCGAAGGCGTCGCCCACGTCTCGCGGTCGAAGCCGAGCCCCTGGAGGATGGCCTCGGCGCGGGCCGCGTACTCGAAGCCGCCCTGCCGCTCGAACTCCTGCTGCAATTCGCTGTAGCGTTCGAGCACGCTGTCGAGGTCGTCGGGCGCCTCGGCCATGCGGTGTTCGAGCTGGTGCATTTCGTGCTCGATCTGCTGCAACTGGCCGAAGGCGGCGAGGGCCGCCTCGTGGACAGTCGTGCCCGGCTCGAAGTCCACGTGCTGTTCGAGCAGGCCGAGCCGGACGCCGCGGGCGCGCACCACGTCGCCGCGATCCGGCGACTCCTCGCCGGTGATGAGGCGGAAGATGGTGGTCTTGCCGGCGCCGTTGCGGCCGACGAGCCCGACGTGTTCGCCGGGGTTGACCTGCAACGACGCCCCGCGCAGCACGTCCTGCGCGCCGTAAGACTTGTGAACGTCGGTCAGACGAAAGAGCATGGTCAGGTCTGATGGTCAGGTCTGTAAACGTAGGCGCGGCCGCATTCGCCCCACTGCCGGATTCTGTCCGCCCCGCGGGCAGGTCCTGTTCGCCCTTTAAACCGGCGCCCGAACTAAAGCGGGCGCGCCCGGCCTCGAAGTTGCGCCGGGCGCGCCCGCTCGCCTATACGGCCGAGGCGCGGGCGTCTCGCACGCCGCCCGGCCCGTTTCAAACGTTCCTTTAGCGAGCCGGCGAAGCGCCGGTCGCCGGGCTCGCCGCCGCCCCCGGGCTCGCCGCCGCCGCGGGGCTCGCACCGGGCGCGGGCGTGTTGGCCGCCGCCGGGCTCGCGGCCGGCGCCGGGGTCGCGGCGCCCTGCGCCGAGCCCTCGCCCGGCGCGACCGGCTGCATCCCGCCGAGCATGCTCGGGTCTTTCAGCATGCTCTGAGCGAGGTGGTTCTCGACCTTCGCCTCGTTCATGGCGACGACCTTGAGTGCTTCTCCCAGCACGCGCTGCCGCTCGTTGATGAGGGCCTGCTTGATCTGGTCGCGCACGCCCGGCGTCTCCAGCGTCTGCGCCTGGTCCTGCAACCGGCGGTCGGTGAGCTTCAGGATCATGTAGCGGTTGTCCTGAAGGCGAATCGGGTTGGTGTAGCTGCCGACCTGCATTGCCCCGAAGAGGCTGGCGACGACCTCGGCCGGGATGCCGGCCTGCCTGAGGCGCGACTCGTCCCAGAAGCCCATTTCGCCGCCGCGGACGAGGCTCTCGTCCTCGCTGCGGTTGCGGGCCACGTCGGCGAAGTCGGCGCCGTTGCGGAGCTGCTGGTAGATGTTGTCGATCTTGGCCTTGGCTTCGAGGTCGCCCTTGGCGTCGTCGGCGAGCTGGCCGCCGGCGTCGCGCGGGTCGGCGAAGATGGCCGAGACGGCGACGCCGCGCGGGCTGATGAACCGCTCCTTGTTGGCGTTGTAGAAGGCTTCGACCTCGTTGTCGCGCACCGTCACGTTGCCGACTGTTTTGCGGAGCAGGTTCTCGATGGCGAGCTGCCGGCGGGCCGTCTCGCGCAGCTGCTCCTCGGTCTGGCCGCCCTCCCTGAGCATCTTCTGATACTCCTCCTCGGTCAGCCGCATCTCCTGCTTCTTCGAGTTGATGGCCTGCGTTACCTCCTCGTCCTTCGGCAGGAGGTTATCCTTCTCGGCCCGCTGGAAGAGGACTTCCTGCTGGATCAGGCCGTCGAGCACCTGGAGGCGGGCCGTCGCCCGTTCTAGCGGCGAGAGGTTCTTGGACTGGTCGGGCGCCTGCTGGGTGATGATCGTGTCCACCTCGGCGAGCGTGATGTTCTTGCCGTTGACTGTGGCGGCCACGTTGGCACCGCCGCCGGAGGCGCCGCCGCTGCCCGAGCACGCCGCGAGCGCGAGGGGGAAAACTGCGAGAGCCGCGGCGAAGAGGACTGCTTTAACGAATCTGTGCACTTTGACTTTCCTTGCTCCTTCGACTGTCCGGGAAAATTTGTCGCCCAGGGTTTCGACTCCCGCCCGTGTGAGCCGCCCGCGGGGACGGCGGCTTGACGCTCGCGGAAGCCGTTTGCTATAAATTTCGGTTTCTGACCCGCGCGCGCGGCCGCACTATGCGGCGTGGCTCGCGCCCTTATTCGTCAAACCGAGGAGTTATCAAACGATGGCAAAGCGATGCGAGGTCTGCGGCAAGGGTCCGCAATTCGGCAACAACGTCTCACACGCGAACAACCGCACCCGCCGCCGCTTCGACCCGAACCTTCAATCGGTCAGGGTGCAGCGCCCGCAGGGCGGCAACACCCGCATGAAGGTCTGCACCTCCTGCATCAAGGCGGGCAAGATCGTCAAGGCGGCCTGAAGAATTTCGCAGACCTTCCGAGACGGCGGGGGACCGGGAGCCGGGACGGCTCGCGGCCCCGCTTTTCGTTTGCCCGGCGGTAGCGCGCCAGGGCGCTACCGCCTCAAAGATCACTCGCCGGCCAGGGCGATCACGTCGATCTCGACGCGCGCGTCGCGCGGCAGCCGGGCCGCCTGCACCGTCGAGCGCGCCGGCGCATCGGCCGCGAAGAACCGGCCGTAAACTTCGTTCATCGCCGCGAAATCGTCCATGTCGGCCAGGAAAACGGTCGTCCTCACGACGCGGTCGAGACGCGTGCCGGCCGCCTCCAAGACCTTCGAGACGTTGCGCAGGACCTGCTCGGTCTGCTCGCCCACGCCGCCTTCGACGAAGCGCCCCGTCGCCGGGTCAATCGGAATCTGGCCCGAGGCGAAGACCAGCCCGCCGGCCACGACGGCCTGCGAATACGGGCCGATAGCCTGCGGGGCCTCCTCAGTCCTGACGATGCGTTTCCCTGTCGTCATAGGCACGAAATCGAGTCCGCGAACAAATTGCGCATTTTAGCAGACCGGCACGGCGCGCACAAACGGGCCGGCGCCTCAGCCCGCGCCGTTCAGGCGCTCAACGTCGAGCACGCCCGGCACCTTACGAATTGAGGACATCACCTTGTCGAGGTGCTTGAGGTCGAAGACCTCGACCGTCACCTCGATGCGCCCCTGATTGTCGGGAGAGACGGCGGCGCTCGACGCGCGGATGTTGGTCTTGATGTCCTTGATGGCGTTGGTCACGTCGGCGATCATGCCGGTCCGGTTCTCGGTCGTCGCCAGCAGTTTGACGGCGTAGGCCGCCTGCCCGTCTGAAGTGGAGGCCCACTCCACGTCCACCACCCGCTCGGGGTTGACCATCAGGTGCCCGACGTTCGAGCAGCGGCGGGCGTGGACCGCCACGCCCTTCCCGCGCGTGATGTAGCCGACGATCTCCTCGCCCCGGACGGGGTTGCAGCAGCGGGCGCGCGTCACCAGCAGGTCGTCGACGCCGCGGACGACGATGGAGTCTTCGCCGAGCCGGATGAACCTCTTGACGGCCTGCACGCCGGCCGTGACCTTGCTGCGCAGGGGCGACTCGCGCCTCTGCTCCAGCTCGGCGAACTTCTCCGGGCCGAGGTACTTGGCGACGACGTTGCGCGGGACCAGCTTGCCGTAGCCGACGGCCGCCAGCAGGTCGTCCACGCGCCCGTATCCGTACTCGTTGGCGATCCGCTTGAGCGCGCCGTCCGCGTCGTTTAAGACCTTCTTCGGCGCGAGGTGGAAGCGGACGGCCTCCTTCTCGAAGAGCTTGCGACCGAGCTCGATTGATTCGGCGCGCTGCTGCTCGGCGACCCAGTGGCGGACCCGGTTGCGCGCGCGCGAGGTCTTGACGAAGTTGAGCCAGTCGCGCGACGGCGAGGAGTTGGGCGAGGTCAGGATTTCGACCACGTCGCCGTTCTGAATCTGGGTGCGGAGCGGGACGATCCGGCCGTTGATGCGCGCGCCCGCGCAGGTGTTGCCGACCTCCGTGTGGATCATGTAGGCGAAGTCGACGGGGGTGGCGCCGCGCGGCAACTGGATGATCTTGCCCATCGGGGTGAAGGCGTAAACGTCCTTCGGGTAGAGGTCGAGCTTGAGGCTTTCCAGGAAGTCGCGCGAGTCCTTGACCTCCTGCGACCACTCGACGAGCGAGCGGAGCCACTGAAAGGCCTCGTCGTCGTCGTGCGCGCCGCGCCTCCCCTCCTTGTACTTCCAGTGAGCCGCGACGCCCTCCTCGGCGATGCGGTGCATCTCCTCGGTGCGAATCTGCACCTCGAAGGGCTGCCCCTTGTGGCCGATGACCGAGGTGTGGAGCGAGCGGTAGAGGTTGTCGCGCGGCGTGGCGATCCAGTCCTTGAAGCGGCCGGGGATGGGCTGCCAGAGGTTGTGGACGACCCCGAGGGCGGCGTAACAGTGGCGCACCTCGTCGGGCGTGACAACGCGGGCGGCGATCAGGTCGTAGACCTGGTCGAGCGCGATCTTCTGCCGTTTGAGCTTTTTCCAGATCGAATAGAGTCGCTTGACCCGTCCCTCGACGCGAATGTAGGGCACGCCCGCCTCGCGCATCTTCTCCTCGATCTGGTCGGTCGCCTCCTTGAGGAAGGTCCCGTGCTCGCCGCGGCGGGCTTCGAGCTGCGCGGCCAGCTCGGCGTACTCCTCCGGGTGAAGATTCTTGAAGGCCAGGTCTTCGAGCTCGCTGCGGAGGCGGCCCATGCCGAGGCGGTGGGCGATGGGGGCGAAGATGTCGAGCGTCTCCTGCGCGATGCGGCGCCGCTTCTCCGGCTTGAGGAAGCCGAGCGTGCGCATGTTGTGGAGACGGTCGGCCAGCTTGACGAGGACGACGCGCACGTCGTCCACCATCGCCAAGAGCATCTTGCGTACGTTCTCGGCCTGCTGCTCTTCACGCGACTGCGAGCTGATCTGCGCGATCTTGGTCAGCCCGTCGACGAGGTGCGCGATCTCGGGGCCGAACGAGTCGCGGATGACCTCGGGCTCGACCAGCGTGTCCTCGACTACGTCGTGCAGCAGCCCCGTGGCGACCGAGACCTCGTCGAGCTTCATGTCGGCGAGGATGTTGGCGACTTCGAGCGGGTGGACGAGGTACGGCTCGCCCGAGGCGCGCGTCTGCCCCTTGTGGTGGAGCGCCGAGAAGAAGTAGGCCCGCCGGAGCATGTCCAGGTCGGCCTGCGGATGGTTGCGCCCCACCTTCTCGACGATTTCTTCGATGCGAATCATAAGAAAGCTTTCGGCCGCCGGCCCTCGGCCCGCGACCTGATTGCTTTGATGAAGGGGGGTGCGCGGAAATATGCCAGGCGCGCCCGCGGAAGGGCCGAGGGCCGATTGACGGGCGCTCAAGACAAAGAGGTGATGCCCGACCGCGAAGTCGGGCATCACCCGTTCTCTCCCGAGGCCCGCGGGGCGCGCCAGCCGGCGTACCGGCCCTCAGCCTGCGGCCGGCGTCGCCGACGCCTCGGCCTCCTTCTTCTTCTCGGCCTCCTCGGTCAGGCGCTTGGCGGTTTCGAGCGCCTGGTCGTACTGCTGCTGGTACTGCTCGCGGACCTGGGCGTTGCCCTCCATCTCGGCGATCTTGGTGGCCTCGCGCAGCAGCGCGGCGTGGGCCGACCAGGCGCCCGAGCTGTTCTGGTTGAGCTTGACGGCCTGCTCCGAGAGCTTCAGGCCCTCCTCGACGCAGCGCTTGGCCGCGTCGAAGTCGGCCTGATTGGTCGGCTTCTTGTAGACGTAGACAACCTTCTGCTTGCCGCCCTCCGTGGTGTTCTTCTGCTCCTTGTTCTCCTTCAGCTCGGTGATGTCGTAGGAGCATTTGCCCTGCTTGCTCGCCAGCACCGTCAGGGCCTCTGAGCGCTTGTCGTTCGAGAGGCTTTCGAGGCTGGCGCGCTCCATCAAAAGCTGGCGCACCTTGTCCTCGTTCTTCATCTGGCCGTAGAGGTAGACGATGGCCTTGTAGGCGTCGTCGTTGGCGGGCTCGCGGTTCAAGATGTCCTGGTAAGCCTGGATGGCCTCCTGCCCCTTGGCGACGTTCTCGGGCGTGTTGACGCCCGGCTTGTACTGCTGCTGGATCGAGCGGGCGATGAAGAGCGGGGTCCGCTCCTGAGAGGGGTCCATCTCGTAAGCGTAGCGGAACTTCTGCTCGGCCACGGGGAAGTTGCCCTCGCGGTAGGCGCGCGCGCCCTCGTTGAGGGCGTTGCGTGCGCGGACGCGGTTGTAAACGCCGCAGCCCGAGGTCAGCGCCACGGCGAGGAATAGCGAGAAGAGGCTCAGTCGAGAGAGTTTCATTATCAAGACTCCACCTTAAAAATGAAGCACGGGGGCGCCTGGGCGGCCGGCGCGAAAAGGCCCCGCCGCCGGACCGGGGGGTGACGGCGGCGGGGGCGGCGGGCCGGCTACTGTTCGAGGGCCTCGGTCTGAAGGCCGACCGGGTTGGACCCGGCGCCCTTGACGGCGTCGATGACTACTACCACTTCGCCGTAATTTAAGGACTGCGGGGCCTTGATGAAGACCGTCTTCTCGATGCGCTCGTCAGGCGAAAGGTCCGTGCGGCCCTCGAAGCCCTCCTTCCAGATGCCCTGCTCCTTGCGGGAGCGGAACTCGTCGGAGAGCGCCTTGGCGACGGGGCCGGGGTCGGCGACCGCCCCCTCGGCGATCTTGTTGCCGCCGCGCAGCAGCTCGACCTTCTGTTGCCCGTTGATCTGGACGATGAGCGTGCGCGGGCTCTGCTTGGCGTTGGCGCTCATCTCCTCGCTGCGCTCGGGGACGAGCGTCTTGAAGCGCGCGGGCTTCAAGGGCGTAATCACCATGAAGATGATCAGCAGCACCAGCAGGATGTCGATGAAGGGGGTGACGTTAATATTCGGCTCGGCCTTGTCCGAGCCTGCGCTCATTCCCATGAGAGTTTGATACCTCCGAAAGCGGCCGCGGGCGCCGGGGAGGGGCAGCACGGCGCCGCCCCTCCCCGCCGCCGCGGCGCGAACTCAGTTCATGAGGCGGGCTGCGACTCGCCCTCGCCCCCTTCGGCGCCCGGCCCCTTCTGCTTGTCAGCGACGAGGCCGATCTGGTCGATGCCGGCGTCGCGGATGGTGTTGATCACGTCCACGACCTCGCCGTATTTGGCGGCGATGTCGCTGCGGACGTAGACGATCCGTTCGTTGTCGGCCTTCGACGCCATCTTCTCGTCGATCTCGGCCTTCAGCCCGTCCTTGTCAACCTTCTTCTTGCCGATGTAGAGGCTGCCGTCGTTGGTGATGGCGACCACGACGGAGCTCTCCTTGATGATGGCGGGGTCCTCCTCGGGGTTGCGCATGTTCTGCGGCAGCGTGACCGAGACGCCCTGCTGGAGGAAGGGCGTAATCACCATGAAGATGATGAGGATCACCAGCATGATGTCCACCATCGGCGTGACGTTAATATCGGAGGAGACTCTGCCGCCCCCGCCTGATGACATTCCCATAACTTAACCTCCCCTCGCCCGCCCGCGGGCGCGCGCGCCGCCGGCAACCGGCCGGCCCGAAGTCGCCGCCGCCCGGCGGCGCGCCGCTGCAAACCGGGGCCGGGTCTTACCCCCTGAGCTGCCGCGTCCGGTTCTTCAGGAAGTAGTCGATCAGCTCGGAGGCCGAGTTGTCCATCTCGACGAGGAAGCCGTCGACCTTGCCCGTGAAGTAGTTGAAGGCCCAGACCGCCGGCACGGCCACGCCGAGGCCGATGGCCGTGGCGATCAGCGCCTCGGCGATGCCGCCGGCGACGGCGCCGATGCCGGCAGACTCGGCCGACTTCATGCCGGTGAAGGCGTTGATGATGCCGAACACCGTGCCGAAGAGTCCGACGAACGGGGCGGTCGAGCCGACGGTGGCGAGGCCCGAGAGGCCGCGCCTGAACTCGGCGCTCTTGATGGCGATGGCGCGCTGCAAGGCCCGCTTGCTGGCCTCGATCTCCTCGCCCGAGATGTCGGACGAGGCCGAGTGGGCGCGGAACTCCTGGAGGCCGGCGTTGACGACCATGGCGAGGTGCGACTTCTTGTGCTTGTCGCTGATGGTGATGGCCTCCTCGATGCGGTCGTTCTTGAGCGCCTGGGCGACGCGCGGGGCGAACTCGCGCGACTGCTTCTTGGCCGCCGAGTAGGTCAGGAAGCGCTCGACCATGATCGCTATCGAGTACATCGACATGATGAGCAGGACGATGAGGGTGCCGAGGGCGACGCCGCCGAGGTGCTTGATCATCTCGGTAAAGGTGAAGGCCTCGGCCAGCTCACCGCCCGCCTTGCCGGCCTCCTGGTAGAGAAAAACGACGAAGCCGAAGGCCTGGCTTCCGAGAAGGCTCATGAGAATAGACACGGCGAAAAGTCCTCCAAAGTGTTTGCGGTTGCGACTCTGCTTGCGTGCGCGCCCGACGTAGAGGCGCGAGCGACTCGCCGGGGCGGCGCCGCGACAATCGCTGGCGCCGCCCGCGGCCGGCGGCGGGGACCGTTCCCCCGCGCCCCTCTTACTGAAGCACGAAGTTGTAGGTTATAACGCCCGTCACCTTCACCGGCTGGCCCGAGAGCAGCGTCGGCGAAAAGCGTGCCTGGCGCGCCGCGCCCTCTGCCGCCGCGCGCAGCAGCGGGTGGCCGCTGACGGCGCTGGCCGAGATCACACGACCCGACTCGTCAACCGTGATCTGGACGGTGACGGTGCCGGAGGCGCGGGCCGCCTTGGCGATGGGCGGGTAGGGCGGCTGCGGCTTGCTGATGGCCTTGCCGTTCAGGACGCCGCCCGAGATGGGGGCGGTGCGCTTGGGCGGCTCTGGCGTCGGCGTCGGCTTGGGGGCGGGCGGCGGCGGCGGCGGGTCGGTGGCGACGACGGGGCCGCTCGGGCCGCCCGCGCCGGCGCCCGGCGTGCCGGCCACGACTCCCTGGCCCGTGGTCGAGGTGATGTCGGCCGAGCTGCCGATGTCACGGTCGCCGACCACGACGCCGAGCGACTTGTTGCGCGCGACCTCCTTGGTCGTCTCCTTCGCCACCTCCTGCGACTTGGTGACGGGGGCGATGACTGAAATCTCCTGCCTCATCGCCACGGTCGGCTCCTGGCGCGCGGCCGGCTTCGGCTCGTCGCGCGGCGGCGGCGGCTCCTCGGCCTGCATCGGGACCGGCGCGACCAGCGTCAGCAGTTCCAGACTCGGGTCCGGGATGGACGAGTTGTACCAGTAGACGCTCACGACGAACGCCCCGACCAGCACGACCGTGTAGAGCAACAGCGTGCCGAGGAAGAACGACCCCTTGCGCGCCATGTCGTCGCGTTGTGAGCCGGACTCAACCAACTTATCGAACATCTTCTCCTCCCTCTTCCGGTGCCAGGTGGATCAGGGGTTTAAGAATCATTCAATCACAAAAACTCGGGTAATGAGTTGTGATTTTAAAATCTTTTCGGAGCACGAGCGCCCGCTTGATATTGTTTTGTAACCTTTAAAAACGGGGGGGCGGCGGCCTCCGGCGCGGGCCGAACGGCCGCTCCGGCCCGAACACTTCCGGGCCTGCCGCACGGGGAATGAACAGGGGTGCCGGCCGCGCGTAGACATACGTTCACGCAAAACGTCCGTCCCCCACTCGCAGGTAAGACGGGCGCGCTCGTGCGTCTATTAATTTGAGGCCAGCAACGCGCTCAGTCTATTCCTCAATTCGCCGCTAAGTCAAGCACAAATATGAAGATTCGCCCCCCGCTTCGGGGTGGGGTATAGACGCCGGAATCCCCGAAAAAGTTCGCCCCGTTTTATCCGGCGAGACCTCCGAGGGCGGGGCGTCGGGCGACTAAAAGGGCGCGGCTTCAGCGGGCGGCGGCGCCGGCCTTGCGCGGCGCGGGGCGCCCGGCCCCGGAGGCGGCCTTCGACGACCCCTGCGTCTGCGTCGGGTCCAGGCGCTGCTGCCACCAGACCATGATCGGGTTCGAGATGGCGATGGTCGAATAGGTGCCGAAGACGACGCCGATCAGTAGTGCGAGCGAGAAGGGGCGGAGCACCTCGCCGCCGAAGAGGACGAGGGCGATGACCGAAAGGAAGACCAGGCCGGAGGTGATAACCGTGCGCGAGAGCGTCTGGTTGATGGCCTCGTTGGTGATGTCGTAGAGCGACGAGCGACGGTGCAGCCTCAGGTTCTCGCGGACGCGGTCGAAGGTGACGATGGTGTCGTTGACCGAGAAGCCGACGAGCGTCAGCAGGGCCGCGACCACCGTCAGGTTCACCTCCCACTGGAAGATGGAGAAGAAGCCGAGCGTGACCAGCACGTCGTGGAAGACGGTGATGACGGCCGCGGCGCCGTAGGTCCACTCGAAGCGGAAGGCTATGTAAAGGAGGATGCCGACGAGAGCGAGCAGCGTGACGGTGACGGCCTGGTTGCGGAGCTGCGTGCCGGCGATGGGGCCGACGGCGTCCGTGCCGACGATTGCCCAGTCGCCGCCCTCTTCGAGCCGCCCCTCGTTGCCGAAGGTCCTCAGCACCTCGCGCACCTTGACCTGGCCCACGTCCACCTGCGCCAGGTTCTCGGCGTCCTCGCCCGTTCCCTGCTGCGCCAGCTTGATGAGCACCTGCCGGTTGTTGTCGAGGGCGGGCTGGATGGTCGAGTCGCCGAGGCCGGCCGAGTTGAGCGCGGAGCGGATGGTCTCCGAGTCGGGGCGCTGCCTGAAATCGACCGTGACGAGCGTGCCGCCGCGGAAGTCCACCCCGAGGTTGAACGCGTCGGTGCCGCCGGGCACGGCCTGCCGCCCGATGGCCGAGGTCAGGCCCGCCAGCATGATGAGCACCGAGAGGGCGAGGAGGATGCGCCTCTTCCCCAGCCAGTCAACCTTAACTTCGTCGAAAATGCGAATCATAAAAAAGTCCAGTGACAAGTGACGAGTGACAAGTGACGAGATGAAGAAGTTTTTAACTTGTCACTCGTCACTTGTCATTCGTCACGGCTTTAGATGCTGAGCGTCTCGGCGCGGCGCCCCTTCCGGGCGAGGAGCCAGATGAAGATCGTCCGCGAGACGTAGACGGCCGAGAAGAGGTTGGCGATGAGCGACAGCGTCAGCGTCACGGCGAACCCGCGGATCGGCCCCGTCCCGAAGACGAAGAGGAAGAGGGCGGCGACGATGGTCGTGACGTGGGTGTCAATGATGGTGGCGAAGGCGCGGGCGAACCCCACGTCCACGGCCGAAGGGACGGTCTTGCCCGTGCGCAGCTCCTCGCGGATGCGCTCGAAGATCAGGACGTTCGAGTCCACGGCCATGCCGAGCGAGAGGATGATGCCGGCGATGCCGGGCAGCGTCAGCGTCGCGTCGAAGACGATGAGCGCCGCCAGCGTCAGGACGATGTTCAGCAGCAGCGCGATGACGGCGTTGATGCCCGAGCCGCGATAGTAGAAGACCATGAAGCCGACGACCAGGAGCAGGCCGACGAGCGAGGCCGTCACCCCGGCGCGGATCGAGTCCTGCCCGAGGCTCGGGCCGACCGAGCGCTCCTCGATGTACTCGATCTTGGCCGGCAGCGCGCCCGAGCGGAGCGTCAGCGCCAGGTCCTCGGCCGAGTCCTTCGTGAAGCTGCCCGAAATCTGGCCCGAATCGGTGATCTGCGACTTGATGAAGGGGGCGCTGCGGACCTCGTCGTTGAGGACGACGGCCATGTACTGCCCGACGTTGGCGGCGGTCCAGGCGCCGAACTTCGCGGCGCCCGAGGGCTTGAGCGAGAAGTTGATAATGAAGTCCTCGCCCATGCCCGTGGCACCGGCCCCGCCGGCGTCGGCGCTGCGGAACTCGCTGCCGTCGATGACGGCCGGCGCCTCGACCACGGCCCAGCGTGTGGCCTGCGGCTGCTCTCCCTCCTGGCGGCCGGCGGCGGTCGGCTCCTCGCGCTCGTTGTAGGGCAGCACGCGGCGGTTGGTCGGCACGGTCCCGCCGAGCGACTGGACGGCGGCCTCGCGCGTCGGGTAGGTCTGCATCGGCGACGGGTTCGGCAGGCTGACGACCTTCATCAGCTCCAGCCGCGACTCGCCCTTGATCAGCTCCTTGACGCGGTCGGGGTTGTCGATGCCCGGCATCTGCAAGAGTATCTGGTGCGCGCTCTCGGCGCCGTGCTTCTGGATGGTCGGCTCGGCGACGCCGATGGCGTTGATGCGGGCCTCGATGATGCGCTGGGCGTCATCGACGGCGCGGCGGCCGAGCGCCTCCTCGGCGGCCTGCCGCATCTCCCAGACGATGGTGTTGCCCGAGACGCTCGAATCCCAGGCGGTCGTGTCAAAGTCGTTGACGCGGTTGGGCAACTGCTCGCGGATTTCGCTGACGCGCGAGGCGTCGGCCGCTTCGAGCACGACGCGGTAGGTGCCGCCCGAGACCTCGGGCCGGACCGACGTGACGTTGTAGCCGCCCGAGCGGGCCGCCTCCTGCACGCCGAAGACGACGTTCTCGGTCAGCTTCTTCAGGTAGTCTTCGACCTGCACGCGCATGACGAGGTGCGAGCCGCCGCGGAGGTCGAGACCGAGCCGGATGTTCTCGCGCAGCGTGTTGTTCATCCCCGTCAGGGTGAAGTCTGAGGCGGCGGGCGCGCGTCGCGGCCCGACGACGATCCACAGCGCCGCGAGCGTGACGACGATGATGATGATTACGCGATGGGTTAAATTCTTTTTCATAAGAGAGCGGTCAGCCTTCGGCCGCCGGCCGTCAGCTAAACCCCTTTCGTCGGCAGTTGAGTCGTGGCCGCCGAGCGTGCCCGCCCTGTGCGGGCTAAAGAGCCGAAACCCGCGGCGGCGCGCCGCAGGCTTTTCTTACGCCTTCTCCTCCTCCGACTGGAGGCCGGCCACGGCCGAGCGCGAGATTTCGAGCATGGACTTGTCGCTCATCACCACGAGCGTCCGGTCGCGCACCGACTTGACGGTGCCGATGATGCCGCCGCTCGTCACGATGCGGTCGCCGGCCTTCAGCTTCGAGATCAGGTCCTGCAACTCCCGCTGGCGGCGGCGCTGCGGCATGATGATCAGGAAGTAGAAGACGCCGAAGATGAGGATGAACGGCAGGATGCCCATGATGAAGCCGCCGGCGCCCGGCTGCCCCTGCTGTAGGAGGAGGATGAATGCCTGATTTGTCATCGGACGACTGTTGTTTCCGGGTTCTTCGGATTTGAAAACCTCGCCCCCGCCGGGCACGCGCCGCGCCGCCGCGTGGCGACTTCGGGGGCGCGCGAACGGCCGCGACTCAGGTTGTTCGGGGTAGAACTTGGGCGCGGCTCACTCGACGCCGGACCGGACCCCCTCAAGGAAATCCCGCCGAAAACGGACGAATTCGCCAGACCGGATAGCTTGCCTGACACGCCTCATGGTGTCAAGGAAGAAGGCCACGTTGTGGTGCGACAGGAGCACCCCCGCCAGCATCTCTCCGGTCACGAAGAGGTGGCGGAGGTAGGCCCGCGTGTGGCGGCGGCAGACCGAGCAGGCGCAACGCTCGTCGAGCGGGCGCCGGTCGGCCGACCAGCGGGCGTTCTTGATGTTGAGCCGGCCGCGCGAGGTGAAGGCCTGCCCGTTGCGGCCGTTGCGGGTGGGGATGACGCAGTCGAACATGTCCACGCCGCGCGCCACGCACTCGACCAAATCCTCGGGCGGTCCGACGCCCATCAGGTAGCGCGGCCGGCCGGCCGGCATCCGCGGCGCGAGGTCGGCCACCACCTCGTACATCGTCTCCTTCTCCTCGCCGACGCTCAGGCCCCCGATGGCGTAACCGTCGAAGCCGACCTCGACCGTTCGTTCGAGGCTCTCGCGCCGCAAATCGAGGTGCGTCGCACCCTGGACGATGCCGAAGAGGGCTTGGCGGCCGGCAACACTGTTCTCGGCCGCGCGGGCGCCGCGGCCCGAGTCGGCGCCCTCGGCCTGCAACTGGTCGAAGCGGGCGCGCGAACGCCCGGCCCAGCGCGCCGTCAGTTCGAGCGAGGCGCGCGCACGCTCGCGCGTGGCCTCGCCGGGCGGGCACTCGTCGAAGGCCATCACCACGTCGGAGCCGAGCGCGGCCTGCACCTCCATTGAGACCTCGGGAGAGAGGAAGCAGAGGCGGCCGTCGACGTGCGAGCGGAACTCGACCCCCTCCTCCGAGAGGCGGCGCAGGTCGCTCAGGCTGAACACCTGAAAGCCGCCAGAGTCAGTGAGCACGGCGCGGTCCCATCCCATGAAGCGGTGGAGGCCGCCGCAGGCGCGGACCACCTCGGGGCCGGGCCGCAGCCAGAGGTGGTAGGTGTTCGAGAGGATGATGCGGGCGTCAGTGTCCTCGGCTTCGAGCGCCTCGAACCTGAGCCCCTTGACGGTGGCGAGCGTGCCGACGGGCATGAAGGCCGGCGTCTCGAAGGTGCCGCGACGCGTGCGGACGAGGCCGCAGCGGGCCTCGCCGTCGCGGGCGGTCTCCGTCCATCCGAGCGCTTCGGCAGCCGCGGCCCCAACCGTCATCGCTCGGCCCTGCGCCGCTTGGAGCGGTGGCGCTCGATGATGCGGAGCGGCGTGGCGAAGAAGTCGAACTCCTCGCGCAGGCGGTTCTGCAAGTAGCGCTCGTAGGAGAAGTGGAGCCCCTTCGTGCCGCCGGCAGTGAAGACGACGAAGGTCGGGGGCCTGACGCCGGTCTGCGTGACGTACTGGACGTGGAGGCGCGACTGCCCGCCCTTGACCGGCGCGGGTGCGGTCGGGGCGCGGGGCGAGGTGGTGATGCGCTCGAAGAACTCGTTGAGGCGCGAGGTCGGGATGCGGCGGGCGCGGGCCTCGTCGGCGCGCAGGGCCAGCGGCAGCAGCCTCTCGACGCGCTGGCCGGCGAGCGCCGAGACGGTGACGACCGGCGCCCAGTCGAGAAACTTCATCTTGAAGCGGAGGTCGCGCTCGAACTCGGCCGCGGTGCCGGTCTCCTTCTCGGGCACGGCGTCCCACTTGTTGACGGCGATGATGACGGAGCAGCCGGCCTCGACCGCGTAGCCGGCGATGTTGGCGTCGAGCGCCGCCACGCCCTCGACGGCGTCCACGACGAGCACGGCCACGTCTGCCCGCTCCAGGCTCTTGCGCGCCATTATGACCGAGAGCTTCTCGGCCATCTCCTCGGTCTTGCCCTTGCGGCGGATGCCGGCCGTGTCCACGAGCCGAAACTGCCGCCCCTCGTAGCGCAGCAGCGTGTCAACGGCGTCGCGCGTCGTGCCGGCGACGGGCGAGACGATGGCGCGCTCCTCGCCGAGCAGGCGGTTCAGGATCGAAGACTTGCCGACGTTCGGGCGGCCGACGATGGCGAGGCGCACCTCCCTCGCCCCCCTCTTCCCCTCATCGTCCGGCCCCTCGTCGCCCTCCGCCTCGGGCTCTGGCAGGTGCCGGACCAGCACGTCGAGCAGGTCGGCCACCCCGTCGCCGTGCTCGGCCGAGACCGGGATTACGTCCTCGAAGCCGAAGCGATGAAACTCGCCGGCGTGGGCCTCGATCTTGGCGGCGTCGGTTTTGTTGGCGGCGACGAGGATGGTCTTGCCCGTCGAGCGCAGGAGTTGGGCCAGCTCCTCGTCGAGCGGCGTGATGCCGGCCCTAGCGTCCACGACCCAGACGAGCGCGACCGCCTCCGTGATGGCGAAGCCGGCCTGCCGGAAGATGTTGGCCGGGATGATTGCGGTCTCGTCTGGCACGATGCCGCCCGTGTCCACGAGGGCGAAGGGGCGGCCCGCCCACTCCGAGCGGCCATAGATGCGGTCGCGCGTGATGCCCGGCTCGTCGCCGACGATGGAGCGCCGCTCGCCGACGAGCCGGTTGAAGAGCGTGGACTTGCCGACGTTCGGCCGGCCGACGATTGCCACCAGCGGCAGGTCGGCTTCCCGCCCGCCCTCGTCCACCTTTGTCTCGACCTCGCTGCTCACTGTATTCGCCTCGTCTCCGCCAAACTTTCACAGCCGATACGCCGGGCCGCACACACCGCGCCGCGCGCCGGCCTCGCCCCCGGCAACCGTCCTTCCACCATCTTTCCCGGAGCCCGGCAAGTGTAGCCCGAGGGCAGGTGAGCCGCAAGAACCCCGCCCGCCGCCGAGCCCGAGCCAACCCTGCCGCACGCGTCCGGGACGGGGCCGCGCGTGCCCGAAGCGTAGCCGCAGAGTCGGCCGCGGCCGTAACCGCGCGGTGGTCAAGCCGGGTACTTGTGCGTCGGCGCCCACTGCGCTACGCTTCGCCGCGCGTCCCACCACATTACGCTTCGCCGCGCGTCCCAACGCACTCCCACACGGCGACGGCCCCGCGGGGCCGCGGCCAGTCTTCATGAACTTTGACCGTCACGGCCCCGAGCCGGAGGCCCGACAGGCGATGCCACTTCTAAACATCCCGCGCTGGCCCCGGCGCCGGCGCGTTCGCGCGGACGCCGGCCCGGCCGACGCCGACCAAGCCTCCACGGACGTTGCCGCCCTGAGTGCGGAACTCGCGCCGCACCTGGCACTCGGGCGCCGCGGCGAGGAGCTGGCCGCGGACTTCCTGCGCGGCCTCGGCTTCAGACTCGCCGCAGCCAACTTCAAGCTCCCGGTCGGCCGCGACCGGCGCGGGGCCGTAATACAGGCCGAACTCGACCTCGTGGCCTACGAGGGCCGCACGCTCTGCTTCGTCGAGGTCAAGACGCGCGCCTCCGACCGCTTCGCCGCCCCCGAGGCCAACGTGGATTTGCGCAAGCAACGCCAGATCACGCGAGCCGCCCGCGCCTACCGCCGCCTCCTGGGCCTCGAAGCCGAGCCCCACCGCTTCGACGTTGTCAGCGTCCTCCTCCCGCCGCCAGATTGCTCCGCCCGCGCGCCCGCGCCCCGACTCCGCCTCTTCCGCTCCTTCTGGACGGAGGACAAGTTCCGCAAGCGCCGCTGGTCCGTCACGCTCCGAGACTACTGACCCTGTAAGCCAAAACCCTGCGCCGCCTCTCCGGCCGCCCGGGCGCCTGACGGTCCGCCGCCGATGCACGCAGACCCGGCACACGCAGACTACGCCAGGCCGCCGCCCCGCAACTGCCGCAACCGCCCGCGCATCCAAAAATTCCGGCCGCCGCGCTTGACAACACGAACCGAATCCGTAGAATTGCCGATCCGTACGCGGGAGTAACTCAGTGGTAGAGTGCGACCTTGCCAAGGTCGAAGTCGCGGGTTCAAATCCCGTCTCCCGCTTTTAAATCGCCGCCTGCGACCGCACCAGACAGGCGCACGACCCTGACCGGAGCCGAGCCAGCCTCGGCTCTTTTTCATGCCTCTGGCTGAAGCGGTTCGACCGCGCCGTCGCCAACCCCCCGCCGCAGCGTTCGCGGCCCGCTCTCTCCGCCGTATTTGACAAGGTGTTCGGAATTAGTAAAATTGCAATCCGTACGCGGGAGTAACTCAGTGGTAGAGTGCGACCTTGCCAAGGTCGAAGTCGCGGGTTCAAATCCCGTCTCCCGCTTCCGAAGCGCTG
This sequence comes from Pyrinomonadaceae bacterium, assembly GCA_035645715.1. Classification (GTDB taxonomy): domain Bacteria; phylum Acidobacteriota; class Blastocatellia; order Pyrinomonadales; family Pyrinomonadaceae; genus QHXN01. Next base: position 108,662 of record DASQMB010000010.1, read on the forward strand.
AAGTCGGAAGGCCAGCCGCAGAACTACCGAGCCCCCTCAAGTTCGCCCCGGCCCTCCGACTTCAGCCTTTTCGGCGGCGTAGCCAAGTGGTAAGGCAGAGGTCTGCAAAACCTTTATTCGTCGGTTCGATTCCGACCGCCGCCTTAACAGAATCAAACGGCTATGAGCAGCTACTCGGCTGCCCATAGCCGTTTTGTATCACTGTTGTGTCACTGCTTTGGAAGTAACAGTGCCTCAAGCTAGGGCCCACTCCTACCGGTCCTCCCGTACCTTCCTGGCGGCTCCCATAAAGCTGTGCAGATACTCGGGCCTGCCGTCCGTCCCTGGCACGACGATGAACTCAGACGGAGTGGCCTCGCCGGGCGGGGTAAACGCGAGCCGGTTCGTCCCCACCTTCTCGACCGGCGCCTCGAAGACGCGGCCCGGCCCCTCCTCGGCCGTCGGCGGGTAGTAGTCCTTACGGTATAACCTCCCGCCCCTGACGGACAGCTCAATCTTAAGCAGCCCGTTCACGTAAGTGCCCGCGTAACTCTCCATCTCGGGCTGCGTCATTGAGGCGGCCGTCCTGGGCGAGGGCCGCGGCCTCGGCTTAAGCGGCAGTGACAACTCTATCGCCTTCTCCAAAGACTTGCCCAGGATGGAGCCCGTCCGGTTGGCGAGGAGGATGACGGCGAAGCGTTGCTCGGGCGCCATCAGGACGAAGGCGCCGAAGCCGTTGATGATCCCGCCGTGGTGGAGCACCCGGACGCCGCGGTACTCGTGGAGAAAGAGTCCGTGGCCGTACTGCGCGCCATCGAAAAACCCCGCGGGGATGTCCCAACTGTGCGGCACCCCGACGTAGGGCGTCGAGAGAGCGGAGATGACCGACGGCGAGAGCACCTTCCTCCCGTCTATGCGGCCGCCGTTCATGAAGGCGACGGCGAAGCGCGCCAGATCGAAGACGTTGGAGCTGGCAAACCCGGCGGGCCAATCGCCGACGTTGTTGACGAAGGGACGGACGACCGCGGGTTCGCCTGTGACCGCCGCGTCGTGCCCCTGCGAGAGCGGGAAGGTCATCGCCACGGTCGGGCGGAAGGTGGTACGCGTCATCCCGAGGGGGCGGAAGAGTCTCCCGTCCATCTCGTCGGCGAAGGGGCGGCCCGTCAACTGCTCAATGGCGTAGCCGGCGAGGATGTAGCCGGGGTTGGAGTACGAGAAGATGCGGCCGGGTTCCGTAAAGAAGTAATCGTCGTCCTTCGAGGAGAGCACCTGCGTCCTGAGCCCCGACTCCTCCTGCGCGCAGCAGACGCGGGCGTAGTCGATGACCCCCGCCGTATGGCTCAGCAGTTGACGCGGGGTGGTGCGGGAGAGGCGCGGGCCGAGTCCTTTGACGAAGTCGCCGAAAGGGGCGTCGAGTGCGACCTTCATCTCTTCCGCGAGAGAGACGAAGACGGCCGCCGTCAGCATCTTCGTCACAGAGCCGACGCGGAAGAGCATCTCAGGCGTGACGGGGGCACCGGTCTCGGCGTTCGAGACGCCGAAGCCCCTGGCGTAAACGACGCGGTCTCCGCTCACGATTGCGACCGCGGCGCCGGGCGTGTTCGTTTCCTTCAGCTCGGCGAGCAGAACCTTTTCAAGTTCGCGGTAGTCGGCCCGGTGCGGCCCGGTCGGGGCCGCACCGACCGCCAGCGCCGGGATGAGGAGGAGAGCGACCGTGATCGCCAGCCGTTTAGACATTCGAGCATCTCCGCTCGCGCCGAACGCGCGCCATGCGCATGTCACTCGGGGGCGGGGGCCGCGCCGATGTTGGTCTTCTGCGACGCCTCGGCGGATCACCTTCCCTCACGCCATCCGGCGCCGAGCCGCCTATTACTCTCTGCTCGCGCCGCGAATCGGGGGACGTGCGCCTGAGAGATATGCTTTCGCCTCCAATAACTCGGGTCTGTCGTCGCCGCCGTGGGGGCAAAGCGCCACGAGTTGTTGGTAATAGCCCCGCGCCTTTCTTCGGTCTGACGCGAGCCTGGCGGCGCGCGCCGCGCCGTACAATCCGTTGAAGCGTCCGGGCGTGTCGCGCAGCGAAGTCTCGAACTCGCGCAGCGCCTCGGTTGGTCGCCGCAGCTCAAGCAGCAGCTCGCCGAGTTGTTCGCGCGCCGGGAGGATTGAGCCGGGCGTGACAGGGTGCTTGTCCGTGGCGTCGTCCAGTTCGGCCGCCGCGCGCATCAGCCGGATGGCCTCCTCGCCGTCGCCTCCGGCGTGCGCCAGCCAGCCCGCGGCGACCCGGCGCGCGATCTCGACCTGCTTCGCCCAGTCGTAGCCGCTTTTGACTTCGCCGAGCGCGCGCCCTATGGCGGTCAACTCCTCTACCTCCTGACGCGCGGCGGCCGCGTCTCCGGAGCGCGCGGACCCGACCGCCCGCGCGAGGCGGATGTTGGCCTCGGCCCAGGAGAACTGCTCCCAGGGGAACGACTCCATCGCCCCCGGACGCAGGGGCAGCTTGGCCGCCTCGTCCCAACGCCGGCGTTCGAGGGCGTATCGCGCCGGGATGGCCGTGAAGGCGTAAGCCACTTTGAGGTTCGGCGGGTCAACCCGGCGAATCTTGTACAGTTCGTCGAGCACGCCGCGGGCTCGCTCGTCCTGCGCGCCCTGCAAGTAGGCGTAGGCGAGGTAGTCCATCGCGTGAAGCTTCTCGTCCCACGCGCCGGGCATGTGATTTTTAAGGGCGTAGGCTTCCGCCGCCGCCTCCGCGCCGAGGTTCGACCTGACGGCCTCCTGCCACAAACCGAGCCGCGTGAAGATGTGCGAGGGCATGTGCCGGGCGTGGGCCGAAGCGGGCGCGATCTTCGCGTAGCTGCGCGCGGCGGGCAGCGCCAGGCGGGCCAACGCCGGGTAGTCGTAGCTGTGGATGAGGTAGTGAGTGACGCCGGGGTGTTGCGGCTCGCGCCTGAGCACGCGGTTGAGAATACTCGCGGCCTTCTTTTCGTTGACGTAGCTCTTATCGCCCGCCGCCATCCCCTTGGCGATGAGCGTCAGTGCGTAGAAGACGCCCGCTTCAGTGTCTGACGGATAGCGGCGGTAGAGACGTTCCATCGCCTCCCAGTAGGCCGACGCCCGCGCCCGGTGGTCGAGCCGGTCGGAGTCTCTGTAGAAGAGTTCGACGGCCGCGATGTAATCGCGCTCCCTTTGAGTCCGCGCGCCGGCTGACCTGGCCCGCTCGACGGCCTCCCGCCCCTTCCGCAACTCGGCCGCGGTCGGCGGAGCCCAGATGGGGTGGTAATTGCTCATCGCGACGCCCCAGTGGGCCATCCCGCACTGCGGGTCGGCGGCGGCGGCCTCCGTGAACACCCTCTCGGCCTGCTCGTACTCGAACGAGTGGAGCCACGCGACCGCGCGGTTGAACAGCCCCCGGGCGCGGGCGTTACAGGAGACGGGGAAGTTGACCCGCCCTATCTGCTCCGTATGTTCGTTGTGGTGCTGGTGCGCTTCCTGCGCTTCGACGGGGGCCGCTATACAAAGGAGGGCGCCGAGGACGGCCGCCCGTAACCACGCGGCGTGCGGAAATCTGCGCTTCATCGGTCCACCTCCGTTCGGAAAAGCTGAAGGAGAAGTAAAAGCCCGCGGGATTATGAGTCTTCGTTAAGTCGGCCGGCGAGGTTCATCACTACGGTCACTAACTCCGCGGGCTCAATCGGCTTCGGCACGTGCAGTTGGAACCCGGCGCGGAGCACCTTCATGCGGTCTTCCGCTCTCACGTATGCGGTCAGGGCCGCGGCCGGAATCCGCCCGCCGCGCTCGGCCGGGAGCGCCCTTACTTTTGCAATTAAAGAGTAGCCGTCGTCTCCCGGCATACCCAGGTCGCTAATCAGAACGTCGGGATTCAGCCGGGCGAGTGTTTCCAGCGCTTCGGAAGCCGACCCGGCCGTGAACACTTCTATTTTGCAACGTTCGAGCACCGCACGCAGCAAGTCTCGCGTGTCGGCTTCGTCGTCGACGACCAGCACCCGCAGCCCCTGTAGTGTGGACGGGCAGTCAATCTCAAGGTGGCGGGGAGCGGCGAGGGGCACGTGCTGAGCGATTCCAGTTCCTTCGCGGAGAGAGACGAAGGGGAGGCTGACGACAAAAGTCGCCCCCTTATCCTCCCCTTCACTCTCGGCCCTCACGGCGCCCCCGTGCGACTCGACCAGGTGGCGGACGATGGAGAGGCCCAGCCCCATGCCCCCGTGGACTCTGTTGGTGCCGGGGTTGGCCTGGCGGAAGCGGTCGAAAATGTGCGGCAGGAAGTCCGGGCTGATTCCTACCCCGGAATCCTGTACCGTGATCTCCACCCTCGAATCCACGCTGTCCAACTTGACCAGCACCCGCCCGCCCGCGGGCGTGAACTTGATGGCGTTCGTGAGCAGGTTCCAGACCACCTGCTGAAGGCGGTCCGGGTCCGCGTTGATCGGCCCGGCGCGCTGGTTGAGTGCCGTGTCGAGGAGCACGCCTTTCGCCTCGGCGGTGGGGCGGGTCGTCTCGACGGCGGCCTCGATGATTGAGCTCGGCTCGACCGTGCGGAAGTCGAGCCGCAGCTTGCCGCTGATGATGCGCGACACGTCGAGCAGGTCGCTGATTAGCTGGTTCTGCGCCTGAGCGTTGCGGTGGATTATTTCAAGCGCGCGGTCGCGCGCCTCGCCGAGGAGGCTGCCGTCGAGCAGCATGTTCGACCAGCCGAGGATGGCGGTCAGCGGCGTGCGCAGCTCGTGCGAGACCGTGGCGAGGAAATCATCCTTGAGGTGGTTGGCCTCTTCCGCCTCGGCGCGGGCCGCTTTCTCCCTGCCGAGCGCCCGCGTGCGCGCGTCCACCTGCTCCTGCAACTCCGCCTCGCGCGCCACCCGCTCCGTGACATCCTCGATGACGGTCACGGTCCCGACGACGCGCCCGTCCTCGTCGAGCAGCGGCGAGATGCGCGCCGTCTGCTGCATCTCCGAGAACCCGCTCAAAGTCGTGTCCGTGGGCAGCGGCAGCAGGTGCCCGTGCAGGCGCTGCGAGAGCACCCGCGTCTGCCCTTCGAGCACCCACTTGTAGTGCTGGTCGAGGCGTCTCTTTTCCAGCTCCGTGTAGACTTCCAGCAGGTTCCGCCCGATCACCTCGGACGCCTTCAGCTCGCTGTGCTCTTCCAGCCAGCGGTTCCAGGCGCGTATCCTCAACTCGGCGTCGGTGACGAGGATGCCCTGCCTCGCCAGATCGTTCATCCAGCGCAGCATGGCCGCGCCGAGCAACCTGTCGTCGTGCGGGCCGGTGTTTGTTACGGCTTTCATGCTGGGTGTCTCACGTCTTCGGAATGTTCAGGACTGACCCTGCCTCTGCTCCCACGCCTCGACCTCATGAATCAGGCGGTCGAGCGAGGTGACGCTCAGGACCATCACGAGAAACCCCCGGACGGCGCTGTCACGAATCTGAAAGGCCGTGTAGACCACCAGTGCGTATTGCGGCTCGCCGTCGCCGCCGGCGGTGAAGGACGCGAGTAGCTCTTCGAGCGTCTCAAGGTGGAGGCGCGGGACCGAGAAGGAGACGTGAACGTCCAAAATGTTCCCGAACATGCCCAGACACGCGTTGAGCAGGATGTTCCCCACCTCGGTCAACACCTCGCGCGCCGACTCGTCCAGCCGGCTCGACGGCGCCGGCTCGTCCGTCAACAGGTCCGTCAGCCGCAGCGCCCCGTCGTGGTTGAGCAGAAGAAGCGCGTCTCCGGCTACCGGCCCCCCGAAGACCTGGTGAATGGAGGCGACTTCGCCGGGGATGAATTTGGCGAGCGCCCCTGAAAGTTCAGTTGTCGGGTGGACTGAGACCTCGGGCGCGTCGAGCAAGACGCGGTGCCCCGTCAACTCTGAGAGGGCGGCGCCGGTACGCGAGAACGCGATGTTGATCAGTTCCGAAATAGAGTCGCCCTGACGTTCGGTCAGTTCCATCGCCCTACGCCCCCTTTAAAACTTCCCTGACGGAGCCGAGCACGTTTTCGGCCGTGAACGGCTTGTTGATGAACGCGACCGCGCCCGCCTCTTCAGCCATCGCGCGCGTCGTGGCCTGGATGTCGGCGCTGGCGACGACCACGCGCGCGCCGGCGTCCATCTCGCGCAGCTTAGCCAGAACGTCGAGCCCGTACATGCCCTTCATCACGAGGTCGAGGAGCACCAGATCGGGCTTCTCGATGAAGTAGAGTTCGAGCGCGGCCATGCCGTCTTCGGCCTCGACGACGGCGTACCCGGCCGTCTCCAGGATGCGCCGCAGCGTCCTGCGCGACAGCCCGGAATCGTCCACCACCATTATTTTGCTACTCACACCGCCTCCCTGATGGCCCGCGCCATCTCGTCCAGCGGCACGCTCCTATCGCTCAACCCGGCTTCCACTACGGAATGGGGCATGCCGTAGACCACGCAAGTCTCTTCACTCTCGGTATAAATGAGACCGCCCTGGGCCTTGATCCAGGCCGCGCCCTGCTTCCCGTCCGAGCCCATGCCCGTCATCACCACGCCCAGGACTCTCTGCCCGTAGACCTCGGCCGCCGACTGGAAAAGCACGTCGACCGACGGGCGGTGCGGCATCTCGAACGGCCTTGAGTCGAGGTGCGCGACCACCGACCCGTCCGCCGCGCGGCGGAAACTCAGGTGCCGCCCCGCAGGCGCCAGCAGCGCCACGCCCGCCTGAAAGACATCCCCCTCACGGGCCTCCCGGACCTCGAGCGGCGAATGCTCGTCCAGCTTTCGTGCGTACATTTCAGTGTACCCGACCGGCATGTGCATGACCATAGCCACCGGCACGGGGAAATCAGCGGGCAGTTGTGGGATCAACTGCTTGAGGGCCTGCGGGCCGCCGGTGGAAATCCCGATGACGACGATGTCGGCAGCCCCGCCGCGGACGACTGCGGGCGCCGGCCCCGGCGCCGTCGCTTCGGACGCCGGCGGGGTGGTCCTGACGCGGGCCATGGGGATGTCTGCGGCGGCCTTGACCTTCTCGATTAGTTCGTCGCTGACCTCGAATATCTTCTCGGTCGCCAGCGCCGTCGGCTTCTGCACGAAATCCACCGCCCCGGCGTCGAGCGCGGTGAGGGCCGCCTCCCCCGTCTCGCTCGCTATGCTCATGATGATAATCGGCACGGGCCGCCGCGCCATCTGTTCACGCACGAACCCGATGCCGTCCAACTCGGGCATGATGAGGTCGCAGGTGACGACATCCGGGTCGAGCTTCTCTACCAGTTCCAGCGCCTCCCGGCCGTCGCGCGCCGTCCCCACCACCTCCAGGAACGGGCTGCGCGAGAGCATCTGCTTGACGACTTTCCGCACGTAGGCGGAATCGTCCACCACCAGAACTTTAAGAACTCGATCCATGAATAGTCCTCGCGAGCGAGGCGGCCCTCACCCCACGCCCCGCCGCTTCACGTACACGAACGCGTCGCCGACTTCCCGCAGCTCGAAATCCGCCGAAAGCCTCAGCAGCGATTCCGAGGCAGCCACGAACAGATAGCCCGGCGGCCTGATGTGCGCGGCGAAGGTGCTAACCGTCTTGCCGATGGTCTGGTCGGAGAAGTAGATAAAGACGTTTCGGCAGAAGATCACGTGGGCCGACGCGCACGGCGCGACCTCCGCCTCGTTAATCAGGTTCACGACGCCCCACTTTATCCTGCCGTGCAGGTTAGCGGCGACGCGCCACGTTTTTGTCGCGCCCTCTTGCGTAAAATATTTGGCCCGCAGCCCGGCCGAGAGGTTGCGGAACGAGCGCTCGCGGTAAACCCCGCGCCGGGCCTTCTCGATTGCCGACGTGCTGGCGTCGGTCGCGTGAATCTCTATCGGCGCGCGGCCGAACCACCCGGCGGCGTCGAGCGCCATTGCGATGGTCAGCGGCTCCTCGCCCGTAGCGCAAGCCGCGCTCCAAATCCTGAGCGGCCCGGCGTTGTCTTCGGCGAACCAACGCGGCACGACCACTTCGACGAGCGCCCGCACCTGATCCATCTCGCGCCAGAAGTATGTCTCCTGGACCGACAGCGCGTTCATCACGTTCAGCCACTCGTCCTGCGCCGTCTCGTCGTACTTGAGCAGGTAATAATAGTCGAGCAGCGACGTGAGCCCGCGTTCGATGACCAGCGGCGACAGCTTGTCCGTCAGGATGTCGGCCTTACCGTTATCATAGAACAGCCCGGTGCGCTCGTGTATCAGGTCGCGCAAAAGCCTGTCCGCCCCGCCCGTGACGCCTAAGCTCCCCGTGTTGAGACCCATCATCTTGCAGCCCGCGGCGTTCGGCCACGTGTTCCCCGCCCTCAGCTAAAGTCATCCGCCCGCCCGCCGAACGCCGACCGCGCATGACCTTCGGCCGCCGAGCGCACCGACGCGTCGGGGTCGGCCAAAGCTTCCCGTAACAACTCCGCAGCGCCGCGACTTTTGACCCGGCTCAACGCCTCCACGACGGCGCGGCGCACCCTGACCGGCTGGCGGGGCGACAACCCGCGCCCGACCTCCCGGAGCCGCGCCTCCTTCGTTTCCGCGAGCGCGGCTATCGCATCCTCACGGCGGGCGGAGTCCGCCGTGAGCGACACCAGCCCGGCGACTGCTTCGGGCGTCCCGGCCCGTTTGAGCGCTTCAATCGCAGCGCGGAAAACTTGTGGCTCCGAATCCGTCGCGGCGACACTCAGGAGACGCTCGACGGCCTCCGTGCCCCCGCGTGCTCCGAGGGCGCCGGCGGCGTCGGCTCTGACGCCGGCGTCCGCCGAGTGTAGGGCGTCGAAGAGCGGCTTCTGTGCGTCGGGGTGCGAGATGCGGCCGAGCGCGCCGAGCGCCGACCGTACCAGGTCGGGCTCGTCCGAACCGGCCAGCGGAGCGACGACACGAACAGCGTCGTCACCGCCGATGTGCCCCAACGCCTCGACGGCCGCGATGCGAACGTGGTTCGATTTATCGTCTCGAACCAGCCCCGCCAGCGCGCCCGTGCTTTCGGCGGCCTGCCGCCGGCCGAGCGAACGGGCGGCGAAATAACGGACCCAGGAATCCTCGTCCGCCAGCGCCTCTATCAAGGCGGCCGCGACCTCGCGGCCTTCCGCCAGAGCCAGCGCGCCCGCCGCCGCGGCCCGCACTTTCGGCGTCCCATCGCGCAAGGCGCGCACGAGCGTGGGCGTGGCGCGCTCGTCTTCAAGGTAAGGCAGGTGCTCGACAGCCGCGCGGCGCACGCGCTCGTCCTCGTCGTCACACCTTTCTATAAGAATGTCGGCGCACTCTGCATAGCCGAAGTACCCGGCGATCTTGACCGCCGATTCGCGCACGTTCGGGTCGGGGTCGCCGAGCAGGGGCAGCACGCGCCCGGGCATCTCAGGCGCGCCGAGCGAGTTGAGCGCGCCGACGGCGGCCTGTCTGACCGCGGCGTGGGAATCGCCGACGAGCGCGAGCAAAGGATCGAAAGAGCGCCGGTCGCCGATCTTCGCCAGCGCGTCGGCCGCGGCAACTACCAACTCGGCGTCGTCGTCTAGGAGTTCGGCGAGCGCGTCTACGGCGCGGGCGTCGCCGATTCGCCCCAGAGCGACGACGGCCGATTTGCGGACCTCCAGGTCTTCGGACCCGAGCTGTTCGATCAGCAGTTCCGTCACCCGCGGGCCGTGCCGCACTAAAGCCTCGACCACCTCGCCGCGCACGTCCGGCCGCCCCAGCAGGCGCGTCAGGGCGCGCTCGACCGCCGCGCCCTCCAACCAGCCGACGACCAGCGCGAGCGGGCGCAGGTCGCCGGAATCCGCGCCGCCCAGCGCGTCGAGCAGGTTCTGCGCGCCGGCGGGGTTGATGACCGCGCGGCTCAGGTCGGCGATGTAGGCCCCCTCGCCGACGTTATTCTCGAAGCGGTCATAGAGCGCCGCGAGCGCCCGCGCGGCGGCCCGCGTCGGCGCGTCCGGCCTGTTCAGCAACGCGGCGAGCGGCCCGACGGTCTTTTCGTCGCCGAGCCGCCCGAGCGCGTCGGCCGCGGCCTCTCGCAAAAGCTCGTCTTCGAGCAACGGCACGATTCGCGGGGCGACGCGCGCGTCCCCGATACGCGTCAGCGAGTCGAGTGCCGGGAAGGCCAGGAAAAAATCGCGCCCCTCCGCAATCCCGGCGAGCGCGTCTGCGGCTTCGACCGCGCGCAGCTTCCCCAGGGCTTCGATTACGTGGTAACGCACGTTGGCGTCCGCGTCGCCGAGCGCTGCGATGAGGGCCGGCGCGGCGCGCTCGTCGCGCTGCTCGCCCAGGGCGAGCGCCGCCTGAATACGCAGGTCCGCGTCCTCACCCCTTAAGAACTCGACGAGCGGCGAGACGGTGTCCACGTCGCTCATCGCAAGCACCTGAAGCGCGCTGTTGAGGAGACCGAGGTCGTGATGGTTATCGCGCACCGAAGCCAGGAGGGCGGCGATGGCGTCGGGCGCGGCGCGGCGCGCCAAGCCCTCGACGGCCGCACGCCGCACGCGCCAGCTCTCGTCGCCGAGCGCGCCGAGGAGGGGCTCGGCCGGTTCGAGCGATTCGCCGCTTGCCAGGCCCCGCGCGGCGTTCAGACGCACGTTTTCGTCGGCGTGGGCGAGTTGTTCGGCGAGGTCGCGCTCCCGCTCGATTCGCGCCGTCACGTCTTCGACCGTGACCAGCACGCCGACTACGCGCCCGTCCTCGCGTAAGGGCGCGATGCTGACACGCTGGCGCATCCGGTCGAAGCGTTCGGAGGGCACGAGAGGCGGGCACGGGATCAGGTAGTGGTGGAAGGCGGGCGCCAGCACTTCGACGACGCCCTCGTCTATAACTCGTCGAAAACGCCCGAGCAGAGGGCTGCCTTCCAGGTGTGGGAGAAGCGAGGCGAGCGACTTGCCGCGGGCCACGTCCGCCGGGATGCCGGTCAGGCGCGCGAGCGCCGCGTCCCAGACTTCAATGACGAGGCTCGCGTCGGTGGTAAAAACGCCGATTGAATGTTCCGAAGAGGTCAATTCGCTTATCACCGCCACGTCAAGGTCTCGCCAGGCCCGCCCCCGCCCGGTCGCACGAACTTTCTTCAACGCACGGGTTCGTCTGACCCTCCCTGCCCGTCCGCCGCGACTGTCTCCTTCAAGTCCGGGCCGCTTTTCGGGCGGCGCGATTTACCGCCGGAGCGCGGCCCGTCGCCCGAAACTGGCCCGCCATTCCCGCCTGTGGGCTCCGCGTTCGCGTCGCCCGCGATTTCGGCGAGTTGTCGCGCGCGTTCGATTAAACCCGCCGTGGCGCCGCGTGTGGCTTCCACCCCTCGCGCGTTACGCCCCGTGATTTGACGGATGTCGGTCAGCGCGCCCAGGACCTTCTCCGAAGAAGTTAAGTGCTGGCGGTTCGCACGCGTGATGAGCCCGATCTCTTTGGTAATGCTGTTGGTGGCGGTGGTCATGTCGCGGGCCGCGCGTGACTGCTCTTCCATCGCCCTGGCGACCTGGTCGGCCTGCTGGCGCATGCTCTGCGAGGCCGTGGTGATTTGTGCCGCGGCGGCGGCCTGCTCCCCCATCGCCTTGCTGACCCCGGCGATCATGCGCGCCAGGCGTTCCGACTCTTTTGAAACCTGGTCGCCCGCCGCGACCTGCTCTTCCAGCGCGCGCGAGGTGGAAGCGGCCCCGCGCCGCATGGACTCGACCGCCTGCGCGACCTGCGTGGCCGCCGCCGCCTGCTCGCCAGAGGCTTTGCGCACCTGCGTCGCCACCGCGGTCGTACTCTGCGCGGCCTTGATGATCTCGCGGGCGGCGCGGCCCTGCTCGCCCATGGCCTGACTCACTTCCTTCGCGGTCTTCCGCATCTGCGCCGTCGCCCTGACGATCTCCTGTGCGGCGCGGGCCTGCTCGGCCGTGGCGACCGTAGTCTGCTTGGCCTGCGCCGCGGTCGTGTCGATGGCCGTGACGACGTGCTGACCCACGGCCAACTGCTCCTCGGTGGCGCGCGCTATCTGTCCGATGATCTGCGCGGTTTCGTTGACGCCGGTCAGGATTCTTTGCAGCCCCTCGGACCCCTCTTCCGCGAGGCGGCCGCTCTCGTCCGCGACGCGCACCCCTTCGTTCGCCGCCGCCACGGCATCCTGCACAACGTCCTGTAACGCCTTGATGATGGCGGCGATGTCGGCGGTCGCCTGCGCCGAGCGGTCGGCGAGGTTGCGTATCTCCTCGGCCACGACGGCGAAGCCCCGCCCCGCCTCCCCGGCCCGCGCCGCCTCGATTGACGCGTTGAGCGAGAGCATGTTCGTGCGCTCGGCGATGACGTTGATGGTGTTGACGATGCCGCCGATCTCGCCCGAGCGCTTGCCCATCTCGCGGATGACCGCCGCCGACTGCTCCATGGAGGCGCGGACGCGGCCGAGCCCCTGAATGGACTTCTGGGCCGCCGCCCCGCCCTGTTCGGCCTCGCGCGAGACGCGGCCCGACACCTCTTCGGCGTGTCTGGACATCGCGGCGACCGAACGCAGCGAGCGGTCCATCTCGGCGGCACTCGTCGCCGCGCCCGTCGCGGCTTCGGTGATTCGCTCCGTATTCTGCGCCACCCCCTGGACGGAGCGTGACATCTCCTCCATGGAGGTGGAGACCTCCTCGACGGTCGAGGCGAGGTTCTCGGACATCGCCGAGACCTCCTCGATGGAGGCGGCCATCTCGTTGATGGCCGAAGCCGTCTCTTCGGCCGAGACGGAGAGGTCGTCGGCGTTAACCGCGAGACTCTGAATCGAGCGCGACACCTGCTCGATGCTGACGGCGGTCTGGTTGACGGACGCGGAGAGGGCTTCCGTGTCCTCGCTGACACTCTTGATGGAGGCCGCGATCTCGTTCATCGCGCCTGTCACCTCCTCGGCGGAGGTCGCCATCTCCTGCGCGCTGGCGGTGACGCTCTCGATGGACCGGGCCGACTCTTCGATGGCGGCGGCCGTCTCGCTGGTCGAGGCGGCCAGGCCCGCCGCGCTGACGTTGACCTGTTCGACGGAGGCCGCGGTCTCGTTGATCGCCGAGGCCAGCTCCTCCGTCGAAGTCGCTATGGATTCTGCCTGTGAGGTCGTCTCGGCGAGCGAGGCCGCCATCTCGTTGGCGAGGCTGACCGAAGAGTCGAGCGAGCCGGTCTGCGCCTCCACCCCCTGTTGCACTTCGTTCGCAATTAGCGCGATCTCCCGGGCCGCCTCCTCCACCTGCTTTGCCCTTGCGCGGACGAGGCCGGCGTCCAGTCCGCGGCTGCCGCCCGTCACTTCACTCACCTGTGTTGCCATTTCCCCTCCAATCGAACCGCCTGCTTCGCTCAAACTATGTGAACAATACTTTATCCCGCCCGGTTGTCACGCAACATCAACCGGCTCCCGGCTGGTTGCCCGACTCTAAAGGCTGCTCGCCGATATTAATCACTTCGTCCAGGTCGAGCACCAGGATCAGTCGCCCCCCGACCGTGGCGATCCCCTCCAGATACTTCCCGCTCAACCCTGTGATCGCTTCCGGAGGCGGCTCGATGACCGCTTCGGGGAAGCGGATAAATTCACGGGACGTGTCCACGATCAGACCCACCGTGCGCCCCCCGACGTTAACCACCACCAGCCGGGAGCGCAGGTCGTAGGGGGCCTTCTCGAAGCCGAAGCGCGCCCGCAGGTTGAGCGCCGGGATGACCTGTCCGCGCGCGAGCACGACGCCTTCGACCGAGGGCGGCGCGTTCGGGACGGGCGTGATGTGCTCGATCATCTCCATCTGCTGCACGAAGCGGCTGCGGAGGCCGTAGGTGGTCCCGGCCAGTTCGACGAGGACGAAGGGTTCGTCGCCGTTATTGTTAGTCGTCATAATAATTCTAGCCGCGACCCCGGACGACGCCGTGGGGGCCGCCCCTCGCCGCTCACGACCGCTGCCGCTCGGGGCGGGGCCTTCCGTCCCCGGCGGTCAGCCGGCCGCCGATCACCGCATGCTTCAGGGCGGCCGCGTCGAGAATCAGCACGACTCGCCCGTCGCCGAGGTCCGTCGCTCCCGCCACCCCCTCGACTTTCGCCAGCGGATCGTTGATGCCGCGCACTACGATTTCCCTCTGTCCGATGGCGCGGTCAACTGCCAATCCCACGGCGCCCGCGCCGCCCCCGATAACGAAGACGTGAAAGGCCCTCGCGTCCGGTTCTTCGAGACCGAACAGTCGCGCCAGGCGCACCAGCGGCAGTACCCCGCCGCGGTAGGAGACGATCTCGTTGTTCTCTAAGACCTTCACCGCCGAGGCTTCGACTTCGATGACCTCGCGCACCGCCGTCTGCGGGAAGGCGAACCTCTGCCCGCCCACGCTGGCGATCAGCGCGTCCGCGATGGCGAGCGTCAGGGGCAGTTCAATCGTGAAACGGGTCCCGCGGTCCTTCTCCGTCGAGAGGCGGAGCGTGCCGCCGAGTTCCCCGACCGTGTTGCCGACCACGTCCATGCCGACGCCGCGCCCGCTGGCGCGGTCGGCCTCGTCGCGCGTCGAGAAGCCCGGCGCACAAATCAACTCAAGCAGCAGGGCCTCGTCAGGAGTTACGTCACCGGCGATCAGGCCGCGCGTGCGCGCGCGCGCGATGACGCGTTCGGCGTCAACGCCGCGCCCGTCGTCCGCGATTTCGATTGTCACGTTGTCGCCCGCGGTCGCGGCGCGCAGGGTGATTTTACCCTCGGGCGACTTCCCCTGCGCGACGCGCTCCGCGACCGTCTCAAGCCCGTGACTGACGGCGTTGCGGACGAGGTGCAGGAGCGGGTCCATCATGCGTTCGACGAGGAACTTGTCTATCTCCGTCTCCTGGCCGAGCAGCTCGAGCCTGATCTCCTTGCCGCTCTCGCGCGCCAGGTCGCGGACGACGAACTTCATGCGCTCGAAGACCTCGCCGACCTGCACCATCCGCACGCGCATCACGCCCTCGCGCAGGTCGCGCAACTGGCGCCCCATCGCCATACTAGTCTCTTGCAGTCCTCTCCACTCGGCGGGGGCGACGCTTCGCTTCAATTGTTTCAGGCCGTCTTCCAGCCGCGCCCGGCTCGTGACCAGCTCGCCGATGAGGCGCATCAACTCGTCCAGGCGCGCAAGGTCAACGCGCACGACGTTGGAGGGGGCGAGCACGGAGGCGGTCGGAACACTTGAGGGCGGCTCCGGGGCGCCTGCCTCAGCAGCCACGATACCCGTGTCCGTCTCCGCTGAGGCCGCCTGCCCTGACGCCGCCCGCCCTGCCGTTGCCTGCCCTGACCCGTCCTGAACCGCCTCTTCGACCGGCGTGTGCGTCAGGTTGTCTTCGTGCCAGCCTGCGAACGTTGATTCGTCAGCGCCGGTGGCGACGACGAACTCGAAAACGATCCCGCCCTTCTCTTTAACGTGCGGCGTGGCCCGGATCAATTCCCCGATCTCTTGCAGCCGGGCGCGCACGCTGTTGACGTTAACTCCACGCTCGGAGAGCGCAGGGGTCGGCGTGAACTCGAAGCGCCACCTCCGGGCCCCCGCGGAACGCTGCGCGCCATCCGGCGGCCGTGCGGAACCCGTCGCCGCCCCCCCTTCGGCGGCGCCGTGTGCGCCGAGCTTTGAGGAGGCTGCCCCTCCGGCCGCCGATTCCGGCTCGGAGGCAAGCGTCTCAAAGTGGGCGACGGTAGCATTGATGGCGGGCGGGGGCTCCTTCCTGCGGAAGGAGGCGATGACCTGTTCCAGTACTCGCGTGGCCGACATGAGGGCATCGAGGCCCTCGCTGTCGGGCGGCGCACCCGAGTGGCGCAGGGCCTTCAGGTAGCCCTCCATGTGGTGGGCCAGTTGTTCCGCTTCGCCCAGCCCGACCATGCCCGAAATACCTTTGAGGGTGTGGAAGCTGCGGAAGAGTTCGTCGAGGAGAGGCCGATCCGCGCCCGGCCTCCCGGCCTGCTCTTCCAGGGCGAGCAGGTGACGGCGGACGAGCGTCAGGTGCTCGTCGCACTCGGCGAAGTAATCGTCGAGGAATTGCGCGAAAAACTCGCCGCCGCCGTCGGGATTGGGTTCGGACACTAAGCCCTTTCAGGATGTGAGTTCAACAGGGCGCGGGCCTCGGCGGCCAGCGCCTGTGGGGCGAACGGCTTGGTCAGGTACAGGGAGGCGCCGGCGGCGAGCGCGTCCGAGCGGCTCGCCTCGTCACCCCTGGTCGTCAGCACGATGACGGGTATGTGACTGTAAGCCTGGTGGCGGCGCAGGAAGTCCAACACCTCAAGGCCGTGCATGTCAGGCATGTTTAAGTCGAGGACTATCAAGTCCACGGCGGTGAGCGCGAGGCGCTCTATGGCCTCAAGCCCTGTGCCGGCTTCGCCGAAGTTGACGCCCGGCAGGGAGCGCAGTGAAGCCATTACCATCCGCCGCATGGTGGGCGAATCATCGACTATCAGAATACTGTTCATAAGGCGGCCGGTCGCCCGGCTACAGGGGGATGACTAACTCTTCAGCTTAATGGGCGAAGCCGATAATAACAGCCGCGCCCTCGCCAGGCCACGATTTCCGAGCCACGACTTCCGAACGTCTTCGTCTATAGAGGCGGGCCGAAAGAGAACCGGGCCGCGGTACTCTCGGAAGTACCGCGGCCCGGTTCGGTTCAGGGACGGCGCGGGCCGGCAGCGCCCGAAGTGTGCTGCCGGCCCGCGCCCGGCAGGCTCAGGGGCCGACCGGGAAGAAGCCGGAGGGCGCGGCCCCGTTGTTGGCCGAGCAGAACGAGGCGGCCGCCGCGGCCTGTGCGTTGACCGCCGAGACGTGAGCCGCGCTGGTGCTGAGCGGCACCGTCACCGTGCGGCAGCTCGCCGCGGCGTTGCCGGCGGCGTCCGTCGCCTTGACCACGACGAGGTAGACGCGGCCGTTGCCGTAGCCGTCGCGCTCGCGGCGCAGTTTGAGCGTGCCGAGGCCGATGTCGAAGGCGTCGGGCTCGTGCGGCGCCCCGTCGTCCTCGTCGGAGTAGACGGAGACCTGAACCGGGCCGAGGCCGGGGCAGTTGTCCGTGGCCGTGGCCGCGAGTCCGACGTTAATCGGCGCGTGGTTGTGGGGCGGCCCCATCGTCGTGACGGCCACCGACGAGTTGACCGCGGGCGCCTGCGTGTCCTTCACGGTCACGGTCTGCGTGGCCGTGGCCGTGTTCCCGTTCACGTCGGTCGCCGTCCAGGTGATGGTGGTCGTCCCGACCGGGTACGGGGCGTCGAGGGCCTGGTTGTCGCTGCGCGTGCCGACGACCGACTGGACCGCGCAGTTGTCCGTGGCCGTCGCCTCGCCGGGGTTCACCACCGCCGAGCACGAGTCTGGGTCGTTCGGGGCGCTGGCGTCGGCCGGCGGAGTGACGGCGGGCGCGGTGTTATCGACGACGGTGACCGTCTGCGTGGCCGTGCCGGTGTTGCCGGCCGCGTCGGTCGCCGAGTAGGTGATGACGGTGGTGCCGACCGGGAAGAAGTTCCCCGCGGGCACTCCCGCGCGGTCCACAGTCAGGCCGGGCCCCTCGCAGGCGTCGGCCGCCGAAGCGGTCCCGAGCGCCTCGTCGGCGACGGTCGTGCCGCACGAGTCGGCGCCGGGGCCGGTGTAGACGGTTACGGCCGGCGGGGCCGTCACGACGGGCCTGGTCGTGTCCACGACGTTGACGTTGACCGTGTCCTGCGACGAGTCGCCGGAGGGGTCAGTCACCTTGAGCGTGACGGCGTGCGAGCCGAGCGGCAGGGTGACGGCGAGCGTCTGCCCTGTGCCGAGCGGGCTGCCGCCCTCGGACCACTCGTAGGTGAGCGGGGTGTCGCCGTCAGGGTCGCTCGAAGCCGAGCCGTCGAGCGTGACCGACGCCTCGCCGCTTGAGCACTCGGCCGTCTGGTCAGGCCCGGCGTTCGCCACCGGCGGGCGGTTGCAGCCGCGGTCGGTGTGGCCGCCGTCCTCGGTGTGGCCCGTCAGCCTCCAGAAGTCCTTGCCGGAGGCCGGCGACGATTCGAGCACGATGGCGATGTCGTAGTCGCCCGCCTGCTCGACGCCGAACAGGAACCGCAGGCTGATGGAGGCGCCGGCGGCGAGCGCCGTCGCCGTCGTGATGGTGCCGGCGGCCAGCGTCGAGTTGACGCCGCCGCCGTTCGCCTGCGCCGGGGGCGCTTCGAGCGCCGTGCCCCGCACCAGCTTGTTGCCCGAGCCGGTCTGGACGGTGATCGTGGACGAGGTGCGGGCGCGCAGGTCGGCCGCGCCCGCCCCGGCCGGGAAGGTCGAGAGATCGACGACGCGGAAGCGCAGGGCCGTCACCGGCGCGCCCGTGTTGTTGGTGAACGTCCGGCGGAAGTCGAGCGTGCCGAGCGTCGAGTTGTTTTGTGCGTCCGGCGTCGTGTCGCGGACGAAGTTCGGGCCGTCGCCGACGCCGCCCACCTGGCTTACCGGCTCGCGCCCGAACTTGGCGGAGCCCGTGGGGGCGGAGCACGGGACGGGACCGCGCGGGTTAATCGAGCCCTCCGGCCCCGGCGCGCCGAGGGTCGGGGCGCCGACGCCCACCGGCACCGACGGCGTGGTCGAGACCAGGACGAAGTCGGCCGAGTTGTCGCCCGTGTCCACGGTCAGGCCCTTCGAGACCTTGCGGACGAAGCTGTGCTCGGAGGTGGAGCCCGCGGCTGCCGGCAGGTTCGTGCCCTCGCGCAGCAGGTCGCAGTTGTTGCCCTCGTTCGCGCCGAAGCCGACGGCGTCGTAGAGCGTCGCCGAACTGATGTTCGACAGTTCAGCCGTCGTGAAGAGGCCGACGTTGCGGTCGTCCTCGATGTCTGCGGTCAGGTCCGCGTCGCCCGCGGCGTAGGCGCCGAGGCTGTAGGCCGAGCCCTTCAGCAGGTAGTTGCCGCGGGCCGGGATGATCGCGCCGTTCGGGACGACGCCGACCACGACCGGCGTCTGCGAGCAGTCGGAGCCGCCCGCGACGATTGCCCAACCGCCGGAGCCGTCCGAAGAGGCCACCGTGATGTCCTGGTCGGTCGTGTTGAGCAGCTCGACGAAGTCGTCGCCCGAGCCCGCCGGGCCGCTCGTGCGCAGCTCGGAGATGACGACCGGGCTCGGCACCGACGGGTCGCGGATGGTGCCGATTGCCTGGCCGTCGCCGATGACGCCGCCCGAGGCGCCGGAGAGGTTGACGAAGAAGGTCTCGTCGCCCTCGCCCGCGATGGCGTCGGCCGGCACCGGCACGGAGATGGTCTGGACTATCTGGCCCGCGTCGAAGGTGACGGCGCCGCCGGTGGTCGTGTAGTCGTCGCCGGCTATCGCCGTTCCGTCGGCCGTCGTGAAGCTGACGGTGACGGGATGCGTGTACGGGTGTGAAAGGGCGACCGTGAAGAGGGCGTTGGCCGTGCCCGTGGCGGGCTCGGCGACCGTGCCGTCGTTCACCTCGATGGCCGGAGGCAGCAGGAGCTGCGTCACGGTCGGGTCGGCCGCGCCCGGCGCGTCCGGATCGTCGCTGAGGACGCTGACGCCGCCGTTGGCCGTCACCGTGCCCTGGTTCGAGACCTGCGGCTGCGCGCCCGCGAACGGGTCGGCCACCTTCACCTGGAAGGTGATCGTCACCGAGTCGCCCGCGCGGAGCGTGCCGATCTGCACGTTGACGGTCCCGCCGGAGACCGCCGCCAGAGGCGCCGGGGCCGCGGCCGAGCGCGTGCCCTCGGGCTGCGTCTCTGACCCGCTCGCGTCGAGCCGGAGCGCCCGCATGCGCTCGGAGTAGGCGAGGCCGCGGCCGATCTTGTGCAGCGAGGGCTGCCATGCCGAGAAGTCGGGGGCGCCCGCGCTTCCGTTCCGGGCCGACCGCGGAGCGGCCTCGCCGGCGTCGGCGAGGTGCTGCCGCGCATCAACCTCGCCGGGCTGCGCGAGCGAAGCGAAGGAGGGCTGCACGCAGGCCGGGCCGCCGACGTAGCCGCCGCCGGTCGGGACGGTGTTCGCGGCGTTGGCCGTGCCGGCGTTGTTGCGCCCGAGCAGGTAAGCGGCGACGGCCGCGTTGTCGTTGGCGGCGCCGCCGTAGCCGGGCAGGCGCACGGTCGTGGCCTGCCGCTGGCGCAGGCGGATGCCGTTGTTGTTCGGCGAGATGCTGCCCTTGCCGCCGCCCGCCACGTTGTTGCGCAGCGCGCCTGCGCCGCCGATGTCGGCGCAGGTGGTGAAGTTGTCGGTCGCGCCGACGGTGCCGTTGTTGAGGTGGATGGCGTTGAAGTCGGAGTTGACGGTGCCCGGCGTGTTGACGGTGTTGCCCGTCACAGTGAGGTTGAAGACGGAGCCGTCGTTGATCTCGTCGCCGAACGTCAGGCTGATGCCGTGGTTGTTGTACTGGAAGACCTGATTGTCTGTGACGGCGACGTTCATCTTGCTTCCGCCGTCGCCGAAGACGAAGATGCCGCTGCCCTCGGACGAGCCGGAGTTGGCCGCGTTCGGCAGGCCGATGACGTTGTTGCGGACGCGGCCGTTGACCGTACCCGTCAGGCCGGCCGCGCCCGTGCCGCGGACGCGAATGGCCTCGCCCTTCGAGCCCCGCAGCGTGTTGTTGCGGATGTCGATGGTCTGTGCGCCGAGCGAGCCGGTGACGACGCGGTTGCCGCCGGGCGCGGCGGCCGGGTGCGCGTTGGCCCCGAGGTTGTCGAACGTGTTGCCGCTGACGACGGCGTCCATCGCCGAGCCGGAGTTGGCGGTGGCGTTGATCCAGTCGAGGCGCGCGCCCCTGACGGTCGAGTCGCGGAGCGTGAAGTTGAGGGTCGTGCCGGGGTTGCGCGACTCGATGACGACGCTGCTGTTGCCACCCGCGCTGTTGAAGCCGAAGGTGCTGCCGGCGATGGTGAGCCGGTTAAGCGTCCCCGACGTGTTGACGACGTTCAGGTTCTCCCGGAGGCCGCCCTCGATCAGGCAGGAGGTGATGGCCGCCGCCCCGGTCAGGTTCTCGAAGTAGACGCTGCCCTCGCTGAGGGCGCCGCTGACGCCGTTGGTGCCGCTGACGGTC
The DNA here is from genome assembly GCA_035645715.1 of Pyrinomonadaceae bacterium. Taxonomy (GTDB): domain Bacteria; phylum Acidobacteriota; class Blastocatellia; order Pyrinomonadales; family Pyrinomonadaceae; genus QHXN01. The sequence goes on from DASQMB010000010.1 coordinate 129,539, forward strand.
GAGTACTCCAGAGAGACGTTCGAGGAGTTCAGGCCGAGGACGGCGAAGTTCGAGTGGTTGCTGATATTCATCCGACGCAGCGAGACCTCGTCGGCATTCTCCAGCCTGACGCCGATGCCCGAGGTGGCGCCGTCCGAGCCCAGGGTGTTGCTGATGTTGCCGCCCGAGGCGTTGCCGCCGGCGGTCGTGTCGGCGCCGTCGCCGACGACCGAGAAGCCGACCGCCGAGCCGGGGCCGTGCGTGTTGGTCAGCACGATGCCGTTGGGCGGGTTGCCGCCGGAGGCCGCGGCCGAGACGCTGGTGAGCGTCATGCCGAGCGGCGTGCGCGAGGCCGCGGAGGCGCCGGCGATCTCGACGGCCGTGGCGTTGGTCGTCGAGACGACGCCGCTCGCCGAGGTGATGGCTCCGGTGTTGCCGGTCGCGTGCAGGGCGCGCCGGCCGGCGGCGGGCGCGATGTCGAGGTCCGAGAAGGACAGGCTCGCGCTGTTGTCAGCGAGCAGGACGCCGGTGCCCGCGCTGTCGTTGATCGTCGTGTTGCCGAAGGCCGCCGCCCCGGTGACCCCCTGGACGCGGACGCCGTGGTCTGTGCTGCCGGTCGAGAAGGTGGTGGAGAAGGTCACGTTGGCGGCGACGTTCTCGAAGTCCACCGCCGCCCCGCCCGCGGAGCTGATGGCGTTGCCGCTGCCGGTCACGTTGAGCGTCAGGCCGGAGGCCACGAGGCCGCTTGCGCCGGGCGCCACGGTGTTCAGTTGGAGGGCGGCGGCGAAGCTGACGACCGCGCCGCCCGAATTGTTAACGAGGGTGATGGCGTCGAGCGTGCCGCCCGTTCCCGTCACCGCCGAGGCGCCGTCGAAGGTGACGGCGCCGCCCGTCCGGTTGTGGACGTAGACGACGCGCCCGCCGTTCTGGCTGACGCTCGTTCCCTTGAAGTCTATGGCCGACGAGCCGCCGTTGATCAGCACGGCCGTCCCAGAACTGCTGCACGCCACCGTGCTGCCCGTCGTCGTCAGGCCGCCGGCCTGGTTGACGAGGCTGATGCCGTTGGCGGGACCGCCGGCGCTGAGGCCGACGCTACTGATGGAAGTCGTGCCGCCCACGCCGCCGGCGAAGACGGCCGAGGAGTTCGCCGCGCTCGCGGCCGCGTTCAGGTGCGAGACCGAGTTGCCGCCGGCCAGCGTGATGACGTTGCCGCCGGAGTTGGTGAGCGTCGGGCGGCCCGTGGCCGCCGGGCGCGGGGCGCTGTGCGGCGGCGCGGTGATCCCGAAGCCGGCGAGGGCAGCGTCGAGACCGGTTCCCTGCCCGGCAAGGCGCTGGCCGGTCTCCAACTCGATGCCTCCGCCGTAGCTGCCCTGGTGGACGAAGATAACGTCGTCGGTCTCATCCGGGTCGCCGGCCCCGCCCGCGCCGTTGAGCGGGGCGAGGCTGTTGAAGGGCGACGACAGCCGGCCGTCGCCGCCGGCCGCCGCGGTGTGGTCCACGAACCAGACCACGTCGCCGACCGTGAGCGTAACCGTCGCCGTGTCCGTCAGGCCCGCGGCATCCGTCACGTTGTAAGTGAACGTGTCAGCGCCCTCGAACCCGGCCGGCGGGTCATAGGTGAAGCTGCCGTCGGCGTTGACGACCACGTCGCCGCCCTGCGCCGAGGAGGCAGGCCCCGAGGCCGCGAGCCCCGCGCCGCTGCACGGCCCGCCGTTGTCGGGATCGCAGTCGTTGGCTAGCAGCCCCTGCGCAGCGCCGGGCTGAATCCGCACGTTGCCGAGGACGTTATAGGCGTCGTTCGCGGCGACGGGCTGCGTCTGCACAGAGCCGGGCACGAGCGTCGTGTTCGGGTCGACAGTGTCGCTGAAGGCGACGTTCGAGGCGTCGGAGCTGCCGTTGTTGCTGATCGTGACGGTGTAGGTGATGGTCTGGCCCGGCTCGGCCTTGCCGTCGCCGTCGGGGTCCGGGAAGGAGTCGGTCTTGGTCACGGAGAGCGAAGGGCTCAGCGGCGCGAGCGCGGCGCCGGGCGTGGCCGCCTGCGGCGCGCGGACGGGCGTCGCGGTGCCGTCCCCGCTCCCGCTCGGGTCGGCCCCTCGGGCCGCCGCGCCGACGGGCAGGACCGGGAGAAGAACAAGTGCCATCGAAAGTATGAAAGAAAGCGTCTGGGAGACTGAGCGTTTTTTCAGCAGGGGGATGGACTTCCACACACTTCGACGCATGGGGTTTTAACTCCTTGGAGGGTTTCGGGCCGGACAACGGGAATGGTTCCTGAAACGGGCCTTGAATCTACGATCTGTGCGGGGCGAGTCCCGCGGGAGCCTGAAGCAGGGCGGTAAGCTCTTAAGACGGCGCTACCTTTATTGGGAGCGCCACAATAAGCCCAACGGGCTGACCTCGTCAACCCTTTTCTTTCAAAATTGTTTGCCGCGCGGGAACGAGTTGGCGCTTCGCGGCAGCCGCGCGCGAGGGCGGTTTGGGGCCGTGGCCGCTCCACGGAAATCTGTTGTAAACTCCCCGCCGGGTGGGGCTCTTCGTCGTTCTACGGTCGCCCCGTCTCGCCACGGACGGCCCCGAGACACACTCTGAGCCGGCCGCCCCGACGGCAGCCTGTTCCCGGCCCGTCTGGCTCGCGCTTTAGAGCAGCCCGAGCACGCTTTCGAGTAAGCTCAGCACGACCTCCGCGAGGCCCTCCGAAGTGATCGACTCCTCCTCGTACATCTCCAGCGACGCCTCCTGCATGGTGCCCGCTGACCCCGGCGGGCGCACGATGGGTTGGTGTATCTCTCCGGCGAATGTGGGACAGCACAGGGCCAGCAAAAGCGCGGCCGTCGTCAGGGTTTTACGCATCTTTCTTTCTCTCTTTAAGTATGGATTTTTCGGGCGGCTAGACTGTCCGATACAGCAGGGCATGACTGTTTTTCCGCGCCCGCCGGAAATTTTGCAGGCGCAAAGAAAGGCTTACCTTACATGACTTTAGCAGGATGTCGGCTGAACCAACTAGACGACTCTTCGCCAAAGGCGAACGGGTGCGCCCTAATCCGCCGCCGTGAGGGGGTCGGGGCGGGGCGAGGCCGCGCGCGGGGAGCCGGGCCGACAAAGTGACCGTGTAAGGTAGGTGCGGGCGGCGATTGCGTCTAAGGCGCGGAGAGGACGAAAGGAATCAGGGATGGCCGTTATTGGGATCGTGGCAGTGGCGCGGAACGGGGCCATCGGCCGTGGCGGCGGCCTGCCCTGGCACTACCCGGCCGACCTCAAGTTCTTCAAGGAGCAGACGAGCGGGCACGCATGCCTGATGGGCCACAAGACCTGGCTGAGTTTGAGGCGGCCGTTGCCGAACCGGCTCAACGTCGTGCTAAGCCGGAGGGCCGAGCCCGAGCCGTGCGAGTCGGTCGTCTGGCTGCGCGACGCCGTCTCGGCCTACTCGCTCGCGGGCTACCTCCGCTGCGACCTCTACGTCCTCGGCGGCGCGCGTGTCTTCGCGGATTTCGCCGGCCGCATCGAACGCTGGGTCGTGACCGAAATCCCGCACGCGGTCGAAGACGCCGACACCTTCATGCCGCCCGACTTCCTGGCCGGCTTCGAGGAGGACGAATCGCGCCACCTGGGCGACGGGCTGACGGTCAGGTTCTACCGCCGAGCCGCCGTCCAAACCTCGGCCCCGGCCTGAGACTTCGGGCGTGAGCCGAAGCCGCACGGCGCGGGGCCGTCGTAATAGACTGCGCGGCGCCGCCGCTCTCGGCAGACTCCCGCGACAAACACGCCCGCGCCCTGCGGCCTGAGGCCCGCGGCCCGAGGCGGGCGAATCAACGAACTCGAAGGGAAGATTTCTGATGTACCTCGCCCCCGCGAACTCCCGCCGCCCGCGGCTCGCACGACGGTTGTGCACGACGGCCGCGGCGCTCCTCCTTCTCGTCTCGCAGCACTTCCCCGTCACGCGCGCCGAAGCCCGTAGCGCGCCCGCCCCGGCGGCGCAGGCGGAACAGACCGCGCCAGTAGAGGCAAGGGCGACGACTGCCGCGCCCCGGCCTACGATGCAGGCCGACCGGCCCACGCCGCAGGCGCGGCTGTGGGCGGGCTTGCGCCCGCCGGTCGCCGCGAACGACGAGAAGAAGGCGCGCCTCGTCGCCGGGCGCGAGCCGGGCGCGGCGCGCCGGCTGCACCGCGAGCTAGTCTTCGAGGCGTTCGAGTCGAAGCTCTACGGCAACCCGCAGATGACGGAGGCCGAGGCGGCCCGGCAACTCCTCGCCACGACCGACGGCGAGACGCGGGCGCTCGAAGCGAAGCTCTCGGAATGGCTCGAACGGCCGGAGCCGGGCGTCGGCATCGCCGCGCCGGGCGCGCGGCCCGAACAGTTCTTTTACCTCGCGGCCGTCGCCCGCGCGCGCGACAAGGAGGCCGAGAGTCTGCCAGAGGCGCCGCGGGGGACGCCGCGCGAGTTGATCGAGCAGGCGCGCTCGCTGGCCTCCGTCGAGGGCGACGAACTGGCGGCCGCGAGCTTCGCCGGCACGCTCTCGGTCTACGCGCTGCGCGAGCGGCGGCTCGAAGAGGTCGGCCCGCTCCTGTCGGCGGCCGAGGCGACGTGGCAGGTCTGGGGCCATCAGGTCGGACTCTTCCAGGCGCCGCTGGTGCGCGGCCACGCGGCCTACGCGCGCGAGGACTGGCGCGAGGCGGCCGCGCAGTTGGGTCGCGCGGCCGAGCTGGCGCGGGCGATGGAAGAGCTGCGCTCGGAGCGGGTCGGCGCCCTCTCGGGGCGGGCCGCGGCGCTGCGCCAGGCGGGCGAAAAGGAGGAAGTCTTCCGGTCGCTCTCGGTCGCGGTCGAGGAGCAGCGGAAGGTACTTGCCGGGGCCGCAGACGACGACTCAAGGCTCAAGCACTCAAAGACCCTCGCCGATTTGGAGACGCAGGCCGGCGGGGCGCTCGCCGGTCTCGGCCGCCACGGCGAGGCGGCCGACTGGTACGCGCGGGCCGACGAACTGAAGCGGCGCAACTACGAGATCGAGCGCGCGGCCTTCCGACGCCAGCTCGAAGAGTTCCGCGCCACGATGTCGAAGCGCGTGGCCGAGGCCGCGGGCGAAGAACACAAGGCGATCTTCCGCCGGGTGACGGAGACCGGCCTCGACTCTTACCTCTCAATCCTCGACTCGCTGGCCTCGCAGAACAACGACGCGGGCGGCGCGGCGGCCGTCGCCTCGGAGCGTCTGGCGCTGGCGCGCGAGGGCGGCGACCCGCTCAACGTTGCGTCTGCACTCGAAGCCGTGGCGAAGACCGAGTTGAAGGCCGGCGGGCTGGCGAAGGCGCGCGCCGCCGCCGAAGAGGCGCAGAGACTCAGGCGTTCGGACCCGCGCCGCACGCGCCTCTACCAGTCGGTCCAACTGCTCGCGGAGATCGCCGACGCGGCCGAGGACTGGAAGGAGGCGCGCTCGCGCTACCTCGAAGCGGCGGAGCTGGCGAGGCCGGGCGCGCTGCCCGTTCCCTACGACCTTTCGGCGCAGCCGGATGAAAACATCCGGCGCATCCAGGCGCGCATGAACGACTTCGACCTGCTCGTGCGCGAGAAGGCCGCGCTCGACTCGCGCCTCGCCCTGGCCCACGTCGAGACCCGACTCGGCAACTACCGCGCGGCCGATGAGTTGCTGCGCTCGGTCGAGCGCGACCTCTCGCGCCTCTACGCGGCCGGCGCGTCCGACTCGGCCAAACTCCTTAACCTCGTCGGCGCCGGCGACCTGAATCTCTCGGCGGTGGCGGCCGACCGCCGCGCCCGCGGCTTCACGCCCGACGCCGGCGAGGAACAGCGGCTCGGCTTTGCCGACCTGGCCGCGCGCCAGCAACGCGCGCTGCTCCTGAGCTACCGCGCCATGCTGCTCGAAGAGCAGAACGACCTGGACGGCGCGGCCCGCGCCTACGAGCAGGCGAACGTCGTCAGCGCGAACCTCGTCGGCGGCGCCTTCCGTCTCTCCGGCACTTACGTCGCGCTGGCCCGCATCGAGCGCGAGCGCGGCAACTACGACGCGGCCGAGCCGCCGGTCAGGGCCGCGCTCGAAGAGGCCGCGGGCCGCAACGACGCACAGACGATGGCGGCGCTGCTCTCGTTCCTGAGCGCGCTCAGCCGCGACCGCGGCCGGCACGAGGAGGCGCTCGGGTTCGCCTCGGACGCTCACCGGCTGGCCGCGAAGACCGGCACGCGGACGCAGGCGGCCGCCGCTCTGCGCACGCTCGGCCGCGCCGAGGGCTCGCTCGGCGGCGAACGGCTCGCGTCGTCTGAGAAGCACCTGCGCGAGGCCCTGAACATCTGGCGCGAGTTGGGGCTGCGGGCACACGCGGCCTACACGCTCGACAGCCTCGGGCAGACGCTCGAAAAGATGGGGCGCGAGGAAGAGGCTCTTGAGACTTACCGCGAGGGCGTCGAGATCGTCGAGTCGCTGGTCTCATCCCTGCCTGCCGGCGCGAGCGCCGAGACCTTCAGCGCCGGCCGCGGCAACCGCGAACTCTACGAGCACCTGATCCGCCTGCTCGTCAAAAAGAACCGCGCCTCCGAGGCGCTTCAGTACCTCGACCGCTCGAAGTCGAAGGCGCTGGTGGACGCGCTGGCGGGCACGAACGTCACCGCCTCTGACCCGCGTCTGGCCGCGTTGCTCTTGCGGGTGCGCGAATCGGCCGCGGCCCTCCACTCGGCCGAGAAGAGACTGGCCGACGAGTCGGGTCGGGTCACTCCGGGCGAAGCCGGGGGGCCGGGCGATGTCGCTTCGCGCGTCGCAGCCCTGCGCGCGCAGGCGGCCGCGGCGCAGAAGGCCCACGCGGCATCGGTCGAGGAGCTGCGGCGCCTGAGCCCGGCCCACGCGGCGCTCGTCGCCGTCACGCCGCCCGACCTCGAAGGGCTCCGCCGGCTGCTGCCACAGAACACGCTGCTGCTCTCCTTTTACCCGACCGACGCAGGGCTCTACGTCTTCACGCTGACGCGCGACCGCCCGGCCGGCGTGCAGGTCTCTCGCGCGACGCGAGCCGAGCTGTCGCGCCTCGTCGCAGAGTACCGCGCCCTCGTCGCGCCGAAGGACGAGGGCGCAGACGCGACGAATGACGCGACGAAAGACGCGACGAAGGAACCGGGCGCGGGCGCCACGGCGGCCGGGGGCGCGAAGGTGACGGTGCGCGGTCTCGGCGCGGCGCGGGCGGTCGGCGCGGCCGGGGGCGCGGCGGGGGGCGACCTGAAGAGGGTTGACGAGTTGACCGCGCGCCTCTACGAGACGCTGCTCGCGCCGGCCCGCGCGGAGATCGAGCGCGCCGAGACAATCCTGCTCGTGCCTTCGGGCGACCTCTACTTCCTGCCCATCCACGCGCTCGGGCCTGCGCGCGCCGACGGCTCAATCGAGTACCTAGTCGAGACGAAGAGGTTCGCTTACCTGGCCTCGGCCGATTTGCTGGGCGTGCTGGCCGAACGAGCCGGCGGAGACGGGCGAGAGGCGGGCACGAACGCGGGCGCGAGGGCGGACGCGGGAACGGTGGCGGAAGCGGGGCCGGGCGGGGGCGCCTCGCTCGTCGCGCTCGGCAACCCGGACGGCAGCCTGCCGGGCGCGACCGACGAGGTGAGGGCGCTCTCCGCGGTCTTCCCGCGGTCGCGGGTCTACACCGGCGAGCAGGCGACCATCGAGCGCGTCGCGGGCAACAGGACCGCGGGCGTGCCCTTCGTCCACTTCGCCACGCACGGACGCATCGACAGCCGCGACCCGAAGGAGACCTACCTGCTGCTGGCCGGGAGCCCCGGCCGCCTCTCGGTCAGAGACCTCGTCGAAGACTCGCACCAGCTCTCGTTCGACGGGACGCGGCTCGTAACGCTCTCGGCCTGCAACACCAACGTCGGAGGCTTCGACCCGAGCGCGGCCTACGGCAGCCTGTCGCGCGCCTTCTCGAAGGCCGGCGCGCCCTCGGTCGTCGCCTCGCTGTGGAGCGTGGACGACGAGGCGACGCGCGACACCATGAGCCTCTTTTACAGGGAGCTGGCGGCCGGCACGCCGAAGGCCGAGGCTTTGCGCCGCGCGCAGCTCTCCCTGATGCGCGACCCTGCGCGCCGCCACCCGTTCTTCTGGGCGCCGTTCGTCGTCCTCGGCGAGTGGCGCTGAACGCGACGGGAGAAGAAGCGGGAGAAGAAACAGACAGGATGCGCGGGGTTGACAGCAGGATTGACAGGATGAAAGGAGCGAGCGGCTTTCGGCGGTCGGCTCACGGCCGTCGGCTTCGGCCCCGCGCCGCGCGGTCAGGCTTCGAAGCCAGGGCGAAACGACGCAGGGCCGCCCGTCTGACGGCCGACTGGTGACTGCTACCTGCGTTCGCGCTCAGCGGCCGTTGGTGCCCGCGGCGTCGAGCATGTCGTGGCGGGTGATGATGCCGGAGATGCGGCCGTATTCTTCGATGAGGACGGCCGGGCTGTCGCGGAGGCGGCGCGTGATCTCGTCGGCGTGCGCTTCGGTATCGAGGACGGGGAAGCTCGGCTCCATCACCTCGCCGACGGGCCGCTGCAAGAGGTCTCGGTCGCCGATGACCTTCGCCAGCAGCCGGCTCTCGCGCAGGGCGCCGACCGCCTTCCCTTCTTCGATGACGGGTATCTGCGTGTAGCCGTGCTCGTCCATCCGCCTGAGCGCCTCGGCCACCGTCTCCGCGGGCGAGGCCGAGACGAGCGACGCGCCGACGCCCGCGCCCTTCGTCCGGCTGATGAGGCCGGCCGTGATCCGCTGCGGCTCCAACAGCCGCTTCTCCTTGAGCCACTCGTCGGAGTGGTGCTTGGTCAGGTAGTGCTCGCCGGTGTCGCAGACGATGAAGACGACCAGGCCAGTCTCGTCGAGGTCGCGCGCCACCCTGAGCGCGGCGGCGAGGTTGGTTCCCGTAGAGCCGCCGCAGAAGATGCCCTCGCGGCGGCCGAGCTGGCGCGAGAGCTCGAACGACTCGCGGTCGGTGACGTTGATGATCTCGTCCACGTACCTGATGTGGACGTTCTCGGGGATGATCTCCTGGCCGATGCCCTCGACGAGGTAGGGCGTCGCCTCGTGCGTGTGGCCCGTCTCCTTGTAGGTCTTGAAGACCGAGCCGTAAGGGTCGGCGCCGACGACGCGCACGTTAGGGTTCCGCTCTTTCAGGTAGCGCCCGGCGCCGGAGATGCTGCCGCCGGTGCCGAGGCCCGAGACGAAGTGGGTGATGCGCCCCTCGGTCTGCTCCCAGAGTTCTGGCCCGGTCGTGCGGTAGTGTGCGAGCGGGTTGTTCGGGTTCGAGTACTGGTCGGGGTAGAAGCTGTTGGGCGTCTCGCGGGCGATGCGGCGGGCCGTCTCGACGTAGTGGTCTGGCGTGCCCGGCTTGGCCGAGGCGGGCACCACCACCACGTCGGCGCCGAGCGCCTTCAGGTAACGCACCTTCTCGACCGAAGCCTTCTCGGTCATGACGAAGATGCAGCGGTAGCCCTTGACGGCCGCCGCGAGCGCGAGCCCGATGCCGGTGTTGCCCGACGTGGCCTCGATGATGGTGCCGCCGGGCCGGAGCGCGCCCTCGCGCTCGGCCGCCTCGACCATCGAGACGCCGATGCGGTCCTTGACCGAGTAGCCGGGGTTGAGGCTCTCCATCTTGGCGAGGACGGTGGCCCGCAGGCCCTCCGTGATGCGGTTGAGCCTGACGAGCGGAGTGCGGCCGATGAGGTCGAGGACGTTCTCGTAATAGTTCATGATTTCTCCGACGCGGCGTGTTTTCGCGGGCCGTGGGATGACGCCGAAAGTTATACAACGGAACTCCGGCCCGCCGCCACCCCGCCCGCCGGCCGCCGGCTGAAGCCGCCGGCCGCGTACTGAATCGGACAGACCCGGCAGGGAGCGGCATTTAGACTGCGCCTGAGTCTACACACGAGCCTGCACGCGGCGGCGCGGGCCGCGGGCCGGCGGGCCAAGCCCTCAACCCTCTACAGGAGCCCTCTACAGAAGCCTTCTACAGACATTTCAACGGCCACATGGAACCCTACTTCCAGGACGGAGGCGGCGCGGAGCGCGACAGGGCGCCGGGCAGCGCTAAGCGCCCGGCTCGTGGGCGGACCGTGCTCGTCGCCGAAGACGACCCGGACGTGCGGCTGATGATCGGCACTATGATGGAGATGAGGGGATACCGCGTCGCGCAGGCGGCCGACGGGCAGGAGACGCTGGAGGTGGCGCGCGCCGAGCGGCCCGACATCATCCTGATGGACTTGCAGCTCCCGCGCCTGAACGGCTTCTCGGTGGCACGCTTCATCCGGCAGGAGGACGCCCTGCGGAGGGTGCCGATCATCGTCGTCTCGGCCCACGACCCGGCCAAGCACCGCGCGCTGGCGCTGGCCGCCGGCTGCAACTCCTTCGTCACCAAGCCGATTGACTTCAACCGCCTCGAAGAGCTGATGCGGCGGCTGATGGATTCGGCCTGAGCGCTCGGCCTCCAGGCCCGCGCGGGGCGGCCTCCGGCCCGGCGACCGCCGCACCACACCGCCCGCGCCGTCAGCCCGACAGCACGCCCCTCAGCCCTCCCGACCTTCGCCCTCGGCACAGGCCGCGACTCTCCCGGCGAAGCCCTGCCGCTCCCACTCGTGCCAGATTCTAAGGGCCTCGCGGTAGCTTGCGGCGCGCTCGGCCGCGAAATGGTCGAGCAGCCAGACCAGCCCGGCGCGCTCGCCTGAGTCTGCGTCGCCGTCGCCGCTTGAGCGCGCGAGCCGGGCGCCGACTTCCTCAATCCACTCGTCGCAGTCGTGCAGCGCGCCGAGCGCATCCTGCAACTCGGAAAGCTCCGAGGCCAGCTCGTGCGCCCCGGCGCCCCAGCAGGCCGTGAAGAGTTCGAGCGAGTAGCGCAGGCGCTTGGCCGCGATCCTCATCCGGTGAAGCCGCCTGGTCTTGAGCGGGCGGTAGAGGCTCGTGGACAGCTCGCGCAGCTCGTCCCAGGAGCGCGCGACGACGGCCCGGCCCGCGCCCGCGAAAGTCTCCCGCGACTCTTCTTCGCCGCCGCCCCCCTTCTTCACGCGCGCCGGCCTGCAAGCCTCTTCGACGGCGCGCACGAAACGCTCGCGCAGCCTTCCGACGGCCTCCGCAGACAGCGCTTCGAGGAGCTCCCGTTGCCCGTGCTCGCGTCGCCGGCGCCGCTCCTCGGTCAGCGCCTCGACGGCCCCTCGCGCCTCCGCGGGCGCCTCCGCCGAGAGCTTCAGGAGCGCGGCCGTCGCCACGTCCTCGTCGCGCACGGCCCCGAGGGCGCGGGCCAGCTTTTTCAGCTCCCCGCGCACGCGTTCGAGCCGCGACGGCCGCCGGACGTGCGGCCGGAAGTCGCGCAGCGCGCTGCGCAGCCGCCGGGATGCCACGCGCATGTCGTGAACGCCCTCGGCGTCCGCGGAGTCGAGCGCGGCCGCGCGATACTCGGCCATCTCGTCGAAACGCGAGACGAGCACCAGCCTCACGCCCGCCGCGGCGTCGGCACCGCAGTCGAGACCCTCGATCTTTTTCGCTTTAGCCATAAGTCAAAGGTGAAAGGTCAAAGGGAAAGGGGGAAGGGGGAGGGCGGACCTGAGAGGGGCGGGTCGGGCGGCGGGCGTCTTTCGTTACCGGCGCCGACTCCCTCTTTCCCTTTACCCTTTACCCCTTCCCCTTTTCCCCCTCTCTGCCGGCGCGGCGGAGATAGTCAATGACGACGCCCTCGCGCAGGGCGTAGTCGCAGGGGCGCAGGAAGTTGATTGAGAGGGCTTCCATCACGCCTTCGAGTATCTGGCCGCCCGCGACGACGATCTCGGCGCGCTGTGCGCTGATGCCGGGCACGCCTCGACGCTCGGCGCCGCTCATCGCCGCCAGCTTTCGGTTGAGCCGCGCGAGGCGGCCGAAGGCGATGCCGGCGCCTTCAATGCGCGCGCCGCCGCCCGAGGCCGACGAAGCGCGGCGCGCGTCGCGCGCAGGGCGGCCGGCGTCGCGCAGGGCGCGCAGGGCGCGCAGGCGCAGGACCTCGCCGACGGCGAGGACGGTGCCCGAGGTGCCCGTGGCCCTGGCCCATGTGGCGCCCCGCAGCGAGCGCGCCGGCCCCTCAAGCTCGCCGCGTATCGCATCTCTCAGCGCGCGTAGCTCTTTCGGCCTCGGCGGGTCGCCGGCGATGAACTGTTCGGAGAGGCCGACGGCGCCGAGCTTGACCGAGAACAACCCCTGCGGCGCGCCGTCGCGCACGAGCGAGAGTTCGGTCGAGCCGCCGCCGATGTCCACGTTGATGACGGGCACGCCCGCCGGGGCGCATCCGGCCGAGGCCGCGACGCCGATGAGGCGCGCTTCCTCGACGCCCGACAGCACCTCGACGCGGACGCCCGAGCGTTGCTCGACCTCGGCGACGAACTCGGCGGCGTTCGCGGCCTCGCGCACGGAGGCCGTGGCGATGGCGAGCAGCACCTCCGCGCCGAGCGCCGCGGAAGCCTCGCGGTAGCGGCTGATGGTCTCGGCCGCCCGCCCGATGGCCTCGGGCGCGAGGAAGCCCTGCCGCAGCGTGTCGTGGCCGAGGCGGACGACCTCCTTGTCGCGCTCGATGATGTCGAGCGCGTCGGCGCCCGCCGCCGCCTCTGCGACGACCAGCTTGATGGAGTTCGAGCCGATGTCAATGGCCGCCAGTCTCACGCACGCCCCCGGTCCTTAAGCGCCCTCGGCGCCCTCAGCGCCCGCCGCCGTCCAGCACGCGGGCCACCGCGCGCCGCAGGTCCGCGGCCACGCGCCGCACCGGGCGCGAGGCGTCCACGACGCGGAAGCCGTACTCGCCGCTCATCCGGTCGAACTCGCCGAGCAGCCGCGTCTGGTACGCGACGAAGCTGTCGTAGAGGTCTTCGCCGAGGTTGAGGTCCATGCCCGACTCCCAGTAGTCGAACCGGCGGTCAGAGGCGAGCACGCGCTCGACCAGCTCCTCGGCGCGCGAGACGCGCAGGTAGAGGACGAGGTCAGGGACGAGCGCGATGCCGTAGACGGAGCGAATCCACTCGGGCTCGACCCCGCGCACGACGGCCCGCGCGATGGCCGAGTAGATGTAGCGGTCCGTGAGGACGACGAAGCCGGCGCGCAGGGCCGGCACCATCTCGTTTTCGAGCCGGTCGGCGAAGTCGGCCGCGTAGTAGAGCTGCATCGTCAGGCGCCCGAGCGTCGTCCCGCGCTTCGCCTCCTTCAGCCCCGAGCCGGCCAGCACCGAGCGCGTCATGCCCGTGTCGACGACGGCGTGGCCGCGCGCTTCGAGCCAGGTGCGCAGCATCGCCGTGTGGGTCGAGCGCCCCACGCCGTCTGTGCCCTCGACGACGATGAGCTTGCCGCTCAGGGGCTCGTCGCCGATGCCGGGCAGGGGCGTGCCGTAGAATCTTACTTCGGTCATCGGGCGGCCGCGGCCTCCCCCGCCAGGTGCTCGGCCACGATGCGCCGCATCTCGCGCTGCTGGACCTCGATGGAGCCGGTCGCGTCGATGACCGTCAGGCCGAACTCCGAGACCATGCGGTCGTACTCTTCGAGGATTTTGCCCTGGAAGACTCCGAAGCTCTCCTCCGGGTCGTCCGACCAGCCCATGTCGAGCCCGGCCTCGTAGTGCTTGAGAGCGGGGCGGCCCGAGACGATGCGGTCAATCGCCACGTCGAGCGGCGCGCGGAAGAAGAAGGCGACCGTCGGCCTGACGGCGAAGCGGTACAGCTCGCGGACCCAGGCGCGGTCGCAGCCCCGCGCCACGTCGCGGGCGAAGGCCGTGTAGATGTAGCGGTCGGCGAGGACGATGGCCCCGGCCTTCAAGGGCGGGATGATGTCGCGCTCGGTGCGGTCGGCGAAGTCTGTGGCGTGGATGAGCGAGAAGGTGGTGGGCGTAAAGAGCCGCCGCTTCTTGGCGCGGCGCGTCGTGTCCTTGACGAGCGGCGAGGAGTTCCACTCCGAGAAGAAGACGGGGTAGCCCTCCTGCCTGAGCCACTGGTGGAGCAGGGCGAGCTGCGTCGACTTGCCGCTGCCGTCCGTGCCCTCGACGATGAAGAGCTTGCCGGGGTAGCGGTGTTGTCCGTAAGTGATCATCGCCCGAGAGTCTAACCCCGCCGCGTTACGTCTCTGTAACAAGCCGGCAACAGGCCGGCGCCCGAAAGTCCGTCGCGCCGTCTCAGCCCTTCGGCGCGCTGTAGGCCCTGCGCGCCTTCACGCTGACCAGTTCGCCCCCTTCGACGAGCCAGCCCGTCAGCTCGTAGCCGTAGACGCAGCCCGTGTCGAGGCCGAGGGCGGCGGGGCCGCGCCGCGGCGGGCTGGCCGGCCAGTGGCCGAAGAGGACGGTCTGCGGGCCTTCGTAAACCTCGTACCAGGGAAGGCCGGCGCGGCTCGTGCGGTCGGGGCCGAGCGTGCGCAGCTCGGTCAGGTCTTCGACCGCCTGTTCTTCCAGCGGTACGCCGGGGCGGAGGCCGGCGTGGACGACGATGTGCCGGCCGAGGTCTATCCAGAGCGGGAGGCCGCCCAGATACTCTGCGTAGCGCGGCCGGCCGCGCGACAGCTCCCCGACGCACTTCTTCTGCGCCTGCTTCAATTCGGCATCCTCGCCGCGCAGGGCGCGCAAGACCGCGCGGTCGTGGTTGCCGAGCACGGAGCGGCAGCGCGCGTCAGAGATGAAGAAGTCCAGAACCTCTCGGCTCTGCTCGCCCTTGACCACGAGGTCGCCGACGCAGACGAGGCGGTCCTCCCGCCCGAAGCCGACCAGCGAGAGCAGGTCGCGCAGCTCGTCGAAACAGCCGTGGATGTCGCCGACGACCAGCGTCCTCGCCAAGCCCTTCACTCCCCCCCGGCCCGCAAATCGCGCAGCACCTCGCACGAGGCCGCACGGCCGCCGCAGACGTGCCGCTCGACGATCTCGCGCGCCGCCCGCTCGTCCACGCCGCCGTACCAGACCCCGTCGGGGTAGACGACCACGACGGGGCCGTCGCCGCAGCGGTCGAAGCAGTCCACGCGGCTGACCATCACGCTCTCGCGCCGGCCCGCCTCCTTGAGCGCGCCCTTCAGGGCCTTGTACACGTCGCGCCCGCCGCGCTTCTCGCAGTCCTTGTGCTCGCAGACGAGCATGTGCCGTTCAAGCTTCCTGAGTTTTGCCACCCGTCTCCCCGCCTCGCGGTCATAATTCCCACTGCGGCCCGCGCCGCCCGCGCGCCGCGTGCAGGCCCGCGGGCTCGATTACAGCACAACGGGCGGCGGGCCACAAACGCGCCCCGGCGCGCCCCCACACGCCACGCGCCTTCCGCCGAGGCGTCGCCTGTGCCCCGCCCGTTGTGATAAAAGTTGACGGCGAACACACACCCCGACGGAGGTTTCCGAACGATGCTGGTCGAGCAGTTGATGACGCACGAGGTCGAGGCTTGCCGCCCCGACGCGACGCTGGCCGCCGTCGCCGACATCATGTGGCGGCGCGACTGCGGCGTGGTCCCGGTGGTTGACGAGGAGGCGCGCGTGGTCGGCGTCGTCACGGACCGCGACATCTGCATCGCCCTCGCCTCGCGCGGGCAGACGGCGCAGGAGGTCCGCGTCGGGGAGTTGATGACGAACCACGTCCACACCTGCACGGCCGACGACGACGTTGAAGAGGCGCTCGCGGTCATGCGCCGCGAGCGGGTGCGGCGCCTGCCCGTGCTCGACGGGCAGGCGAGGCTCGCCGGCATCCTCTCGCTCAGGGACGTGATTCTCAACGCGAGGCGCGGCGGCGGCAAGCGCCACGTCTCGCGCGGCGAAGCCTTCCGCACGGTGCGCGCCGTCTGCCGCCCGCACGACGCCCCGGCCGACGAGGCGGCCGAGGAAGCCGAACGCGACGAGGACGAGCTGCCGCGCCCGAAGTTCACACGCACGCGCCAGACGCCCTTCGCCGACATGGACCACGGCCGGGGGGCGTCGTCTCACGCCCCGGCGCCCGGCGCAGCGCGCACCGGCAAGGACGACCCGCCGGAGCGTTGACCCCGCCGCCCGCCGAAACCGAAACGCAGCTCGCAATCTCACGCTCACCGCCCGAGGGCCATCGGCCGCGAAGGGGCCGGCCCGGCGGTGAAGCGTCGAGGCCGACCCGAAGATGAAACGACTGCTCCTGCTCCGCCACGCCAAGTCGAGCTGGGCCGAACCCGGCCTCGCAGACTTCGACCGCCCGCTCAACGAGCGCGGCCTGCGCGCCGCCCCGCTCGTGGGCCGCTTCCTGTTGCGCCGCAAGCTCCGGCCCGACCTCGTGCTCTCGTCGCCGGCCGAGCGCGCCCGCCGGACCGCGGCCCTCGTCGCGGAGGCAGCGGGGCTCGACGCCCCCGTGCGCTACGACGAGCGCATCTACGAGGCCCCGGCCGGGCGGCTCGTCGAGGTTGTCTCAGAGCTTGAAGAAGCGGCCGAGGAGGTGCTTCTCGTCGGCCACAACCCCGGCATGGAGGAGCTGATCGAGCTGCTCGCGGGCGAGCGGCAGGGGATGCCGACGGCTGCGCTGGCGCGCGTCAGCCTCGGCGTCGAGAAGTGGAGCAGGGTGCGTGCAGGCACGGGGCGCCTCGAACTCCACGTCAGGCCGCGCGAGCTGGAAGAGTAGTTATCAGTTTTTTGTTTGTAGTTTTTAGTTATCAATGAGGTCACCACTAAAAACTACAAGCTATAAACTCGGCTCCAAATTATGCTGACGATTGACGGTTCGTTCGGCGAGGGCGGCGGGCAGATCATCCGCAGCTCGGTCGCGCTCTCGCTCATCTCGGGCAGGCCCTTCCGCGCCTACAACGTCCGCGCGCGACGCGAAAAGCCGGGCTTGCAGAAGCAGCACCTGACGGCCGTCCTCTCCGCGGCCGAGGTAGGGCGGGCGCGAGTTGACGGCGCCGCTGTCGGCTCGCGCGAGTTCACCTTCGTGCCGGGCGAGGTTGTGCCGGGCGAATACCACTTCCGGGTCGGCACGGCCGGCAGCGCCACGCTCGTCCTCCAGGCCGTGCTGCCGCCGCTGCTGGTCGCAGCCGGGCCGAGCACGCTCGTCATAGAAGGCGGCACGCACAACCCGCACGCGCCGCCCTACGAGTTCATCAGGCGCGCCTTCCTCCCGCTCGTCGGCCGGACGGGGCCGACCGTCTCGCTGGAGCTTGAGCGTTACGGCTTCTACCCGCCGGGCGGGGGCCGCCTCCGCGTCACAGTCGAGCCCGCGGCAGAGCCCCGCCGCCTCGACCTCGACGAGCGCGGCCTCGTCCTCTCGCAGAGGGCACGTGCCCTCGTCGTCAGGCTGCCCGAGTCAATCGCCGAGCGCGAGCTGACGGTCGTCGGCCAGCAACTCGGCTGGCCTCCCGACCTGCTCGAAATCGCGTCTTCCGACAACGCCGTAAGCCCCGGCAACGTCCTGACCATCGAGATCGAAAGCGAGAACGCGACGGAGGTCTTCACCGGCATGGGACGGCGCGGCGTCCCGGCCGAGCGCGTGGCCTCGGAGGTGGTCGCGGAGGTGCGGCGCTACCTCGACGCGGGCGCACCCGTCGGCGAGCACCTCGCCGACCAGCTCCTCATCCCGCTGGCGCTCGCGGGCGGCGGCTCCTACGTCACCGGCCCGCCCTCGCTCCACACGACGACCAACATCGAGATCGTCAGGAAGTTCCTGCCCGTCGAGATCGAGACCACGCAGTTGACCGAAAGCCTCTGGAAAATCGAAGTGACGGCCTGAAGACGCCGCCGCCTGAAGGCTCCGGCCTGAAAGCAGTGGCCCTCGCGCCGGGGCGACGGCACCCTGCGCGCGGGCGAGCGGGCACAAGCCCCCTCCCGCCTTCACCCGGCCGCGGCCGTGAGTTCGTCGGCCTTGAGGGCGACCGCCGCGGGGTCGAGAGTGCGCTTGAAGTTGATGACGTTGGGCGGGACCGAGGCCAGCGGGTCGCGCCCGCCGCGCAGCTCGTCCCAGGCGGCGAGGATGAAGTTGCGGATGCCTGCGTGCTCGAACTCGGCGAGGCGGCGGCGCAGGGACTCAGGCGTCCAGAAGCCGAGGACTTCGAGGTAGACGCGCGCGCCCGTCTCACGGCTCAGAACGAAGTCGGGCGCGAAGGCCGTCTCGCCGAGGTCAATCACTTCGCGGCTCTGTTCGAGCGCCCAATCCGCGCCGGCCTTGTGCCACGTCGCGGCCAGCTTCTCAATGGCCGGGTTCTCGTACCCGACCGCGACGCGGTAGTGCGAGCGCAGGCGCGTCTGCCGGCTGTTCAGCTCGAAGTGGGCCGTGCCGCGCTTCGTCTCGATCTCGGCCCGCATCCGCCAGTTCTGGCAGAGCAGCAGCGCCGGCAGGAAGACCGCCATCTGCACGCCGTACTTCTGCGACCGCTGGAAGAGCGAGACCGGCCCGTCGAGCCTGATCTCGTAGCCGCGCCCGGCCCCGCCCGTCACGGTGTGAATCAGCCCGTAAGCCTTCACGGCCCCGAACAATTCGCGGTAGCCCTCGGCCGGCTGCGGCTCGACCCACAGAGTCATCTCGACGCAGCGGTAGAGGAGCGCCTGCGCCTGCGCCACGTTGTAGAGGTCCAGGAGTTCGGCGGGCGCGAGCGGCTCGAAGCTGACGAGCCGCTGATTGTCAGAGAGGTCCGCGTAGAGGCCGGCGAGCAGCGCGTCGGGCGCGCAGCCTATCTCGGCCGCGGCCTCGGCCACGACCCGGTTGCGCTGCTCGACCCCGGTGACGGGGTGGCTCTCGCGCGCCCGCAGGAAGAGGGCGCGGCGGATGTCGGAGGGCTCGGCCGGCGCCGTCGTGTCGAACTCGCAGCGGTCGGTCAGCAGCTTGATGAGGCCGCGCATGATCTTGTAGTCGGTCCCGGTCCCGACGTACTCGCGCAAAGCCTCTTCGAGCGCCGCGCGCGTCTCGCCCTCGTGCTCGGCGAAGAGGTTGACGAGGTCTTCGGCCGCGCGCAGGTACTCGGCGCTGTCCGGCTCGACGTGGCGCGGCACCACCCTGCCCCCGCGCTGCCAGCTCATGGCGAGGTCCGCCGTCAACATAAAAGAAGAGTGACGAGTGACAAGTGACGAGTGACGAGTGACGAGCGACAAGTGACGAGCGACGGGCAACGGTGACGACTCAGGCAGTCGTGTGGTCTAGGCGACGTGACGAAAGTCACCCGTCAGTTCGCACCAAAAGGCGGCTGTCGTTCGCGGAACTGCTCGCCGCCGCCGCGACGCTGGCTGATGTTCTCCTCGGTCGTGCCCTGCGTGACCACCTCGTAGAGCGTCGCCTCCTTGCCGGGCAGCTTGCGCAGGATGCGGCCGAGCCGCTGGACGTGCTCGCGCGTCGAGCCCGAGCCCGAGAGGACCACTGCGATTGATGCGTCCGGGATGTTGACGCCCTCGTTCAGCACCTTCGAGGTGGCGAGCGCCAGCACCTCGCCGCGGTTGTAGGCTTCGAGCCAAGCGCGCCGCTCCTTGACGCCAGTCTCGTGCGTGATGGCCGGCACCAGGAAGCGGCGCGAGATGCGGTAGACCATCTCGTTCTCGGCCGTGAAGATCAAGACCTTCTCGCGGCGGTGGCGCCCCAGAAGCTCCGCGAGCATGCGCAGCTTCGCGTCGGTGCCGAGCGCGATCCGCTTCGACTCGCGGTAGGCCATCATCGCTCGCCGCCCCTCGGGCGAGCGGGCGCTGGCGGCGACGAAGTTCTGAAAGCCGCGCAGGCTGCCGAGGCCGATGCCCTTCTCGCGCAGGAAGGCGCGCAGCACTTCGCGCTCGCGCTCGTAGGCGGCGCGCTCCTCCGCGCTCAACTCGACGCTCAGGCGGACTACGCTGTAGTCGGCCAGGTACTCGCCCGCCAGCTCGTGCGTCTCGCGCCGCAGGACGAAGGGGCCGACGAGCTGTTCGAGCAGGCTCTCGGCGCCGTCGGCGCGCTCGGGCGTGGCCGTCAGGCCCAGGCGGAACGGGGCGATGGAGAGTTCGGCCGCGTAGCGGTGGACGGACGAGGGCAGGTGGTGGCACTCGTCGAAGATGACGAGGCCGAACTGGTTGCCGAGCCGCTCCATGAAGCGGAAGGCCGAGGAGTAGGTCGAGACGGTGAGCGCGCCCGTCTCGAAGTAGCCGCCGCCGATGAGGCCGACCTCGGCGTCGAAGCAGGAGAGCAGCAGGTCGTACCACTGATTCATCAGGTCGATGGTCGGCACGACCACCAGCGTCGAGCGCTTGACCTGCTCGATGGCGAGCTGCGCGACGAGGCTCTTGCCGGCGCCGGTGGGGAGCACCACCACGCCGCGCGAGCCGCGACGGCGCCACTCCTCGATGGCCTCGCGCTGGTAGGGGCGCGGCTCGACCGAGAACTTCGTGGGGAAGTCGAACTCGTGGTAGGCCCGCGCACGGTCCTCGTGCGCCACCTTGTTGCGCACCAGCTCGCGCAGCACCTCGCGGTAGGCCCAGGCCGGCGCGCGCCAGCGCAGCACGCGCTCGTCCCAGCGGAAGGCCGCAGGCACCTGCGCCTCCGGCCCCGCGCCGTCCAGCAGCAGCGTGCCCGAGTCGAAGCGGAGGATGAGGGGTTTCGGCGTCAACCTCTGAACGAAGGCGGGGCTGGCGTCGCCTGCGGCCCGCGGCGGGGCGCGGCCGACTTGGCGGCTGGGTTTCTCCCCTCGACGACTTCGCGCCGGGGGCCGCGCGTGCGAGCGGCGCGGCCCCCGGCGCGA